>JBAVOQ010000251.1:0-61364 GCA_049692235.1 Acidobacteriaceae bacterium | reverse complement strand
TCCGGCCTACGGCCTACGCGACTTGCGCACACAACCAGACAATGGATCGGTAGCTCTCAGAGTGAGACCTACAAGCTTGAAAGTGAACACTCCCGCAAAACCACGGATTAAAAAGGGACGTCTGCATCAGTGATTCCGAGCTCTCCATATTCGTCCTGTTGCCCATAGTTCGAGCTTCCGGAGTTGGAATAGCCTTCTGAGCTTCTTCCGTTCGACGACGAGGATGAGGAGGAAGACTGCGATGTCTCGTTACTGTTTTCGCGTGCGTGGCCATTACCGAGTAACGTCACCTCGTTGACGATGATCTCGGTCTTATACTTTTTCTGCCCGGAGTCTTTGTCGTCCCATGACTGGGTTTGGAGCTTGCCCTCGATCAGGATATGCGAGCCCTTCTTGACATAGTCGCGAATGACTTCCGCTGTCCTCTGAAAAGCGACCAGACTGTGCCATTCGGTTTTGTCGACCCATTCGTCGCCCTGCTTCTGTCGTTCTGCCGTCGCGAGTGAAAAGTTTGCGACCGCTTTGCCGCTCTGCGTGGCCCGCATCTCTGGATCTTTCCCTACGTGACCGAGTAGAAAAACTTTGTTCATTCCCTTTGCCATACGATGTTCCTTTCTGGAGGTGCCTGGTTGAATTAGGTGAGACGGTGAGACATCTATTGAACGACGAGGTTACCCGCTCGGTTCCACATCGCTCGGAATTCACGATCGAACGCCGCGATCTGGCGACGATCCTGGGTCACTGTGACCTGATTATCCTGATAGCGCGTGGCCGATACCGACCAGTTGCCGGAACCATCGCGTAGGATGCGATCGTCGATCAGAACTGCTTTCTCATGCATCAATTCATTGCTGCCTTTCACTAAAACATGGATGTTTCTGTGGCCTGATAGGACTGCCATAACCTTCGAGTGCCGCTCCCGCTCTTGCTCGAACTGCTCATGATCGCGATACACCCAAACCTCGACGCCTTGCGATGCCTTCCGTGCAAGCGCCTGCGCGATCCTACGGTCCGTAAAGGCATACATCGCCACTTTGATCGAGGAGTGCGCGTCATTAATGAGGCTGATATCGACATGCTCAAGGTCTTGTGACGGAGAAAAGAAAATCTGTTCGCTTCCGCCCGCGGCATGTACAGATCGAATGTGGGTATCAGGCGGAGACAGAACAGACGGAAGCCGATGGCTGGCCTGGGTGAGAACAGAGGAGAGGGACGGATGAGGGGCCTGCTGCAGTTGATCGCGATGCTGGATGGCCCAGAACAAAGTTGCTCCCGCCGACAGCAGAAATAGATTTCGGAAGACATGCATAGGAATTTCCCCTTACTGTTCGTGTAGAAAACCAACCAGTCCAAATACGGCTGCCAGGAATGAAAATTGATTGAGAAGTCTGAGGTGCCGCAGCTTCGGCTCGATCTCCTCCTCCGTTTCGTCGCCAACGATGCTGAGTTCAATCGACAGTCGATAGAGAAGTGCAAGTGTCAGAAGGCAGCCGGCAACGAGAACACTCAAGTGATCTCGCAAGTTGCCCGTAACGCCTGCGACGAGCAAAATACCGCCACCGGTCTGGAGTCTCTGACCGAAGCGAGGATGCTCTGTGTTCATGCCGACACCAATACTTCCTGGCGTTTCGCTGGTGAGTGTCACTTCACCCATAGATTTGCCGTTTACGAAGTATAGGTTTGCCGGCACTCGGGCCGTATCTCTCTGCATTTGTACACACTCCTCATTTTGCTGAATCGCACTGGAAGCATAAGTTTGCCGGAAGGTCACCATGGAACTATAGGTCTGCCACGAGTGCGGTAGAAGCGTGCAGGCATAACTCTCCTGAGTCTTCCTCGCGCCTCCCAAGAAAAAATCATTGCATCGCGGTCTGTATGTGTGTTTTGATACATGCATACGATGAACGCGCATCAGAACACTGACCTCCGGCGTTGGTTCCTCGGTTCCGTCCACAAGCTTTGGCCGGTAGCGGTTGGTTCTCTCTCGTTGCGAAAGAGTCCATGCATTCGGGAGAACTGCCAGGCTTGTAAGTCCGGAAAGGGTCACAGCAGTTACGCACTCTACGGCCGGCACGAGGGCCGCAGATTCTCCATCTACATCCCAGAGGAATTGGTGCCGGAGGTCCGTTCTGCCATTCGGAATGGACGCCTCCTGCAAGCCTTGATCAACGACGCGGGTGTGCGGTACCTGCGCGCACTCAAGAAGGACGCAGTAGCGAAGCCGCGCCGCTAGCAGTGTTCCTTCACTCAGACGGGACAGGAAGGAGGATCTACATGTCCCCCATTGTGCAGATGGATAGATAGGCCTGCCATGCTCAGTCAACAGGAACTGTCTGCGTGGTATGACGGACCCCGCATCCCGGCACCGATCCGGCTCTTGATAGACCGCATTCGGTCCTGCCAGCCAGCTCGACGCGTTCAAGGTGGCAGATCGAACGTGTGCGGCCGATACCCCAGCCGCAAGATGGGGGTAACTATCCAGTTCGAAAGCCACCGAGTGGAGTTGGCCGCCATTTATGAGATGGAACATGATGCGGATGTGCTCGAGTATTACGATCAGCCTCCGGCACTGAAGCTTAGCTACGCAAGCGGGAGCGGAAGACGCCTCGGAGTTATGCACACACCTGACTTCTTCGTCATTCGCGCGACCCAGGCTGGCTGGGAAGAGTGGAAGACCGAAGAAGATCTTCTCCAACTGGCGGATCACAGTCCTAATCGTTATCGCCGCGAAGGTCAGGGTATATGGCGCTGCCCGCCTGGCGAAGCACAGGCAACGATGCTGGATCTCTATTATCGTGTTCGGTCCTCTTGCCAGATTGATTGGACCTATCAGAGGAACATCCAGTTCCTGGAAGACTACCTTCGTGCGGAGTCCCCGACAGTCGAGCACCGAATTCGAGAGGCCGTGCTCATCATGGTCTCGGCACATCCAGGCATCTCGCTGAATGACTTGTTTCTTGCCGCAAAAGGGCTGGCGACACCTGACGACATCTATATGCTCATTGCGTCTGGAGCCATCCGTACGGACTTCTCTGCCGCACCGTTGATTGATCCCAAGCGGGTATATCTCTTCGGAAACAACGGCGAACCGACGCCGCGCCCGGCAGTTTCGAGTCACCAGCGCGATGTGCCAGATCCAAGCGCCTTGGTCGCGGAAAGCGGGTGGAATCAACTGCCATCCATGGGGCCTGAGCAGATGGCGGAGGCCAACCGCCGGTTCCATATTCTTCGCGCCTATCAGGCGAATGAACCCAGCGATGTTCCCCTGCGAACCGTCCGAGACTGGATGCACAAGTACCGGCGAGCTGAAGCGCTTTACGGAAACGGTTATGTTGGCTTGCTGCCGCGACTCAGCGAGAGCGGCAATCGCACACCGAGGCTGCCTGAGAAGACCCGCGCTCTTATGGCACAGTTCATCGAGGTCGATTACGAAACGCTCAAGCAAAAACGAAAACTGCATGTGTATGGTGCGCTGGCGCGGGCCTGCGAGTCGCATGGAACGCCAACCCCCAGTTACAAGACCTTTTGCCAGGAAGTAAATCGACGTCCTCTGTATGAACAGTTGCTGAAAAGAAGGGGGCGCAGGGCGGCTTACAAGTCCGAGCCAGCCTATTGCGAACTCGCATTCACTACACCTCGGCACGGCGATCGCCCTTTCCACATATGCCACATCGACCATACCGAACTCGATGTCGAACTCCTCTGCTCGAGCACAGACCGAAATCTTGGCCGCCCCTGGCTCACTCTCCTGACCGACGCTTTCTCGCGCCGTCTGCTTGCAGTCACGCTGTCCTTTGATCCGCCCAGCTACCGCGCCTGCATGATTGCCCTCCGCGAGTGTGTACACCGTCATGGCCGGCTTCCACAGATCGTCGTCGCGGATGGCGGTAAGGAGTTCGAGAGCACTTACTTCGAGACCCTGCTTGCACGCTATGACTGCACAAAAAAGACCCGGCCTCCCGCGAAGGCCCGCTTCGGCTCTGTATGTGAGCGCGTTTTTGGAACCACCAACACGCAACTGATCTATAACCTGTTGGGAAATACCCAAATCACCAAGGAAATCCGCGTGGTCACGTCCTCGGTGAACCCCAAGAATCATGCCGTGTGGACACTCGGCCGGCTCTACGATCGCCTTTGCGAATGGGCCTATGAGCTTTACGACACGACTGTTCATCCCGCCCTTGGCAAGACTCCCCGCGACTGTTTCGCCGATGGCCTGGTGCGTGCGGGGATTCGCGCCCACCGCTCGATCACATATGACGATGAGTTCCGCATGATGACCTTGCCGACGACAACAAAAGGGACGGCATTCGTCTCGCCTGGCAGAGGCGTCAAGATCCATCACCTCCACTATTGGTCGACTGTCTTCCGTGACCCTGCTGTCGAGCAGACCAGCGTTCCAGTCCGTTACGACCCTTACGATGCGGGCATTGCCTATGCCTTTGTTGGAAAGCGCTGGGTCACATGCTGTTCTGAGCACTATGCAGTCTTTCGCGGCCGTTCGGAACGCGAGCTGATGCTGGCCACCGAAGAACTCCGCAAGCAACTTCGAGATCATTCCCCTAGCACTCAACTGACGGCTCGAAAGCTGGCTGACTTCATCGCCTCCATCGAGGCCGAAGAAGCACTCCTGTTGCAGCGCCTCCGGGACGCCGAGTCCAGGCAGGTACGCCAGGTTGGGCACCGTGGCCAGGTCAAACTGGCGGATAGCATTCGTCCAACTCCCGATGAATTTAGTTTTGCGCATGTGCAGAAGGTGCAGCGCGAACCGTTCACGTCGCTCCAACCCGAGGTGTTCGAGGAGTATTGAAACATGCCTGACGGAGCCTTTCCCCAAGCCTTGCTGCAGCAACCTTCCCATGCCCGGATAGCCTATTTCCATTCGTTCACCATGGCTCATCCGCGCTTGAAAGAAGCCGACATGGCACTTAGGCAAGCCATCCAGGACCCAGCCGGATTGTCGTTGATCTTCGTTTATGGCCCGACCGGTGTCGGGAAGACGACGCTGCGCTTGCGGGTTGAGAAGTATCTCAAGCAGTCTCTCCTTTCCACGCTACAGGAAGACCCAGGACGCATTCCCGTCGTCAGTGTCGAAGCCGCCGCCGATGCCGCACAGTTCAGTTGGAAGGACTACTACCGACGTGCCCTCGTGGCGATGGAAGAACCGCTGATCGATCAGAAGATCAGTTATCGCGTACGCGGCGTTTATCGGGACGGCGCTGGAAGATTCACTCTGGACCCGCGCGCAGTGGGCCTCGAACTGCGTTACGCCCTCGAAAGCGCGCTCCTTTACCGCCGTCCCGTGGCGTTCTTTATCGACGAGGCACAACACCTCACAAAAATGAAGAGCGGTCGTAAGCTTCAAGACCAACTTGACTCGATCAAATCCCTTGCCAACCTCACCAAGACAATTCACATAATGTTCGGGACATATGAGCTTCTCCCTTTCCGCAATTTGAGTGCGCAGTTGAGCCGGCGCAGCATTGACATTCACTTTCCTCGCTACCGCGCTGATCGGCCGGAAGACTACGTTGCCTTCCAAAGCGTACTTTTCACTTTCCAACGCCACTTGCCATTGCCCGGGGAATCCGACCTTCTCAAGCACTTCGACTATTGCTATGAGCGCTCCATCGGCTGCGTCGGAGTGCTCAAGGACTGGCTCATACGCGCACTGGCGATCGCGCTTGCCGAAGACAGCCCTGCCATCACACGCAGGATTCTCGAGCAAACAGCCTGGTCCGTATGCCAGTGTCAACGCATGGCCAAGGACGCGCTGGAGGGAGAAGCTGATCTTACGGAGAGCGAGGAAAACCGAGGAAAACTCCGACAGTTGCTGTGCCTGGAGCCGACTACATTTGCCGCCCTCGATAATCGAGCCAGAAATAGCCGCGTGGGTCAACGTCGACCCTTTCGAGATGCTGTTGGCGTCAGTCATGGAGTCTTACATGCCAGCTAACGAGATGGTGCAATACGAAGCATGGGACTTGTGTGAAGTGGAGATGCCCCCGCGAAGTCATCTCTACCATCTCCGTCCTGCCGGTCTCGGTACAGGATCGGTAGAGAGTCTGACCAGCTACTTCTCCCGCCTCGCGGAAGCGCATTCTATCTCTGCCGGAGCATTGAACCACCGCGAACTGCTTCCCCTCAACGCTGGACGCCGCAATATGTTTTCCTGCGCCGTTACCGCCAAAACACGATGCTTCACTTCCCCAATCAACAGCGTCGGCAACTCCGCTGCTCGCTTCGCATCGGTGGTTGGAAGACTGACCGGGCGAACGGACCTCTCGTACCTCACAATGCTTCCCTGGAAACCTGTGTTGCCGACGCAATTGCTGACTCGCGGTGTGGCTGCCTGGTGTCCTCGATGTCTCAACAACTGGAGCAATAGCGGCAACATCGTATACATGCCGTTGCTCTGGGCCCTGGAAGTCGTGAAGTACTGCCCGGATCATGGCTATCCACTTCAATCGACCTGCGCCAACTGCGGAAAACCGCAGCCGTTCCTCGGTCAGTGTTGCCCCGTGGGATATTGCAGCCGCTGCAAGAAATGGCTCGGCATCGAAGAAAACCAACATCAAGGCGATCGCTACTCTCTGCTCCCTTCTGAATCGCAAGACTGGGAAATATGGGCGGCATGGCAAGTCAAAGACTTGATCCGCGCCTCGTTTGACTCGCCCACTCTGCTCTGCCGCCAACAGTTGTCCGATCTGATCTGGGCCATGACCGACGCCGAAGGTCTCTCCAGTGTCTGTCGCATGCTGGCAGTCAGTACCTCGTCTGTCACCGATTGGCGAAAGGGGAAGAAGTTGCCGATGCTTCCGGTTTACCTGAGGATCGCGCGCACATTGAATGTGACGCTCGCGAACCTCCTGACCGGAAATGCCAAACCGAGTTCGATTCAGTCGCTCGATGTGTTTCGCATACCATACTGGCGGGGCATCCGGATTCGCAAACGTCCCACCTTCGACGTGCAAAAGGCCAAACAGCAAATGAACGAAGCACTCCAGGAGTCGCCGCCGTTGTCTCTGACAGCATTTCGAAAACGCACCGGATATCACTATGAAACCCTCCGTCACCATTTCCCCGACCTTTGCGCCGCACTCTGCGAGCGATACCAGCAACACCAATCTGCAACTATCGAGAATCTCCTACAAAATAAAATCCACGAATTTCGCGAGATTGCAAATCGACTTCATAAGGAAGGAATAGACCTGCTCGTGTATCGCGTCCTCAAACGTATGTCTATCCCAAAAAGTCTCAACTACCGCATGGCCTGCGAGCTGCTACTCGATATCAAACGTGAGATACTGGCTCGGGAAAAAGCAGCGGCTGAGCCTCCTCATATCAGTTCATGAAGTTTCGCGGCAACACTATCCTTCTCATTCGGCAAAACTATGGGTGAAGTGACAGTGAGTTTCCCAGTTCCAAAAGATGAGAATGTTTACAGCCGACACAGCACACGCCCTCGGTGATTTTGAGCAACGTGTCGATGAAGGCTTCTGGCGGAAGCTCTTCTTCACCGTTTCTCTTGAAGAACCGCGGCGATGCCCCGCCTCGGAAGGCAGAGTCCTTGCCCCAGAGCTCCGTCGCCAGGGTGCCGGCACGACGAAAGAAGATGATGCCGCTCTCAATCTGAGGCCGTCCTCCTCCTTGCTGAGCGGAGAGGGAGTGCCTCGTGATCAGCACGTCATAAGTGTTCTCGTATCGGAACATCTCGACACGACACAACTCCGGCTCGATCGCAATGGCGTGAACTCCGTTGGGCATGAAGTTCTGTACCCGTTGCATCCAGGCGAGCGGCTGTCCATCGATCCTGCTGAAGCCAACGTAGTGGCCGATACTCGCGACCGCCCCGCCCGCCTCCTCTCCGCGCAATGCCCATCGGCGAGCCTGTTGCTGGTAGACAACTTGAAGCGAAGCCCGGCTGAAGATACCTGTCTTGCGTATCTCCTTCCGGGTGGGCTCCGGCAGGGTGAGGCCCCGTTGGGCCAGAGTCGCGAGTTTCTTGTCCATACATCAACTCTCCTTGGTAGCAGGTGTTTAACGTTGGTGAATCGGGACGCCGAGGGCCTCCCGGATCATTTCCTTGGTGCAGCCTGCCCAGCACTTGTAATAGCGTGGGTCGCCAAACGAAATGGCGAGGTTATCGCCAGACCGGTCGTGACCCTGCTTGGCGCAGGACGGGCATTGTGTCCACCAGTTGTTGCTTGCCTTGCGTTTCACCTGCACATGTTCGAGGATCTGGAATCCGCGAGTGCTGTTGAGGGAGACCGCTGGCGGCTCGATCTTCGGCCGTGACTGGAACTCCTCTGGAATGCTGAGCCCTTCCACGAAGTTCGCCAGCTCATCCGCCGTGAGCCGTTTCACCGCACGCAGATAAGCGAACTGTGCCTGAAGATCGGGGGCGGCCTCTTCAAACCAATACCGATGCATATTCGCCCGGTGGACCCCGAGAGGACCGCGGATGGCATTGCCGAATTCTCCTGCGCGCAGCTCGTCCTGACGAGGGAAGATCTCGATTCCATCCAATCGGTTGAGGGTGCCTTTGATCGGCACTCCCAGGCGAAGGGCAAGATTATAGATATAGACTCGGCAATCCTTTGCAGGAAGCGGCTCGCCACAGAGAATCCAAAGATGGGCGCCTCGCCGTGACATTTCGAGGGCGGCTTCGACGCCATCTTCTTTCAATTCCAGCTTGAGGGCAGCCAGGTCTCGATGCGCCCGCTGGTAGTCTGCGTCGATCGCCACCCATTTGGAACACTGGGTCTCCGGATTGATGGCATAGAGGCCGATGGTTTGGAACCCCTTGAGGTGTTTCCGTACCGCACCCTCGTCGAGCGCCAGGCGGTTTTTCGTCAACCGTTCTTTCGGCTGGTAGTAGTAGTAACGCTGGTTGTCCGGATTGGGAGTGTCCGATTGCCGGGTGTAGGCCCGTCGGTTCACAAACCACGTCATGTATTCGGGGACGAGAGCCGGATCGACTTTCAGAATCTCAGGCGTGGCTCTGGGCGGAATCCAGGGAGTGGTTGCGGCTTCTGACATGGTTCGCTCCTTTCGTTAGCTGTTTGTAAATGGGGATGAAAATTCAGTCAAATTGGGGCAGAAATGCTCGTTTTCTTGAGCTTCTCTCCCCCGCTGAGGCCGTCCGTGGGATGTCAAGCGTGGCAATGTTGCGCGCGGTGGTTGCCGGCCCGGTCTTGTAGGTCCGTCCACTTCAACAACCGATAGGCCCAAACCGCCTGATCGAAATCGACTCCGTTCAGGTCGTCGTCCCGGTCGAAGCGCAGCCATAGAAACGTGCCGGTGGCCTCGTTGTAGACGTAGATTGCTCCCGTATTCGGGCGATGCGGAATGCTTTGCAGGAAGATCAATCCGCCATCGGTTTCGATCAGGCGCTCCGCTCTGGCTTCTCCGGCCTTCAGAAAAGCACCAAGGACCTCCCACCGAGAGGAGTCGGGGGTGATGCCGGGAAGCTCGTTGGTGGAGAAAAGATACTCGACACGAAGCTGGCCAAGCAGCTCGCGTTTGGAATAACGACGTTGCATTTTCATTGGAATGGTCCTCTCTTGGGTTGGGTTTGGGCAGAAATTGCCAGGTGTAGGTACGTGTGGAGAGTGGGTTTCCTGTTGCCAGTCAGTCCGCACTCCCCGGTCAAATGGTGACGAGAATTTAGGTTCGGGAGAAGGGGCCGGAGTTCAAAGCACTCTGGGCAACTTCATAAGTCCGGTAATAGCCTGACTCCCGGGAGTAAGGGCCGCACTCGCATTGCGTGCCGATGTAATATCCGGCTCGCGAGCAAAGCACCTCGTTTGTGAGGTTGGTCCCGCAGTTGGCGCACGTATCGGGCGCACCGCCGGCAATCGCTTCTCCAGGCAGCATCGGATTTCCTCCTTGAAGCCGTGGGGGTTGCGATGGGGTGGGGTAATCGAATCAGCTGATTTGCTGGGGGCAATACTGGGAAATAGGAGGGCACTTCTGAGCAGAGAAAAGCGCGCGCCGATTTTCCCCGGCACGCGCTCGCTTGGAACGAAGAAGGTGTCTTCTGTCTATTGGTTTGCTGGCGCTCTTGCTTCTAGCGCCGCGACCCGTTCGCTGAGAGCGGAGACGACGCGCATGTTGCTGAGTTCGGCCTGTGCCTTGGACTCGCCGATGGCGGCAAGGATCGCCTTAAACTGGGCATCGCTCTGCCTTTCCAGTGAACTAAACCGCTCATCGACTGATTTTTCGAGCGAGGTCAATCGCACCTTGAGTTCGCGCACGTCCGGAGCGATGACGTCTTGGACAAGCTTTTGTAGGGTTTGCAGTACATTGTCGGTCATAACGATCCGTCTCCTTTTGATAGTAGCGCGAAACTGCGAAGAATCCTACGGGTGGATTGGCTATTTGACCTGGCCTGGGGGCAGCTCCGGGTCGGAAACCTTGTTTTTGCTTGGGCGCGGCCTCCTGACCCGGCCCACGGCCCGGATTGCCGCAGGAAATCGCGGATCGCCCTGTCCAGTTCGATGCGGGAGTTGTAGAGATCGAAAAGGGTGTGGCAAGTGGAACACGCGCCGCGTATTCCTTCCCTACCATCGCGCTCCGGATTGTACCGGGGGTGGCGCTGGCACTTCGCCCGAATGCGTTCGTCGATCTTGACTTTGTAGCGGAAAGCAATCACGGTGCCCTCCTTTGCGAAGCGGCTCAATGCCGCTTCGTTGGGGGTCTTACTGCTCGTTGAAAAGCAGCCACACTGTCGGTGCTCTTGGTGGCCCTGCAATACTCGCCCCACCTCACGATCCGGTAGAGTCCCGTGATCACCCATCGTTGAAAGCTCAACGGGTCGGTGCGCTTGCGGTCACACACCATCGGGTAGGGCCTGATCCCGCGCTCCACCATCCGGTTGAACCGATGCCAGATACGGTTCCAAGTCTCGAATGGGTCGTGGCCGATCAGCATGTATGCCATCACATTCCTCGAGGGAACGCCATCTCGTCTCCGCGGCTCCGGTGATAGGCGGAGATTGCCGTGAGCGCGAGGTTCGGTAATTCGCCGTCGATTTGAGTGATTCTCACGTGGATACGGGTTTCCTCCCTTATTGGAAATTTGTGTCAGGGCTATCGGTAGTCCCCGACGGATGGCGCAGTGCGACTGCACTGCTGTCGATGACCATGCATAAGCACGGAGACCGGCACTCGGCATTTCGAAATGGCTGAGAGGCGCCTTGAGGTCCCACGGGAGCCACGCGGCGATTGGCGCAACCAGCGGCGCAGGGCTTGATGAAGGTCAACCTATTCACGCGCGACAAGGAGATTAATGCAAAGTTGTCGGCGCACTCACAGAACATGGAGCCATCGGTGGAGTTTCCGTGGTCTCTGGGGAAAGGACCTCCGGAATGTCAGCTGGTTGGTTGTCGAGCAACCGGGCTGCCCGAAGATCCACTGGTACTCTGTTCAAACTTGAGACTGCGATTTACCAAGTCACAATCCCAGAGCATATGCAATCGCCCAGTCGCGCTCGATGGTCTGGTACTCGCCGCTCATGTACTGAAAACAGACGCCCGATGTTGCGTCGATATTAAGATATCGGCGCGTATTCCTGTGTTTGTAAAGTTGGATGTTTCCGACTCTACCCATGTGCATGAAGTCGTCGAGCTGCGCAGGATTCACCGCTAGCTCCAAAGGTCTCCAGTCCGGGTTCATGTTGAACTCGGGTGTATTCGCTTCCATTTGAGATCACCTCTCTCCGTAGATATCTCGCCCGAGCGGTGTGCCTCCGGACGCGATGGATGCAACATACCCGTGAACAGAACCGCGGTCAAATGCCGAACGTCCGATTGAAACGCGGCAAGTTTTCTACGACTACGATAGAAACGGGCCCAACTGATTTGCTTCTTGCTCAGCCGGGTCAGACGCGCTTACGATCTGGATCAGCGATCTCCCAGGCTTCCTGGTGAAGCCTGTTTCAGTTTCCAGATTGCTCACCTGGTCGAAGGCTGCGCGATCATGGGCGTAGATTTGCCGCAGGTCGTGGTCGCTCGAAAAGATACAAACCCGGCAGGAAAGCCGACGAAGGTAGCCGCCTTCGGTTCCGTCACGGTGATACTCCGGGACGTACACCGGGTGCAGGGAGACGCCATTCTTCCAGTGTCAGCTCAGAACTTCATCTGTGGTTTCCTGGAAGGTCGGCAGCCAGTTGTACACCGTACGACCGGCTTTACTCAGCCCATCGTCTCTGGACCAAGGATCTTGTCGTGTCCGTTGAGCCGACTCCTGGGCGCGCATTCCCATGCAATTGATGAGTACCGGATGCGGCGATTGGCGGATGAACTTCTGAATCGGAGCGCGCTTCAAGTCGCTGATGCACTGCCGGAACTGCGCGGACGGAAACTTCCCACGACGACGGACCATCTCCAAATAGGTCTTGTTGGGGTTGCGGACGACGTGCAATTCGAGACCAACCCTGCCGGCTAATTCGCGCGACCGGTCCACCGCTGCGACGGGACGGACGTGTTCAAATCCGGTGTCCGCTCGGAAATTGGGAGCGCAACAATCCCAACTTGCGGGTGCCGCCTTTGCCGCCGCTGACGTTGATGACGAGCGCAGCCTGATCGGCATAGGGCGCAATAAACTCTTCTGGGATGAGCATCACGGTTCCTTCATTTGGCTGTTTGAGATTTTCTGCCGGGATTGAGCCAATAAACCCTAATTGCAATTTCTTGGCTGGCAACGTTTTTGCAGTCATTCTTGTAGTTAGTCAAAAATAAGTTATTTTGAAACAGTGACCTACAAGGGTGCCGAGGAAGCCTGGTAGAAGACGCCAGGAAGTACCCCCATATGCACGAGGAATGCGTGGAGATGATGTAAGGAAGGCAAATGGGAAGGCGACGAGGAAGACTCAGGAGGGCGAGAGGAAGTCGGAAGGTAGGGGGATCATCTACGCAGAACGAAAGAAAATGGAGACCTTCGGCAGGACTTCCTGGCTTGTTTTCTGTGATGCGAAGACTGGCGAGCGTCTACTTTATAGCGAGGATGATGTTCTCCAGCGCAAAACGCAAGGAGCATGTTTCCTTCATCTCGCCATAGCGCAGGATGAGGTTGGTAGCCAATTTGTTCTGCTTAAACTTCCAGGAACTGACGAAACACATTGGAATAGGCGGGTACGAAAATTCAGCGGATAGACTAAACACGAGATCCATTGTGGACGTGAGATAAAGCACGAGGTCTACTTGTCCTTCGTCCTGGACTGATTTCTGAATCTCCTTGTAGCGTGCCGCGCTCTTGAGCGAACGCTCATACTCAATCGCTATCCGGAAGGGTTCTCCTTCCAAAACCACTTCTGCGACTGCGTCGTAATCCTTCGCTAGCGGTGTTCCAATGACGTAATTGAGAGAGGTCAATTCGCGTTCCGATCGCCACCTCTGCAGGCATTTGGTCTGTTCGAACGTGCGCCGGATATCGTTCAATTCGAGAAAGTGTGGGGCCTGTAAGCTGTTCGGGAGGGTACGCGAATCTGAATTTATGCTGATCAGTCCCTGGCCGTAGCTCTCCAGTGTGGCCAATCCTAGCCTGGTGATCGCGTATACCGGCCCCTTATAGGGCCGCACCTCTGGCATCACACGGATGAGATCTCCGGCAATCAGACGCTGCAATCTCCAGCTGAAACAACGGCGGTTGCGCTCAAGTTTGGATTCCATGAAGAAGCAATACATCTGCTCGTTGCTCACAAATGTCGCATTTCGTACATGCAGCAGCAAGGGGAGATCGCGCTCATAATTGAACTTGAACGGCTTGCTGCCCTCTAGTTGCTCGTCATCTGAGTGGCGCTGATCATCGTAAACGCTGGTTCCGGGCTGCCCGTGTTGTTCCATTCCAACCTCCATGTTCCCTGCTCCGTTGTCACCTGTCCGCCTCTCGGTACGAGCAGCAACGTTTCCTGTTCGCCTCGAAACGCACTTGCAGCGACCACCCTAACACCTGGGGAACGCCATTCATGAGCAAAAGAAATACGTCCTGCAGCCCGGCTCGCCAGTCGAACGAGAGCCATATCTGCGGGTGTGGTCCTCTTTACCTTCCTTTGTAGCAGGAGCCTGTTCTGCGATCCGCAACGCTCCAACCCCGGAGTTTGAAAACGCCCCGGCTCCATTCCTACAACGGAGACACGCTGCTCTAAGCATGTACCTGCGTTGAGTCGCACGACTCCTGGAATAATCCAGTTGCGATGCTCACGTGTACCTCGCGTGAATCCGGTCGTATTGAATATTGCTGCGCGAGACGTGTACTTGGCTGGGTCATTGTTATCGCTTCCGGGCCGAAGCCACCAGAGGCTGCCGTAGCTGAGGCAATGAATGATCACGATTCCCTCACTTGATTGGGCTGTACCTTGTATTGGTCGTGAGCGCGATTTAGCTGACTCCGAAGGTTTGAGATCTTCTGATTTTGTGCTTTCGCCTGTGCTTGCAGGTTTTGAACCAGTCCGTTCAGACGCGTAATCTCGGTATCCGCACCGCTGTTCTCGTCGTTTGCCTCGGTACTGGAACATTCCTCCGCTACCTCGGATTCATGAGTAGTGACTCTTGAGCCGTCCTTCGTTTCTGTCTCGGCTGCGGGATTCGCCGCGAGCTTATCTGCTGTTTCCTCATCTCCCTTACGTGTTTTCCTCTGCTCCTTCTCTGCTTCTGCCTCTCTTGCTTCCGCCAGTTCCAGGCATTTAGCGTTGTATCGCCGCGCCAATTTGTTATGCAGATCGATGGCCTCAAGCGCCTTTGCCCTTGCCGCGACATGGCTATTAAAGAGCTGGGCAACAATGTCGGCTGAGACATTCAGGCGGAGATCACGCTCTCTCCAAAGCCAAACGATGTACATAAGAGAGAGGATGAGCAGCACAGTCAGAACCATGCAGCTCCGCCAATAAAAGTCCTCGATTGATTGCTCGAACAGAGCAATCCGCCCCTGATCGATTACCTGCCCGTAGTCCTTATCCTGGGGATTGATCTTCTCGAGGGCGGCCGCGACTCCACTTTGCTGCTGTCCTTTCGCGTTCAAAGAAGCGCCCGGATCGTAGGAACTGCGCGGTCGCTCCGTGTTGACTCCTGCCGTCTGGCCGAAAGCGAGAACAGGAGCCAGCAGCAGCGCGCATAGAATCATCTTCCTTCTCATTACGAGCTCCTTTTCCGGCTCTGTCGGGTGCGTTTTTCTTCCAACTCCGGATTGGGAAAGCGGAGATTCAAACCTTCGGAATCGTCCATATAGCTGACGTATTTCGGGTAAAGATTCTCGGGGACACCCGAAAGCCAGTGCCGGAACGGCTGGCGAATGTGCAGGTGCCGGTGCACCACGCCGCGTATCTTGTCCGGCGCCAGCATCTCCATCTGGCCGGTCGGCATGCGCTTGATATGTTCCTCCTGGGCGAGCGTGTCCTTGATCTCGGTCTGGCTTCCTTCCCCTTCTTCCTTGTAAGTCGTCTGAAAGACACCCGTCTTGCGAATGCGCATGCTGCGCCGAAGCTGCCGGATTCGAGAGGACGCCTTGAGGAATTCCTGCGCGGTTTCCTCGTCCTTGATGCGAAGCATGAACGTGGTATTGGGGGCGCTCGCCACATCCTTGCGGAAGCCGCGGCCAACCTGAAGCAACTGCGGAGCGCTCTGCAGCGCGAACAGGA
Organism: Acidobacteriaceae bacterium; assembly: GCA_049692235.1. Classification (GTDB taxonomy): domain Bacteria; phylum Acidobacteriota; class Terriglobia; order Terriglobales; family Acidobacteriaceae; genus JAKAAZ01. The sequence goes on along the minus strand of JBAVOQ010000251.1, from coordinate 45,728 downwards.
ACGCAACATTCGCGCCGCGGGCCGTGACCAGGATGTGGGCAAAGTTCTCATACGCGAAGGGCGAGAACTCGTCCATAATCACACTGACAAAGGGCTGCTCTTTTCCCTTCTGCGCCTCGGCATACCGCCTGCCGATCATTAGCTGAAGGTTTTGGAGAAGCATCCGGCCGAGCGCCGTTACTGCGCGTTCATTCACATTGACGTTCAGGCTGACATAGAGAATCAACTTTCGCTCGATCACATCGTCGAGTGAAAGCAGGTTGTCATAGGAGCCGGTGATCAACGCGAGGTCGTCGGCCATGAACGTCATCAGGTTGTTGATGAGTCCCTGAATCTTGGCCACACGCTCTCGATCTCCAAACGATTCGAGGAGATTGCGCACGCTCATCTGCAAAGTCAGTCGTTGTTGATCGGTGATGACATCGGAGTTTCGGGTGCGGTCCATCGCCAGCTTGATCTGCTTTCCAAGGATGTCCTGGTCATACGCCGCCACTAGGACATCGTGGAAGTTGAAGCGCTTCCCGGTGTAATGGAGGATCCGGGCGATGTTTTCGAGATACACCCGCTGATGGCCTTCGAAGAAGTCTTTCTCCATCTTGAAGCTCTCGAAGATGAAGCTGATATGGTCCTCGTAGTTGTCGTCGACCGACCAGAACGGGTTGTAGCTTGCCGAAATATCAGGCCGCAGGGGATTGATGACGCGTAGCTGGTGGATTCGGCCGGCCGCTTCCATGGCCGGAATCAGCTTCTCGAAAAGCTCCCAGTCCCCTTTCCCGTCGATGAAGATGATGGGCGCACCGCTAAAAATGTCCTGCTCCGTAATGCCGTGGAGCAGCGTAGTCTTGCCTCCGCCTGTCATGCCAAAGCAGTTTGCCTGATAGGTCCGCGTTTCGTTCGGCCAGGTGACAGGCGCGCCGTAGATGTCGTAACCAAGCAGGACGCCCCGCTGCTCCCGCGCGCGATCGAGGTTCTTCCGGTCCTCGGCAGGAGAGATGTAGGGGACCGGCCTCGGCCATACCTCTTCCATCTTCGTTTTGCGGTTCGCGGCATAACGAAGCCACTCATACAAAAAGATGGCCACCAGCAGCGGATAGATCGTCAACTCGACCAGTTGGTTGGCGCGGATGTGGAAGCGGCTGTAGGCGAGATAGTAGACGATTCCGGCAACCGCAAAGAGCAGAAGCCAGAGAAGAAGCATGGCGTCCTCCGCATCGTTGCGGGGCCGTGTCCGGTTTTGCTGGGCAGATGGCATGGAAACCTCAATGAGAGAAGAAGAAGGCTACGGCGACGGCGACCAGAAGAAGAAACATCCCCACAACGAACATGGGATGGACTTTCCGCTTGTTCTTTTCGTCGCGCTGTTCGATCGGGTTCAGGAAGGGACGCTTGGCGAACTCGATGAAGCCGCCTGCATTCCCCTCTCTATATGCGAGAAGGAGGCGACGGTGCGCCTCCCTTGCAGTGAGGCCATTGCTCGGCTCCATCAGAGCACCGCCGCGGCGTCGACCGGGTGAGATTGGTCATTGGCGAAGACGAAGCGATAAACCTGCGGCTTGTCCTCATTTGTCTTGAAGCACAAAACCCCGTCAACACTCTGTCCCGGATTTACATCCTGATTGCTGAGGCGGTCCTCCCGCACAATCAGGGGCACCGCCGTTCCACCTCCCAGGGCTGTTACCTTATGATCCGGAATCTGCATGCCCTTGAGTGTCCCGACTACAGTATTGGCGGCGCTCGGGGTGAACCGATACACTTCCGGCTCGCTCACCCTGTACGGATGCTGGCCCGGATTCGAGACGGTATAGCGGACGTAAAGGGCCTCTTTGTCTCGGATAACTTCAGTGATCCTCACGTTCACATGATCTCTGGAATCCTTCACGCCACGGCTGTTCACCGTGGAACTCTCGAGCATCGCTTGCGCAATAAGGGTATCCGCCGCCTTCTGAATCTCGGTTTCGCTGATCTTCGACTGGACCTCGGCGGGTTTATTACCAACCGGCCGGCCGTCTGTCTCGTCGATGACGAAGGCTGCGCTAGTGAAATCTCCTGGAGGCAGGATCTCGTAGCTAGACTGGGTGTGCTCGGTCCATACAAAGAGGTTCGTAGATTGCCCTTGGCGCAGAGGTTTAAGGGCAACTGTATTTCCGTGCCACTCGATCTGAACATCGTCGCTTCCGATCGCGGCCTTGGTGATCGGCTCCGGCATTTCGATCAAGCTGAGGTGGTTGAGCGCGGTGGCGACGCGCGTCACCGCGTTGGGGTTGACCGTCTGATGCGTGATCGTCTGAGCCGAGGCAATGCTCCCGGCTGCAAGGATTAGGGCTATTACCGTCGATTTCATGGGAGTGGTCCTTTTCTCGCCAGTGGGAGAGTCGTGAAAACCTCTCCCTGAACTGGTGGCTGTGCCTTGCGACTCCCTAGAGAACCGCAAAGTCAGTCTGGCGCCCCGGCTTGCTGGGAGCATCTTCGTTTAGAGTTGCCACGTACTTGGCAACCCGCATATCGAGCTCGTGAAGCTCGCGTTTGTTTAACCGCATACTCCGTGGATCATCGACAACCCACTTGTAGAAATAGACCTCTGGGTTGCGCTGAATCTCGATACGGATCCGTGTTTGATTGGCATGAGACGACACCCGCCCCACGCGCCAGAAAAGAAATCGCATACTGTCTCTCCTCCTTCTCCACGCCTGGTGACTCCTTTTCGAGGAAGTCACCAGACAGTGAAGTCGGTAGATCTCCCCCATATGGAAGGGTTTCGGTTGTACCCACCTCATGCGAGATGGATTTGACTACTGCTCGGTGTACACCAGAGATCCGGTCTTCCGATCGAGCCGGAAGATGAAACTCTTGTGAGTGCCGCGAACGAAGAAGAATTTTCCGTCCCGAATGATGACGGCACCCTCCTTGTCCTTCACCCTGACCGTCGTTCTTTTGCCGCCGGTCCGTTCAGCAATGGCGTTGACCAACTCTTGAGGAAACGCGTGGAACAGAATGGATCCCATTCCCTTGCCCCGCGAAACGATAGAGTGAAGAGCAGCGCACCAGCTCTCACGGTTTTCAGTCTTACCTTGGCCCCAATACCCGATGATGGTTTGGAGAGAGCGAGACTGATCGCGTGTGGATTCCTCAGCACGGCGGAAGCTGGCATTCGCTTTCGCGAGTTCCCGCTTCATATGCCTGATCGAGTTCTGATCGCCGGATTGAATAACGATCTTGACTCTCTCGCGTGCTGCGTCCAGTGCTTTCTTCTCTTTGTTGAAGTTGTTTTGAATGATGCCGTGTCCAGCTGCATACACGGTGTTCACCATGCGTGCTTCCTGAAACATCTCTTCCGAGATGTCCCCACCGGTGATCAGGCCCCGAAACTGCTCTACCGGAAAAGGCTTCTCCAACAGATCCGCAACATCCTTGCGAAGCACGTTGTAGAGATTTCCGATGCGGTCAGTCTTCGGGATCTCGAGGCTCATCGGAAGTTCAGAGACGGTCTTGGCATTCTTGAGAGAAAGCCACGTTGCGGCTCCAACTTCGGTCCGAATCGTGTGCAGCATCGACCGATCTGCCCGAGTATTGTGCTTGAGAGAGTCGATCTCCTTCTGCAGTTCTGGAACCAGCTCATAGAGCAGGTCCTGACGGTCCCGAGCGACGCAGGAGCTCATCAGGTCGGTAATGACGCCGATCTGATTTCCCCGCGCCTTCAAGGCAACGAACTCGAGGTTGAACCACGGAGACTTGGAACGATCGTGCTTTGTCTTGGTGACCTCGTATTTACTCGTCATAGCGAAGCGGTCCGCAACGAACAGCGGAAAGCGTTCACTCTCGATCGCGCATACCCAGTCGAAATCGAAGTCGCCGCCGTTCAGCTTGGCGGTTTCGGAATGAAGGGTATAGGTGCCTCTCAGGATTAACTGCTCGGTTGCGATACGCCGGGCCTCATCGATCGATAGATTTTGGTTTTCGGCGAGTAGGGTGGCTGTTTCCTCAGAACCGAGGTGGACCATAGGCAGCAGATCCTCCTTCATGCGGACTGGATAGCGAACGCACAGGCTCCGCTCTGAGGTGCTCGAAGTGATGGCCTTGTCGCGAGGCATCCAATCCGCCGCGGACACGATCTTGCCGTTGTTGAGATAAAGAACGCCATCGTCTGCCAGCGCGAATGCAGGTAGATCGAGGCCTCCTCCTGTCATCAGTTTGTAAGCCCAGCGTGCCAGCAGACGATCGAGCTGACGGTGAATGTAAGGGTGCCTGGTAAGCTCCCCACTTCCGTCCGCCAGCAGCGTCGCTTCGATGATTCTCTGGAACTCTTCTTCCTCGGAATCGTCGGAACGGACATCGCCCGAACGAACGGTGGAACCAATCATCTCGACAATTGTCTGATGATTGCATTCCCTCCATGCAACTTTGAGAGCATCGATCTTTTCACGTGCCTGCGGCACAATCTCGGTAGCGATTGCGTCAACAGGAGCGTGCTGCAGCACTGTATAGCTCGATTCAAACGTAAGCGGCCGAGAGATCTCTCGAATGCCTAAGAGTATCGGGCCACGGAAAGCGCGTACATCCGATCCGAAGAAAGTCTTGATTGCGGACTGTTTCTTGAGACCGGGCTTGATCGAGCTTTCAGGAACGATAATGTCGCAACCAACCGCATCGGCCACATCATCGCTCATTATCTTGAAGCTGCCCTTGGCCTGAGTGTTTTCAAACGCGAGCCGGAATTGATAGAAGTAGCCTTCCGGAAGACCAAGCTTCAGGAAAAGGCTCCTTTTGATCCATCCCCGGCAATCGTTCGTACCCAGCTTCAGGTCGGGAACAACGAACACGGTCTTGTTGGCTTCCTCGCGCACGACTTTTAGTGCGGACACGAGAATACCGAAATAGGTGATCGCAGCTTCAGGCCACATTTCGAAGCGTTTCGCGAGCAGGGGCTCGTGAACGGCATCGCAGAAGTAATACTTTCCATTCTTGGCCGAACCGGAAGCTCCGACCATCTTGTAGTGAACGCCGTTATGACGAACACCGGTAAGCGTGTGTGCAACCGTGGCCTCCTCAAAATCTTCGAGGACCTCTGTCGGCACGCTCACGATCGCTACTTTCGCGTTGGGATACATCGTTCCGAGCAGCGTGTTCGCAGTCGTCGAATCCTGGCCTACGGCGGGAATCCGCTCGACAATGCTGCCGTTCTTTTGTACGTCCAACATCACGATTCGATTTCCTTCCATCCTGTGCATAGCAAGTCTCCTTCGTGCTTGTTGTTACGGCACGGAGAGACCACCAAAACCGTTTGAAGAGGACCGCTCCTCCGGCTTTGCCTGGTCTTTCACGTCCTGTTGAAGGGACCAACCAGGCTTAAAGCAGCCGGGTCAGCGGGACAAATCCTTGCGAGTAAGGCCCGCAAGGTGGCTCAGAAAATCGATCCGATAGCAAGAGCTAAACGAGATGATTTTTCTGAACTTGTCCGCTGCCCGCGATCATGTCTTGCTGTTGAAAGCGCGTTTCTCGACAGCGATACTTCCGTTGCTTAAATCGGCGACCGCCTTCCACGATTCCACGGCGTGGTAGGGCTGATTTAATTTCAAAGACTCCAATTGTGCTTCGACCTCACTCTTGAACTCCCGTTGGAGTGAGATCCCGTCTGTCCCCGCATCTCCCATGAAGAAGCGTGTCGTAGACGCCTCGCTCTCGTGAGACTTGCGTCCCTTGCGTTTGGGTCCGGCAATGGACTGGAGCTCTGCCGGTTTGCTGACAATGGCTGTACTCATTGGTTTGTGTTACCTCCTCTATCCTCGGTCGCGGAGCCCGGCGTGCCTGCGAGTACCGCGTCCCGCTGCTCTCCTTCGATTTGCTTTGACCAGTACTCGCCTACTAACAGGCCATCGGGATTGTCCGCGGAACGTTCCATGCTGACCAGACGGAGATGGTACTGCTCGACGAGCTGGTCGATGGTTTCGTGATCGTTGACCATCCGGTGCACCGTCCGCACGCCGAAGGCTTCGTATGTAAGCGGGTCTTCCTTGACTGGCTCAAGGTGGCTCAATTTCAAGGTGGACATCGCCTGCTCGTCTTCGAGGTTGCCGACGGTGTCGTCCTTTTCAAGCTGCTGAAGTGCCGCGTGCCGAAGATTGCCGGTCATCATGTTCAAGGCGTCGGCCCAGTTCTGCCCGAGGGTATGCGGATCGTAGGTGAGATAGTGTCCCAGAAACTGCTTCACGAATGCCTGCTTCTCATATTCATCCGGCCCAGTGCTCTGTGCTGCCGCAAAGACAGCCGGCAGAATGCCTCGATGGACGCCATAGGGGCTGACGACCTGGGCATCTCCCGAACCGTTCACTTTGATCACAGTGGGCGGCTGCATCCGAACAAAAAGAAAGCCTACAGTGGCAACGAATGCGGTCAATCCCATGAGGCCGGCAATGACCAGCGAGCGATTGGAGTAAGCGCGCAGAGCGCCATCCATCTCGTAGAACTTCGGTTCCCGTTCCTGTTTCTTTTCTTTTGCCACAATTCCTCCTCTATTTGAAGTGAATGTTGGTTGCTGCAATAAACGGTCACGCCGTTGTTGCGCGCGCAGGCGTGTCATCCGGCGGCCGGCTCAAATTTCGGTAGGCGCCACCGCCCATGCCCCCCTGGTTGCCTTGACTTGACCCGGATGAAGCTCTGCCTTTCCCTGCTCCGACGCTTGCCAGCCGCGTTGCCTGATTGACGGTTGCGACCAACCCTCCCAGGGCGCCGGCGACACCACCGAACTCTGCCTTCAACACGAAGAAAGCAATCAGCGGGATGATCAAAATGCAGATCGAATAGATGATGCTGGTCAATCCGATCCAGATCTGGGTCTGCGCGCCGGTGATGCTATTGGCAAAGAACGGGCTTGTGGTCATACTTTTGCCGTTTACCGCCGTAATGAGGCAGGCAAAGATGGCGTAAACAACCGTCCAGCAGTTCCACACGACAAGATTCTGCATATAGAACTTCGCGACCGAATTCACCATTCTGCTGGGCGCAAGGGCAAGAACCAACGGACCTACCGCAAAGACAACCGCCCCCCAGAAGATGTAGATCAAGGTGAAGATCTGGACCGCGAGTGGAAAAATAAGGTAAGCAAGCATAATCTCCAGTGAATTGACGATGGCCGCTCCGCCGCTTGTGATGATGTTCCAGATGGAGGTATAGCCGCTGTTGTTCCAATTCGATGAGAGTTGTTTACCCCAATCCACCATCAAGTCGCCCGCTCCATACGAGTTGTCGATGAACTGGGCAATGCCATTAAAACCGTTCATCAGGTCTGTGAAGAACGTCGTCCAATTCCCCACGACAAAGGCGACGACCACGTACTTGAACACAGTGGCGGCAAGCTGCCGGGTGTCGCCACCTCTCGCGTATGCCTCGTAAATCCCCAGCAGAAGGCAAATGACCATCAGGACATATGAAACCGTCTGGATCGCCGGAATCATATTGCCCGCCATGCCATTCAGCACGGTCTGCATCATTGTCTGGAACTCGAAGATGGAACCGTCAGGAAGCATAAAAGGTCCTATTAGCGCGGTGTAAGGATGCCTTGCAAATTCTGGTTCAGTTGTTGTGTCTGGGCAGTCGAGTTTTTAACGTTGCTCCCGGCATTTGAAAGCTCCGTGCTTCTCACTCGAAGCAGAGCCGCCATCGCCGACTGGCTATAGGCATTTCCTTGGAGGACCCAGGCTGAACCTTCCGCTTCGAGAATGGGCGCGGTCCCTGGAGCGGCCGTTTGTATCTGCTGGTTCAGGGATTGAGCAACCTCAAGCTCACGCGTTGCCAGGGCATCGAGTTCGATGGCTTTCTTCATGGCATCCTGGGCTTGCGCATCGGTCATGTCGATCGTGTTTCTAACGTTTTGTGGAGCCGCCGTCTGGAGCGGTAGGGTTCCATATACCTGGGAGTAACTGCTTCCGAACGCGCCGACATTATTAGGGTTCGCAGAGAGCATCTGTTGTTCGAGCTGCTGCGGTGCCGGCATCGTAGCGCTCGAAAACTTCAGATTCATCAGCGACTGCATGTTCCGCATCGGCGCTGTGAAGCTGGCCGACAGCGCCTTGGCGCTATTGATTGCCTGCTGTGGATACATCACAGTCTGTTGAAATTGCTGCTCATCCTGCTCCACGGTTTGGATCTGCTTCAACGGCGATGCCACGCTGCTGGTCAGCAAGCTCGAGATCTTCTGGAGTCCCGCCAGGATGACGGCCATGTCCGCACCAAATTGTGCGTGTGCCGGCTGGGGAACAACCAGGCTGGCAAACAGGACCGCCGCGCAGAACCATCCCGCACGAGGCGCCATCTTCTTCCAGTTCCAGGTATTTTGCTTGATCGCCATATCTTCACTCCTGCCCATCACTGGGGCGTTATCGTGCCTTGCAGGTTGCTGTTGAGTTGCTGCGTCTGCTGTACGGTCTGCTTCCGCATTCCGTTGTAGTGGGCCAGATTGGCGGCTTCTTCCCGCAACATGGACGCAAGAAGCTTGTGCTGGCTGGCCAGGCTCTGGAGTTCGGCGGCTCTTGCGGTGGCCGACAACATATCCGCGGTGCCGGGTGCAGTCGTGGCGCTCTCCGTCTCGATCTCGTTCGCAATCTGGATCAGACCCGTGGTCGCCTGATCGGCTGCGACCGATTGCGCGAGTGCATCCTTCGCCAACGCATCATCCATGTCCATCATTTGCCGATGGGCCTGGGGAGCAGCAGTCGAAGCAGGCAGAGTGCCAAAGGAATTGTTGTAGAGACCATTCATGCTGCCGATAGAGGAACTCGATCCGCCGAGGAACACATGCTCCAGACTTTGACTGCTCGGAAGTTGGGCGCTGTTCACCGGCAAGGTGAACACCCCGGACATCCAACCGCGATAGCTCCCCATGATCGTCGTGATGTAGTTATGAGTCTGATTGATCAAGGCGACGGGGAACAGGAGCGTCTGCTGGTCCTGCCGCAGGGAGCTCTGAATGCTTGTCATGGCCGTAAGGGCGCCACCGATATCCGCACCGATTGTCGAATCGATCACGCTAAAAATGTTGAAACTGAATGCCTGTCCCGATAGAGGTACGGAGAGCAGGAGCGCGGATGCCGCTGCTGCCGAGATCCAGAGCTTTTTTGGTGATATTGCAGGGAGCCTCATCTCTATGCCTCCTGAAGAACTGTGCCATGGATTTCGATCTCGACTCTCACAGGCTCGACCGTGTATCCACGACCCAGCGCGACGTTCATGACTTCGCCGGACCGCTCCTCCGGCAACTCATCGAGCGCGGACAGCCCATTCGGATACGCGGCCGCAAGACGCTCATACGCGTCGGTCGCCGAGATGTCCGAATGCTTGGTGAGCCAGTACTGCCGGTACCATTTCTCTCTCGGGAAGGTGGTCAGAAGCCAATACTCGATTGGCGTCGTGACGATGTAAAGGCTGTGCGTCGTCTCCGACTTCTCCCCGATCACGAGCAGGAACTCGCTCTTCTTGCCCTTTTCGGTCATCCCCAGGTGCTTGACGCGGTGAATCGCCGTCTCATTGAGGTGCACGAACTGCCGCAGCACGTCGATATTGCCTTTCTGCCGGCCAATCAGCTTGGTGGCTGTGGTCGTAAGAATGGCGCCTCCGAATTCGTTGGGCCTATCGGGCGTGCCAGTGAAATCCTCAACCGCCTGCGAAAGACCCCACACACAGGCATTGCGCTTACGAGCAGTTCGGAAGAGCTGCACAACCACCGGACCGAGGCTCGGCGATTGCAGCAATGCCCAGCACTCATCGAGGACAGTGATGCAGCGCTTGTTGCCCTTTCCCGTGGCACGCTTGTTGGTCGCATAGGCAATCAGCAGGCTCATCGCCGTCTCCAGCTTGGGATCGTCCTTGAGCTGCTCGATGTTGAAATAGAGCCATGGCGCGGACATATCGATCGTCGTCGGCCGGTCGAAGAGTTCCGCGTACATCCCGTTCTCTACCCAGGCGCGCAGTTTCGTGGCGGCCAGCCTCGCCTCACGGTTCACGATCTCGTTCTTGTCTCCGTCGTGATAGTTTTCGAGCTCGTCCTTCAGATCGCTGTAGGTCGGAATGGTGTTTCCGGACCGCATAGAAGCACGGTCATAGGTCTTGCGAATGGCAGTGAGAAGGAGATTGTCCAGCAGGTCCGTGTCCGTGTTCCCGCTGTCCCCGATCATGAAACGGGTCAGGTTCTTCAAGAAGGCGAGATGATCGTTCGACGGGAAGCGGTCTCCCGCTTCGAGGTCAAAGGGATTGATGGTCTGCTTGCTGTCGAGCGACATCGAGATCATCTGGCCGCCCATGTACGTGACCGCGGGAAGATAGGAGTCCCCCCGCTCGATGATCGAAACCTGCACATCCTGTCGGCCGCAGGTCAACAGCATCCGGCCTACTACGACGCTCTTGCCAGATCCGGAAGCGGCGGCCACGATGGCATTCGCATTCTCAAGCCCGGCATCGAACGGCGAGAATGGAATGAGCTGGCGGTAGGGGGTTTCAAACAGCATCAGCGGAGACCGCGGAGTGCCCGCCCACGGCATCTCGACCGGAATCAGATCCGCCGCGTGCGGCGTCAGCAGATCGTGATCGCGGCTATCTTCGTCAGCCATTCCCGGCATGGAAGAGATCAACAGCCGTCTCTGCGCGAGCGACTCGCCATAGGCCCTCGCGCCATTCGCCTGGGAAACGATGTGCAGTATTTGCTGACGACGGTTCGCCAACTCCCGCTCCGCGTTCTCATACTCGCGGCTGCTAAAGGCCGATCGGGAGGTGCGCACGGCGATGGTCAGGCTCACCTTGGCCGTCTTGACGGAACTGGCCAGGATCTCCGTCTGAATGTCCATCAGTTCCTGAGTGGCCACCTGGGCTTCGATATCGACCCTCTGATTGCCCTTCGAGTCGATTTGCGCCGCCTGCATTTTTTTCAGCCGCTTCTTGTATTTATTGAGCACCGCCCGTTGATCGGGAACGGCCACCTGCGTGGAAATGACAATCGGAAAGCCGACCGTCAGCAGACTGCGGATGATTCCCGGATAGGTCCCATCCGGCGGGGTCTTGAGAGAGACGAAGCTCCAGAGAACGCCGTCGATGTTGATGTAGTTCTCGGCATCTCCGAGAATGGAGACAGTCGCGGCCTGCTCGCGGGCCGACACATACCGCTCGGTGAGATCGCTGTCCCTCAGTGGCGCCGTGTCCGCCGCATTGGGGCTGAGAGAGCGTTTGATCTCAAGAAAAAGTTCATGATGCGTCATTCGCTCCGGTCCCATCGCCGCTCTTTTGAGTGATGACTCAATCCCGTTGACGATCGACTCGAACTTCGCCAGAGCGTCGGCATGCTCCTTCTTCGAACGTTCAATGCACTTGCGCATGGAGAGAGTGAATCCGGGCTTCTTCTCGCCATCTTTCTTGATCTGCCCGCCCGCCGCAGCCATCAGGCGGCGATGCTTCTCCGGATCCCATATGAGGTACACCGCTGCAATCCGCGTTAGATACTCACCCTGAGATTCCTTTTCCCGCCATTGCCGCACCCGATGCTGCTCCAGCACCAGCGCCTCCGTTTGCTCGGTGCGGCGATGGTCCTCGTACCGGGCGAGAAGACCATTCAATCCCTCCACCACCTCGTACCGGAACTGGAGTCTCATACTCTGCTCCGGAACGGTTCGGAGAAGAGACTCCACCAGCTCCTTGGTCTCGTTGCGTCCATCGTCATCGGCGAAATAGGTCAGCGTTCCGGCCATGCGAAAGCCGGCCACGTAACTTCCATCGGTGCGGACCATCACGTTGTCGAGAAAATCGCGGATGGGCAGCAATTCGCAGAGTGCTGGATCTTGGAGAGATCGTCTATGTGCTTCTCGGGTCTTCGGCATTACGGGTTCTCCTTCAGATAATCGGTGGTCAGCTGCGTGTCTCTGGCAAGCGCGCAGTAGCTATGGGGTTTGCCGTACCAGGCCAGAAGGTCCGCCAGATACTTCCTCGGCTTTCCATATTTGAAGAGCGTCAGTCCGGGCACCCCGAGCCCCAGCACGACGAGCACGAGAAACCAGTTCATCGGTATCGAGAACACATATCGATCGGAGAACAGGAACTGTCCGGCGATCATCGCCACCGCGCAGGCAAATCCCAGGGCCAGCATGTCCTCGATTTCGAGGAACATGAACGTGACCTTCAAAGCAAGATTGCGCGAAACCGGACTGACTCGCAGCGCCATCAAGCCACCCCGCTGGTTCCCGCGGCGACGAAGTGCTCAAGCAGCCGGAGCAGCCCGGAGCAACAAAGCGCCGCGAAGGCGACGACGACATGCCGCATCCAGTCGTCTCCTATATTGAGGCGTGCGCCGACTCCGCTCACTCCAAGCACCGCACGCACAATCTCGAGCCCCGCGTAAACGGGAAGAATGACATTGCAGACCCAGTCCGCCAAGGTGAGGAGGGCCTCAAACATCTGGTTCGATCCGGCACCTTGCCTTGCGAATACTTCCGCGAGCCGTAACAATCCCGACACGGAAAGCGAACCGAGCGCGCCCCATATATAGCGTTCGAAGTCTCCTCCTCGCGAGAACTTGTAAATCCCAAGGGCGACCATCAGTGCCGCCAGCAGCGGCATGATGCCGTTGCCCACCCAGTTGGTCATGTTCAACAGCCCCTGGTCGAACGAGCCGGAGTTCACGCGCGTCCCTCTTCCTTACGCTCGCTTGATACCGTTTGGGAGGCGGATGGCGACTTTTTCGCGACCAGCATGGTCGCCAGCGTACCGCTTAGCATCCAGAATTTGCGAAGGACCCACGCGCAGGCGAGAAGGATGGCGATCGCCGCTCCCAGGATGAAGAGTTCCGCAAGGGTGGTCCTGCGTACCGGACTCCGTAATACGACCGACATGACCAGCATCAGGGCAAAAACGCTCCCACTGATTAACAGGACCCGTATGCTCCCACCGGCTAATTTCTGGACGTTCATATCCAGTCCTCGATTTGGAAAAGTCCGCCGAACGGGCTCTGGAATGCGACAGTCCAGCCGCAGTGAAAACCCGGCTCACAACTTTCCCAGGAGCCTTTTTGAGTGATGGTCGCGCTGGCTGCTGCGAATTGGAATATCAACAGTGCCACGAAGATAGAAAGGAAGATCAATACCCCGCGAACACTGCTCTCGTAAAAACCCCGCATGCGCTGATTCATATCGTCACCCAATCGTTACTCCGGTCCAACTCTTGACCAGGGCCCATAACCCGGTCACACACAAAAATCCAATTCCGGTCGCAACAAAGCTTTTCCATTGCTTATGTTGGACAAAGGCCAGGATTCCGGCCGAGATGGCAAGTCCCCCTACGATCGGGCTGATCGTTCCTGCCGCGTAGTTAAAGGCATTCATCAGCAGGTCGGTCGTGCTGTAGGCTCCGCTGGTCATCCAGCTGCCGGTGGCGAGCTTGTAAATACCCTGTACGCCGAGAAGAAACATCGCCGTGACGATCGATCCCACCGGGCTGGTTCCCTGGGATTGGTCAAGGAGTGCCTTGAAGACCAGAGCGGCGGCGAGAACTGGGACGATATGAGAAATCAGAACGTCATCCACAAAATCGCCAGCCACCTTATTGATGCCGTTGGTATAGGGCGTTGAGGTCCCGCCCATGACGAGTTGGGTCGCTCCGGGAACCGTCTCCTGCACCAGCCATGCGCTCACTCCAGGAATCGTGAGGAGCAGCGCACCCCAGAACAACCATTTCAGGAAACCGCCACTGGCCATATAGTTCACTCCTCCCTCATTGCGCAGTTTCATCCCAGCCATCACAAATGCTGCGAGTGAGGCCGGAATAGCCAGCGTAATCAGGAGTCCGAGGAGTGCCTGGAAGATCAGTGGCGGCGTCATGGTTCAAGCAACCGCCTGGCCGTTCTGGATGAAGTACTCGATCAAGCGCGTGATGCCGGAGACAGCCAACAGGCCGCCCGCCGTCATGGCAGTCGGCATCCAGCTGCGACCGCTGCGCCACTGGATGACAGTGCCGACCACGGCCAGACCCGCACCGACCGGGCAGATGACGTTGCCAATCCAGTTGACGACATTGAGAAATGCACCTTCAGGCTGCGCCGCAGTTTGACCTTGGACAGCCTGCCCCGTAGCCGGGGTAGTGCCGAGGTTCTGGGCGAATAATCCTGCAGGAGCTAGGCATGCGGCACCCGCGAAGGTGATACACAGCGCCAGCATCAGATGACGTGAGTAGCGACCGATTCCGCGCTTCACGGCGGCCCGGGTTCGACAAAGAAACGAGAGCATTTTTGTTTCCTCCTCGGCGGGTTTGCCGCCGTGAGAGAAACATAAGATCGATTGCGGACTCGATCAAATTTCAGAAGCCAGGAAAAAAGTCGATTTAGGCCAGTTTCAGCATTCTTCTATAAGAAGAGGTGTGAAGAGAGCATCAGTTTTCGTCGCGACCTTCCCATCCCAACGATTTTTCATTGGGCAATCCAGCTCGTTGCCTGAGTGCCGCTCTCTATCGGACGAACAAGCAACATAGAGTACATAGCGAAATCAAGTAGGTGGCCCTTCGTCCGCTCTGTCCAAGCGGCAAATGTGTGGACTTTTACTCGTCCGCACAAACGGGCAATGTGTGTACTTTTACCCAACTGCGCAGAAGAGCAATGTGTGTACTTTTGCCTGTCTGCGCACAAGAGCAATGTGTGGGCTTTTACCCGTCCGCGCAAACGAGCAATGTTCCAATGCTCACCGAACGGATTGGCGAACGAAGTCCACTCCAATGAAAACGGCCGGCGGAAGCCGGCCGTTTGTGAATCGGATCGTGATTGGTTATTGTGTGTTTTCCGCCACGGAAACGGTCTGAGCGGTAGTCAGGCTGACTTTCTGAGGCTTGGTGAAGATCAGATAAATCTCGGTTCCCGCTGGGACACTGACCACGATATGTTGGGTCAGCATCAGGCCCATGACCTGGGAGTCGGCGCTACTTCCAATGTTCTCGGCGCCACGCTGACGAATCAGATCGGATTCGCTCACAGCCCCGTTTACATTGCCTTGCCCAACCAGCATCGCTCCCGCTTCTCCAAGCCCCGCTAAAGATCGCACCGCAAAGCTGCGGCCGGCGTTCTTTCCGGTCACCCGACCCTTGATCGCCTGGAGCGATGTCGTGGCTCCGATGGCTGAGATCGGGAGAGTTTCACCGTCGGGCATTTCGATTGAATTGAAGACGATGTTCATAATGCCCGAAGCATCGGCCTCGGATATCTTGCCTATCGCCCGCGCGCCGGCTGGAATCAACAGTTTTCCATCGCGCTCGTAGTTGTACTCGATCACTGCCGTCACCGGCGCGTGGAGCGCGGTACTGGCCATCGACTCCAGCCGGGCTGCGACGTGATATCCGGATTCAAGGCCGAAATTGTCCACTGCGGCAGGAAGCCGGAATCCTCCCTTCTCCGTTCCACTTGTCTGGTGCGCCACGAAGACCAGCGATGGCTTGGCATACTGCGCTTCCTCCTGCCCCCCTACCTGCGTCTGCTTTTCATTGTTGCCCTGGGCCGCACCGGGATAAGGCTCCGGACTCCAGTTCTTGAGGTGCTCGGCATCGGTGTTGGGCTGCTGGAACTGCGACACATCTCCCAGCGTTTTTTTCCCATTCGTGCCCGCTATTCCCCGTTTCATATCAGCCGGGCTCTTTGTTTTCTCGATATCGTGCGCGTCCAAAGCGCGTGTTGCCGAGTCTGAGTTTGGCTGCGCCGCCAACTTGTCCGCAGGGATAAGTTGTCCGGGAGCACTCGGCGAAATGATGCGGCCAAGGTTTGGCTTCCCGGTTCGGTCCGCACCGCCCAGCTTTTTCATTGTGCCTTTCTTTGAGATAAGGCCGAAGAAGGCGATGAGGAGAACGAGAATCGCCCCCGCCACCAGCATCATCCTCGTTGTTTTGTCCTTCCCGCCGCTTCCCCCACCTCGGCTTGTCATCACAAAGGGACGGTTCTCGGAAGATGGGACATCTGCGGGATTGGCATGGTTTTCTTTCAGCGGTGAAGCAAGTTCTTCTTCCCGGTTGGGGAGCGAATTGGACGTGGACATGGTGTTCTCCTTCAAGAGATGGTTTGAATTAATTGCCGGGCGCTACGAAAGGAACGGCCAGCAGCAATGGCTTATCGACTGAGTTCGCCGATGCTAGCTGGAGCAGAATCCTCTCCTGGCTCTGCTTGAATCCTGGACGCTCGAACGCGACCACGCCGTCTGCCCGCTGGCCGGGAGCCAGTTTGCGTCCATTGACCTTGAAGCCATCCACAGGCACCTGTTCGGCCTCGACGATGTGCTTCTTGTCTTTCTTCTTGACTTCATTCCTGTTTCCCGGACTGCTGACCTCGATCTGGGGAGGAAGAACTTCGATCCAGTGCGAACTCCGGTTCTTGACTGAGTAAGCGACCAGCATCTTCCCAGTGGATTCCCGAATCTCGCCCAATGCCCCGACAATCTCGGAAGGGTCGGCCTTATTCGATTTCCTTTCGAGAGTGGTTCCCTGTTGCCAGGCAGGCGTAGCCACGCGGTATTGAATTTCGAGAGCGGTGTCCATGGGATCCACATGCCGGACAGGCGGGCGACTCTCCTGCGCCGCTTTTACGACAGCGTCCGTAGAGCCGACGAAGAAGCTCTGCTGCGGCTTGTAGTCGACGATGAAATCTACCGGCGCGTTGACAGCGGAGCTTCCATCCGAAATTAACCGCATGCCGATCGTTTGCCCCGACTGCATCGTGATAATGAGATTGCTCTCTGACGGCTCCTTCGTGGAAGGCTTGACGTACACCAGCCTGGGCTCCTGATTCGAGTGCTCGGCCTCGAAGAGCGTGGGGGCTCCCACGGCGACCGAGCTGACGATATCGGGCAAGCGGATAGTGGTCGTGAACAGCGGCCGGAGATGCACATCGGTTACCGCTGCCTGTGAGACGGTTACATCCGACACGATCGGCTGGATATTCTGTACACCGGCAGCGGTATCGGCAGATGCGTGAGTTTCGATCTGCTGACTGAATGCGGACGTCGCTGCCAATACCATGCTGATTGCGATAAGGCTGTGTTTGCGATACTTCATTGCGTTGTTCCTTTCTAATTGCTGGAGTGATGAAGCTGCATCTTACGTTCGTACCGCTTTTCGACCGAGACAACATAGGCGATGACCTCTGGATTGCGGTACTGCAACCCGCCCTCAAGGATGTGGTGCTCGCCGCAGTAGTAGGCCGCGACCACCATACGATAATCTCCGTGGAACAGGTCGCGGAGTGCGGCCAGATACCGAACTCCCCCATCGATGTTGTCCTGAATCGAAGCCGGGTTCCGCACAGAGAGGCGTGCCGCCGTAGCCGGCATCAGCTGCATCAAGCCGATGGCGCCTTTATTCGACCGCGCGTTCTGGTTCCATCCCGACTCTTGCGCGATAATGGCGTGGACCAGCTCTCGCGGTATTCGATAGTGGTCCGCATACGCGTTCGCGTAGTAGAGAGCTTCCGGGTGTTTGCTTTCGGGAAGCGTCTGTGCGTGCAGAGCCGAGTACGCCAAAACAACCGACACGAAAAGTGCTGAGAGGATGGCCCACCTCACGTCGTCACCTCGAGGGCGGCGATCGTGGCAGCGACCTCCTGGGCTTCCATCGCATCGGCGTTCTTCCTGGCTGTGTAAATGATCACCTCGAACGCTTGCTTCATCAGCATGCGTTTGCGATCGCCTTCCGTCTTCACGATCAGCGGCAGCATGATGTCTTTATGCACGGCAAGGATCTCGTCCATGCGGAGCAGCTGCATCGCCTGGGCGACGTCGTTCATCTCCGAGATGCTGGGCGGTTTTTCCAAATTGAAGCCACGGAGAGCTTTGGCCAGCCCGGCGATGAAGCGGTGCGTGGCGGCGTTCGCCGTGGGCGTCTTGTTCTTGACGATCGCCGCTTCCCTTTCAGCTGTTGGGTGCTCGACGATCAGGTAGAAACTGCGGCGGCGAAGCGGGTCTCCCAGACGTCGCTCCTGGTTCGACGTCATGAAGACAAACGGCACAGTTGTCGCCTTGACGGTTCCCATCTTCGGAATCGAGATGGTCCAGGCCGAGAGCAGCTCCAGCAGAAGCGCCTCAAACGCGTAGTCAACTTTGTCGATCTCATCGATCAGCAGGACACAGCGCTTTTCCTGCTCGATGGCGGTGAGCAGGGGTCCGGCAAGAAAGAAGGCCCGGCTGGTTACATCCTGACGGATCTGAGCCCAGTCGTGCGTACTTTCGGCTTTGGTCTTGAGCAGGACGAAAAGTTCCTGCAGGCTTTTATCGAACTGGCCGATGGCCTTTTCTTCGTTGATGCCCTGATAACACTGAAGACGGAGAAGCTCCGCCCCAGCCGCACGGGCCACCGACTGCGCCAGTTCGGTCTTCCCAGCGCCCGCCGGGCCCTCCAACATGATCGGCTTGTTGATCTTGCCGGCCAGATAGACCGTCGTGGCCGTCTTTTGGTCGGTAAAGTAGCCGACGCGGCTCAAAGCCGCGAGAGCCTGTTCTGGTGACTCAAACATCTTGTCTGTCCCCCGTTGCTGAATGGATCAGCTCGGGGTGAGATTAGGACGGACTCAGGATTCGGTCAAAAATGGCTCAATTCGGAAAGTGCGTCCCGTCGGGACCTTGCCAGCCGTTTTCGGTCTTCTGAAATCCGTAGTTCGATTTAACCGTTTCGATATCACCGGGCTTCCAATCTCCCATTTTGGTCAGGTGCTTTTCACGCGCCTCATAAAAAAACGTGTAGACCTTGGTCCCGTTCACCTCTGCCATTTGGCCGTCCGTCTTTTTCAGATCGACAAGTTCAATATCTCCTCCCAGCCCTGACCGTTTATTGATATTGTTCCAAGTCACTTTGGCATCATTGACGGAAGGAGGCGCAGGATTGGACTGGCATCCCGTAACTACGGCCAACATCGCCACAACAATCATTAAGTTTTTTCGCATTTGCATTGACTCCCTGAATCCGGTATTTCCCGCAGCATGGAGCGAGATCCTTGAAGGCTTGCTCAAAAACATATTGCGCATCTTTGAGCCCTTGGTCAACCCCAGCGAACTTGACGCTCATGCAGATCAGTGCGCGGTCAATGGCGAACAGTTCCAGTTGCGGAATCGTCGGACGAACATTCTATCCGGCCAGCTTTCCCACGTACTTCATCAGGTGCGGCATCGCACCGTACATTCGATATTTGGCTCACCGGGCGAGTGAGAGTTGCTTCATCTTGACTGGCTACGCTCCTGGAATGCGTCTGAGATCGGCGGTTCTCTTCAAGAGCCAGGAATCGTCTCTCAAACACCTCGTCGAGCATTTCCGCATCCGCTCTGGCATGGCTCGATCCATCAGAGAAAAAGCGGAATAGCGCTCGTTAATTCCTCCGAGACGGAGTTGCTCACAAATTCAGGACCGCAATCAAATCGGCAAACTTGGTTGACTCTGCACCAGGAGTCATGCAATTTGACTGAGTTTCGGACCTGTTTTACACATATCTCGCACGCTTTCCACCAAGCGTAAGGAGCGAGCCATCCACCGCTTCGGGAACGGAGTTCAGACATGCGCACAATCGAGATCACCCGGAAGTTTATGAATACAAGAGAAGTATCCACGCTGCTCGATATCCCAGAGGGCACCTTACGACAGTGGCGGTGTAGTGGCGTCGGACCCAAATGGCACAAAATGCGGCGGAGCGTTCGCTATGATAAAGCTGAGGTGGAGCAGTTTATCCATCAGAGCGAGCGTATTCCGTCTGTGCGGGCATTCACGGAGGAACACCTTGTCTCTTTTTCAACCGCAAGATAGTCGCTATTGGTGGTATTCGTTCTACTTTGAAGGGACGCGATACCGCAATAGTACGAAACAAACGAAGAGAACCGCAGCTGCGGTTGTCGAAGCTATAGTGCTTGGCCGCCTTCAAGAAGAAGGGGCAAGTCCTGTACGGAGGAAGAAGCCACCCATACTGAGAGACTTCTCGGTGCGCTTTTTGGAATGGGTAACTAACAATCAGCGCCTGAGCCTGAACGGCAAGCGATATTACCACTATGGCTGGAGGCTGTTGAGCTACTCAAAACTGGCAGGTATGACTCTCGATCAGATTACACAGGATATAGCAGAATCGATAGTCTTCAGACGTCCTGTCATCGACCGAACGAAAAAAACCACGGATAACAAGTACGCAAATAAGAATGAGATGATTCCTTGCAGTAGCCACTATACCAACCAAGCGCTACGAACGCTCAAGCGGATGCAAAGCAAAGCGATGGAATGGAAGTTGCTGCACGAAAAGCCCAAGATCACGCTGGCCGAAGCCTCTGGGCGAGACAGATTGATCGATGAGCAGACAGAGGATCACTTGGAGCAAGCCTATGCTAAACCAATCAAGCACCGTCGAACCAGACGAATGCGCGAACAGGCTTGGCTAGTTATGGTCATTCTCCAGGATTGCGGAATGCGCCCGGACGAGGTATTCCCGATGCGGATTGAAAACCTTCATTGGGACGCGAACCGCATTTGGATTCCTGAAGGCAAAACCGAGAAAGCGCGGCGCTTTGTAGCTATGAGTGAGCGAGTAAAAGCGATGCTGCGGCAGTGGTGTGGGGAACGGAAGGAAGGATGGGTCTTTCCATCCTCTCGATCACACTCCGGCCATCTGACGACGATCGCTAAAGGCTTCCAGGCAGCTCGGGATCGAGCCGGACTGGACAAGAAACTGGTGCCTTATTCCGCACGCCACACCTATGGCACGTACACGATGGAGAAGAGCCGTAACGCCTTCGCCGTTGCCAAGTCCATGGGCCATGTCGACCTCAAGTCGATGGAGCCGTACCAACATCAGGAACTGGAACCGCTGCGCGAAATCATCGATCAGCGGAACCGGCGAAAAAAGTTTGGTCAGGTTTTTGGTCAGGTTTTGAAAAATGATGCGAATGGAGCAAACGGATCGAAGTCGACATCTGCTGGATGGGAATAGGTTTAGATTGGTGGACGCGGAAGGAATTGAACCTTCAACCTGTCGATTAAGAGTCGAATGCTCTGCCAGTTGAGCTACGCGTCCTGGAGGGGTGATCGTGCGGCGGCGATCGAGGCCACAAGGCCAAATCGCATAGTGATCAACGCAAGAATATCACAATCGCCCTGCGCTTTATTCAGCCTGCCTGCGGTCTAAAAAGAAAATGCCAAGCCGCCGGTCACCAGGCGCGGTGCCTGCGCAAAATATAACGTCTGCCCGTCGACGATATAAATCGGCCGATAGCCCTGCGCCAGAATATTCTGCATGACAACTTCCAACTCCAGGCGATCCGGCGAGGAATTTCCTGAACCCAATGGCTGTCGCAGCATCACACTGAGATACGGCGCGTTCATTCCAGCATTGAACGGATCGACGGCAGTGATAGTTTGCTCCGGCTGCCAGCGATATCCAGCATTCCAGCTGGCGCCTGACGTTCCGCGGATCCGGCCACGCAGACTAACCAGCACCGACTGGGTGCGCGTCGGCGCAACATCCGACAATGCATCGGCAAAGGTGTTTTGTCCTGCGAAGCTTGTGGTCGGCAATTGGATGGCCGGGCCCTCGGCATATTCGACAGCCGTCCAAAGATTCCCCCTCAACTGTCGCGCCGCAAAAACCCGGAATCCGCCACCGGAATAGTTGGGGCCGACAGAACGAAACGCGCCTGTGACCGGATCCAGCAGAACATCTCCAGAGGAAAATTCCGCAGCGCTGGCGTCGCCGTAGCCATTCAATATTGGGTCGACGAAATGGTCATAAAAATAGGCCGCCTCGAATTGGAGGCCAGCCATTTTCCGCTGGACTGAAAATTCCTGGTGCAGCGAATGCGTCAGTCGAATATTGCCGTCCTGCATTGCCATTGCAGGCACTGCGCCGGAGGAAGCCAGATCCGTCAACCCTTGCAAATCTGTTGCGGTCGCCAGGCTGTACGTGACTTCATTTCCTGCTCCCTGCACATGGACCGCCATAAATGGCAACGCCGCCGTCGCGTTTTGCCCGGCTTGCACAGCTTCTGTTTCAGCACCAAATTGCGCCACCACAGCATCGCTCAGCGCTAGTTCCTCGCCTCCGCGTACTTGAAAAATCTGCAGTCGGCCCAGACCGGTTCCAAAGTCCACCGGTAGCGTGCGGAAGGAAGCCACCGCTCGCGTGGTGTCACCGGGAAGCGGGTTTCTTTCCATGCCGGCGGCAACAAACCCCGCACCGCTGGTTGAGGTTTGCATATGGACCACGGCATCGCTGGAATTGCCCTCCCGCATGCGGAAGAAGGCCTCCTGGCGAAATCCTCCTTCGCCAAACTGTGAAGAGCCAGCCGTCAACGCGGCGCGAACGCGAATCGGATGGGCGGCATCGGGATAATCCGCCGTATCATCGCGGTCAGCTTCCTCGCCGTTCGAGCGCCGCATCTTTCGCGAATCCGCAGTGGGCTGCTCATTCGCTTGATCCGCGTTCGGCTGATCCATCCATCGCAGGATGGGGCGATTCACTCCGGAGCGCAGCAGCCACTTCCAATCGCCAGGCGACTCATCCGCGCCGCGCGGAACGGCTGGAAACCACTGCGATACATCCATCAGTGACATCAAACTCAGATTGACGATGGCATGGGTCCCGGTCCCAACCTGGATGTTCTTCCGATGTGCCGGCAGTGCATATGCCTGCAACACGCGAATGCTGTAGCGACCGGGAGCCAGGTCGGAGAATTGATAATGCCCATGAATATCGGTAAACGCGGTCAGCAGAGGGAAGGCTTCGACGGAACTAAACAACTCGACCACGACGCCCATTAACGGGGCGTGATTGGAATCCTGGACAACGCCGCTAACGCTAGCCGGTGCCGCGGCAAGCGCGGGAACGGCTAACGACAACATTGCTGCCAATACGAATTGAGACGCGGATCGAATCACCGATCGTTCAGCTACTCACTCGAGGTTACCCTCTCTGCCGCGGCTAGGTCGTTGGGGGAACGTACCTTCCACGCACGAGATCAAATATGCCTGCGTTTTAGACGCAGACCATTCTATTGCGTGACCTCAAAGGGTGCGGATTGCGCCAGTTGCTGTTTCGATACTCCATCATTCACACTTATGGTGATTTCGTAGTTTCCTGGTTGCAGACTTGCCAGGGGCATGGATTTCTCCAGTGTCACCTGGTCGGAGTTGGGATTCAGCTTATTGGCCGACTCCGTGGTTTCAAACAAGGTTTTATGAGTGCCAAGGTTGACCACCTGGTAATGAACCGTGGCCTCATTTTGCTTGGTCTTTGGATTAATTTTCAAATTGTACACCTGCATCCAGAAGTCTAGGCTCTGGTCCCGGTTGAAGCTCACGGGCTGAGTCGACGTTGCACTCACGCGCGGACGGATGAAGGTGTTTCCAATTACGAATTGGCCGGTACCGATGTCCTTGGCCGGAACCTGCTGCATCTTGTCGGCCAGAATCAACGAGGATGCGGCAAGCTTGTCGTCGTCATACTCCGGTACGATGAATGAACGTGCGTAGGTGCCGATGTGATCCGGATTGTTCACGTCCTTGATCACTACATCCAGACGATAGCGTCCTGGACGCAACGGCAGGGCTTTCCAGTAGACCGACTTGCTGTTGAGCGTCTTCGGTAACAATTCCGACGGCTCGTCGACTTCCACCGTCTCTTCAAAGGTCTGTGCAATTCGCCCAGTGATGGTCGAGACACGACCAAGGACGTTGACAACTCCCTTGGCAACCCCGTCCGTGGTTTTGTACGTAATGTCGCGATTGCGAATCTGCAGCGTAATCGGCACCAGTACGGTGTCGTCGGTCACCCGCACAAAATCCGTCCTGACATCAAACGGGAAGAACGGTCCAGTCAGCACTTTGTGGCTGGTCATGAATTCGTCAAGATCCTTGAACTTGATGGTGGGAGCCGCTTCCAACTTGGCATATTGCTCCAACCGATCAAATTCCTTTGAACCTTCCATCGAAGACATCGGCCCTTTGCCAAGCTGCTCAAGACCCCCGTTGAAGCGATCTTTTTTGGAGGAACGGCCCATTTCTTCATCCAGGGTGGGACCGCCTCCAGGAACATGCAGCAGCGCGTCTTTTTCGGCGCGATTGATGGTCATGTGGTAGTCGCCGCACATGCATGGGTCGACGAATTCAATATCGATGTTTTCGCCCACTCCATCTAGATGGCGATAGTTCCATACCTCGAACGGATACGTTTCCGTCTGTCCGCCGCCTTCCGACATGGGACGGTTGTACGGTCCACCGGAGGGATGCGAGTCAGTACTGTCCGGGGGGCCCCAGGCGATGTACATGTGGCCGCGATCGGTCATCCAGCCCGGCTTTCCCGCCGCATAGTGTTCGTTGGCGTAGGCAATGCGCCGATAAATTTCTTCCCGATAGCTGTTATCCGGGGATTCGGGATCGGGATTGCGACGGCGCCAGAACTGTTCAATAAAGGCGTCCCGCTCCTCGTCGTTGGAAAGGGACAGAAATGCACTCCGTTCCTGGTCAGTAATAATCCACCGAACGTCCTGATCCAGCCACTTCTTGTAGGGACCCTTTAACTCCTGGCGCAACTCCTTCTGCTGCTCGCGAATTTCCTTGTCGCTCAGCTTTCTCTTCAAGGGATTGGGCTGCTGAGTGGCCGCGTCGGAAGTAGTCAGGGATGTATCTTGCGCCTGGGCCGCTTGAGCACATACTTCGCTGGCCGGATATCCCCAGAAAGCAACCAGGAATGCGAGGGCGATAATAAGGCGTATCCGGGACATGTCTGAACCTCAATTTCTGTATTCTGATTGTATGGTTTTGATATGACTCTTTCAAGCGGGAGAGCGTTCCCGGTTCACCGATAGACAGAGCCAATTCCGCAACAACAGTTTGCACGCGACAGCCTTCGTCTTGGACCGCAATTCCCAGGCCGAAATCGTAGAATGGAACTTTATCAGCGCATCATCGTACATATAGACAAAGGACGCGTCGGAAGATGTCAGTGAACTTCTGTGTGATCCCACCAATGATGGAAGAGATTGCCGAATGAAGATCAATAAAAAAATGATTGCCATTGTGGTCGTAGTCCTGATCGGCTGTGCTGCGCTGGTTGCTCTTACCGTTTATCGCAGCGACGCCGATGCGCAGAAAGTGCTGACTGCCAAGGTGACGCGAGAAAATCTCTCCAGCATCGTTAGCGGAACCGGCGAAATCAGACCCAAAGTTTTTGTGAATGTGGGGGCCCAGATACTGGGACGCATTACACACCTGTATGCCAAAGAGGGCGATCACGTAACCAAGGGAGAAGTCGTCGCGACCATTGAAAGTGTCCCGCAATCTTCCAGCGTCGACGCACAGAAAGCCACCATCGATTCTTCGAAAAAGGATATCACCGCCGATATCGCCGCTGAGCAAGTGGCGAAGGCGAATGTCGATCACGCCAAGGCAGATCTGGAACAGAAGGAACTCGATTACAAGCGTGCGCAAGAGTTGTATAAAGCCGCGTTGATCGCGAAGCAGGATTTCGACGCCAAGAAGGCAGCCTACGACATCGCGGTCGCCACACTGGCGCAAGATGAGGCTTCATTGACGCAAGCATACGCCACCACAGCTTCTGCACAAGCCAAGTTGACCTCGAACGTCGCCATGCTGCGCAACGATGCTGACCAGTTGGATCGGACCGTCAGCATTGCGCCGTTTGACGGCATTGTGGCCAACGAACCTGTCCGCGAGGGCGAAACCGTGGTTCCCGGCATTCAGAACACAGAGGGCAGTACCCTGATGACCCTCGCCAACATGTCGGTGGTGACAGCCGAGGTCAAGGTGGACGAGACAGACATCACTGGCATCAAAATCGGTCAGCCGGCCGATGTCACCGTCGATGCCATCCCCGGCAAGACCTTCAAGGGGCATGTCACTGAAGTCGGGGACCAGGCGTTGCTGCGTTCGACCGGAGTTTCCACCAGCCAAAGCACAACCGGTACGGAAGAAGCAAAAGACTTTAAAGTGGTGGTCACGCTGGATAACCCGACATCCGAGTTGCGGCCGGGCCTGTCTGCGACGGCGAAAATCACGACAGCGCATAAAGATGATGTAGTCGCCATTCCGCTGCAAGCCCTGGTCATGGAAGTTCCCGATACCGGGAAGAAAAAGGGCGTCAAGAAAATAGACGCGAGTCTCGCCACCGGCCCGAAACCCCAGCCAGTGCAGGGGGTCTTTGTCCTAAGAAAAGTAGGGCGTAAATTGCGCGCCGTCTTCGTTCCCGTCAAGACAGGCATCACCGGAGCTTCTGATATTGAGGTGAGCAGCGGCGTAAAGCCCGGAGACGAAATTGTCATTGGACCCTATCGTGTCCTGCGCATATTGAAAGACGACGCAACCGTGAAACGCGATACGACTCCGGAAGTGACAAATCCGACAACATAGGCTGCGGCGAATGAAACTGATACCCTGAACCTCGACGACGCATCGGAGACAAAGCGTGGAACAGCCGATCGCTTCGCAGCCCAACGTCAGGGAGACTGGATCGGAGTGCCGCAATCGAGTCTGTGCGCGAAGCGAAGCGCCGCGATGTTCGACGAACAGAACGCTTGATAGCAGCGGCTTTGCTCTAACGACTGGAGATTGTGCATGACATTCGAGACCTCGACGGAGTCGACCTCAACAAGTCCGGTGAACCGGCCCGCGGCGGCAAAGCCGGAGCCGGATGAGGTAATTGTTGTCGACAATCTCTGGAAGACCTACAACATGGGCGCCGAACAAGTGCATGCGCTGCGCGGCGTCAATCTACGCATTCGACACAACGAGTATGTAGCCATCATGGGACCTTCGGGCTCCGGCAAATCCACGCTGATGAATCTGATTGGGTGCCTGGATACGCCCACGCAAGGAAGTTATTGGCTGAACGGACACGAAGTCAGCGAACTGAACGACGACGAACTGGCGCGCATCCGCAATAAGGAAATCGGCTTTGTGTTTCAGACTTTCAATTTGCTGGCGCGTGCCACGGCCCTACACAATGTCGAGCTGCCGCTGATCTATAACGGCACCCCCGCGGAAGAGCGCATTGAGCGTGCCAAGGCAGCTCTGATCGCCGTCAATCTGGGCGAGCGCATGTACCACAAGCCAAATGAGCTATCGGGCGGCCAGCGCCAACGCGTTGCCATCGCCAGGGCATTGGTTAACGATCCCTCGATCATTCTTGCCGATGAACCGACCGGCAACCTCGATTCCAAGACCGGCGCCGAAATCATGGCCCTGATGGATGAACTCCACGCCAAAGGGAACACCATTATCGTGGTGACCCACGAGCCGGACATCGCCAGCTACGCACATCGCATCGTCCATATCCGCGATGGTGAAATCGCCTCGGACGAAATTTCCCCGCGCCTTCACGTTTGATCGGAAAAGGGCCCGCCTCCCTGTTGACTGTTCTTCCAGACATATAGAAACTCGTTATCGCTGGAGGTCGCAATGTCGATGCCCCTTTGCCGGGTGGCTCGGCTCAACGCGGCACGAACATTCTCTTTCGAGTCTGGGAGAACAGAAAGAGGAACTTTAAGGGCCGAGTTCTCTCGAAGCTGGCTTAGGTCCCGCAGCAAGACTTCGACAATCTGCTTGTGCTTCCCATCGCGGCCTTTGGGCACATTGGTCTGCAGTACGGATTCAAATTTCATCGAAGAGATCTCCCCGATCATGATGCGCTGGAGTTCGACCCATGGCATTAACGTCGCGCTAACGTAACGCCGGACTAGCGATAAATTAACACAATCGCAATACTGAAACACGAGAAAATTAAGCGATAGCTAAATCCCTCATTTGCTATCGATTGTGGAAAATAGGGTCAAACCCTGCTATGGTTGTGTCCCCCGGGGGAGGACCAGGTGAGTCAACCTGAAAATTTCGCAGCGGTCCCGCTCGCCGAGTTGCTCGCGCAAGGTATTACGGCGCAAAAGGATCCAAGAAATCCCGTGGTTTTGGTCGTCGATGATGAAGTCGTGATTGCGGACACACTCACAACAATTCTTGCGCAGCATGGAATTGCTGCCATGACGGCATACGACGGGTTCGGTGCTCTCGAAATCGCGCGCGTCATTCCTCCCGACCTGCTGCTTGCCGATGTCGTTATGCCTGGGATGAGCGGCATTGACCTGGCGATCGCGATCAAGGAAGACATTCCGGATTGCGCCATTTTATTGTTCTCCGGACAGGCTGCAACCACGGGCCTATTGGCGAAAGCCGGCAAAGCGTGGTGCGATTTTGAAGTCCTGCTAAAACCGATTCATCCGCAGAAGTTGGTGCAATTGATTTTCGAGCGACTGCATGTCGACGCCGGCAAACAGCCGTGTGGACACGTCGAGGAGGACAGCAAGACGCGGTTGAATGCTACCTCCTGATTTGCCAGCTATCCAGGATTGCGAACACAGCAGCGCACCATCCCCATCCCCGCCTTGCCACATCGAATCTACCCTTAAGAGTCACGCCGTAGCCTTGGTACACTAGGGTTTGACCTATGTTTGAAAACCTGTCAGAAAAACTTCAGCGCACCTTTAAAAACCTGCGTGGCCAGGGCACCATCACCGAGGAAAATATCGGCGAGGCGCTCAAAGAGATACGGATCGCGCTGCTCGAAGCCGACGTCAACCTGAACGTCGTCAAGGAACTGATCGAGCACATCCGCGCCAAGGCTCTGGGCCAGGAGGTGCTGACCGCCCTTTCTCCCACAGAGCAAGTGGTCAAGATTGTTCGTGATGAATTGGTCGCGATGCTGGGCACCGATACGGCTCGATTCAAATTTGCATCGCAGCCGCCCACCGTCATCTTGATGGCTGGCCTGCAAGGGTCCGGTAAGACTACGACTTCCGGAAAGCTGGCTGCGTGGCTGAAAAAGGGCGGGCATCGCCCGCTGCTGGTATCGGTTGACGTCTATCGTCCTGCCGCGCGGGAGCAGCTCCAAATCGTCGCCAAGACCATTGGTACCAACTTGTACGAGGGCGATCTGAAGGGTGAGGCTGCAGGGCCGGCGCTAGTCGAGCGCTTGGCCAAGGAAGCTCGCCGCGAAGCCATCATCTCCGGTTGCGATGTGATGATTGTCGATACGGCAGGGCGCCTGCATATCGACGAAGGCTTGATGAACGAAATGCAGCGGCTGAAGTCGCTGCTGAACCCGCAAGAGATTTTGTTTGTCGCCGACGCTATGACCGGCCAGGACGCCGTTCGTTCGGCCAAGGAGTTTCATGATCGTCTTGCGCTGACCGGTATCGTGCTGACCAAGATGGATGGCGATGCGCGCGGCGGCGCCGCTCTTTCCATTCGCCATGTCACCGGCCAACCCATCAAGTTCATCGGCATGGGCGAAAAGCCGGACGCATTCGAGCCATTTCATCCAGACCGTATCGTCAGCCGCATCCTCGGGATGGGCGACATCATGACGTTGATCGAGAAAGCGGAGGAGCATCTCGATCGAAAGAAGTCAGAAGAATTGGCCAAGAAAGCGCTGCTCGGCGATGGTTTTTCGCTCGAGGATTTTCGCGAGCAGCTGCGCCAGATCAAGAAAATGGGCTCGCTGCAGAGCATCATGAAGATGCTTCCCTCGGTCGGGCCATTTCAGGGAATGCAGCAGGCCGCCGGCAATGTGGATGAAAAGCAATTCACCCGCATTGAAGCCATCATCAACTCCATGACGGCCGCGGAGAGAAAAAATCACGAGCTCATCTCCGGCAGCCGTCGCAAGCGTATCGCGCGTGGCTCTGGCACCAGCGTGCAGGAAGTAAATCAAATGCTGCGACAGTATGTGCAGATGCGCAAAATGTTCAAATCGATGGGAAAGGGCGGCGCAGTACAACGCCGTCTCATGGGCTCGCTGGCCAACATGCGCACCGGCCGCTAAGGGTAACAAATGTCTCCGCTCCAGGACCAACTCGATCAGATCAGCGAACAGACGCGGAGTCTGGTTCAACCGGAGCGCTTGCAACCCAGCGAAGATGCCGTTGCAGAATTGTTTTCGACCGGCATTGAGCAGCAAATTCTTTCCGTGGGCAGTATGGCGCCGGAGTTTTCTCTTCCCGATGCGAATGGTCGCATGGTGCATTCCGCCGACCTGCTGGCGCTCGGCCCGGTCGTCATCAACTTTTTCCGCGGACGCTGGTGCCCGTACTGTCTGACAGAACTAACAGCCTGGAATCAGCTCTATCCGGAACTGCGCAAACGCGGTGCTCTTCTGGTGGCCATCTCCCCGCAGACCATTCATCAAAATGATCTGCTCCTGCAGCAACACCCGTTCCCATTTCCAGTCTTGAGCGATCCAGGGTTGCTGATAGCGGAGCGTTTCCGCATTGCCTACTCCGTTCCCGCATATCACCAGAAGCACTACCGCAGCATCCTGGTGAATATTCCCTTTATCAACGACGATCCTTCGTGGCGCCTTTTGCTGCCGGCCACCTATCTTCTCCGCTCGGATGGAAGCATCGCCTTCGCGCAGGCACACGCGGACTTCCGCGTCCGCCCGGAGCCGGAAGAAGTATTGGCTGCATTGGATCGCGAACGTTCGCTCTAATAATTCAATCCAAAATGCGGGTTGGCGCTGGTTCCGCTGATCTTGATGGGAATATCTGTACCCGCGCCCTTCTTGGCGAAAAACGGATCGAGCGGCGTCAGCAACTTCCCTTTCCACCCGCCTACGATACTCGAAACAGAAGCCTGCATGCGCGCGCGGCCCGTAAAGTCGAACACTCTGCCGTCCAGCGTATAGACTCCCGCCAATCGAATCTCTGCGCCGGGCACAGTGCACACAAGCTGGGGCAGTCTCAGCTTCCCGTCTGCGAGCACATAGACCCCGTGCATGTTCGCTAGCACGTCTTGTTGCCCGGGGAGTTGCACTCCGGTTTCGTTGTCCATGTCTTTCGCTTCGGCTGCCTTTCCACGGCTGCGCAGGCTCAG
This sequence comes from Acidobacteriaceae bacterium, assembly GCA_049692235.1. Taxonomy (GTDB): domain Bacteria; phylum Acidobacteriota; class Terriglobia; order Terriglobales; family Acidobacteriaceae; genus JAKAAZ01. The sequence continues at coordinate 14,840 of JBAVOQ010000251.1, read as the reverse complement.
TTGATCCATCTTCTTTTGAATTTTGTCATTGGTGAATGCAATATTCGCCACCGCGAATGTTCCATTCAATTGCAGCTTCTGATTGACCGGTTGGGTTCCCGGAGGCAAATGGAACTTCGTCTTGAGCTGCACGTTCCCCGTCATGACCGGAGGATCCGTTTTCACCCCCAACTGCAAAAGGTCTTCGATACGACCCTTGTCGACAGTCACATCGAGACGAATGTCATGACCCGGCTGGTTCTGCGCCCGCACCACATCCCCGGTTGCCGTGATATCAGTGTGCAGAAAATGGGCTTTCACCGGTTGCAGATAGGTATTGCCGTTCGTGCCATTCACAATGGCGTGAAATTGCGTGGTCAGGTCTACTTTGTTCCCGCTCACATCGACACTGAAGTCCGGCGTGTCCGTGGTTCCATCCACGGTGATCGTATCCAGTTGCCCGGAGTACTCGCCTTGAGAAGAGAGCATTCCGGCAATTCCATGGGTCGTGCTCAGATCCGCGTGGGTAAAGGAATAGCTACCATTCACTGGCGTATCGGAGGGTTCATCCGCATTCCATGGACCGAAATTCCCGGTGGTCGCAATATCCCCTAACGGTTTGGGATTGACCAACTGCGCCACAAAATGCATCGGCTTGTTGCTGCCGACCCGCGTCAACGTCAGCGCGTGAATCTGGAATTGCAGCGGAACCTTGTTGGGCTTGTCGGTCATAATTGTCAGCGTAGTTTCGTCGCAAACAATCTTGTCGATCAAAATCGAAATTTTGCCATGACTCTTTTTCGATTTTGGCATCGCGGATCGCTGACCCTTGGGCGGAATCATGATCTGCAGCCCATGCAGCTGCACTAATCCGATGTGCATCGACGACTGAAATATATCCAGCAACGGGGTCTGGAAACTGAACTGCCGTACTTGTATTTGGGGCGGCAAACTGGGATCGCGATTGGAACGAAGACTCAGATTCTTGCCTTCCACGTTCAATCCGTGAAGGACGGAGACGTCGAATTCCCCCAACTCCACCTGGCTGTCAAACCGTTGTGAAAGGGTTTGAATAACGCGCGCTCGTAGCATGGGCTCTGCGTGATGGATCGCATATTGAGCCGCAATCAGGCCAGCGATGACAAGTCCAACAACGACGGCGAGAATGACGAGAACAACGTTACGGCGGCCATGCGTATGTTTACTTTTGGGTAGGTTCTGATCTTGCTCCACACCTCCTCCGATGCAGAAAAATAACTGAGAGATTCATCGATCATATTTTTTTGAACTCCGCAGGATCCAGAAAGCCTAACTCCGACAAGTTTTTAGCTCCACTGATCGTAGCCAAAGACGCCCCAACGGCAGGAAAGACGCCGCAGACTTTATGTTGTTCCGAACCAAGACTCAGGTGCGAAGTATGACGGAGCTGTCCGTCGCGATTTTTGCCCAGGATGCAACTCTATCATTCGAGAGGGCTGCGCCCGAATCCTCCTGGGCGTTGCCAACCAGTCACGAATCTGAGAATCTAATCTTCAACTCACTTATCAGTTTGTAGTTTCGGACTTTCATGATCGGCCGCCCATTGTTGACCTGAAACTCCTGCAAATCACGCCTTGTATCGCGTATCTGATTTCTGTTACGAGAAGGAGTAAGTCCAATGACTCTTCTGCTGGTCCAGATGACGGTGGTCCTGCTTGTCACCATTTTTTGTGGATGGCTGGCTCGCAAGTTAGGACAGGCGCGCGTCATCGGCGAAATCATTGGGGGTATCCTGATCGGACCGTCCGTGTTTGGTCGATTCACCCCGCATTGGTCGGCAGCATTGTTCCCACCTGCATCCTTCAATGCCTTTGACATTCTGAGTACCGTCGGCCTCATCTTGTTTTTGTTCCTCATCGGGATGGAACTGGATTACGAACAGCTCTACAAGCAGCGGGCCACCGCCGTGATGGCGAGTGGAATGAGCATCGTATTTCCGTTCGCCATGGGAGCGATTCTGGCGCACTCTTTGCGCATCCGATTTGCGCCGAACGGTATCGGCAGCATCCCGTTTGTTCTTTTTCTCGGCATCTCCATGAGCATCACCGCATTCCCGGTGCTGGCCCGCATCCTCGAGGAGCGCCACATGCAAGGCACGGCACTGGGAACAACGGCGATCTTGTGCGCGGCTGTGGACGATGTTGTGGCGTGGAGTCTGCTCGCGGTCGCTCTCGCACTGATCGGACATGACGGCGGTTCGGCCTCGTTGCCGTTGCGATTGGTCGGTCTGGCCATTTATCTGGTGTTGATGATCGTCGTTGTCCGGCCCCTCGCAGCTTGGCTGGTCAGGCGTATGCGCGCAACCAGTGATCTTTCGCTCGAAATGCTGGGTGTAGTCGTGGCCATCACTCTAATTTCCGCGGCTGCGACGGAAGCCATTGGCGTCCACCCGCTGTTTGGGGCATTTATGGCGGGGATATGTTTCCCCAGGGTTGAGCGGTGGCAAACCGCGATTCGTGCAAAGCTGGATATGCTGGTGTCCGTCCTGCTGCTTCCACTGTTTTTCGCACTGACCGGCATGCGCACGCGGCTTGACCTGCTGAACGGGGGCAAAGTTTGGTTCTGGGCCGGGATCGTGTTGATTGCCGCAGTGTTCGGAAAAATGGGCGGAGCCGCGCTGGCTGCCAGATGGAATGGGCAGACATGGAAAGACGCTGCCGCACTGGGAGCTCTGTTGAACACACGTGGGCTGGTGGAATTAATCGTATTGAACATCGCCTATAACGTAGGCGCATTCACGCCAACGCTGTTCACCATGCTGGTCGTTATGGCACTGGTGACCACGATGATCACAACGCCAATCCTGAATATGCTTGGAGTGAAGAACGCGGAACAAACGACCGAGAAAGTGGAGGCGGCTGCTTAGCAAATTCTGCAGCCGCGATCCATTCAATTTTATGCGGGTGTCAACGCCTGGGCGGCAGGTGTATCGACCAGAGCCGTGCCAATGTTGGCTGCAATCTTCTCCGCCGTGAAGGCTTCGATGACATCTCCAACCTTGATGTCGTTAAAGTTCTGAATGCTGATGCCGCATTCCATGCCGTTGCGAACTTCGCTCACGTCATCCTTGAAGCGCTTAAGTGAAGCCAGACGCCCTTTGTAGATCTGCACGTCATCGCGCAACACACGAACTTCCGAATCGCGCTTGAACATGCCATCTGTCACGCGACAGCCTGCCACTGCGCCGACCTTGGGAATTTTGAAGACGTTGGCCACTTCGGCCCGGCCAAGGTAATTCTCCTTGATCGTCGCCTCCAGCAGTCCCAGCATGGCCTTGCGCATCTCATCCTGCAATTCGTAGATGATGGAATGCAGTCGAATGTCCACGCCCTCTTGCGTGGCCAGCTCGGCGGCTTTCCGCTCCGGCCGCACGTTGAAGCCGATGACAATTGCATCTGACGCAGAAGCCAGCAGAATATCGCTCTCGGTGATCGCACCCACTCCAGAGTGAATCACCTTCACGCGTACCTTTTCGGTCGAAAGTCGCGGCAGCGACTCGGCCAAAACCTCGACCGAACCCTGCACGTCGCCCTTGATGATGATCGGCAGATCCTTCACCCCAGCCTGCTTGATCTGCTCCGCCAGACCTTCAAGCGAAACGCGCGAGGACTTCGCCAGTTGCGATTCGCGTTCCTTCATCTTGCGGTACTGGGCAACATTCTTGGCCTTGTCGCGATCCGCAACCACGGTGAACACGTCCCCAGCATCAGGAATGCTTTCCAGCCCAAGAATTTCAACTGGCGTCGATGGTGTCGCTTCAGCCAGCGGGCGACCGCGATCGTCGAACATGGCGCGAACCTTGCCGAATGTATTTCCAACCACAAACGTATCGCCCAGCCGCAAAGTACCGTTCTGGATCAGCACAGTAGATACCGCGCCGCGACCACGATCCAGCTTCGATTCGATCACTGTGCCCAATGCGGGGCGATCCGGCGATGCCCGCAGATTGCCGACATCCGCGACCAGGCAGATCATCTCCAGTAACAAATCCAGATTGATGCGTTTCTTTGCGGAAACATCGACAAATACCGTGCTTCCGCCCCACGATTCCGGCACCAATCCACGATCGCCAAGCTGCTGTTTTACGCGATCCGGCTGCGCATCCGGCTTGTCAATTTTGTTGACCGCCACAATGATCGGAACATTCGCCGCCTTGGCATGATCGATCGCCTCCAGCGTCTGCGGCATCACGCCATCGTCCGCAGCCACCACGATCACCACAATGTCCGTGACCTTGGCGCCGCGCGCACGCATGCGCGTAAACGCTTCGTGACCCGGGGTATCGAGGAAAACAATCTCGCGCCCAAATGCCGGAGAGTCCTCTTTGTTGATGCGAACTTTGTAGGCCCCGATGTGCTGCGTAATTCCGCCAGCTTCGCCTGCCGCCACTTCAGTTTCGCGAATCGCATCCAGAAGCGAGGTCTTTCCGTGATCGACGTGACCCATGATGGTCACAACCGGAGGACGCGTCACTTCCAGTTCATTGTTCGTCTCCTGCGTCAGCAGGTTCTCCAATGCCTCGTTCGCCATTTCATCTTCAAAGCTGATGACCTGGGCTTCAGCGCCGAACTGCCGCGACACTTCCTTGATCAACTCTGTATCGAGCGACTGATTCACCGTAACAAACACGCCACGCTGCAACAGCGTTGCGATCAGATCTTTTGCTCGCAGATCCAGCTTCTCAGCCAGGTCTTTCACGCTGACGCCGTCGGTGACGGTGATATTGCGCGTGATTGGAACCGGTCCCGTAGGAATCTGTGCTGCGCCCAGACGCGGCGCAACCATTCCCTTCATTGGACCTTCCTTCGACTTTTCGTAGCGGTTGTTTCCGCCGCGCCGCTGTGCGTGGCCGCGCGATGGGCGATCTCCAACACCAGCCGGAGGCGCCATACCAGGTGCCACGCCGATTCCCGGACGAGGCGCTCCGAAACCTGGGCGTCCAGCTACTCCAGGACGCGATCCGGGCGCACCCGTGGGATGCTGGCGTGTCGGATGCATTGGGCGACGAACGCCGCCCGGCCCCATTCCAGGCCCTGACGCGGGACGCGAGCCGTACGGTGCTCCGCCGGGCCCTGCACCTGATCCTTGTGGGCGGGGACGCTCAAAAATCGGCTTGCCGCGCTGCATGCCGCCCAATGTCTGGGCAGCCCCTGCGGGTGCTGTGTAAATGGGCCGCGGCCCGGTCTGCGGCATAATCACGCGCTTGGCGGGTAGAGCGGGTGCTACAGGTGCGGTGGAAGCGACCACCGGCTCTAGGCTCATTGAACTCACGGGTGCAGGAGTCGAACTGGCAGCTAACGGCTGTTCGACCGTCGCTGCTGGCATGGGCGGCACTGCAACAGCCGCGGGCGGCGCTTGCGGCACACGCGGCACTGTGGGAGTCAAGCTGGAGGCCGCCGGAGTTGCCGGTTTCGCCTCGTGCAGAGTGCTCTTCGCCGGCACAGCGACAACCGTGGATGCACCTGCTAATCCCGACGATGGCGGCTTCACAATCACCGGACCCTGCGGCGCGCGAGATGCAATGGCCGGAGTTGGCGTTGGCGTGGTGGACACAATCTGTGGCGCCTGGCGCGGCAAAGGAACAATTTTCCGGGGCACGGGCTTTGAGCCGGCGGCAGCACCCGCGGCGACAGAAGCGACAGGTGCCGCGCTGGCTGGTGTTCCGACGGATGCGGGCTTGTTGCCTGAAGGCACGGCCACCGAAGAACCTACGGCGGGCGCAGAAACGGTCGGTTTCGTAGCTCCAGCTGCAGCGGCAGTCACAGTGGGGCGCGGCGGCGCAGCAGTCACACCACGATGCGTTCCCTGCGATTCACGCTGGTCTTTCTGCTGCTGAATGGCGCGCAGAACATCTCCCGGCCGGGAAATGTGGGACAAATCAATCTTCGGCTTTTGCTCGACGGCTGCGGACTTCGCAGGCGCACTGGACGCGGACTTTCCCCCACGGCCTAAGGCGGCGCGCACACGCCTGGCCTCGTCTTCCTCAACCGAACTGGAGTGCGTTTTCTTCTCTGTAACTCCCACCTCTGGGAGAATGTCGAGAATCACCCTGCTCTTGACTTCCAGCTCTCGTGCTAAATCGTTAATCCGAACTTTACTCATCCGTCTCTTTCGCCTTTTCCGAAACTGTTAGCTGCTCATATGGTGCCTCGTGATCTGCAGTCAGGTGCGCATCTACTCTCATTATCCCCTGAAAATCGCATCGAAATTGCTAATTTTCGTGCTGTCAGCCTCTTCCAGGGCCTGAATCAGGGTTTTTCCTTCTCTTCCCAAGTGTCTAAGACCGGTTCACTGGCGTCCGGCGCGTCTACCGAAACCGGCTGGTCATCGTTATCCGTCGCCGTAGCGTCCTCCAGAAAGTTCTTCACCAGGCTTTGAGAATCCCCTTCGCCTGCTGCGTCAGCGATCTCCGAGATCTCCCCGGATTCAGCCAGATTCATCTCGTCGACCAGGTCCAACGTGGGAACTTCACCGGGTTCCAGCTCGGCAATTTCCTCGGATACTTCCGATTCCTCGGCTTCGGAAGCTTCGAGGTCCGCCCCAGCACCTGCCTGCCGGTCGAGCGCCGCCTCATTGGTGTCTTCCGCTTCCGACGACTCGGTTCCCAGCGGGCCGGCATCCGTATCTGCGGCCGCATCCAGTTGCGCGAAATAATGCCGCACCGCCGTACCAATCTTTTCCAGCGTCTTCTCGCCGATGCCCGGAACTTCTTCCAACTCTTCCGGAGTCATATCCGCCAACCCTTCGACAGTGGTAATTCCGGCAGCGATCAGTTTCTGGATGGTGCCCTCGCCCAGCTCCGTCACCTGCTCGATCGGCGTGGTCACAGGGCCAGCCATGGCCTGCATTTGCTGCTCGACTTCCTGGCGCTTTTCTTCCTCGCTCTTGATGTCGATCTTCCAGCCCAGCAACTTTGCCGCCAGGCGAACATTCTGGCCTTTCTTGCCAATCGCCAGCGACAACTGCGTGTCGTCAACGATCACTTCAATCTGCTTGTCCGCCAGGTCGATGATGCTGACGCGACTCACCTTGGCCGGCTGCAGCGCTTTCTCGGCAAATGTCGTGATTTCTTCACTGAACTCGATGATGTCAATCTTTTCGCCGCGCAATTCGCGAATGATCGACTGCACGCGCATGCCCTTCATGCCGACGCAGGCGCCCACCGGATCGACATCCTTGTCCCGAGAAACTACGGCGATCTTGGTGCGCTCGCCGGCTTCACGAGCAATCGCGCGAATCTCCACTGTGCTGTCGTAAATTTCCGGCACTTCGCTTTGGAACAGGTTTTGCACCAGCTCCTTCGCCGCACGAGAGACAACCACCTGCGGCCCGCGGGCGTTGCGATCGACGCGCAGCAAAACCACGCGTACGCGTTCGCCTACTGCAAATTGTTCCAGGCGCGACTGCTCGCGCTTTGGCATCCGCGCTTCCGCTTTGCCGATGTCGAAGATCACGTCCTGACCCTCGATCCGCTTGACGGTGGCGTTCAAGACTTCGCCCACGCGATGCGCGTACTCGTTAAACACCGTATCCCGCTCGGCCTCGCGCACCTTCTGGAAGATGATCTGCTTGGCCATCTGCGCCGCGATGCGGCCCAGCACGTCAGTCGGCTTGTAGTAACGCAGTTCCCCGCCCACTTCCACTTCCGGCGCAATGCCGCGCGCCTCTTCCAGATTGATCTGGTTCAGTGGATCTTCCACAAGCTCCGGCGACTCCACCACCGTCTTGTAGGCATAGGCGCGAATCTCGCCCGTCTCGCGGTCGAGTTCGCCACGCATGTTTTCCAGCGTCTTGTAATACTTACGCGTCGCCAGGGCAATCGCATCTTCCACCGCGTTCACCACAATCTGCGGATCGATGCCTTTGTCCCGGCTCAATACTTCAATCGTTTCGTAGAGTGCACTTGCCATAGTTCGTCTCAGCCTTATCTGGCGGTAAATGATGTATACAACTAGGGTACTTTCACCGATAGTGCAAGGTCACGGGTGCCCCATCCTAGCGTAGCTAGGGTGGGATAGAACGATATTCGCATCACACGAACGGTGAAAATCCGGTCTAAATTTCAGGAACCAGGTTCGCCTTCAAAATGTTCGAGAATGCGATCGTAACCTTCTCGTCCGCCACCGCTTCTGTCTTGTTCTTTCGCTTCTTTACCCGCTGCGGCGTGCTCACATCCAGGTCCAGCGTATCGTTCGTCACGTTCGTAATGCGCCCCTGCCAATGGGAATTGCCCTGCACCGGCTCAATCGTTCTCAGCTTGGCCAAACTTCCCGCGAACCTCACATAATCCTCGCGACCGTGCAATTTGCGGTCCAGGCCGGGCGACGAGACTTCCAGCGTGTATTCCGCGCCGGGAACCAGTTCTTCCACATCCAGCACGGTCCCAAAATCGTCGCTGAAGACCTGACAATCTTCCACTTTGATGCCGGCTAACTGGTCGACCGATACGTGCTCGGGCAACTTTAATTCGCCATCCTTCGCCAGATTCTCCTCGGCTAGCTTCGCCCGGCTGGCAGCGTCCTTCTCTATATAGATGCGCAAGGCACGATGCTTGGGATTACCCGCATACTCCACATCCACGATACTCAGCCCGTGGGACGCGGCAACACGGTCCGCCAAAGCACGAATTTTCTCCAGATCGAGGGCCATGGAATCGTACGCAGCGGTCGTTGTTCCCGAAGACTCCAGAGCAAATAAAAAGTGGGCTCGCGCCCACTCATTTCTCCCGCCCCGGCCCACACGCCACAGGCTGCCGGCGACAAACTTAGGACAAATTCAGGACAAACTCTGTCTGCTTTCCTAGGATACGCCCGTTTCCAAGGGATTTCAAACCGGTTGCACCGACTAAATATCCCGGAGCTGGATCGGATGGATTCGGAGGTCGCTGCAACCGGAAGTAGCCGTTATGCGGTGTACTTGAACTCTACCCGAACGGTTGGGGGTCTTTGGGGGAGGGTCACTGAGCTATCCGGCGATTCCAGGTTTTCGATCGAATGCATCGGTTCCGGCTTCATCCAGGTGACGCGCCAGAAACCGGGATGGATCGGCGTTTCCCGGCTGGGAACGTCGTGGATGCTCCCATCAGCGTGATAGATCCTGATATGTCCGCTCCGACCGCCAATGTCCCAGTTGAGAAAAATGCTCGGCCAGCGATGATGATGCATCGGCTCTCGAGTGCCGGGGGCAACGACTACCTGCAGCACTCGCACGATTGAGTTCTCAAACAATACGGTATGGCTCTGCGGTGCTGCCTCGACCGCGTCGAAGCCTTCGGGAAAATCAGTCTTGTCCTGCCCTTCGGCTCGCAAGGCACCGCGCATGAATCCGAAGACCGGAAGGGAGGACATGCCCGCGAGACGCAGGAATCTCCGCCTCGAAGAGGATGCTGTGCCCAACTTCATCGCTCGAGTATATCGGACAAACTCTGCGAATCGGCGACCGAATATCGAGCGTTCAGGTGAAGTCCGCTATTTTCTGTCACCGGCACGCAGTTTTGGAGCATCCATGACCAGTTGGCACCTTTGACTTCTGCCCTCTCCCTCGGTTGCCCTGCGATACCGGGAACATTACAATCAGGTATGCAACCTCCGACTGACCATTCTCCCAAGCGGAATCGAATCCGCTCAAGCCGCCTTCCCATCCCGGCCCGTGCCTTATGATCGAACTCCCAGTTCCAGAAGCCCTCACATTCGACGACGTTCTGCTTGTCCCTGCCTACAGTGAAGTGGTGCCGACCCAGGTGGGCACGCAGACCCAGGTCACCCGCAACATCACCCTGAATATTCCTCTGCTCAGCGCTGCCATGGACACTGTGACGGAGTCTCGCCTGGCCATCGCCATGGCCCAGCAGGGCGGCATCGGTGTAGTCCATCGCAATCTCTCCATCGAACAGCAGGCCGCGGAAATCGACAAGGTAAAGCGCTCCGAAAGCGGCATGATCGTCGATCCGGTAACGATCTCGCCCGAACAGCTGATCTCCGAAGCGCTGGAAGTCATGCGCCGCTACAAGATCTCCGGCGTACCGGTCACCAAGAATAGAAAACTCGTCGGCATTCTGACCAATCGCGATCTGCGCTTTGAAACCCGCACCGACATTCCTGTCGGCGAGGTCATGACGAAAGAGAATCTGGTCACGGTCGCCGTCGGCACAACCCTGCAGGAAGCGGAACAAATCCTCCACAAGCATCGCATTGAAAAGCTGCTGGTGGTCAACGATCAGTACGAATTGAAGGGCCTGATCACCGTCAAGGACATCCAGAAAAAACTGAAGTATCCCAACGCCGCGAAAGATTCGCAAGGTCGCCTCCGCGTAGCCGCGGCCATTGGAGCGACGGGAGATTTCCTGGAGCGTGCCAGTGAAATGATTCGCAACCGTGTTGACGCGTTGGCCATCGACTCCGCCCACGGACACTCCTCACGCGTGCTGGACGCCATCAAGCTGATCAAGAAAAACTTTCCCGACATTGACCTGATGGCCGGCAACATCGCTACCTATGAAGGCGCAAAAGCATTGATCGACGCGGGTGCGGATGCCATTAAAGTCGGCATCGGCCCTGGATCCATTTGCACCACGCGCATGGTGACCGGCGCGGGCATGCCTCAGATCACGGCAATCTCTGAAGCGTATCGAGCCGCAGGACCGCTCAATATCCCCGTCATCGCGGATGGAGGCGTCAAGTATTCCGGCGACGTAACAAAAGCCATTGCCGCCGGCGCCAGCACGGTTATGATCGGATCTCTTTTCGCCGGTGTCGATGAAAGCCCGGGCGAGACAATTCTGTTTCAGGGTCGCTCCTTCAAAACCTATCGCGGCATGGGCTCCATCTCCGCCATGTCGCAGGGTTCCGGCGAGCGCTACTTCCAAAGCTCGCGCGATCTCGGCGAGCACGAAGAGGCGATGGCCGCTTCCGTCGTCTCGCGCGAAGGCAGCGCGCAAAACCGGCTGGGTAAATTTGTCCCCGAAGGCATCGAAGGTCGAGTGCCGTATCGCGGCCCTCTGGAAGCTATGGTCTATCAGTTGGTCGGCGGCCTGCGCTCCGGGATGGGATACCTGGGTTGCGGCACCATCGATGAGTTGCAAAAGAATGCCCGCTTCATTCGCATCTCCAACGCCGGCCTGCGCGAAAGCCATGTACACGACGTCATCATCACCCGCGAAGCACCCAACTACCATGTTGAATGATCGCCGCTCGCCGCGGCGAGCGCTGCTGAGCGCCTGGATTCCCGCAGCCATCTGTGTGGCGATGATCGCAATCTCGTCCTCTGACACTTTTTCCGCTGACAATACCAGCAGCGTTTTTCGTCCTTGGTTTCAGAATATTTTTGGCCCCGTCGCCAATGCTGTTTGGGTGAAGCTCCTCTACGACATTCGCAAAACGGGGCACTTCTTCGGCTACGGCTTTGTCAGCGTGGTCTTTTTCCGCGCCTGGCGCATGACGTTTCGTTTGAGCCGCGCCTACTCAGCAGTGACGGCTTCCCTGCGCGCTGCGGCCGTCGCACTGCTGTCCACTCTGGCAGTTTCCAGCGCCGATGAGTTTCACCAGAGTTTTCTGCCCAAGCGCACTGGATCGCCCTTCGATGTGCTGCTCGACATGTGCGGCGCCGTCACCTGTCACCTGATGCTGTTCGCCTTCGTCGGCAGCCTGCTGGAGTTGACCAGCACCACCAGCCCGGTTATCGAGACTGGTCGCCATCATCGCGCGGAAAACCCGGACTAGCGGCTGCGCCCTGTTCCTGTCAGCGCCGATTTGCACCCACCGCTACGCGCTGACCTGCTCCTGCTCTACCCGTAATTTGTCCCACTTCTCCGCGCCCAACCGCTGAAAAATTTCTTTGACAGCCAAAGTATTTGGAAAACGCAGTGGATCGGACGAAGTCCGAACGGTGGCCAGCGCAGAATCGTACGCATGAATGGCGGCGCACAGCAATATATCTGAAAGCAGGACCATCCGATATCCCAGGCCCCTGACATCATCCAGCGACAGCACTGGGCTTTTCCCACCCAGCAGCATGTTCAAAACGCACGGCCCCTGCACCAACTGTGGAACTTTTTCAATCTGCGCAATCGACTCGGGCGCCTCGACCAGGGCGAGATCCGCGCCTGCATCGAGACCGGCATTCGCGCGCGCAATCGCTTCGTCAAATCCCAGCACAGAGTTGCAGTCCGTACGCGCAATAATAATAAAGTCCAAACTGTCCCGCGCGCCCACGGCGGCGCGAATCTTGCTGACAAATTCCTGTCGCGGAATCACCTGTTTCTTGTCCAGATGGCCGCATTTCTTTGGAAACACCTGATCTTCAATATGAATTCCCGCCGCCCCATGCCGCTCATATTCATGGACGGTCCGCGTCATGTTGAGTTCGTTCCCATACCCCGTGTCGGCATCGGCAATAATCGGAATTTTCACCGTCGCAGCCATCGCAGAAGCATTGGCCACCATCTCAGACATGGTCGCCAAACCGTAGTCCGGCAAACCCAGGCGGCTCGCGGAGGTTCCCATGCCCGTCATATAAATGGCGGGAAAGCCGGCCAACTCCGCAGGCTTGGCGGAAAGGCAATCAAATGCGCCCGGAGCAACGATAAAATCGTTCTTCAAAAGCATCTGCCGGAATCGGCCTACTGAATTCATTAAAAAAATCCTCCGCTTGTTGCTGTTGCGATGATTAGATGAGCCGTTGATTTGCTTGCGACTCGAGTGACCGGTATCCGTGGGAGCCAACTCTCATGCAATCCAGGTTTTTCGTCTCAGTAATGGCCATACGCGATACGGCGAAAGGATTCAGAGCAGAGGTTCGTCTTGCTCGTAAGCAACACATCTCGAAAACAGCAGAATTTCAACAATACCTTAAGATTCCCTGAACTTCTCTTTAACGGTTAAGACTCACGAACTCGCGAAATGTATCTCGAATGCGCCAAAATATTTTCGGAAGGGGAACCGGATGCGACGACTGCAATGGCTGACTGGGGCAACCACTGCACAAAAACGCGCTCTGCTCACCACCTCGTTGGGATGGATGCTCGACAGCATGGACGTGATGCTGTTCTCGCTGGTCCTGGTCGACCTGGAGCGCGACCTGCACATGAGCGCGGCCACCGCTGGCCTTCTGATGACCCTTACCCTGATCTCAGCGGCCATCGGGGGCGTGTTTTTCGGATGGCTGGCTGACAAGGTGGGACGCACCCATGCCTTGATCTTCAGCATGCTGATCTATTCCATCTTCACCGCATGTTGCGGACTGGCTCACTCGGTTGTGCAACTCGGAATCTTCCGCTTCCTGCTGGGCCTGGGCATCGGCGGAGAATGGGCCGCGGGTGGCGCGCTGGTGGCCGAGACATGGCCGGATGAACATCGCGGCAAAGCCATCGGCATCGCACAGGCTTCCTGGGCTGCTGGATATGCGCTCGGCGCCGCTATCACCGCCGTCATCATGCCCCACTTCGGCTGGCGCGCGGTGTTCTTTGTCGGCGTCTTCCCGGCGTTGGTCACAATATGGATTCGCCGCTCGGTCAAAGAGCCGGAGATATGGCAGCAAAAAGCAGCCACCATGCCATTGCGCAGCATATTTCAAGGCAAACTCCGGCGAGCTACGATCATCACCGCCTCCATGAACGCGGCTTCTCTATTTGCATGGTGGGGCCTGTTTACGTGGATTCCGCGATTCCTCTCGTTGCCGGTTTCGCAGGGAGGGCGCGGGCTCAGCATCGTTCAAACATCCGCTTGGACCATCGTCATGCAGATTGGCACCGCACTTGGCTATCTTTCGTTTGGCTACCTAGCCGATATCTTCGGACGCAAGCGAATTTATATCGGGTTCCTGCTAGTAGCCGCCGCGCTTGTTCCTCTCTACGCCAACACCCACAGCCCGCGCCTGTTGCTGTTACTCGGGCCCATCGTGGGATTCTTCGGCACTGGCTTCTTCAGCGGTTTCACTGTCATTGCCAGCGAAATATTCCCAACCGCGGTCCGCGGAACTGCGATGGGCGTGGTGCGCGGAATCAGCCGGTTCCTTGGCGCGGGCGCGCCCTACCTGATCGGGTACATCACGGAAATCAGCGGCATCGAACTGGCTCTCTCTTCGATCTCCATCGCGTTTCTGGCAGCCGCCATCATCGCCACAGGGCTCCACGAAACAAAATCTCACGTCCTCGATTAAATGGCGCAGGCCACAGGCTGATCGCCCGTTTGCATACTCACACGCGGAGCGATTATCTTGATTCGAATACGATTTTCGAAGCAGTGGAGGAAGTTGCCATGGCAGTCAAACTAATCCCGGACGGATACCACAGCGTCCAACCGTATCTAATGTTCGACGGAGCAGCTAAGGCGATGGAGTTCTACAAGAAGGCCTTCGGCGCTACCGAACGCCTCTGCATGAAGCAACCGGACGGGCGCGTTGGCCACGCGGAACTTGAAATTGGCGACTCCTGCATCATGATGGCCGACGAGAACCCACAAATCGGAGCCTTCGGCCCGGCACACTACGGCGGCAGTCCTGTCTCTCTGCTCATCTACACCGAAGATTGCGATCGCCTGTATCGCCAAGCCATCGCCGCCGGAGCAAAAAGTGAACGCGAGCCTGCAGACCAGTTTTATGGCGACCGCATGGCCGGCGTCCAGGATCCGTTCGGCTACAAATGGTTCATTGCGACCCACATCAAAGATGTCTCCAAGGAAGACCTGGAAAAGGCGCACTAGGTAGACCCCGGACTTTAGTCCGGGGACTGGAGTTTCTACATTTTCTCAAGCGGCGGCGGCCTGCACCCATTGTGTGGAGCTGCATTTGAGTGCAAAGGGATTGATGATGGTGGTTTGTTGCGTCAT
>JBAVOQ010000250.1:0-5469 GCA_049692235.1 Acidobacteriaceae bacterium | reverse complement strand
CTACCGGTCTTCTACAATCCTACAAACCGGAAATCGATGATGATCGCGTCAGACGACATCGGCGCAGAGGTGTCAACGCTTCTGACCGGGCCGGCGTGGTCAGGGCATCGCGTCATCGAGCTCGGTTCGATGGTAAGCGCGGATGAAGTGGCCGGACAGTTGGGTGAAGTCCTGAAACTCGACGTGAAAGCTTTTGCAGTCCCGCGTGCAGGGTGGGCGGAAGCGTTCGAGCAGTTCGGCATCCCCAAGGGCCACACTGGACCTGCCGAAGAAATGTATGACGGCATTAATGAGGGATGGATGGACATCGGAGTTCCGGGTACAGAGCACGTAGAGGGTACGACGTCCGCACGCGATGTGTTTGCGGCTGTAAAGAACGCCGCTAAGGCGTGAGCCCCGGCAAACTGAATCAGCCCGGTTCCTCGGGAACTGCGCCGCGAACGTCAGTAAAGATCGAGGTCAAACATGAAAGTTCTTGTCTTGGCTGCAACCGGAGGAACTGGACGGCTAATTGTCCGGTTCCGTCCTGGCGAAAAGCCACTCCGGATGCCGTCCCACCCACGCAGCGCGTTGATCTCAGTCGCGTCTAAGAGCCGGCTTATTGCAAAACGATTTAAACCATTTAAACCGCAACAGGAGGATCGCTTTGAATATGAAAACTGAACAGACAACAGATAAACCCTCGCGGGCAGGTCGAGCAACTCAAATAGCCGCGATGGCAATAACCGGCCTTGTCGTCGTCAGCTTTGTATACTTCGGAAGGTTATATCTAATTCACGATCCCGGCGAATGGAGGATTGCCAATCAGCAACTCGGATACCCGCTCTATATCATCCCTCTCCTTGGCGTGACCCACATCTTTGGTGGCGTGGGCCTTCTGATTCCCAATGTGCCTCGATTGACTGAGTGGGTTTATGCCGGTCTCACGATCAATCTTTTACTCGCGTTCTATTCACAGCTGAATGGCGGTGGTGGTACTTGGGAGAAATTTGATCCGATTCTCGTCCTGGCGTTCGTTGTTGCTTCGTATGTATTGAGACGCTGCATGCGCGCAAACCGGTGGTCAATATGAAGAACACGCTCGGCGGGCAGTTTTACTTTTTCCAGGCACGTCGCGGAGGCCCAACGAGGGTCCGGTCCACCACTCATCCAAACACAGGTGCGAAGTCGTTCCGATAAGGCACATTGTGTTTACTGACTTCTGGGCAGCGAAAGCTCAACTGGCGATAACAGGGAGATAACCGGCCAATAAGCTGAGCCATGCCGTCGAGGCTGCGAGTAAGAAGCTATATTCTCTTTCAGTTGGGTTTTCTTCAGGAGGAGGAGCTTCGCAGCCGGCTGAGATCTTGGCGGGTCAACGTCGACGGCGAAGCCCCTTTGAGGTAACGATCCTCTTTGTCCCAGTGTCGGCCGGGCTGGGGCAGCTTGCTGCCTGCTGGGCCAACGACTGCGACCAGATCATCATACGCTTGTGTCCGATCTGCAAGTGCGATTCGATTGTTGGGCACGGGCGTCGCCGCAAGCAGGCGCACGACGAGTATCACGACTGGATCGGGATTCGGCGTGGTCGCTGTTCGATTTGCGGAAAGACGTTCACATTCCTTCCGTTGTTCTCTCTTCCCTACACCCACTTCAGTTTGTTGGCCCGTTGCCAGGCGCTGTGGCTGCGCTTGAAGGAGCACTGCTCATGGGAGAGGGCCTCGCCGAAGCTGATGGATGCTGATCGGGTGCCTGATGCTTCTACCGTCCGTCGCTGGTCGTCGGGCTTGGACTGGTCTGAGCCAGCGGCTTCATTCGTTCGCCAGACCATGGTGTGCATAGTCCGCTGGCTCCAGCGCGGTACCGATAGCGCGCTCCAGGTGGCTCCGTCGCCCTGGATGGCTTCTGTTCTTGAGATCCTCTGGCCCTTGCGTTTGTAAAAAAGTTGGCTCGCCTACCATCCTTGCCTGGGAACAGAACAGGAGAGGTTCCAGACTGGGTTTGGGAGGCGAAGAAGCGCTGTGGGCCACGATGTGGAAACACTCAAGGGCCGGCTGCCGTTGCTGGAGTACTTGCGGCGGCAGAACTGGACAAGCCGGCGGGCGGGCCGCTTCGAGTATGTCGGACTCTGTCCGTTGCACAAGGAGAGTCGGCCGTCGTTCTATGTGAACACGCGCAAGGATGTCTTCTACTGCCACGGCTGTGGGCAGGGCGGAGATCTGATTCGCTTCGTCCAGTTATCCCGCCGGGCATCTTTCCGTCAGAGCCTCGCCTATCTGGATCCAGATGTTCATCGAGAAGCTACTGGGATCGCGTTACTTGAGCAAGCAGTCGCGTTTTATCAGCAGCAGCTGGATCACTATCCGGAGGCGCTTGAGTATTTGCGTCAACGCGGACTTCATGATCCTTCTCTTATCCGGGAGTTGCGTATCGGCTATGCGCCCGGCGGAGTTTTGCGCCACCATCTCACGACGCAAGGCCATTCCTTTTCGGTGTTGCGAGAAGCCGGCCTGATCAACGCGCAAGGCGCGGATGCACTCTATCAGCGCATCGTCTTTCCGTTATGGCAGGGCGAGCACATCGTCAACCTCTACGGTCGCAGCATCGGCGCCGCATTTGCTCATCGCTTCCTGCCTGGCTCTAAGGGCGGTTTGTATGCGTGGGAGAAGGTCCGGCACTGCCCCGAGGTGATTCTTGTCGAAGGTCTGTTCGACTATGCCGCGCTGCGTAAGGCGGGCTTCTCCAACGTGACCTGCTCTCTGGGCACGCATCTCAACGCCGGCCAGTTCCGCCAGCTATGTGACGGGCCGCGCATCGTCTATGTCGTGTTCGACGAAGATGCCAACCTGAGTGGCCAACAGGCAGCAGAGCAGCTTGCGCATCAACTTGCCGGGCACGGTATCCCGGCTCGTCGCGTTCCGCTGCCTGAAGGACACGATCCCAACTCCTTCTTCGTTGGCGGCGGAGATGCGCGTCAGTTCCAGTCTTTTCTGGAGGCCGCACAGCCATGAAGTTCCGCGTGATCTCTATCAAGACTGCAGCGGGAGCACACAGCCCCTTTCGCGTAGTGGAGCAGGACTCGGGCCGAGAGATCGGCTGGATCAACCGCTATCTGGACCGTGAGTATGTCCGGCGACTTGCCAACAAGAGCCTCTACAGCTATGCGCACAGTCTGTTGCACTTCGTGCGCTGGTGGGAGAGCGTTCATCACACCGGCGACATCTCCGCGGCAGACCTTGCCGATTCGACCTTGCTCGACTACATCCGTTTCCAGTCGAGCAAGCAACCGCCGCCGTCTGCCTCCACCATCAACGACCGCGTGGCTTGTGCCGATCGCGCCATCCGTAACGAGTTCCCCGATGCTCCCTGTCAGGCCGTCCCCGGCTTCCACCAGGTCTACCTGCATCGCAGACCGATGGGCCTCGGCCGGCCCAGATTCGATCTCAGCAGACTGCGTATAAGGGAACCCAAGCTCACCATCGTTCCTCTCTCGGTCGACGAAGTGGCGCGCTTCTGGTCGAGCTTTCGCACTGCGCGCGACTTGGCCATCGTGGGCCTGATGCTCATGCACGGCCTGCGTTCGGCCGAAGTCATGGCCCTGAACCGTGATGACGTGCTGTTATCCGAAGGTCAGCTCCGCGTGCGCGGCAAGGGCAACAAGATGCGCTTCCTGCCCTTGGCCCCAGAGACCACGCAACTGATCGATCACTACTTGCGACTGGAGCGGCCCGATCCCTGCTCGGCAGCACTGTTCGTGGTCTTGAAGGGTCCGGCGCGCGGCCAGCGCATGACACCGGCGGGATTACGCTCCCTGTTTCGCTATCATCGTCGCACCACCGGCGTAAAGATCGCCAACCCGCACAGGTTCAGACATACCTTCGCCTCGGACATGGTGCGTGCCGGGATCAGCCTCCCTGCACTCATGCAGCTGATGGGCCATGCCGATATCGAGACCACCCTGCACTACGTGCAGGTCTCTCCACAGGATGTCTATCTTCAGTATGCCCGCGCCGCGGCGCAGTGCATCCATCCCCAGCCGAGGATTACCTCGTGAAGCGATGGCGCCGGCCTCCACTACAACATCCACTGGCGCCAGCCTTTGCGCGCGCCGTTGAGTCCCTCTCCACCGCGCTCAGTCCTGCCACCGAACGCAACTACAACATCGCGGTACGCAGCTTCCTTGTCTATCTCGGCGCCGAATACCCCAGAGTTGCCGATCTCGAACAACTGCACCGCGAGCCGCACATCCTTGGATGGATGGCGCGCATGCGCGCACAGACCCCACCGCTGGCCACCGCAACCTGCATCGGACGCCTCATCGCTCTGCGCGCCGTCTTGAACGAGTTGGCTTGGGCCCACAAGCTTGCTGAACTCGCTCACCTGATACGGAGCGAGGATATTCCGCGTACCCCACAGACTCTGCCCCGTCCGCTCACCGCTGAGCAGGATCAGCTTTTGCAGCAGGAGTTGATGCGCCGCAACGATCTTGCCGCAAATGCCTTCCTGTTGCTGCGCCATACCGGCATGCGCATCGGCGAGTGCGTCGACCTCTCATATGACTGCCTGCACTCCATAAGCCAGAACCAGTGGGCGATCCACGTACCGTTGGGCAAGCTCAAAACGGAGCGCATGGTTCCTGTTGATGCCTTCGTCCGCGATCTCGTTCATCGATTGCGCTTCTTTCGCTCTCTGGATCCGCTGCCTGACAACGGGCGGCTCCTGGCATGGCATGGATCGAGAGTCTCTCTTCTCGCGCGTCTCCGAGACTACCTGCATCTGGCCTGTAACTCTGCCGGCATGCCCACCAGTATCGTCCCGCATCAGTTGCGCCACACCTACGGAACGGAAATGCTTCGCGCCGGCGTGGGCTTCGCCGCAGTCATGAAACTGCTCGGCCACACCGATCCGGGCATGACCATGCGATATGTGGATGTGACCCTGACCGATCTTCAGCGGGAGTTCCAACTGGCTCGCTCGCAACCGCGGCATCTGGCTCCGCAGCCCAAAACCTCATCCGTACCTCTGCGCACAGGTCGCGATGGGCTCATCGACTCCTTGCTCGTCGCACAGAATCTAATGCTGGTGTTGCGCCGATCTCTCCCAAACGGCAATGCCCACGCTCGACTCGACCGCCTCGCAAACCGACTCACCAAGATCCTCGCCGAAATACGCAAACTCCAAATCAACTGAATGAAAATGAGCACCGATTGGCCGGTTAACAGGGCAATGCGCTCATCAAGGAGCCATTGATTCGTGTTCCGGGTGTATTGTCGGCAAACAGGAAATAGTGGCATTCCTGGCTAAGTTAGTTGCTCAAGAGCAACCGCAGATCCCTCGTGGCGCTCAGGATGACAAAGTTGGAATGAGGACCTGCTTCCCTATTGCAGACTCAGGCCAGCGAGGCTTTGAGCGCGACTCCGAACTCGGGGATTCCCGCGATGCCCTGGGGCAGTTTCACGCTGAGGCCGTTGGCAGCCTGTCTCCACTGCG
>JBAVOQ010000249.1:0-1502 GCA_049692235.1 Acidobacteriaceae bacterium | reverse complement strand
CACGAGGGCGGCGCCGCCTACATGGCTGACGGCTATGCCCGGGCGAGCGCGCGTTTCGGCGCCGTGATGGGGATCGGCGGTCCCGGTCTGTGCAACATGGCCACCGCCGTCGCCGCGGCGAAGACCGATGCTTCACCGGTTCTGGTGTTGAGCGGTGAAATTCCGGTTGATATGGAAGGGCTCGGCGAATTCCAGGACGCCAGCCAGGCGACACTCGATGACACTGCGGTGATGAAGCCGCTCACGCGTCTTTCCACGACCGTGGCGAGCTGTCGCAATCTCCATCATTGGTTCCGGCATGCGCTCACGGCGATGTGGGCGCAACCGCGGGGGCCGGTGCATGTGTCGCTGACGCGCGATGTGATTACCGGCGAGTGCGCAGCGGATTACATGACAGTCTCCGCTTATTTCGAAGGCGTTGCGCCTCTGAGCCGGCCCGCTGCCGAAGCGGTGCTTAATCTGCTGGGTAGGGCGCCCGGACCAAAGATCGCATTTCTTGCCGGCGCCGGCGTCGAGCATGACCAAGCTGCCGTGGCATTGAAGACGGTCGCCGAACGCTGGTCGATTCCAGTCGCAACAACGCTGCGCTCCAAGGGCGTATTCCCCGAAGATCATGAATTATCGCTCGGCGTCTTCGGCTATGCCGGCACTCGCCATGCCACGGCGGCCGTTCTCGGCGACCCGGCGGACGTGCTGATCGTGCTTGGCTCCGGCTTCAACGAGCGGGACACCATGCACTGGACGCTGCGCGGACGAGCCGCGGCGAAGACCATCATCATTCAAGTCAACATCGATATGGACGAGTTGACCACGCACAGCGTTCCCGGCCACGTCGTCGTCGGCAGTTGCCGCGCATTCCTGGATCTGATGCAGGAACGCCCGGAGGCGATCGCGTCTCCGCTTGCGGCGGGAAAGGCGCAACGGCGGGCGTGGTTGGCCAACATCAAAAAGGGACCGCGGTTATACGACATCGAGAATTGCGCCCGGGCGACGAAACCAATTCATCCGGCAGCTGCGGTTTCGGCCTTACGCAAAGTTTTCCCGCGTAATGGCGCAGTACTCGTCGATTCCTGTGCGCATCGCGCCTTTGCCGGGCATTATTGGACGGCTTACGAGCCGCGCACTTATATCTCGGCCACCAATCTCGGACCGATGGGCTGGGCCATCCCGGCGGCGATCGGTGTGCAATGCGCGCGGCCCGATCACCGTGTTGCGGTCATCACCGGCGATGGCTGTATGCAAATGCACGGCATGGAAGTTCAAACTGTGGCGCGTTACCAGCTTCCGATCGTTTACGTGGTCCTGAATAACAACGCGCTCGGCAATGTGTGGCTGCGCGCGCATCAATTCGGTCCGGTTCCATCTGAACTCACGAGTATTCCAGATCATGACTGGGCCGGATTTGCGCGTGCTCTCGGCGCTGAGGGGCTGACGGTCACTGATCCGGGCCAGCTTGAGAACACTTTTCGCCAGGCGCTGGCGGCCAATCGCGCGGTCGTCAT
>JBAVOQ010000248.1:0-7254 GCA_049692235.1 Acidobacteriaceae bacterium | reverse complement strand
CTGCTCAAGCTTCCGCCGTGTCTCTTCGTTCAAAACAATGGGCTGCGCAACACGCATATCGAGGTCCTCTCATCATAAGATGAACCTCAATATATAACTGATTCTAATAATGAGACACTACACTAGGGTTTGGGAGCGGGAGGAACTTCGGTTGTCGTGTTGAATCGAGCGCGACACCGGACGAGGGTGTGATTGGGTTTCCAATTCAAGAACAGCGCCACGGTCGCCAGAAAAAACATAAGTGCAAGAAACAATTCCGCCCACCAAACCGCATACGAATATCGGGGAATCACTATTTTAAGTGGGTTGATCAAAATCGGGGAGATCCAACATGCCAGCCATACCCGCTCCACTCCACTTCTTGCCCAACGGACAGTTGACACAAAAAGCCAAGCGAAAAGCAAGTAGGTAAGTATGTCAAAGGCAATTCCAAATCGTCCGAACGCCCCAAACGAAGTGGCCAAGTGGCGGGGGACTTCGAACCTCTCCGAGATATGCCGCAGCCTCGAATACAGCAACCAGCCCGAGGCTACGATCATGAAGATCAAAAAGCCGCGAGGGATCGTAAATGATTGCGGAAGGCTGCGGTGTTCAGGTTGCCCGGTTATTTCCATCGTCGTCGCTCGAGTCTAGCGGTCGCCAATTTTATCCGCGGACGGAAGCGCCGGAGAAGGACAGGATTGCCCGGCCCGGGACCGGAACGCCGTAGAACTGAGCCGGAGTAAAGTGGCTCATCAGCAGCATGTTGTCCAATGACTCGCGGACTTCTTTGGTGGTGGGGCCGGAGACGATGCGATAGTCGTAGACGCGACCCGTACTGCTGATTGCCACTTCTACCAGCACCGGTCGCGAAAAGGAACCGCGTGAATCCGTTCCGCCCACCGTATACAAGAACTGCGGAGTCGTGGTGATATCCGCCGTGGTCTCGGTGGCGGCAACCGGAGGAGGCGCTGCTACTGTGCCAATCATCAGTGCCATCACGCCCAGCAACACCATGGCGGTGGCAAGACCCGCCGCGCCGCGTACCAATACCGGCGACAAAGTATTTTCCCAGTACAACTGCCAGGCCTCAACGCGTCTGCGCGTGGTGCGCGCTTTCTCCTGCGAAATAGCAACACGCAGCCGCAATCCCAAATCGGCTGGAGCTTTTGCCGGTCCGATACTTGTGAGTACACGCTGCAACGTGCGCCATTCGGCGAACTCGGTGGTGCATTCCTGGCAGCCTTCAAGGTGGCTGGCGATGGCATGCATCGCAGTCCCTGACACGGCTCCGTCCAGGTATTCCGAAAACTGTGAACGTATTGACAGGCAATCACTCATACTGCCTCCCCAAACAGGCGACCCTCGGCGGACTGGGTCGATCCAGAAGCTTCGCTTGTCGACGTGCTGCTGACGGCCGGGCGACCGGACAGAATGCCTTTATCCGGATGGGCTTGAGCTACCAACGGCTGCAATCGCGCTCGTAACATTGCGCGCCCACGTACCAGACGCGATTTCACGGTTCCCAAATGTGCGCCAAGAATCTCGGCAATTTCGTCGTACGGCAGGCCTTCCAAATCGCGCAAGATCACAACGGTCCGGAAGGGCTCTTGAAGCCGGCGCAATTCAATTTCAACTTTGGCCCGAATTTCCTCGTGCTCGGTCAGCTCGTACGGAGAAGCGTGTTCGTCGACCAAGAGATCTTTCAGGTAGGTTGATTTGCCTTCGTCGGATGCATTTGTTTCCATCTCAATCGTGATTTCCCGGCCACGGTGCCGTGACCACCAGCGACGCTGATTCGAGGCCTCGCGCAATGCGATGCGATACATCCAGGTGCGCAGGCTGGAGTCTCCATGGAAACTACCAATGTTGCGAAAGACCTTGATGAAAACATCCTGCGTAATGTCGGCAGCGTCGGAGGGATCCGTGAGGACTCGCGAAATCAAACTGTAGATGGGAGCTTGATATTGGGAAATGAGAAGCGCAAAAGCCTCTTCCGAGCCGGCCTGCAGCTCAGCGGTGAGGACGGAGTCATCCGTCCGTATTGCGATTCCAGCAGCCAGATCTCCCAATGCAGAAGCCGCGGACATGCGGTCACCTCAACCCTATCAGGCAAGCGAATAGTTCTCAAGCGGCCAACCGCCGTAATAAAAACAATGGACGGACTTGCTGCTTGTTAGGTTAGACAAGGGCCGGCGGGGAAAGGTTCCACATTCTTCAGTAATGCGGGATGAGAGGTTTGCAAATTGAGTACCGGATGGACAGCAAGCGCAATGTTTTCAGCACTTAGGAGCCCATTTGGCGGGGGCTATTGGGGGACGAAAACCATTTCGGCGTCCGAGGATCGCGATTCCAGATGCGGACGAAGAGAAATCTGTCACCCAAATTCGGCAATACGCACATTATCTATATAGATTAGGAGGGCCGGTTTCGGAAATTCGGACAGTGGGATAAGTGGAAGGGTTGTTCCCCAGACGGCCATTAAGATGGCAGAAACGAGGAGCAGCGATGACACGACGTCCAAGGCGGAACCGCACAGCGGTGTTCAAGGCGAAGGTGGCCCTGGCCGCCCTGAAGGGAGACAAGACCCTGGCCGAGCTGGCCCAGCAGTTCGATGTCCACCCCAACCAGATCACGGACTGGAAGACGCGGCTGCAAGAAGGCACCGCCGGCGCGGTCGCGACGGTCGCCGGTGACGCGATGCGAAGGTCGAGCGATGCGTCCCAGTTTCTTGACGTCCAGATGCAGCAGGTCGCCGGAGAGCAGGCACTTCCTGCCGATCGAGTGCGAGAATCGAGCGCGGAGAACTGCTGACGGCCGACAGCTACACGCTTCAAGCCGGGCACAACCTGCCGGTGCTGAACACCATATCTCTTCGAAGCGCCACTCGTACGTGAGCAAAGCTTTCGACCTGGTGGCGGACATAGCGCCCCCCGATGCCCGCGGTGGACTGAATGCTTGGCCAACCTCATCGTATCAAAATCGCATTTCTCACTCCGCGCGACTGTCGCGAGAAATCCAAGTTAGCGCAGCGGCGGCTGATCCGACATGATGAGGTGGTTTGCATCGCAGCGCTTGGTTTTGGCGTTGTAGTGATAGTCACTTGGGCACGACCCGGGACCGCTATAACCCGCGGGGCCCATCTGCTTCTGGCAGGAGACGCAACTTCCGTTGCCGAACCAGCCATCGGGAGGCTTGGGTCCGCGTTGCGCAGCGGCCGGGCAAGAGAGCGAGATGGTGGCCGGCGCAATGCAGCTCGACTGCACGGCCTTCGCCTTCGCCCAGTCGGGGCTATTCAAACAGGCAGTCGCGTTGTCGCCGGGAAACGTGCCGGGAGTTTGCCCGGCAAGGCACTTGTTATACACGGCCTGAAGCAGCACGCCATTGCTGTCTGAACCCAGCGAAAAGACGGCACCGGGCAGTGTGAGCTGGCTCTTGGCGAGTGCCAGCGCAACATTGACCTGACCGACGGAGGGGCCGAGCGGGCCGGAGAAATCGAAGCTTTGGCTGACCAGCCTGTTGAGAACCGGTGTGATCGCGCCCATCACGTTGCCCATGCCGATGATGGCCTTGGCCTGCAGATTATTGCCGCTGAGGGAGATGTGCGTGATGTTGGCTTTGGCCGAGGCGATGCTGAGCTGCGAGCCGTTGAACTTGAGAACCGCGCTGGCGTTCACATCCACATCGGCTGTGAAGTTGGGATCGCCGGTGTTCACCGCGTTGCACGGGCCCTGCACCGAGGTGGTGAAATTGAGCCGGTTGTTGCTGGTGCGCAACGCGATGATTGCCGTGTTATTACCGCTATCGACGGAGATGGACGGATTCTGATCGAAGCTGCAGCTGTTGCCGGTGCGGTAGAGGTTGCGAATGCAGTTGCCCGCGCCGGAGATGCCAGGCCCAAGATCGTTCCAGATCGACTGGCACATGGCGCCGTTGTTGCCAGAGATCGATTGCCATGCACTCAGAACTTTGGCATTCACGTCGGCGTGGCTGTCTACGGTAGATGTCCAGGGCGGATTCTGCGCCGTCCACTTGACGGTGACAACCAGATCGCCCGCGACCGCTGGCGCAGCGATCAGAAGACATGCGAACACAGGGCCCAACTTCAGAAGAAGCTTCACGAAACCTCCTTTGGCGACAGCGAAACCCGAGGGTAGCATCCTGGTCAGGCACGGCTTGGGCGCAGTATACGCCAGGAGCAGGGGTGTACGCGCCGGTTTCGGAAATTCGGACAGTGGGAATGTATGGTCCGCCGCCTTTTTGCAAGCAAAATCTTTGCCGAGAATGGATTGGTCTGCTCAAATGTATCCGGCCTGTTTTTGGAGCCCAGCTCCTGGCCATAATGGAGTCCGCGCGTCGCCGGTCTATAAAGTGGGTCGAACTCGAAAGGGTTCTCATTCCCACGCAGGCTTGGGCAACGCCGGTTGTGACCGTTCACTCACGCATTGATTTGTCTCGCAAACCCGGAAAATGAATATGACAGTAGCAGCAGGTTTGGAAATGTGGAAATCCTGCGTTCTTTGCAGGATTTCCAAACGAGGTGAAAAAGTCAGTTCGTTTGACTTTTCCACTGAGAGGCATTTCCAAGCCTGGTTTTCAGGCGGCTGCCAAGGCTGGTGCGCAGTAGCGAGTTCCTTTACTCAAGATGCCCACGCCGTTCGAGCCATCTTGTTTGCTAAAGTGACGACGGCAACATTTCGATGAGTCCGTCCCGATAGTTCCACGAGCCACGATCCGAGCGCCGAGGAACTTCGCCCAATCTGCGCCACCACCGATCGAGCTCCATGCAGGAACATGCGTCGCAAATATTCGTTACCTCGCTTGCTGATACCAGCAGTTTAATCTTACCGCCAGTCGAATGCTGTCGAGGAACCAGCCCTAACCACGCTGCGAGATCCCGCCCTTTGCGGAAGGTAATTCCGTTGCCGATCGCAGCGACCAGCGCTGTCGACACCAGCGGCCCAAAACCGGGGATATCCATGAGACGGTGACATGCATCGTCTTGCTTTGCAATCCGCTGCAATTCGATGTTTGCCGCTTCGATCCGTGTCTCCAGTTCTTCCCATTCGTGCTTCAGTTCAAGAATCAACAGACGCAGCCTTCCCGACATAGGCATGTCAGCATCTTCCAGTAATCCTTGCAATCTTGCCGTCAGGTGAGAAGGTCCCTTGCATATCGTTATCCCGCGTTCCATAAGAAATTCCCGAATCTGATTCATCACCGCAGTGCGTCTTGCCACCCAGGATCGCGAACTCGATGCAGAGCCTGCAAGTCCAGCTGATCGTCCGTCTTGATCGGAACAAAACGCATGGTCGGGCGTTGGACTGTCTCGGTAATCGCTTCTGCGTCCAGATAGTCGTTCTTGTTCGATTTACGAAATGGCTTCACGAACTGTGCCGGCATCAGCCTGGCATCGTGCCCCTGGTCACGCAGAGCACGGCCGAGAAAATGTGCTCCTCCACATGCCTCCATACCAACCAGCATAGGCATGCGGTTGGAGGTAAATTGGAGCAGTTGCTTGCGAGAGAACTTCCTGCGCAATACAATCTCGCCGCGCGCGTTGAAGCCAATGACGTGGAAGGTGGTCTTGCTCAGGTCGATACCGAGTGTCGAAATCTCCATGACGAACCTCCTGCCAACCAAGATAGCCCGACCGATATACAGGCGGCGGACCATTCCAGTAGTGGAATCGATGAAACCGATTTTCACATTCCCACCGTCTCGACGACGAACAATTTTTCCACTTAAAAACCCGAAAAACCTGTCCAAACAAACGGAGCCAGCTCAGTTCGCAGCGGCTCACTTTCTCAAAAAATTCCGCATGATGCATCTGATGCTATTTCTGGAGTGAGGTACACAGCGGCGAACATCAGTCCAGATTGACCTCATCCCGAAATCGACTGGGCGAGTCGTTGGATCGGGCATTCGTAGTGGGCTGGGGAGCACTCCGCGCAGCGATTATACGTGTCAGCAAGAACCTCGATGAAATTGAAAATTGAGGTGAAGTCGACCGGGCGATGCAGGGAGCCTCGCAAGTTGAAATGCATGTTTTACGCGAATTTGGCACCCTTTTAGATGGCTGCGAAGATGAGTGTGTATGCAAGTCTTCCAGGTTCGCTATACTGAATGGGCGCGGAGAGATGGCCGAGAGGCTGAAGGCGGCGGTTTGCTAAACCGTTATAGGGCCAAAAGCTCTATCGAGGGTTCGAATCCCTCTCTCTCCGCCAGACAGTCTGCCTCTCCGATTTGTCCATCCCAAAACAATCGAACGGCCGCCATTTATACGGGTGAATTGCCGACCCTCACTATCTCAGAGAATCTCTTCATAGAACTTTCGGCCAAGATTTAGTTTTGTCTACGCACGGTTCGTTCTTTGGAGAGATTTCCGCGACACAAGAGCAATTCAATAGCGATCTTGAATAATTTTCCTCGCCTTGGGGGGTGCGTCGGTGGGGAATCTGCGGGAGAGGACGACGTCTTTGGTTGCAAGATAGGCGGCGCGGTGCGTCGGCTATCATGGGGCGAAACTTGTTGTCGGCATGGGAGGATGGGATGCTTTTCGAGAGGCGCCAACTGCTGCGAATCTTGAGCTTCCCTTTTCGGTCGAGCCTGATGCTGGGCCGCGGCGCGCTGGCCATGGATGGGCAGGCTGCGTCGACGCCGAAGACCTCCGCGCCGGGGACGGGGACGGCGGATTCATCTCGAAAGCCGGACGAAGCGCCCAGGGAAAAGGTGCTGGGAATCGGAGGATTCTTTTTTCGATCGAAAGACCCGAAGGGTTTCGGGGAGTGGTACGAGCAACATCCTGGCATCACGCTGGCGCCGACGACACTGGATGCGAAGGTGTGGGAGCAAGAGGCGGGGCAAACGGTTTTCGATCCGTTCCCGGAAACCAGCAAATATTTTGGCGATCCAGCGAAGGTGTGGATGTTGAATTTTCGGGTGCGCGATCTGGACAAGATGGCGGCGCAACTGCAAGCTGCGGGAATTGCAATCCAGGTGGACTCGCAGACGTATCCGAATGGCCGGTTCGCTCGTTTGCATGATCCGGAAGGAAATCCTATCGAGTTGTGGCAGCCGAAACTACCGGGCGCTGCGGGCTAAGGTGCTGGGTGCGCCTCTGAAGATTTCCCACTCGAAAGCATGTCTCTAGATGTGAAGTTTCAATAGGTTGTCCATTCGAACCGGAACGTAGAAGCTGATAGTGACGAAACCCCAGCGACTGCGGAGGAACGAATGGACTACCACCAGAATGCCAGATTGATGGTTCATCAG
>JBAVOQ010000247.1:0-1633 GCA_049692235.1 Acidobacteriaceae bacterium | reverse complement strand
CGCTCCGGAGGCGGTATCGCGCTCTGGACAATGACCGTCGGCACACGCTAGGGATTTGATGCTCGGTTGACGAAGCGTCAAGGCGCCACAACCCCCAGGCACCATGCTGGAAATCCAGGATGAACTCGATCCGCCGTTCGAGGCCCATGAGCCGGTCGAATGCCGCGGTCCCGTCCTGTTCAATTCACCGCACAGTGGCCGGATCTATCCGCGCGAGTTCTTGCTGGCGTCGCGGCTCGATCTCGTTACCTTGCGACGCTCCGAGGACTCGTTCGTCGACGAGTTGATCGCAGGCGTCGTCGCCCGCGGCCACCCGCTGGTGCGGGCGCACTTCCCGCGATGCTACGTCGACGTCAATCGCGAGCCTTACGAACTCGATCCGCGAATGTTCGACGGTCGTCTGCCCTCCTTTGCCAATACGCGCTCGATGCGGGTTGCCGGGGGCTTGGGTACAGTCGCGCGCGTGGTCGGCGACGCTCAGGAAATCTACGATCAGCGCATTTCGGTCGCGGAAGCGTTGCGGCGCATTGAGAGCCTCTACAAGCCCTACCATCGGACATTGCGGCGCGTGTTCATGCGCCTGCATCGTGATTTCGGCTCCGCCATGCTGATCGATTGTCACTCCATGCCCTCGGCGACCGGCGCGAGAGACGAGCGCCCGCGCGCCGATCTGGTGCTCGGCGACCGCTACGGCACCAGCTGCGTGCCGGTGATTGCCGAGACCATCGAAGCGACCATGCGCGAGTTCGGCTATGTGGTCAGCCGCAACAAGCCTTACGCGGGCGGCTTCATTACCGAGCACTACGGCAATCCGACCGCGGGCCTTCACGCCATCCAGCTCGAAATCAACCGGGCGCTGTATATGGACGAGCGGCGCTACCAGCGCACGTCGTCGTTCGCCAAGCTCGCGAACCAGTTCGAATTCCTAGCCGACCGCTTGGCGGCGATCCCGCTGGAAGAGTTGCGACCTTATCGGGCCGCTGCAGAGTAAACTTAGCGTCACGCAGCGACACCTGCGCGACGAAAAAGTAAAAGAAACTGAAAAAGAAAAAGGGCCGCTCGCGATGCAAGCGGCCCAAGTCTAGGGAGGAAACGCCCAAGGAGGGCGACGGTAACGTAAGAGGAACTCTTCCGCTACCGCACTGCAACAACATACACTGCGTCGCACAAAACGCAAGTGCTGTTGACCTATTTCCCTTCCATTTTCCCCAGAATGTCCTGCAAAATGTGCAGAGCAGGTTTTCCATATCAGATGAGGCTGGAACCATCAGTTCGCTAAATCGGGAAAACCTCTTTTCGCCAATGCGTTACAGTGGTCAAGCCGCGCGGCTTGTCGATGCGCAAAATTCAGGCAGGGGTATCCGAATTTACCCGGGCCTCGCCGGGTCAAAGTGCCTTTCTGTCAAACTGTATCCGTTCGGCAACACATGGATTGCCGCAGCTACGTTACTTCGATACCCGGAGACGAGATGACGGCAATCGACTTCGCAGTGTTCGTCGACGAACTGGCCAGCGTCGCAGGCGAAACCATCCGTCCGTTCTTCCGCACCGCGCTTGGCGTCGAAAACAAGAGCCTCTCCAGCGGCTTCGATCCGGTTACCGCGGCCGACCGCGCCGCGGAGACCGTTATGCG
>JBAVOQ010000246.1:0-1689 GCA_049692235.1 Acidobacteriaceae bacterium | reverse complement strand
CGCTTCATCCGCTTCTTGCCTTCCTTCTGTTTTTCCAGCAGTTTCCGTTTGCGGCTAATGTCGCCTCCGTAGCATTTGGCGAGCACATTTTTGCGCAAAGCGGAGACGGTTTCGCGAGCGATGACCTTGGCTCCAATCGCGGCCTGGATGGCGACCTCGAACTGCTGGCGGGGGATGAGCTGTCGCATCTTGGCGACCAGCGCCTTGCCGCGCTCGTAGGCGTGATCGCGATGGACGATGATGGAGAGCGCGTCCACGGGCTCGCCAGAGACCAGGATGTCCATCTTGACCATGGGCGACTCCCACTCGCCGTGGAGCTGGTAATCGAGCGAGGCGTAGCCGCGGGAGATGGATTTGAGGCGGTCGTAAAAGTCGAGCACGATCTCATTAAGCGGCAGCTCGTAAGTGAGCAGGACGCGGGTGGGAGTGACGTATTCGAAGTTGACCTGCTGGCCGCGCTTTTCCTCCACCAGCTTGAGGATGCCACCGACGTACTCTTCGTTGGTGAGGATCTTGGCGGTGATCACCGGCTCGCGGATGGACTCGATGTTGGTGACCTCGGGCCAGCGGGAGGGATTGTCGACCTCCAGGATGGAGCCGTCCGTCATCGTGATGTGATAGCGGACGCTGGGCGCGGTGGTAATCAGGTCCAGCTCGTACTCGCGCTCCAGGCGTTCCTGGATGATCTCCATGTGCAGCAGGCCGAGGAAGCCGCAGCGGAAGCCGAAGCCGAGGGCGGTGGAGCTTTCCGGCTCGAAGAAGAAGGAGCTGTCGTTGAGGCGAAGTTTTTCAAGGGCGTCGCGGAGCAGGGTGTGCTCGTGGGAGTCCACGGTATAGAGGCCGGCGAAGACCATGGGCTTGATGTCTTCAAAGCCGGGAAGCTGCGCGGGGGCGGGGTTGGCGTCGTCGGTAACGGTATCGCCGATCTTGGTGTCGCTGACGGTCTTGATGGTGGCGGCAAAGAGGCCGACCTCGCCGGCAGAGAGCTCGGCGATCTCAACGGGCTTGGGCGTGAGCACGCCCATGGACTCGATGTCGAAGGCCTTGGCGATGGACATGAGGCGGATGCGCTGGCCCTTGCGCATGGTTCCCTGCATCACGCGGACGAGGACGACGACGCCGCGGTAGGGGTCGAACCAGGAGTCGAAAATGAGGGCCTGGAGCGGCGCATTGGGATCGCCCTTGGGCGCGGGCAGGCGATGGACGATGGCTTCGAGCACATCGGCCACGCCCTGGCCGGTTTTGGCGCTGACCGGGATGGCGTCGGTGGCGTCGAGGCCGACGGCCTGCTCGATGGCCTCCTGAGTGCGGAGCACGTCAGCCGAGGGCAGGTCGATCTTGTTGATGACGGGAATGATTTCGAGACCGTGATGGATGGCGAGGTAGGCGTTGGCGAGCGTTTGCGCCTCCACGCCCTGGCTGGCGTCGACCACCAGCAGCGCGCCCTCGCAGGAAGACATCGAGCGGGAGACCTCATAGCTGAAGTCGACGTGGCCGGGGGTGTCGATGAGGTTGAGTTGGTAAGTTTCGCCATCCTGGGCCTTGTACATCATGCGCACGGCGTGGGCCTTGATGGTGATGCCGCGCTCGCGCTCGAGGTCCATGGCATCGAGGACCTGCTCGTGCATCTCGCGCATGGAGAGCGAGCCGGTGAGCTCGAGCAGGCGGTCGGAAAGCGTCGACTTGCCG
>JBAVOQ010000245.1:0-9591 GCA_049692235.1 Acidobacteriaceae bacterium | reverse complement strand
TTTTCTCCGCCCTCTCGATCATCCCCACGCCGTGTTCGACGGGGCTGCCTGGGACCGCCTCAAATACCAGCTTGATTGTCCATTTCATCCTCAGAGATTAACCCAGCCCACAACTTTGCACACTCTCCTGTTTGAGAAGACCGACAAGCTGCGCGGGACCTGCCTCCATATCGGTTGTATTCCTACCAGAGCGCTGCTGCTCAACGCGGAGATATAGGTCAAATAGCTTCGTATAGAAGCACTTACTTCGATAATGCGCGAAACTGTTCAAGTTCCTTTTTTGACTGCGCGGCATTCCCCATCTGGCGATACAGCAGCATCAATCGATAGTGGACCGATTTATCGGAGGGGTAGGCTTTTTCCGCAGAGGCCAGTACTGTGATCGCTCGTCCGGGCTGATCCATATTCCGCGATGCTTCGGCGAAGTCCAGCATGGCCCAGAGGGGCGGATCTGTCGCTCCGACTCTTGTTGACAGAAAGGCCGACAGTTCCTTCCAGCGCTCCAATTGGATCAATGCCTCGCTAATCCGCGCGGCACTGCCCTCGTCGTCGGGTTCCTTTGCCAGTTGCTTCTGAAATACGACCAGCGCCTGCTCCCATTCCCTTTCTTTCCGAAAGAGCATGCCAAGGTCATAAAGCAGATTGGGGAGTTCTGGATGCGCCTGCATGAGGCTTTCGTATCGAGCGACAGCCTCATCATCATGACCTTGGTCGGCGAGGATCTCCGCTTGAAGTTGGGCCAAATACGGTGAATTGGGGTATGTGTCGTCGCATATCTCAACATGCCGCATACTCTGCTCACTGCTCAGGACAACCAGGAGATAGAGAAGCGCGGTGTCCTGCGGATGTTCACGCCATCTAGCAACGGCGTCGGAGAAATCCAGGTCGGGCTGAAAATAAGGTGACGCCTTCGCTGCTGCATCGAAGGCTCCTCGCGCATTCGGCGACCCTTTGTCCCGGGCCTCCCTGATGGCGCTTATATAAATGGCACTCCCCGGCGCTCGAGAAAGACGTCCGAAAAAGAACTGGGCTGCCTTCAGATATGACTTCGCTAACTGGATCAGAGCCAGGTCAGTCGGATAGGCATGATATGTTAGCAGACTTTCATATACTCTGACCGATTCAATTGGATCATCAAGCTCGAGATAGCAGGGAGCAATAACGGCCAGAATCGATGGGTCTTGGAAATATTCGCGAGTGATTCGTGCAAGCATTGGTCGCGCGCCATCCACGTCTCGTGTCTCGCACTTCTCTTCGGCAAGCAGAGCGTATGTACGAGGCATCTGCTTCCGCGTTAAGGCCCGCTCAAAAGCTCGAATGGCCTCGCTGGACTTGCCTTGCATTTGCAGGGCGATGCCGAGATTGGAAAGGACCTCTGGCGATTTTGGAGACTGTACTAGAGCCTTCCGATAGAACGCTTCAGCACCCTTGTAGTCCCCTTTTTGCAACGCCGTAGAACCTGGATCCAACGTAATTTGCGATTGGCCGTTGGCCATGCTCACAACTAACAGCAGAAGTGCGGCGAGCGGCTTCGGGCGGCGTCGAATTCGGCATATTCTCTTCATAGCAATCAGAGTTCCACCAAAATTCAAACATTGCGGAATCAACAGAAGTATGGAAAGGGACAAGACCCATACATCTCGATCATTGTATGCCACTATGCAAGAAAGCTGATGATCGCCCCCTGCGATTAAGGCCGGCAATGTGGACGTCTTCCGGACGCTCCAAGGGCGCAGGCCTTCGCCTATCAATGTGCGGTGATAGACGAGGCAGCGATTTATGTCGACCAAATTCAGTTGATGCCGTGCCGCACTCCAGACAGCGGCTTTGCCACAAGCGGGGTAGCTGCCTTAGTACAGTGACCCCTACCGGCTGTGGTTTTGCACCTGAGCGCGAGAACGCGACGGTCTATACCGAGTGGGCGGGGTGGCGACAGCATGTTGGAGGAGTCGGAGGAAGAGCAAGCCTCGACGGCGGGAGTGGCGGCGGTTGAATCGAAAGGCGAATTCGTTGAGATAGGCGTCCAGATGCTCCGCTGTAACCGACCCTTGGTGGGTGCCGAGCAGCCAGCGTTTGAGCAGCGCAGCAACGCGATGTACCCCTGACATGGAAACGTGTGCCGGATCTCCGGTGCTGGAAATGTTGATCGTGCGGTGCCTGTATCCCTGTTCGGAAAGGCCGTTGTAACCTTTCCACCCGTCGGTGTGAACTTCTGAGCCTGACTCAACCGCCGCGCAGACAAAAGGAACCAAACTGGCACCGGAAACGTCATTAACACGTTGCATGCGAACACGGCCAAACCCCTTTGGCGCCAATACTTCGACGGCGATCACCACAATGAACTTGGTGTCTGTGCCGCGACCCCGAACGCCGTGTTCAATGCCACCCACATACGTCTCATCGACCTCGGCCGTGCCACCAAGACGATCTCGTCCTGGCCGCACCCTGGCCGTGCGCAACTTCTGCAAGATGGTCCATGCCGTTTGATAGCTTCCCAGTCCCAACAATCGCTGTAGCCCAAGCGCACTGACGCCGTGCTTTTGGTTGGTCATGTACCAGGCCGCGGCAAACCCTTCCTGCAACGAAACTCGACTGCGGTCGAAGATCGTTCCCGCCGTGACCGAAATTTTACGCGCGCATCCCGAGCAGGACCAGCGGCCATCCGCCATCTGCCAACCCCTCGCGCATTCGCACTTGGGACAGCAAAATCCTGTTGGCCACCTCAACCGCTCAAGATACGAGGCACAGGCCTGCTCATCGGCAAACCAGGAGCGAAACTCCTGCCACGTTCCCGGATACGGTGGATAAACTTCCGGAAATGACGGATCAGCAACCACTACCTGTAGAGTCTACTGTATTAAGGCAGCTCCTGCTTATCCGGTTGCTTCAGCAAGCCACAAGGGGTAGTGTGATGGTGTGCCGCGTCCAGGATTTCCGAAGAACCTGTATGAATTCCAGTCGGAATTCGCCAGTGAAGAGGCGTGCCGAGAGTATCTGGTTTCCTGCCGCTGGCCGGACGGCTTTGTTTGTCCACGATGTGGGAGCCGAAATGCTTATGAATTGATGAAACTGAGACGCTGGCAGTGTACTGGTTGTCGGCACCAGGTTTCGCTGACGGCGGGGACGATCTTCCAGAATACGAGAACTCCGCTGGCGGTGTGGTTCTGGGCCGCCTACCTGATGACCACCGATAAGCGGGGTGTATCGGCGCTCCTGTTGCAGCGCCAGCTTGGTCTGCCACGTTACGAGACGGCATGGATGATGCTCCATAAGTTCCGCCGGGCCATGGTCAACTTAGAACGTGAACCGCTCTGGAGCGAAGTAGAAGCGGACGAGACCTGGGTGGGAGGTACGCAAGCAGGATTGCGGGGCAGCCGCCAGCTCAAGGGCCGGAAAGCGGCACTGGTCCTGGTGGTAGTGGAGAAACGCGGCCGTGGCACGGGCCGCATCCGCATGGCGGTCATCCCGGACTTCAAACGCGTTACCTTGACTGGCTTTCTGCAACAAAACGTGGTCCCAGGTTCAACCGTGTATACGGACGGACTGAAAAGCTTCACCGGATTGCAGGAGGCTGGCTTCCAACATGTGCCACGCAATCAGATGGGATGAGACGGCTGGCCTCACCGGAAGCTAAGCTTTCGATACGCACTCGAAGTGCAAAAGGAGACCAGCCATGCAGAAGATTAGCAAGAAGCAGAGGGTTTTGGCAGCAGAGAGCAAGCCGGAGCAGATAGTGGGGTTGGATGTGGGAGACCGGTATAGCCACTACTGCATGTTGACCAACACGGGAGAACTGATGGAAGAGGGCCGAATACAAAGCACTGCCGCAGCGTTGGAGAAGCAGTTCGGCAACGGACTGCGGATGCGGATCGCACTGGAGGCCGGCGGCCATTCTCCCTGGATCAGCCGGCTGTTGGAGAGCTATGGACACCAGGTGATCGTAGCCAACGCGCGTAAGATCCCGACCGTCACCGCCAGCGAGAGCAAGAACGACCGCAACGATGCCGAACAACTGGCGCGGATGGCGGCCTTTGACCCCAGGCTGCTGCACCCCATCGAGCACCGCAGCCTGGAGCGCCAGCAGGACCTGAACCTGGTCCATACCCGCAGCGTGCTGGTCCGGGCCCGCACCATGCTGGTCAACTCCGTGCGTGGGCTGGTCAAGAGCGGCGGCGGGCGCCTGCCCGCCTGTTCCTCCGAAGCCTTTCCGGAGAGGGCACGGGCAGCCCTTGGGGTAGAACTCAAAACAGCCTGCGAACCCGTGCTGGAACAGATCGCGCAGATCAACCGGTCCATCGCAGCGATGGACAAGCAGATCGAGGGACTGGAGGCGAAGTATCCGGAGATTGCTGTTCTGCGCACGGTCCCCGGCGTGGGCCCGGTGGTGGCCGCCTGCTATGTGCTCACGCTCAACAGCCCCGAGGCGATGGAGACCAACCGTCAGGCCGGGGCCTATCTCGGCCTCAGGCCCCGGCAGCAACAGTCGGGCGACTCCAACCCGCAGTGCGGCATCACCAGGACCGGCAACATCTATTTGCGCAGTCTGCTGGTGCAGTCGGCCCAGTACATCCTGGGCCGCTTCGGGCCGGACTCGGAGCTGCGCCGCTGGGGACTCAAGCTGGCTGCCAGCGGCGGCAAACGAGGCAAGAAGCGAGCCCTGGTCGCCGTGGCCCGCAAGCTGGCCGTCGTCCTGCTCAGCATGTGGCGCAACCACAAGCAGTTCGAACCTTTTCCGCAGGCCGTTGCGGCCTCAGCCATAACCGCCTAAACCCCAACTCCAACCTCAACCCCAACCGGCATCCCAAGGAAAGAAGAACCGATTTTGTTGCAGACGACTCCATCTCGAGTTTGGGTGACTGCGCGTAGCGGCTTGGCCGTTATAGGCCGCGCTTCAGATGGCAGCCCCAATTCATCTTCATCGGACACCTTCCTGCACCGGGTCCCTGCTGACCCTCTTCGAGTGCGTATAGAAGCCCGAGATGAATCCTCCTCGACATCCTCGTCGCTACAACAAAGACAACCGCAACAGCAAAAACGCCCCATAATGAAAAAGAAAAAACTTGACTCACACAGCCGTCTCATAGAAGCCGCTACGGACCGACTTGCGCAAAGGCGCGAAATCCGCAGTCCCGTTGGCAGACCGCGCGATGGGCAATCTGCAACAATGGCTGCTTGGAACCTATCACGGCGTCAGTCGCGACCAACTTCAGTTCTATCTCGATGAGTTCGTCTTCCGCCATAATCGCCGAAGGCAGCCCCTGGCCGCATTCCAGACCCTGCTCAGCCTTGGGACTGGCCGTACACTTACACCTTATGAACGGATACGAGGCGCAAGGGACATGCCCCAGTTGCCGCAGAGTGCCAACCCCAATCGGTAGTGGCTTCCTGAAGCAACCGGATAAGCAAGAGCTGCCTTAGTCCCTTTTTTGCGGGTTGACATGCAACTTCAAACAGTCCGTAGATATTTCGGCTGCGGCAAGAGTCGCGATTCTTCTATGGAGCATGGTACGCTTGGTAGTGGCCTGCGCGCAGAACGGGCGCGGTCAGCGGTTTTGAGCGGCCTTCCGAGCTAAGCCCCCGCTCCGCCGGGGAGATTCTCCGGAGGAATACAATTCAGGAATCGATGCAAGCACTGTCGTGTGGACCGAGGGAGATCGTGTGAGCGAGACGTGGAAGTGCGAAAACTGGTTTACCAGTTCCTGGAACTTCGAGGCGGATGTGGATGGAAGGATTTCCGGGCCGGTTCGTCTCCATGCTGTGACGCTGCGGGATGGAGAGCAACAGGCTGGGATCTTCTTCAATAGGAAGGAGCGGG
Organism: Acidobacteriaceae bacterium; assembly: GCA_049692235.1. GTDB lineage: Bacteria > Acidobacteriota > Terriglobia > Terriglobales > Acidobacteriaceae > JAKAAZ01. Next base: position 3,776 of record JBAVOQ010000245.1, on the reverse strand, counting down.
TAGCGATTGGGAAAGCGCTCGGCGCGGCGGGCGTCCATCGGATCGAGGCAGGGGTTCCGGCTGAGTCCGATGAAGACAGGGCCGTCGCTGAAGAGCTTGCCTCACTCGGTTTACCCTCGCAGATATTTGCCTTTTCTCCAACGAATGAGCGCGCCGTAGATATTGCCCGCCAGTGTGGAGTGGACGGGTTGATCGTGAAGATGGTGACGAGCGACCATCTGCTGGGAAAAGGCTATAGGAAAACACTGGACAGAGAGGTGAAAGAAACGGTAGCCACCATACGCGCCGCCAAGGAGGCGGGAATGTATGCGGTACTGTTCACGATCGATGCTCCGCGGACACGGCTGGACCGGTTTCTGGATACGGTAACCGGTGCGATGGAAGACAGTGGAGCAGACTCGGTTTGCGTGACCGACTCATACGGCGCGGCCAACCCAGGCGGTATTAGGCTGGCGGTGAACGCGTTGAAGCGGCGGACGGAAAAACCGGTCGAGATCCACTGTCATGACGATTTCGGGCTGGGCGTCGCCAACACGTTGGCTGGCCTGGCGAGCGGCGCGGAGGTAGCGCAGGTAACGGTAACGGGAATCGGAGAACGAGCGGGCAATGCCGCGCTTGAATCCATAGTAATGGCGCTGGAATGTCTCTATGGAGTCAATACGGGGATTCGCACGCAGCACCTGTATCAGCTTTCGGAGCTGGTACAGAAGTCGGGCGGGTTCCAAGTCCCCTCCAATCGATCGATCGTTGGGAAAAGGCTCTACAGTATTGAATCCGGGGTTGTGGCGATGCTGTCGCAGAGAACGCGGGACGCGGCGGCGCTAGAATGCATGCCCTTTCTACCCGCAATGGCGGGCTGGCCAGATGTTGAGATTGTGCTGGGCAAAGCAAGCGGATCAGCCAATATTTTGGAGCATCTCGGAGTGGACAGTGAAGCCACGCCGGATCAGTTGAGCGAGATCCTGGCGAAGGTGCAGAATTCCTCAGGATCGGGGAAGCGTCTGCTCACGGAGGAAGAGTTCAATGAGATTGCGCAAAGCGTCTTGAACGGGCAGACTCCAGCGTCCGGGCAAGCATCTCTGACTTCGAGGTCTTCTGCGGTGAGTCCCGAACATGATGCGTGATCGGCCGGTAAAGTGCGGCATCGTTGGGCTCGGTTTTATCGCTCCGCATCATATAGACGCGATCCGGCGGATTCCTTTCGCCGAGATAACGGGAGCATGTTCCGGAAATTTTGAGAGGGCTAGAGAAAAGGCCGCCGCTTTGGGTATCGCGAAGGTATATCGCGATTATCACGAACTGATACGCGACCCCGCGGTCGATGTTGTGAACGTCACAGTCCCCACCCACCTGCACTTTGCCGTTGCGATGGAGGCGATCTGTCACCGCAAGCATGTGATCGTGGACAAGCCGCTGGCGATTTCCGCCGATGAGTGTACCGCGTTATTAAAGGCAGCGCGGGATGCGGGGGTTGTGCACGCGGTGACGTTTAACTATCGCTATAACGCGATGGTGCAACAGGCGCGCGCGATAGTGCAACGAGGCGACCTGGGGCCGGTCCACTTCGTGCATGGCTGCTATATGCAGGAGTGGCTTCTGCAGGATACGGACTTCTCGTGGCGCCTGGATCCGGAGAAGGCCGGCCCCGCGGCAATGCTGGGCGACGCCGGTTCGCACTGGTTCGACCTGATCGAGTATGTCGGCGGATTGCGGATCGACAGCGTGCTGGCACACCTTCAGACCGTCATTCCAGTGCGCCAAAAACCGATTGCCGCGGCACAGTCATTTTCGGAGGCGGGGCCGGGCGAGACTGAGCCGTATCAAGTAAGTGTTCCGGATTCGGCGGCAACACTGTTGCGATTTTCGAACGGCGCCTCCGGCAGTTTTTATACCAGCCCGCTCTGCGCCGGACACATGAACGACCTTCGTTTTGAACTGAACGGCCTCAAGGCCAGTTTGTCCTGGGCGCAGGAAGAGCCGGAACGTCTTTGGTTCGGACGTCGAGGAGAACCGGACATGGTGCTGCGCAAGGACCCCGCGTTGCTAGAACCCAGCGTCCGCGAGTACGCCGCATTGCCGGGAGGTCACTGCGAGGCGTGGCCTGATGCCTTCAGGAACACGCTGGCCAACATTCTACGTTTCATTCACTCGGGCAGGGAAGCGCGCATGGCCGACGGAAACGAGTTCGCCACATTTGAGAGTGGCCTCCGCGTGGCCCGTATCGTGGAGGCGCTGTTGGCGAGCGCTCGTGCAGGCGGCGTCTGGACCGAGGTGCCGGAGCAATGAAACTTGGTGTCTTTACTGTACTGTTTGGAGAACGGTCATTTACCGAGATGTTGGCGGAAGTGCGCCAGTTGGGCCTCGAAGCCATCGAGTTGGGGACGGGCGCCTATCCCGGAAACAGCCACTGCAACGCGGAGCGATTGCTGGCCGATCGGCAGTTGCTGGACAAGTACAAGCGCGAGGTGGAGGACTCCGGGCTATTCATCAGCGCACTCGCCTGCCAGGGCAATCCGCTGCATCCGGACGCGCGCATTGCCGCGCAACACCAGGACACATTCGAGAAAACGGTTTTGCTGGCGCAGCAGTTGCAGGTCCCGGTCGTCAATCTTTTGTCCGGCTGTCCAGGCGAACCCGGAGGCGGAAACTATCCGAACTGGCCCGGATTCGCATGGCCGCCTGAGTATCTCGAATTGTGGGAATGGCAGTGGAACGAAGTCGCTATTCCATACTGGAAGGAGGCGGCGCGGTTCGCGAACGACCATGGCATCTTCAAGCTGGCTATCGAAATGCATCCTGGGTTCCTGGTTTACAACCCCGAGACGGCATTGCGGCTGCGCGCCGCGGTGGGCGAGACTATCGGTGTAAATTTCGATCCCAGTCACCTGTTCTGGTTGAACATTGACCTACCCTCCGCCATCGAGGCACTGGCCGGCTGCATTTTTCACTGCCATGCGAAAGACGTTTCCCTGAACCGCCGGCAGATGGACGTGAATGGTCTGCTGGACAGGAAACCATACAGCGCAATTGCGAAGCGGTCGTGGAACTTCCGTGCTCCGGGGTGGGGCCATGGGGCGGAGACGTGGAAGCAGATAGTCAGCGCACTGCGAGTCCACGGATACGACTATGTGCTGAGCATCGAGCATGAGGACCCGTTCACTTCCGCGCAGGAAGGGCTGTGCTACTCCGTCGATTTCCTCCAGGGTCTTCTGTTACGGGAGCGGCCGGGGCCGATGTGGTGGGCGTGAGTAGTGGATGGCCCCGGAAGGAGGTAGACCGCAGGCACATCTTTGCCATGAGCTGTATCGGGATGGTGGCAACCGCCATGACATTCGGCATTCGGGCGGATATCCTAGGCCAGTTGGTAACGCAATTCCACTTGAGCGATGAAAACATAGGGTGGATTGCCGGAACCGCCTTTTGGGGGTTCACGCTCGCTATGTGATTGGATGAACATGTCCCATGTCATTCAGATCGCCTTCTTCACTCACCTACTGGGAGTCGGCCTGACCATTCTGGCGCGAGGCTATACAGGACTATTCGTGGGGACGTTGGCCATCGGCATGGCCAATGGGTTTTACGAGTCGGCGGCGAATCCTCTGACCGCAACGCTCTATCGCGATAACAAGACGGAGCGGCTGAACCGATTGTATGCGTAAGGGCAACCTCACCTGTTAAAAGGGTTTGGGCTGTGATGGACTCTGAGTATGGACACAGAGTCGGGAGTAGCGGTTCGACGTCGGCGCAGTGGTGAGGAAGTGGAGCAACTGGTGATC
>JBAVOQ010000244.1:0-17243 GCA_049692235.1 Acidobacteriaceae bacterium | reverse complement strand
CCTGCGTCGGCGCGGCTCGCCGCTGATGGCCGCCCTTGCCAAACCAGTACTACCGTAAACCGGAGACCCAATGCTGATTCGCAAAACAATCCGCCTTCCCACTTGACTGGAACAACTCAGATGACTGTTAGGGTCGAACGATGGGTTTCGCGATTCAACCCGCGACCCGGGAGAAGAAAAAGGATTAGCCAGCTACGATGTCAGGCAGCGTTTTGTGTTTAGTTACAATTACCTCTTACCCTTTGGACGCGGCAAACGCTTCGGTGCAAATGCGAATAGGTTTGTGGATGGCCTAACCCGGATAATTCGCGAAGGTTGAAGAAGCGAAAGCCTCTTGTGCTACAAACATGTTGTTGAGACAGTGTTTGAAGCAACAAAAGAGGCTATCGCGTGATCGACTTTACCACGACAGAGTGTGTATTGTTTCCCGAACTTTTTGCCAAGCCAGCGGTGTTGAAGTTCGATCAGCGGCAGGGCTCCTCCGATGGTGGAGCGATCCTGCTGAAGGCCGCCGAGCGGCGCTATGGATGGATCGAAGGCTTCGCCGGGTGCCTGGAAGACAAGCGGCAGGCAGGCAAGGTGGACCACTCGCTCAAGGAGTTGCTGGCGCAGCGCATCTTCTCGATCGCGTGCGGCTATGCGGACGCCAACGATTCGGCGCGGCTGGGGGCCGATCCGATGCACAAGATGCTGCTGGATCGCGATCCGGTGACGGGCCTTGATCTGGCCTCGCAGCCCACGCTGTCGCGCTTTGAGAATTCCGTGGATCGCAAGCAACTCTACCGCATGGGCGAAACGCTGGCCGAGAGCGTGATCGGGCGCCATGCCAAGCGACTGCGCGGGCACGCCCGCCGCGTCACCCTCGACCTCGATCCGACCGATGATCCTACGCACGGCGCACAGCAGATGTCGTTCTTCAACGGCCACTACGACAGCTGGTGCTACCTTCCGGTGATGGGTTTTGTCAGCTTCAACGACGAGGCCGAGCAGTATCTGTGCGCTGCCGTGCTGCGTCCCGGCAACGTGACCGCGCCGGTGGGTGCGGTGGGGATTCTGCGCCGCCTGCTGATGATGGTCCGCCACTTCTTCCCGGGCACTCGCATCCGCATTCGCCTGGATGGCGGCTTCGCGCATCCCGACTTGCTCGACTTTCTGGATGCCGAACCCGGTCTGGAGTACGTTGTTGCGATGGCCAGCAACGCGGTGATGCAGCGCAAGGCGGAAGAGGCCATGCAAGTTGCTCGCGCACTCGCTGGAGTGACCGGCGAGACCGAACACGTCTACAGCGAAACGAACTATGCCGCCAACACGTGGCCGCGCGAACGCCGCACGATCATCAAGGCCGAGGTGGTTTGCGCCGAAGGCAAAGATCCGAAAGACAATCCGCGCTTCGTCATCACCAATATGAAGCAGAGCCCGCAATGGCTGTATGAAAAGGTCTATTGCCAGCGCGGCGAAATCGAGAACAGGATAAAAGAACTGCACGCGTTGGAAATCGACCGCACCAGTTGTAGCCGGTTCTGGGCCAACCAGTTCCGCGTGCTGCTGACCGCCGCGGCCTATGTGCTGCTGCAGGAACTGCGCCTGTCTGCTGCCGGCAGCCATTGCGCTCGGGCGCAAGTCTCGACACTGCGGGAACGCTTCCTGAAACTGGGGGCGCGACTGGCGGTTTCGATGCGCCGTGTGGTCGTTCACCTGCCGCAATCGTTCCCGTTTCTGGAGACCTTCCGGCAGATGGCTGTGGAACTCGGAGCCTCGCCGGGATAGTTCGGCCGCGCACCCGTGAAAGACGCCCATCCCCGACCAATCAAACCCATGATCGGGAAAAGCCGCGCCCGAAAACTGGCTTCGCCCCGCGCACCCATACGGTTAAAATCTGCCGACACGTCTCGGACAACAATTTCATGCCCCCATCATCGTCTTCAGCGATCCTCTGTCACCAAAAGCTCCGCTCGCAGAACCTTCACGAATAATGCGGGCTAATAGGTGGGTGGCAAGCGGCCGGCATCGATGCGTTCCAAACAGGATTTCCGTTCACCATCACTTCATCCGTAAACTCCGCTAACTCTACTGGCCAGAACCGTGCGGATATTGTACCTGGTGTTTCGCTGACCGCACATCAGAGTATCTTACATTGGTATAACCTCGCCGCCTTACGGCCCGCGGCTTTGGGAACATACGGCGATGCTGGGCGCAATATCCTGGAGGGTCCGGGCGAAATCAATGTTGACTTCTCCCTTTTCAAGAATTTTGCGCTGCCAGGAGATCGCCAGTTGCAATTTAGGACTGAATTCTTCAACATTCTGAATCATCCGAACTTCCAAGGTAATGGCATCCAGCTCACATACGACCAGCCCGGCGCGGGACAGGCTACACTAGCTAATCCGTCGCGCCAGATTCAGCTAGCATTAAAGGTGTACTTCTGAAGCAGTAGAAAATCTTTTAAGGCCTTTTCAACCGCAATCAGGCGAAAACGCGTCGGATCTGAAAATTGCGCGGTGGCCCCTCTCTCTCTACAGGGGGTACAAAGGGTCGGTTGAAGCGGGAGATTCAAGAGTGCCAGCGCGCTGAACAATGGTCACTTTCAACCTAAACTGCCGAATGACTTAGTCGAGGAGGCTAAAATGATCCAGCGAATTTCATGGGTATTCCTGCTGGTGGGCTTTTTGACTACAGGTCTGTTTGCTGAACCTGTCCACGTTTGTCCGGCTAACCCACATTACTACTGCATGAACGGCCACCCTGTTCTTCTCATTACCTCTGCAGAGCACTACGGGTCGGTCATCAATGGGGATTTTGACTATGTTCCGTATCTCGACAAACTGAAGGCGTATGGATTGAATTACACGCGCATTTATCCAGGCGCCATGTTTGAGACATACGACAAGTGGATCGCCGGCAACCCGTTGGGACCTACCTCTGAAGGTTTAGTGGCTCCCTGGGCGAGGAGCGACGTGTCGGGCTACATGCTGGGCGGGAACAAGTTCGATCTCGACCAGTGGAATCCGAAATACTTCGCACGCCTCAAAGACTTTATCGCGAAGGCAGGGGAGCGAGGGATTGTTGTAGAGATTTGTTTTTTCAATTCTCAGTATTCCGATACGTGGCCCATTTCACCGCTTTACCACCAAAATAATGTGCAAGGGGTTGGAAAGAACAGCTGGCTCGATGCGCAAACTCTTAAGAGCCCCGACCTGGTCCGTCGCGAGTCGGAGTATGTTGCCAAGATAACGCAGGAAGTCAATCCCTTCGATAATGTCATTTTGGAAATATGCGATGAATGCGCCTCTGTGGGTACCGGTGCGGTATTGACGGGACCGTGGGTGAGTCACATGGTGGATGTGGTCAAGAATACGGAGCGGGGTTTGCCGAAGAAGCATCTTCTGGCGCAGGAAGTAGAAGGTATCTTTGGCGGGCCCATGGATTTCTCGCTTGATCCGCGTGTTCAGATCATCGTCGCGCAATACCTCTGGGGGGCCGACTATAACGAACTCAAGGGAGAAATGGGAGGACTAAGAGCGCTCGATTCGAAATATAGCCTGAACAAGCCGATCGAAATGAATGAAACTGACTGGTACCCCTTATGGTACAGCGGTGACAAGATTGCGGATTCGCGTGTCGAAGCCTGGGAGTTTGTGGTTGGGGGAGGAGCCGGATTCAATCAGTTGAACGGCTTGTATACGCCGGAAGATCCCGCGGGTAATTCGCCGGACAACGTCCGCATTTTGGGGGCGCTTCGCAGCTTGAAGGGGTTCATGAACAGCTTTGAGTTCACTCGGATGAGCCCGGATAGGAATTTTGTGGTCGGCGGCATTCCTATGGGAATGATATACCGCTGCTTGAGTGAGCCCGGAAAGCAGTACGCTTGCTACATACACCACAGCCAACTCGTCCGTGGGGGAGCCAGTTATATGGTTACCCCTGGTGACTACAAGGAGACGTTGGTCCTCAATCTCCCTCGAGGTAACTATCAAGCTGACTGGGTGAACCCATCGGATGGATCGATCGTCGCATCTGAGAAATTTGAGCACAAGGGCGGCTTTTACAGGCTAAGTACCCCACAATACTCAGTCGATATTGCTCTTCGGATACGGCTTACCCAATAGCTCGCCGCTGATTCACCGAAGTGAGATGGTTCATCGCCTAGGTGTAGTGTGTCAAATCCGGAATCAAAACGGCAAAAAAGGTCGATCGGACAGAAGCAAATGTTCGACCCATAATCGCAAAAGGAGATCGCATGATGAGAGGAAAAATGGAGAATCAAGTCAAGGATGTCGAGTGCTTTCATGCGGAAAACCTCAAGCTGGAAATCTACCCCACCAGTCGAGCGGCTGGTGAGGCGGCCGCCCAGGCAGCCGCAAAAATTTTAAAGCAGCTGGCACAGGAGCAGGAAAGCATTGGGTGATTTTTGCCACGGGAGCATCGCAGTTCGATACGCTTCGGGCATTGGTGGCGATCCCAGGTTTACCTCCGCGTGTAATGCAGTTGGCCATTAAGTTCTTGTTTTAGTCCATCTTAACTGTTGAGACAAAGGGCCTAACATTTCCGTTATGCCCTTTGCCTCAATCCTCTTAGTTCCGACATACCAGCTCCGCCGCAACTATCTGGAACAGATCGACAAGAAGCGAGTCCGGCACCAGCACTCTTTTGTGGAACTGGCATAAAGGCTCGCGCAATATCTCAACGCACCTCATAGCTGAAGCGGTCGGGAAGGCCTTTTCAAAGAGGGCTGCACGGATGACTCGCAAACTGACACGAAGAGACTTCCTAGGAGATGCTGCCCTGGTTGGTGCTGCATCCGTAATCGGACTGGAGAATGCTCCGGCCAGCGGGTCGGGCACCCCACCGCTCCCGCGCACATCGAATTTCGACGACGGCTGGAGTTTCTCAAAGGGAGACATTCCCAATGCGCAGTCGCCGCTGTACACCGGCGGAAGCTGGATTCCAGTGGGTTTGCCGCACGACTGGAGCATCGCTGGGCCTTATAGCGAAAATGCGCCATGCGGTGGCGAGGGCGGCTATCTCCCCACGGGCACTGGCTGGTACCGCAAGGAGTTCCGGCTTCCGCGCAGCGATGCGGGGCGCCGTCTCCTGCTGCAGTTCGACGGCGTCTACCAATGCAGCGATGTGTGGATCAACGGCCACCACCTGGGCGCGCGTCCCTATGGTTTCATTACTTTCTTCTACGACCTCAGTCCGCATCTTCATTTTGGCGGCGAGCCCAACGTGGTTGCGGTGCGCGTGGATAACTCGCATCAGCCGAATCTGCGCTGGTACTCGGGGTCCGGTATTTATCGCCACACCTGGCTGATCAACACCGGTCCGGTCTACATCGCGCAGTGGGGTACAGGCGTTACCACCCCACAAGTTACTCAGGAGAACGCCACGGTCGAGGTTTCGACGCGGGTGCGGAATGAACGTACGCGGTCCGCGCCGTGCAGCCTGAGCACCGTCATCGTCGACGAGAATGGTGCGACGGTGCAGTCGGCGGAGACACAGGCGGAACTCCCCGCCGGCGGCGAGCATAAATTTGTGCAGCAGATCGCTGTGCCGCAGCCGAAGCTGTGGTCCACCGCAACGCCGCATTTGTACTCCGTTCGCCAGACGCTGCGCCGCCAGGGCGCGGAGGTGGATGCCGTGGAGACGCGCTTCGGAATTCGCTCCATCGAGTTCGATGCGGACAAGGGATTTCTGCTGAATGGCGAACGAGTCAAACTGAACGGAGTGTGTCTGCACGACGATGGAGGCGCAGTGGGGACTGCGGTCCCGGCGCGCATCTGGGAACGGCGGCTCACTCTGCTCAAGGAGATGGGCTGTAATGCCATCCGCACCAGCCACAATCCGCACGCTCCGGAATTTCTCGATCTGTGCGACACCATGGGCTTTCTGGTGATGGGCGAGGCGTTCGACGAATGGCGCGAGCGGAAAGCACCCGCGTATGGGTACCATCTGTACTTCGACGAATGGTCAGCGCGGGACCTGACGGACATGATCGCGCGCGACCGCAATCATCCCTCCATTGTGATCTGGAGTGCGGGCAACGAAGTCCCGGACCAGGATGTGCCGCGAGGCGTGGAGACGCTGCGTGGACTGAAGACAATCCTGCATGCGAACGACCCCTCGCGACTGGTGACCGTGGCCTGCGATCAGATCGCCGCGGAACCGCATTTCGCGCTGCCGCAGTTTCTCGCCGAGTTGGACGTCGTGGGATACAACTACGCGGGACGCTGGCGCGATCGGCGAGAAACGTATTACAGCATCGATCGCCACAACTTTCCGCAGCGTCGCTTCGTCGGGACCGAAAACGCGGCGATGCCCAGCTTTTACCCGGGCAGAAGCACATCTTTTTTCGACGCCAGACCGGTGTCCAACGTACGCATTGAGGTGGAGCAACTCCAGCGATTCACACAGGTGTACGACTACGTGAGCGGCGACTTTCTGTGGACCGGCGTGGACTATCTGGGCGAGGCGCGATGGCCGAACAAGGGTTCGAGCTCTGGCGTGATCGACACGTGCGGGTTTCCCAAAGACGGCTATTTCTTCTACAAGAGCGTGTGGACAAAAACGCCGGTGCTGCACCTGTCTCCGCACTGGAACTGGGCGGGACAGGAGGGCGAGATCATTCCGGTGATCTGCTTTACGAACTGCGACACGGTGGAACTGTTCCTGAACGGCAAGAGCCTCGGCGTGCAGGGCTACATGTTCCCCGAGTTTGGCATGGAAGGTAAATACGGGAACTTTCCGCCTCGAGATAAAGTGCTGCAAACCACAGGCGACCTTCATCTGGCATGGTACGTGCCCTACCAGTCCGGTACCCTCAAGGCCGTCGGCACAAAGGATGGCCAGGTCGTCCTGACCGTCGATCAAAGCACGACTGGCAGTCCGGCGGCTGTTCGCCTGACTGCGGACCGAACGCGGATCGACACCCGATGGGACGATCTCTCCCATGTCGCGGTTGAGATTGTGGATCAGGAAGGGCGTGTCGTGCCTACCGCGGAAAACGAAGTTGTCTTCCAGATCCGTGGGTCGGGTAGAATTCTGGGTATGGACAGCGGCAAGACCGACAGTCATGAAAGCTATCAGGGAAACCGGCGCAACGTTTTCATGGGTCGCGCGCTGGTGCAATCCACAGGACATCCGGGCGAGATGCGGCTTACCGTGTCGTCCTCGTCGCTCAGGGGCGCTTCGGTCACCGTCACGGCGGATCGTGCATGATGCTCGCCCGGTTCAGCGCAAACCCGGTCCCCAGTCCACCATCCCTCGATGGAGTTCGATATTTCCGCAGCCGGAACGAGGTTCATTCGAGTCAAAATGGAAGCATCCGCGGGTATGGGAAAAGGTTGGATACACAAGGAGCGGACAAATGTTCCAGCAGGCCGTTGGCAGATCCAGGCCCCGTACATTGTTGCCTGGTTCGCCAGATCGATGGGACGTGGCTTTCGACTATAGCGAGGGTGAAATCATGAAATTATCGTCACGAAGGCGGTTTCTACAACAATTGACGTTCGTTTCCACTGCGGTCGGCGCCAGCCAGATGCAGTTGTTTGCGATTCCAGGCATGCCCGGACGATTGGCCTTGCTCCAGGCCACGGACAAACCTCAATTCAAGAGCCCTCAGATCATTCGTTATGACGCGCAGTGCTTCACGATCAAAGGTCACGATGCGTTGATTTATAGCGCATGTTTCCATTATCCCCGCACCCCCAAAGCGCTCTGGCGCGATCGGATGATGAAACTGAAGTTGGCTGGTTTCAACACCATTGAGACATATGTCTTCTGGAACTATCACGAGCCCGTCGAAGGCCAGGTGGACATGACGGAACTGGAAGACTTCATCAAACTGGTCCACGAAATGGATTTGTGGATGATTGTTCGCGTAGGGCCCTACGTCTGCGCCGAATGGGATGCCGGAGGCTTCCCGCACTGGATCATAGAAAAACAGTTTCCGCTGCGCAGCGACCAGCCAGAGAGCGTCAAGACCTCACAGGATTGGTATAACAAGGTCCTTCCAATCGTGCGCAAGAACATGATTACGGCAGACGGACCGATTGTCATGATCCAGATCGAAAACGAATACGACTACTGGAAGCTGCCCAACCAGCAGAAGTTGGCGTACATCACGGCCCTGGCCCGGATGGTATGGAACGCGGGCATTGATATTCCGATCATTACAAACTGGGTGCGGCAAGCCAGAGAGAATTCGGACCCTGTCATGGCGCAGATCGTGGATACCTGCGACTTCTACCCCCGCTGGAACGTTGTGAAAGAAGTTGTTCCCGGCGTTGCCAAGCTGAGAAAGGAGGAGCCCTCGTCTCCAGTCAGCATTGCGGAACTTCAAGGCGGCTGGTTTAGTCAGTTCGGAGGCAAGCTGTCGGTGGACCAGGAAGGAATCGATGCCGCCCAACTGAATATGCTCACCAAAACCGTCATCGAATGCGGGACCACATACCTGAGTTTTTATATGGGGCATGGCGGAACAAACTTCGATTGGGCGGCCCGTGGGCTGACAACAACCTATGATTATGCGGCGCCTGTCCGGGAGCCCGGAGGCTTGTGGGAAAAATATTATGCGGCCCGGAAGATCGGTGCCTTCCTGGATAAGTTTGGGCCCTTAATGGCCCGCGCCCAGGAAGCTGAAGGGTCTGCCAACTCGACCAACCCAAATGTTTCCGTCAGCCTCAGAATCAATGGGGAGAGCGGATGTCTCTTTGTACGCGAGAACGCCAATGCCACGCAACAATTCCAAATGAAATTTCTGGATCCGGACAGTTCCACGCGACGCACAATTGCGGTGCCGCGCCAAGGTAGCCTTACGATCGGTCCGCGTGGCATGAAAATGCTGGCAGTGCAGGTCCCGGTCCCGGGTGGACAGGTCCGCTATTCCACCGCGGAAATCCTGAGTTATGGCACCAACGGAGATCGCTCCTATGTCGTTCTCTATGATGATCCGGGACAACTGGTGGAAATTGCGCTGGCTGCAAAGAAGAATCCACACATCGAAGGCAACGCAAGCTATCAATACTATGACGCGAAGGATGAAACCGTGGTCATCGGTTTTCGTATGGGGCCCGACCTGAAAATGTTTCTGCTAAACGGCACACTGCAGATTCTGGCATTGCCGCGTGAACTGGCAGGGAGAACCTGGACCGCGGATTTTGCTGCGGGAGTTGTTCCGCACGCCGCAGCAACGTCTTCTTCAGACAGCCCCGTAATCACCGATTGCGCCTTGATGACCGTCAGCACTGCCGCGAAAAATTGTACAAGTGTGATGTTGGAGTATTCTCCCGGGGAGCATGAACTGACCACTCTCATGCCCATTGCGCCGGACCAATGCACAGTGGACGGCACCCCGGTGCAGTTCCACTATGACACTCATTGGCGAAGCACCCGTTTGCACATCAGCACACCTCCGCTTCCCTTTCAACCCATCGTACTGACGGAAGGGAAATTCTGGGTCGATACATTTGCACCTTCGACGGGCGAGTGGTTGCATACCGCCCCGGTAGCTCTGGAAAAGCTGGGCCGGATTCCGTATGGGTATGTGAAGTACCGCGCGACATTCAATCATCAAGGCGAGAAAGAACTTTTTCTTGATACGTTCACGGAAGACGGCAAACAAGTTTTCCTGAACGGGAAGCCCGTTCCCGCCCTTTCAAAACCTGCGAAATCCCTGGTGTTTCCGCTGCCCGGGGCTGCCAAGCCGGGAGCAAACCTGCTGGAAATTTCATATGAAGCCTTCGGCAGCGCAAACGGAGGTTTGGAGATGCAGGACTTGAAAGGGATTAAGTCCATTCGCATCGGCGATAGTCAGCAATCGAATCCAATTGACACATTTCAGATTCAAAGATTCCCGGCAGCGATGAAAGGCCAGGAAATTGATCCGGACTACTCATCGGGCCCCTGGCAGCAAGGGAAATTGGAGCAATCGGCGGACGTACACGATCTTGTACCCGCGTTCACCTGGTTCCGCGCCATGTTCCCACTGACCAACAGCCAAGAATGGTTTTCTCCTTTGAAAGTCACGATCGACGCTGATCGCGACGCACTCATTTATGTCAACGGAAAATTCATCGGATACTATCGCACGATTGGCCCTCAAAGGGAGTTTTATCTTCCCGAGCCCTACCTTTTTATCAACGGGAACCAGCAGAACATTTTGACGGTTGTTCTTGCTTACGCGGAAGGCGTACATTCTCTGAAAAAATTTGTGGTCTCGCCCTACACCGAGTTTGCAACCCGCAAGACCCAAGTTGCATTTCACTGGAAGGTGTAACTTTCAACCGCGGTATGGAAACATCGGCAGACGGCGCGGTTTCTCAGTTCGGCCAGAGTGAAAACCACCGCCTGAAGGCGGTGGCTGGGGTAACGAACTATAAGTCCTGTTCCGGCCAGAGGCCGGCAAAATGCGTCCCGCACCAAGCGGGCTTCAAGAAGTAGCCGGCGAAACCGTGAAGCAGGAAGATCTGGCTCGCAACTGGCCGTTGCTTCACGCCCACATCATTCCCAACGGTATGTACGATTTCTCTGGATGCTAACGGTACCCTTGACATTGCGTTCAATACGCTAACGTCAAAAAACGGCCTTCTGTGCCTACCAGTCCTATCTGCCGCAGCAGGTAGTGCACACGAGCCGCCATCTCTCACACCACCACTGCCTTGCGACATTTCTGCATCCACACCCAGTGAGCCTTCAGGTCATTCCCTTTATTCCTGGAAAAGCTCGTCGTCCGTCATTGACCAATCTTGCGCAGCGGTTTGCCGGCCATCAGGTTACGCTCGATGAATTCCAGGGTCACGTTCTTGGTTTCCGGCACCAGGAAAGCCGTGATCAACAGGAACACCACGTTGAAACCGCTGTACAGCCAGAAAGTCTGCGCCTGGCCGAAGTTGTTGAGCAGTGAGAGGAAGGTGGCGCCAACCACGAAATTGGCAATCCAGTTGGTTAGGGTGGAGAGGGCAATGCCGAAGTCGCGGCCGTTGATCGGCTGCACCTCCGAGCACAGGATCCAGATCAGCGGGCCTGCCGACATGGCGAAGCCGACGATAAACATCAGCAGCATGGCCACAGTGAAGAGCTGCTCCACCTGGGTATGGATGCCCAAATGCATCATGGTGCCGACGATTCCCAGGCCTAAGGCCATGACTGTGAAGCCGATGTAGAGAATTGGCTTGCGGCCCCACTTGTCGACCAGCCAGATGGCGATGAACGTGGCCAACACGTTGGTCAGGCCAACGATGGCGGTGAACCACAGCTGCGCCTCGGTCTTATATCCCATGTCCTCAAAAATGCGCGGAGCGTAGTACATCACCACGTTCATGCCGGTAAACTGTTGCACGATTTGCAGCAACACTCCCAGCCCGACAGAACGGCGGAAATTTTTGTTTTGCAGGAACATATGCCAGCCATGTTGCGGATTGCGCAGCTGTGCGGTAATTTCTTCCTCTTCGCGCTGAACCACCTCGGGGTTGCCGCGCAGCCTGATCAGCACCCTGGTGGCCTCATCCTTGCGTCCGCGCATCATCAGCCAGCGCGGGCTGTCGGGCAGGGCGAAGACACCCAGAAAGAACAGCGCACCCGGTATGGCGATGATGCCGAGCATCCAATGCCAGTTTCCGGAGTAGCTGAAGGCGGTATCGGATAAGAAAGCAACAAAAATGCCGATGGTGATCATCAGCTGATACAGCGACACCATGGAACCGCGAATGTTCTCAGGCGCGATCTCTGCCAGGTAAATTGGCGCGGTGAAGGACAGAATCCCAATCGACACGCCCAGGATCAGGCGTCCGATCAGCAGAACCTCTACCGACCCGGCCATGCCGCATACCACCGAGGCCAGCACGAAAACCAGCGAACCCAACAACAGCGACCGCTTGCGCCCCAGACTGGCCGCCATCCAGCCGGCACCAACCGCGCCAGCGGCGGCGCCAAGCATCATCCAGCTCACGATGTGTTCCAGCACCCTGTCGGAAATGCCGAAGTCGTGCTGAATAAAATGCTGGGCGCCCGAAATCACGCCAATGTCCAGTCCGAACATCAAACCCGCCAAGGCTCCCAGCAAGCCGATGAATACGGCAGCGGCCTTGGGATGAGCTTCGGTTGGTGCCGTTTGCACTCTACCGTTCATGGAGTCTCCATCGATGTCTTGTCGGCTGAGTAAACGTGCCGTTGTTAACCGACACAGTTTCGGTAAAACTATTGAGGCGTGTGCGCAGAGCCGACTCCACAGATTGTAGTTGCGTTCTCAAGCCTAAAACATCGCACAGTTCTCATGATTCATAAGACGAGATATCGCGTTCATTATCAATGCTGTGCTGATACTTATTCTCTGGAAATCGCACGCGGAAGCAGGCATTTACCTCGATGAAACGAAGAACTTTTGGGCGAATGGGCTAACAAAACATTCGAAAGCGCTGGCCCCCCCGTAGACAATTCCAGTCGCGCTTTGGTTAAATCTGTCTTTTGATGTGGGGCAAATGTCCACAGGCCATGTGGCTGTGGACAAGCGCACGAAAACTGATCCTACCAGAGAAAGTAACTGTGTGGAAAAGACTGCGGACGTGTAAAGTACAGCCCTGTCGGCCTCGTGAGGTGAATTTCGATGAAGTTTCTGCTTGCTCTATCGTTGTTGGTGGTTTCCTGGACGCCTATGAATGCAGCGAATGCGAATCCTATCCCGTGGCAGACGAAAGTTCAGCAGGAATTGCCGCTCCTGGGACACCGAAATTGGATCGTTATTGTCGATTCGGCGTACCCATTGCAGACCTCTCCGGGTATTGAAACCGTGGAAACCGGGACGGATCAGTTAACTGTGGTGCGGGAAGTTCTACAATCCATCGCTCACTCGCGCCAGGTCAGGCCGGTCGTCTTCATGGATGCGGAGCTGCCTTTTGTCACCGAAAAGCAAGCCCCCGGAGTCACCAAATATCGCAGCAAGATCAAAGCCGTCCTGGGAAACCTGCCGGTCCATTCTGTGCTTCATGAACAATTGATTCAAAGAATGAATCAAACGAGCAATAGTTTCCACATTTTGATTCTGAAGACCACGCTGACCGTCCCCTACACGTCCGTTTTTCTACGCCTGGATTGCAAATATTGGAGCGACGCTGCCGAGCAGGAGTTGCGCCAGGAGATGAAAAATCATCCATCGGCCGCATCCGACCCCGGCGTTCAATAGCGATCGCAGGCTTCATGTCGATACCGGGATTCAACGACGCACGGCAATAGCAGCAGCCCCAGTCAAATGGGAAATAGCAGGAGGAGGAGCGATGAGTGGAAAAAGCAAATTGCCGCGCCGTGATTTTCTAAAACAAGCGGCGGGAGTGATTGGCGCAGCAACCCAGTCGGGCCATTGGACTGGAGACATGCAGGCGCAGGCGACTCCAACCCGCAACAAAGGCACAGATCATCCGCTCGGCCAGTCCGAAATTCCTTACCCTCGCGTGTTCGAGGGCCGCCAGCTCAAGATGATTTCGTTTCCGTTGGGCGGTGTCGCCGCCGGCAGCCTGGGCCTCGGGGGTCGCGGCCAGTTGCGCGATTGGGAGATTTTCAATCGTCCCAACCAGGGAGGATCGCCCGCATATGCGTTCCCTGCAATCTGGATTCAATCCGGCAACTCCAAACCGATTGCACATGTGCTCGAATCGCGCATTCTCCCTCCTTACCAGGGAGAGTCCGGCCTCGGTTCCAACAATGCTCCGGGGCTGAGTCGGCTGGAAGGGGCGAAATTCACTGGGGAATATCCGCTGGCGCACATTGACTTTGAAGATCGCCGACTCCCGGTGCAAGTGGAACTCGACGCGTTCTCTCCTTTCATTCCCCACGATCCAGACGACTCCGGACTTCCCGTCGCCGTGCTGCGTTACCGTGTGACGAATCCGGGATTGTCGCCTGTTAAAGTTGGAATCGCCTTTTCCATCGAGAACCCTGTCGCAGCCAACCCCACGAAAAGCAGCCCGTTTTTGAACTCGGATAAACGCCTGAATGAATATCGCACCGGCCAGAAAATAGAAGGCCTGCTGATGAGCAATCCGGAATTATCGTCCGAGGATCCGAAGCACGGAAGTTTTGTTTTAGCGGCCATGCCAGCGGACAAGACAAACGTGACGCACTGGCGTGGATGGCCGAAAGAAGCCTGGTGGACCGCTCCCTTGCTGTATTGGGATCAGTTTTCAAAGCATGGTCAGTTGGGCGCCGAACCCAATCCGCGCAATGCTGTGGGCACACTCTGCCAGCAAACGGCCCTTTCTCCCGGTCAGTCCGGCACGATCACGTTTCTGCTGGCTTGGCACTTTCCAAATCGCACGCCAGACTGGTGCGGATGGTCGGCTCCTCCGGGCAAAGGAAACACAATTATCGGCAACTACTATGCTACCCGTTTCAAAGATGCGTGGGATGCCGCGCAATATACCGCGACGCATTTGCCGCAGTTGGAGGCGCGCACCCGTGCATTCGCCAATGCGTTCAGAGCGACCACTCTGCCGGATGTTGTGAAGGAGGCGGCCAGCGCCAACCTATCGACATTGGCTTCCACCACGTGCTTCCGTACGGCCGACGGCGAATTCCACGGCTTTGAAGGCAGCAACGACTCGATTGGCTGTTGCTTTGGAAATTGTACCCATGTGTGGAATTACGAGACCGCCTCGCAGTTTCTTTTCCCCTCTTTTGCGCGATCTCTGCGCAATGTTTCCTTTGGCTATTCTGAGGATGACGCTGGCGGAATTCGGGCGCGACAGCTGCTTCCCGAGGGATACCCGCGCTTCCCACTGGTCGCGGCAGACGGACAGATGGGCCAGATCATGCACGCATATCTGGGTTGGGGGTTATCCGGCGACAACAATTGGCTTCTAACCACATGGCCGAAAATAAAAAAGGCGATTGCTTTTGCGTGGGAGCCGGGTGGCTGGGATCCAGACAAGTCTGGCGTCTTAACAGGCGTCCAGCACAACACGTACGACGTCGAGTTCTACGGTCCAAATCCTCTGTGCGGAATTTACTACCTCGGGGCACTGCGGGCTGGGGAAGAGATGGCGCGTGCGGTCGGCGATACAGCGTCCGCCGAGGAATATCGCCGAATCTTCAATCAGGGTAGTCCATGGATCGACGCGCACCTTTTCAACGACGAGTTCTACATTCAGGAAATTCGTGGCTTGCCCGCGAACAAGATTGCTCCGCATTTGCGCGGCGGTATGGGAACGGAAGAAACAGAGGATCCCCAGTATCAGGTTGGAAAGGGCTGCCTGATCGATCAGCTACTCGGCCAATACCTTGCCCATGTGACGAACCTGGTCCCCTTGGTCTCTCCGGCCAATGTGCACACGACGCTTCGATCCATTTACGCGTACAACTACAAGCGCACGCTGGTCGATCATGACAATGTGGAACGAACGTTTGCGTTGAACAATGAGGCCGCCATGGTGATCTGCGACTACGGCAAAGCACCGCGGCCGCGCATTCCATTTCCGAATTTTGCTGAAGTGATGACCGGATTTGAACACGCAACAGCCGCGTTGATGATTTATTCCGGAATGGTCGAGGAAGGAGTCGAGTGCATCCACAATGTTCGCGCCCGGTATGACGGCGAAAAACGCAGCCCGTGGGATGAAGCAGAGTGCGGCCACCACTACGCGCGCGCCATGGCTTCCTGAACCAGCTTTGTCGCGCTCAGCGGGTTTCAATTCGATGGAGCCCAGGCCTCCATCGTGGCGATTCCGCGAACCGCGCACAAGAACTTTAATTCTTTCTGGTCGACGGCTACCGGTTGGGGAACATTTGCCTACCGCCCGGTCGCTGGGGGCGGCACTCGCTTTACGATTCAAGTGCTGGCTGGCACGCTGCCCTGCCGCTCCTGCGAAATTTCAGGATCAGGATCATCGGCCTCTGTTCGCAACAACGGCAGCGCCGTTACGCATTCGATGGAAAAGCACAACGGCACAACTGTATTTCATCTCGAGTCACCGGTCCAGTTGTCCGAAGGTCGCACGCTGCAGATCGAGTTGAAAACATGATTTCCGCCGCCTACGAGCAAAAGCCCTGGATCGCGATCGTTGGCGGTTTTCTTGGCGCAGGGAAAACCACGCTGATCCTGGCAGCCGCAAAGGAGCTGGAAAGACGTGGCATTCGCAGTGCTGTGATACTGAACGACCAGGGAAATGAACTGGTCGATACGGGTTACGCGACGCACAACGGAATGCAATCCGGCGAAGTGACCGGCGGCTGCTTCTGCTGCAAGCTTTCCGACTTGCTTCGCGTCATGGGAGAACTACGCGCCCATCAACCGCATGTCATCTTCGCCGAACCCGTGGGCAGTTGCACCGACATTTCAGCCACCATTCTTCACCCGCTGTTGGAATATCGCGATGAATTTCGGCTGGTTCCCTTTACGGTGCTGGTCGATCCAGAACGGGCCAGGGCACTCCTTGCAGATGATGCCGATCCCGATCTCCGCTTTCTTTTCCATCAGCAGTTGCAGGAGGCCGACCTGGTTTGCTGCACAAAGTCGGATCTCTATCCAGATTGCCCACAAATTTCAGCGCAACATGTGCGCCAGGTCAGTGCTCGAACCGGTCAAGGCGTCGCAGCCTGGCTCGACGAAATCTTCTCCGGCAACCTGAGCGTGGGAAATGAGATTCTGGACATCGACTACGAGCGATATGCCCGCGCCGAAGCGGCATTGGCGTGGCTGAACTTGCAGGTGACGATTGAGCCGAGTGTCCCTCAGTCTCCAGCCGTGATGTTGGGCCCGTTGCTCTATCATCTTGATCGAGAATTCACCCGGAACCATGTCACCATTGTTCACTTGAAGGCCATCATCGATTCGCCAACGGGCTTTCTGAAAGCGGCCATGTGTTCGAACGGGCAGGAACCGGCGGTTGAGGGAGCGCTCGACGCGTCCCCCGCGTCACGACACGAACTGCTTCTGAACCTACGCGCTGTTGGTTCGGCGCAGCAAGTTCGAGACATTGTCGAACGAGAACTCGACCAGATCGACGGGAAGCTGA
Source organism: Acidobacteriaceae bacterium (assembly GCA_049692235.1). GTDB lineage: Bacteria > Acidobacteriota > Terriglobia > Terriglobales > Acidobacteriaceae > JAKAAZ01. The sequence goes on along the minus strand of JBAVOQ010000244.1, from coordinate 246 downwards.
CCAGTTTGCACATGGACTGCTTCCACCCGCTGCGCCCAAGCCGGAACGTCGCATGACGCAAGCTCCCTGACTAATCGAGGTTGAATGCTCAGACGGATTTTCCTGCGGGTGTCGCGATCGAGAGTGTGCAAAGTTGTGGGCTGGGTTAATCTCTGAGGATGAAATGGACAATCAAGCTGGTATTTGAGGCGGTCCCAGGCAGCCCCGTCGAACACGGCGTGGGGATGATCGAGAGGGCGGAGAAAA
>JBAVOQ010000243.1:0-1584 GCA_049692235.1 Acidobacteriaceae bacterium | reverse complement strand
CGTGTGGCCAGTTGGGAGGAACTGAACGCCCAGTTGCTGGGGGAATGCCGGAAGCGGCGCGAGCGGAAACTGTGGGGACACACCGCAACCATCGCCGAACGGTTTGAGCAGGAGCGGGGAAAGCTGTTGCCGTTGCCATTAGCGCCGCTGGAGGCGTGCGAGAAGAGAACCGCGCGCGTCAGTTCGCAGGCGCTGGTGCGCTACGAGACCAACGATTACTCGGTGCCGACGGAGTACGGACACCGGCAGGTACTGGTGAAAGCCTTCGTGTGGGAGGTGGTGATCGGCTGCTCCAGCGAAGTCGTTGCGCGGCACGCCAGAAGCTACGGGCGGGAGGAAATGATTTTCAATCCGCTGCACTACCTGGCGCTGCTGGAGCAGAAGACACGTGCTCTCGACCAGGCCGCGCCGCTGGTGGGCTGGCAACTGCCTGACTGCTTCCTCACGCTGCGCCGTTTACTCGAAGCAAGATTAGACAAGCCTGGCAGTCGCGAGTACATCCAGGTCTTGCGACTGCTGGAGACATTTGCGCTCGAACAAGTAACCGGCGCGGTCGAGGATGCTCTACGGCTGGGAACGATCAGCTTCGATGCGGTCAAGCATCTGCTGCTGTGTCGCATCGAGCGCCGGCCGCCGCGGCTGGATATGGAGAACTGGCCGCATCTGCCGCTGGCTCGGGTGCGAACTACGCAAGCCGCCGATTACATGGTGCTGCTGCCTTGTTCGCCTGCAGGCTCGTCGCACTCGAACCCGGAGGCAGCGCTATGAATGACCAGCCGGACATGCCCACTCCGGATACCCCGCAGTTGTTGCTGGAGCATCACCTGAAGGCACTGCGGCTGCCAACTATGTTGCGGGAGTACGACAAGGTGGCTCGACATTGCGCGGTTGAGCAGATGGATTTTCCCCGGTTCCTGCTGCGCTTGACTGAACTGGAACTGCTGGATCGTGACCGCCGGGCCACCGAGCGCCGCATCCGGCAGGCCAGGTTCCCCGTGGTCAAGACCCTCGATACCTTCGACTTCCTGGCCATCCCATCGGCCAACAAGACGCTGGTGTTGGATCTGGCTCGGTGTGAGTTCCTCTCACGCAAGGAAAATCTGCTTCTGTTGGGTAACAGTGGAACCGGGAAGACCCATCTGGCGCTGGCCCTGGGCCTGGCAGCCTGCCAGCAAGGACACCGCGTGCGCTTTACCACTGCCTCCGCCCTGGTCAGCGAACTGATCGAAGCCCGCGACGAGAAACACCTGCTGCGCTTCCAAAAGCTTCTGGCCAGCTATGAGCTTCTCATCGTCGATGAACTGGGCTTCGTCCCCCTGTCCAAGACCGGCGCCGAGTTACTCTTCGAGACCTTTAGCCAGCGCTACGAACGCGCTTCGACCCTGGTCACAAGCAACTTGCCCTTCCAGGAATGGACCGAGGTCTTCGGCTCTGAACGGCTCACCGGTGCACTGCTCGACCGCCTCACCCATCACGTTCACATCCTGGAGATGAACGGCGACAGTTACCGCCTCAAGCAGAGCCGCCGCAAACGCCCGCCATCTGCCGAACGCTGAGACCTGCCCAGCCGACCGCGCCGCGGGG
>JBAVOQ010000242.1:0-16224 GCA_049692235.1 Acidobacteriaceae bacterium | reverse complement strand
CTGCTGCGCATAGAGATGACGCAACAAACCACCATCATCAATCCCTTTGCACTCAAATGCAGCTCCACACAATGGGTGCAGGCCGCCGCCGCTTGAGAAAATGTAGAAACTCCAGTCCCCGGACTTTAGTCCGGGGAACCGAGTTCGAATCCGTGGCGCGCCTTCAGGCAGCTTCTCATCCCCGGACTAAAGTCCGGGGTCTACTTTAGTATTGACACGTCCTAGTCTCTCTATGGCCGCAGCTCCAGACACATCTTCGCAAGCCATGCCAGCCGCTCCCGTGGGCAAGATCGAGATTGTTCAGGGGTTGCGCGCGCTGGCAGTCCTGCTGGTGGTATGGACCCACTCCATTGTCGCCGCTGCGTATCATTCGACTCCAAAACAAGGCACTTACTTCCACCTCAAGAGCTTCGGCGCCTGCGGACTGGATATTTTCTTCGTGATCAGCGGCTTCATTGTTTCGCTGGTCGCCAGCCGCGCCATCGCCCAAGATCAACCCTCTGCTCGAACTTTTCTCTCCCGCCGCTTCACGCGTATCTTCCCCCTCTACTGGATTTTGACCGGTGTCATCATTCTCGAGGCACAACTCGGCAGATATCCCATCCTGTGGCATCAGGTGCCTTGGCTGCCCACGCTGTTGCTGTTGCCGGGATGGCACTATCCCGTGCCTCCGCTAATTTTGTCGCTGGGCTGGAGTCTCGTCTTCGAAATTTATTTCTACCTGGTTCTGGCCGCGTGGATGCGTCTGTCGCCACGCCATCTGATCCGCAACACATCGCTGTTTCTGACTGGCATGATCGCGCTGGGAGCTGTCGTCGGCATGCATCGCCCATGGCTGGTGATCTGGTCGAATCCGGTCGTGCTGGAGTTTCTCTTCGGGTGTCTGATCGCGCAGGTAGTGACGAAGATGGCCGCAACGGCTTCAATCAAGAGCACCGGAATTTCGCTGCCCTCCGCGCGACGGGCAGGCACGTTAGGGCCATGGCTGGCCGCTGTGGGAGCGATCATGCTCGCGACGACAATCTTCACCGGCTACGGCACTGCCAGCGACGCCAGCTCCATCATGGCCGGTGTGGATGGCTGGCTGCGGGTCAGCGTATGGGGAGTGCCATCGGGCCTGCTGGTGCTGGGTGGGGTGCTTTGGCGGCCGACCATGCAATCCATCCCTGCCCGTGGACTCGTACTGCTGGGTGATGCCTCTTACTCCATCTATTTGTGCACCAATCCCACGCGCAGCCTGGTGGAACATTTTTGGCGCTACTTCGGCCATTGGGGCGGCGATGTCGGCGTTCTACTGTGCCTGCTGGCGTGCCTTGCCGTTGGGCTGCTGTGCTACCTGGCGATCGAGAGGCCGATCATGCGCTTCTTCCACAACTGGTACAAACAGCTTCCCTTCTCGACGGATGCTGGCACGCAAGCCTGAATTGAAGCGGTGGCGTCAATTCTTTGCCAGAAATGTTGATCCTTCGAAAATACTGCCCCAACCTTCGAAACCGTGTAACTTACGCGGACTTCATCTGTCTAATATCCGTGAGACGTAGGAAAGGAGCGACCGTATGCTGATTCGTAAACCGTCAGATATTTCATCGTCCCAGATCACTTCAAAGTCGGATTACATGAATCGCCGCAAGTTCATGGCTGGAGCCGCCGCTGTTGGCGCAACCGTGCTGGGAGCCGACCTACTGAAGAATATTGCCTCCCCGCGCGAGGCGGTGCACGCTTCCACCAAGCTGACGACGGTTCCGAGCCAATACTCCACCTCCGGGCTGACGCCGACCTCCTTTGAAGACATCACCACCTACAACAATTTTTACGAGTTCGGGACAGGTAAGAGCGATCCATCGCACAATGCGTGGCGTCTGAAGACGAACCCATGGACGATCAAGGTCGATGGTGAAGTCAAAACCAAAAAAGAATTCGACATCGATGCATTGATGAAGATGGCTCCCCTGGAAGAACGCATCTATCGGCATCGCTGCGTCGAGGCGTGGAGCATGGTGATTCCCTGGGTGGGTTATTCGTTGTCGGAATTCATCAAGCAATGCGAACCGCTCAGCTCCGCGAAGTATGTACAGTTTTTATCGTTCGACGATCCCAAGGAAGAACCAGCCATCTATAGCGTGAATCTCGACTGGCCCTACTCTGAAGGTCTGCGCATGGATGAAGCCATGCATCCGCTGACGCTTTTGACATTCGGCTTGTATGGCCAGACGCTGCCCAACCAGGACGGCGCTCCTGTCCGCATCGTGCTGCCGTGGAAATACGGGTATAAGTCCGCCAAATCCCTGGTGCACGTTCGCTTTGTGAAGCGGCAGCCTCGCACTACCTGGAACGAGGCTTCGCCGCAGATGTACGGTTTTTATTCCAACGTCAATCCGGATGTGGACACCGTGCCGTGGAGCCAGAAATACGAGCGCGTTATTGGCGCTCCCTTCTGGAAAGCGCGTCAGCCTACGGTCCTGTTCAATGGCTACGGAGACCAAGTCGCTGGTCTGTACAAGGGGATGAATCTTCGCAACGACTACTAACTTCCCTATGTCCAATCGCGCCATCGTCATGCTGAAATTCGTAGTCTTCCCCGCCTGCCTGATTCCGTTCGGCGTGCTGGTCTACGAAGGGTTCACGAACACGCTGGGCCCCGATCCTGTGGCGACCATCACCCACACCACGGGATTCTGGACGCTATATCTTTTGCTGATTTCGCTGGCCATCACGCCTATACGCCGCTTGAGCGACCGCCTGGTATGGCTGATTCGCTTTCGCCGCATGCTGGGACTGTTTGCCTTTTTCTACGGCACGCTTCACATGACGACCTGGGTGTGGCTCTACTCGGAGTTTGACGTTCACGCCATGCTGCATGACATTGCCAAGCGTCCTTTCATCACCGTAGGCATGACGGGATGGACTTGCCTGCTGCTGTTGGCCGCGACCTCCACAACCTGGTCGATTCGCAAATTAGGCGGCAAGCGCTGGACGATGCTGCACCGGCTCGCCTACGTGGCCGCAATGGCAGGCGTGATCCACTACTGGTGGCTGGTGAAGCCCGGCGTGCATACACCGTGGAAAGTTACAGCAATTCTCGCCGTGCTTTTGCTGGCGCGTATCGCGTGGCAAATCAAGGAGGCTGACCGCAAGCGGAAAGTCGCCATCGCGGCCTAACAGTTTCCGCGAAGCTCCATCGCTCTCCGCACCGGTTCGTAGGTCATGCGATGCAGCGGGCACGGACCGTGTTCGCTAAGCGCTCGCAAATGTTCTTCCGTACCGTATCCCTTGTGCGATGCCAGACCGTACTGCGGATATTCCTCGTGGTAACGGCACATCCACGCATCGCGGTAGACCTTGGCGACAATAGAAGCCGCGGCGATGGAAATGCTGATGGAGTCGCCATAGATAATGGCCAGCTGCATGCACGGCGTATCCAGGCGCTCCGCGTCGATCAATAGAAAATCCGGCTGGGGCAGCAATTGCGCAATCGCAGACAACATCGCCTGTTGCGATGCGCGGCGGATGTTGATGGCATCGACAGTGGCAGCGTCCGCAAATCCGATGGCTACCGCAATCGCCCGACTGCGAATGATGCCATCTAACCGCTCACGTTCTTCCGGCAGCAATTGTTTTGAGTCGCGCACGCCGCGAATTCGCGTCTTCTCCGGCAGAATCACGGCGGCAGCCACCACCGGCCCGAAGAGCGACCCACGCCCCACCTCGTCCACGCCCGCAACCGCCGTCGCTCCCAGTTGCCGCGCAGCCCGCTCATGCTTGTCGCCGCAGATCAGGGCCCGCAGGCGTCGCATCTTTTCTGCCTGCCTAGAGAGCGGCTTCTCCTCTTCCTCGGAACGGGTCTGGTTCTTCACTGGCATCTACAGCGAGTCTATCGCCACCGCCGCATGTGGAGATCACGGGAAAATTCTGCATCGCCGTGCGAAATGGCGAGCCGCGTCAGCTAATTTCCAGATCCACTCTTCCACACCGTGTTCGGCTCGATGGCGTCCACCAGCGAAATCACCTTCATGCTGCTTTGCAGCTGCGCCAGGCTGGCCGGGCTATGGACAACAATCGTCGTTGTCTCTCCTGGCAATAAGTCCACGTAGTTGTCAGAGAACTTTACGTCTTGATCGCCGAAGGAGACATACACATCACGCGCCATCACCTTTGACGCCAGCCGCACTTCATAGGCTCCGTTCGCGCGGGTCAAATGGCTCGTAATCTCCGCCGCGGGAAGATGAACGTCCGGCGTCGGAGCAAGATACATCAGGTTGCTGGAAACCGGCTTGCCATTCACCGTCAAATCCATCGCCGCCACCGTCTCCGCAGGATCGGAATACGTCTGCGTTGGAATCTGCAAGTAAACCTTGCTCGACAGCGCTGGGACCGTGATATTTTTCGTCTCGCTCTGCAGCACAGTCCCGTCGAATTTCATGACGCGCACACGAAGGTTCGCGGTAGTCGGCGTGGTGTCGTCCGACACCACCGACACGTTCAAGCTTCCATCCTTCAGTCGCGACGAAACCAGCAGCGGGCTATAGAATCGCCGCGCGTAATATTGCAGCGCCTTCCACCGACCGTAATAGTCGATACTCGACGGCGAAACCACCGGCCAGCAATCATTCAGCTGCCAGAAGATGGAACCCATGGAGCGCGGCCTGTCGCGGCGAAGATGCTCCGCCACCACCTTGACATATTCTGCCTGCACCACCTGACTGGCATAGACAAGCGAGCTGAAATCCTTTGGCTGCCCATAATATTGCCGGATGTAATCCAGCATGGTCGCATAGCCGGCCGGATCTTTCTGATGCACGGTCATCACCGGCGTGGACGTGCTGGTACGATCCTCCGGCAGCGCGAAGGCATCGATGGTCCGCATCTCTGGCATCGACTGAAATCCGTACTCGCTGACAAACCTGTAGTGGCGATCCTCTTCGCTGCTGAAAGGCGCTCGCGGCAGCAGATTGGTTGACGCCCAGACACTGTAATCATGCGTGTCTCCGGACTCCTCATTGCCGCCGACATCGTCGCCTTCCTCCAGCACGCGGTAGTTCATCGCCTTGGTTTCTTCGTCATCGCCGCTGGGACTGCTGGGCCAGTACGCGGCTCCGGGATCGTACCGCGCCACCAGCGTCGGAATGATTCCGCTGAACACGGTCAGATAGTCCTGCCACATTTGCAGGCGCGCAATCTGGCTGACGTGCAGACTATCCTGCACAAAATTATTTTCCTGTTCGTTGTTGCCGCACCACAGCACGATGCTGGGATGATTTCGCAGACGCTTCAGCTGATCTTCCACTTCCTGCGCGACATTCTGCTTGAAGGAATAGGTTCCCGGCTGCCATGGATTCCCAAACATGAAGTCCTGCCAGACCATAATCCCCATCTCGTCGCATAGCTCGTAAAATTCCTGGGTTTCGTAATAGCCGCCTCCCCAGATGCGAATCATGTTCATATTGGCGTCTTTGGCGGACTTCAGGATGTCGCGGATCTGCGCCACAGGCACGCGACTGGGGAAGCTGTCGAACGGAACTACATTGGCGCCCTTGGCGAAGATCGGAATTCCATTCACGACGAATTCGAACGACCGTCCCCATTTGTCCGGCTCGCGGCGCAATTCCACCGAGCGAAGGCCGGTCCGCACATCGGAGTTATCCTGCGTTTCGCCTCGTATGGCCAAGCCTGCGTGAAACGAGTAGAGCGGTTGGCTTCCGTACCCCGCTGGATACCACAGCTCCGGATGATCGATGCTGATCGGCAGCTCCACATGGTTGACGCCCGCATGCAGCTCGGTCGTTTGCGTGGCGGTCAATTGTTTACCGTTCAGACCATAGGCAACGGTCACCGTCGCCGGCGAATCGACCGCAGCCGTCACTTCCACTTGTGCCAGCACGTGGGCGGACTGTTTGGCTACATCCAGTTGGCGAATGTTCAGGTCGGAAATGCGCGCATCGTCCCACGCTTCCAACCGCGCGGGACGCCAGACGCCGCTGGTCACAAACCGCGGCGACCAATCCCATCCATACTGGTACGCGGCTTTGCGGATGTACCATCGCGCCTGCGTATGCGTCTCCGGGCGCCACGGATCCTGGGCGGCAATTTTTTCGGCTCCCTGAATGGGCGACGTAAAAACGATCCGCAGTCGATTGTCTCCGGCCTTCAGATATGGTTTCGCATTCAGCCGATACGTCCGAAACATGTTGTCAGAGGTCAACAGCAGGTTTCCGTTCAGATACACCTGCGCGCAGGTGTCCAGCCCGTCAAACACTAACTCAATACTGTGTCGATGCAGAAGCTTGTCGCTCACTGGGATCGTCGTGCGATATTCCCAGTCGGCGTTCTCAATCCACTGCAGCTTGTTCTCGTTGTCACGGTAAAAGGGCTCCGGGATTAGCTTGTTACGCAGCAAATCCAGCTGCACATCGCCGGGAACCGTGGCGGGGAGCCAATGGTCATGCGCGATGCCCTGCAGGTTCGTGACTTGCCGAAACTCCCACCCCTGGTGCAACAGGATCGATTGCTTCGCCGCCGCCCAACCGCGCGCAGGAAAAACCCAGGCAAAACCGAATATCACCACCGCAAATAGCGCAGGCCGCAGCGCACGAGACAACTTCATCGTTTCACTCCTGTCTAATATGTTGCTAACGACAATTTATACTCAAACCAGCGAATCGTTTCGATCGGCCGTAGGCAGCGATTCGATTGGCAATCCAAAAGCCTACAGCTAGACTAAGTCTGACTCATGCCGCACCTGTTTTGCTGGACATTCGATGAGGAATTCCCAATGGCGATAGCAGCGGACATACAGCAAGACCTAAGTGAGACATATCCAATCTCGCCGGAACAGATTGAACAGTATCAGCAGAACGGATATATCAAGCTGAAGCATGTGCTTTCCGCCGAGACACTCGCCTACTACGGCCGCGAAATCACTCGCAAAGTAAAAGAGCTGAACTCGGAGCACCTGCCCATTGAGGAACGCGACCTGTATCATCGCGCATTTCTCCAGGTGGAAAATCTCTGGGAGAGCAGCGATCTTGTTCGAGAATTTATTTCCTCGCCGAAGCTAGGCCGCATCGCCGCGCAGCTGATGAGCTCCACCGGCGTGCGCATCTATCACGACCAGGCGCTCTACAAAGAAGCGGGCGGAGGAATTACTCCCTGGCACGCCGACCAGTACTACTGGCCGGTCAATACTGACAAAACCATCACCGCCTGGATTCCGTTGCAGGAAACTCCGTTGGAGATGGGGCCTCTTGCGTTTTGTCCGAAAAGCCATCGCGTCACCTACGGCCGCGACCTGGAGATTGGACAGGAAAGCGAAGACCGGATCGGCGAAGCCCTGAAAGACCACGGAATTGATGAAGGAAAGTTTGACCTGGGAGAAGTGAGCTTTCATTCCGGATGGACCTTCCATCGCGCCGGCCAAAATACCACCCCGATCCCACGCGAGGTGATGACCATTATTTATATGGACGAGGACATGCGGTTAACGCAGCCCGTCAATCCGTATCAGCACGCCGATCGCGACAAATACTGTCCCGGCATCGAAGTGGGCGATCTGATCCACACTCCCATGAACCTGCTGGTGTGGAGCAACCGCAGCTAGCTGGCAACTACAGTCTTGCAAAGCGCACAGTTCCGCCGACTCAGGGCACCTTCCAGGTCCACAAATACAGCTGGTGCCGGTGGAACTGGTATGACTGGTACAGCGGCTGGGTTCCATACCGCACATCCGGCGTGAAGGTGTAACTGTAGGTCTCGCAATCCAGGATTGCATGCACTTCAGTTCCCTTCGGGGTCGCTGGGTTCAACGCAATCACGCTGGTGCGATTCTGCGCGGAGGTCCACTCCCGTCCCTTGTCTTCCTGCAAATCAGCAGTCTCCGTGATCCATGGAGAATCCGTATAGACCTTGGCGCGGCACCAGTTCCCTTTATCGAACGGATCGAGCCCTTGCGTTACCTGTAGCCACACAGTCGCCTGCTCTCCTGGCTCCAGATCTCCATCTCCGTTGCCTTTTCCCTCCGTCACCGTGCGAGGTACGCTGGTCCCCCCGCCATGGACGCCCTGAAAGAAAGTTGGAAATGTCTTGGTGCGACCGTCCAGAACTGCGACTGCTAATGGCGGAGCGAGGTTAGATGGAGCCACCAGAACATCGAAGTATGTATGCAGGTCTGCTGATTCAGGTTTGCCTTTCACCGATGCCGCGCTTGCATTCAGGTTCAACCGGGCTCGCGCAAAATCACCATCGCCGGCCGTGAACTGCACCAGAAACCTGGACGTAAGGTCGAGCATCTGTCCGGATTTCAGTTCCGGAACATCGGCGGTTCCATGCAGAACCTGCACCGTCGGATAGTCGGAACTCAATTCGACATGCAGATTTTTGAGCGCTGCAGCGCCAGGATTCCAGATGCGAATGGGAAGGGTCAGCGGCTGGCCCGGCAACGGCCGCAGATGATCGTGTGTGGTCACCGGAAGCAAAACCGCCGGCTGAACGGCATTGATTCTCTCGCCTGAAAATCCGAATTCATGCCCGCTGCAATCCGTCGTCAGATGCAGTCTTCCCTGCGAATCGGCGACCAGATTTTTCGTCGTCGTCCGATCCTCCTTGAGGCTCAAATCGTACACCTGGTAGGTTGCGCCGCCCCGATACAGGTCTGCCGTCGTCACATTCAACTGCGTACATACAGCCGGCGGGCCATCCGGGGCCCATTGACGCGTCGTGATTCGCATCCCCGCTTGACTGACATGCTGCAGGTAGATCATCGCTGGCCCTGCAATATCTGCCTGCACGTGATATCCCCATGCATCGAAGCGATCGAAGGCGCTGGCATAATTCCAGTGTGTCGGCGTGCTGTCGAGCGCGGGATCGGCAAACGCCCGCATGTGAAAGTCGAACGTCTCTGCAATGGAAGTCGCCCAGTGGCGGTCATATTCATCCTGGCGAAATTCAAAATCGACCGACGGCGTCGCCGCGAATGCCGCGCGTGTTTCTTCCGTGTACTGGCTGATGTAGTCGCCGCTGGCGCGCACCAGTCGAACCGGAGTGTGCTGGAAACTCAACACGTAATCTTTCGGGCGCCAAAGCGAACGCCGACCCTTTTCTCCCACGTAAAACTCCGGGCCGGGATTAAACGCCGAGCAGCTGCCGATGATTTGCGGGTAGCGAGCACTCAGATAGAGGCTCATAAAGCCGCCCATGCTCAGACCGGATGTGGCTCGATAGCGGCGCGACGTCAGTGTGCGATAGTTCGCGTCGATGGTGGCAACCTGTTCCAGAAAGTATTTCCCGAAATCGAACTCCCCACCGGGCCGACGAACATCATAGGGATCACCGCCGTAGAATCCGGCGTAGTCGCGGGACACATATCCATCCACTCCGACCACAATCACGGCATAGGTCGCGACAAACCGGCAGATCTTCGGTACTGTGTCCTCGCCGCGATCGTAGTCCTCCAGCGTGTAGCGATCGCTGTGGCCATGCAGGTAATAGATGACAGGATAGCGAGTGGAAACGGCGTCGTAATTCGCCGGCAAAAAGATTCGATAGTGTCTCAGCCCACCGAAAATACTAGAGTCAAATGTTTCGTCGCGGAACTCTGCCGTCCCCGCCGGACAATGCAGCACCGTGTCAGGAGAAGTTCTTTGTGCATCGACGTCGCCAGCCGTTTTGTTTTTCTCAGAAGACGAGGTCTGCGCGCGCAGGGTCGCAGCATGAAACACGACGCCACTGAAGCAGCACGCAAAGATCACAGCCGCGAGTGAAGCGCGAGTTTTTCTCCACAAGAAGTTTCGACGAACGTTGCGCCTATCCATGGCTCCCCATTGATCCTCATCCGTCATTTCTTGTGGGTGCTGGCCTTCGCTGGGAGCGGCAGCGGGGCTGGCCATTGCTCGATCAACCAGCGAACCATCTCCTTGCCTCCGGAAAAGTTGTCATACTGCGACGGCAGGTTGTGATTATGACCGTCGACATACTCGTTGTAGAGCCATGGATCGACGACAGCCAGGACAGTCCCTCTGCCATACGTAGCTCCCGCCATCATGATGGTTCCCTGTTGCTCAAGCAGCGAGAACGCCGGCTTGCGCACAGAAATGGTGCATGTGTCCTTCATGTAGAAAATATGCGAGCCCGGAACTACGGGAGAATCTCCACTGACCGCCAATCGACCGGCTTGAAGATCTTCGCCGATCACATGATGGAACAGTACATTGTTGAAGTGGATGCCGAACTTGTCTGCCAATAGATCCAGGTGATCGATGTCGGCGTTGGGTCCATCGTTCTCCATCATCACGAGGATGCCGCCCTGTCTGACCCACGCCGCAATCTGCGCGGCATCTTTGGGCTGCACATAATGCGGATTTGGATTCTTCGACGGAAGGTCCGGCGAAACGATCATGTACATCTGTGCGCGCTTCAGATTCTCGAGTGTCGGCGCGCTGTACAGCGTCGAAGTCGCGACTCCGTAACTGCGAAAGATGTGACCCAGGAAAGAGAAGCCGCTATTTGCCTGGTCATCCCACTTGTAGTGGAAATATTCTTTCTGCCCCGCTGCGTTGGTCCGCTGCTGACTGTTGAACCATGCGTCCATCACCACGGTTGCACCTTCGCCTATCAGGGCAGTTGGCGCTAACTCCATTTCGCTGCTCGCTAACAGAAAGGCTCCCACTCCCCGCGGATCATTGCTGGTTTTCGGCACGCTGATGTAATAGGAATCACTGCCGTCATTCTGCGCATTCCCGCCCAGCGCGGTTCCCGAAACCGTGTCGCTGATGGTGAGCGAACCATTCGCATTATTCTGGACGAAGTATTGCAGGATGCCGCGATAACCCCGCGCCGCGTTGCTGGCATAGCTTGGCGGCAAGTATCCCAGGCGCACGCCCTTGGCGAACGCGTAGGTAAACATGCAGGCTGCGGACGACTCCAAATAATTTCCTTTCGCCTGCGGCTTATCCAGAACTTCATACCATAGCCCAGTGCGAGGATCCTGAACCTTGGCAACCGCTGCAGCCGTGCGATTTAAAATCGCGAGCAGCTCCGCGCGGCCAGGATCATTCGGCTTGTAATAGGGCAACGTATCGACCAGCGCCATCAGGTACCAGCCGGTCGCGCGCGCCCAGAAGCTCGGCGAATCTCCGGTGGTTTTGTCCGCCCACGCCTGCTGCTTCGACTCATCCCAGCCGTGATACAGCAGGCCTGTCTTCGGATCTCGCGCATGCCGGTCAATCAAGACAAATTGTTTCGTGATATCGGCAAAATCGTTCGGCTCTTGAAACATGGAGGCATACTCGGCGTAAAACGGCTCCGCCATGTACAGCCCGTCCAGCCACATCTGGTTCGGAAACTGACCTTGATGCCAAAACCCCCCCGATGCATTTCGCGGCTGTGTCGCAAGCTGTTTGCGAATCAACGCGGCCGCTTTGTAATACTTTGCGTCCTGCGTCACTCCGTAGAGCAGCAGTAACTGCTGCCCGAGGAGAACGCTGTCCAGACTCTGATCTTTCGCTTCATAGGTCCGGATCGACCCGTCGGCCGCAACAAACTGGTCCACCGTTGTTTTGACATAGTCGTAGTCGGCAGGGTCGGCGGTGTTATGCCAGACAGCGTCCATTCCATTCAGCACGATACCCAGCCGATAGTCCCACTTCCACTCTCCCTTATCCGTGGAGTAATGACCGTCCGGCCAATTCTGCATCGCAGATCGCGCCATCTGCTGCGACAACGGAGTGGTCTCCGCCTGCACGCCACAGAAAGCGAGGGCCAGTGCGCCGATTGCACACCCCGTAACACAGCGCCCCAAAAATCTAAAAGCATGCGATTGCAACGTTACGATCCGTTGCGCGCAGTTGTCGGCGGAAAGTTTGAAGGAAAGCATCGTCGTTCTCTCCTGAAACAGCAAGTCCAGCGAGTCCGCTTCTAAAATGCGGACTGAAACGGTACCGGCCCTGGATGAATGTTTGTACGCAGTACAGGCTACTCTACCGGAACCGACCACGCCAGATGCGGCTACAATCTGCGGGACTACTTGAATCGCTGCAGCACCTTCTCCGCGTCCGCTCCCTCAAGCCATGCCCCGTGGTTCGCTTCGGAGTTACGAAACTCCGGCAGGCTATCCGCCGGCATACTGGGGGTCGACAGATGCTGCTGCGTCGTACTGTAGGCCTGCTTCACCACTTCCGGCAGTGTCGCAAGCTGTTCCTGAATACTCTTCTGAATGGTCGCGACCACATCGGGATATTTCGCCGCGCAGTCATAACTTTCCTTGGGATCGTCGACAACGTTGTAGAGTTCTGGATTCCGCAGCGTGTAGTTGATGTGGCCCTGGGCTGGCGTTGGCATAAACATCGGCGTATTTCCGCGCGCGATATGCAGCTTCCATTGTTTCCAGCGCGCGCATTGGATATTCCAGCCTTCAAACGAAAGTAAGGCTTGGCGTTCGACCGCCTTTTGTTGGCACGACAGCAGCGTCCAGATATCCCGTCCGTCCAGCGGATATGCGGGCAATTCGCCGTGGCACAACCCGGCCGCCGTGGGCAGAATATCCATGTGCGACGCCAGCGCATCCGTCACCCGGCCCTGCGGTAGTGTGCCCGGCATGCTGGCAATCATCGGAATTCTCAGGCCGCCTTCATACGCGCCGCCCTTTCGCCCGCGCAGATTGCCGGTGCTTCCCTGGAACCACGGACCGTGGTCGCTGGTAAAAAGCACCAGGGTCTTTTCCCTTTGCCCATTCGCTTCCAGCGCCCGCAGAATCTCGCCGACGCTCCAATCAATTTCCTCGACCACATCGCCGTACAGCCCCAGATCCGACGTGCCCCGGAACGACGCGGACGCGTGCAGTGGAATGTGCGGGTAAGAGTGCGCCATGTAGAGAAAGAATGGTTTCTCTTTGGGCTGGCTCAGAAACTCGACCGCCTTCTTGGTGTATTGCTGCGTGAGGGTATCTCGGTCGGCTTCCTTCTCCACAATCGTCGAATTATGCAGCAGTGGAAGCGGGTCCATGTCGACGCTATACGGAACGCCGAAGAATTCATCAAAGCCGCGCTGTGTGGGTGCGTACTGCGGCAGGTCGCCCAGGTGCCATTTGCCGACCGCCAGACTGGCATATCCGGCCTTCTGCAGCACGTTCGCCACGGTCACGGCGTCGAGCGACATGCCGGTGTCGCTGAGCGGACCGAAGGCTCCGGTAGCGCCCACGCGCGTGGGGTAAAGCCCTGTCATCAACGCCGCGCGCGAAGCCGAGCACAAGGCGATGGGGGTACAGTGATGGGTAAAGCGCACTCCCTGGGCCGCGAGACGATCAATGTTCGGCGTGGCTAATTTCGAGCCGTAGCATCCCAGGTCGCCATAGCCCAGATCGTCGCAGATGATAACGACAATGTTGGGCCGGTCTGGTTTGGTTGCATGCATGGTTGCATGGCTTCGCGCCGCGGGATCGGTTATTTCGCCGGCAACCGCATCCAGGGTGGAAGCGGCCAGAGAAGCTCCGGCAGTAGCAAGGAATTTTCTGCGATCCATGAGCGCCTGAACAGTAAGGGATCGGCATCTTGCGCCGTCAGTCGCTAGTGTAGCGCATGGATTCGATGCTTGATCTCTCGATCCATTCGCTTGCAATGCAGCTACGCGCAGCGCAGCCTGACCGCGCTCTGCCCAATAATTTACTGTGCAGAATTCGCCATTTCCGGGTTAGGATTTCCTCTAGGCCGTGTACTTCGAAGGAGTCTATGTTGTTAAACGTCGGTCAGAATGCTTACATCGTCGTGCTCTGGATAACGCTATCCATCACCTGCCTTGTGATGCTGAATACGTTCTGGGAACCGAGCCGGCGCAGCATTCACAACGACGTGATCGGATGGCAACTCGCCATCCTGGGCACTATCTATGCGGTCATGATCGGATTTATGCTGTACGCGGTCTGGAACAACTTCCAAACCGCGGAGACCAATGCCAATAACGAAGCGAATGACCTGGTAAACATGTACCGTGCAGCGGATGGGTTGCCGCAAGTGCAGCGGGATCAAATTCAAGGGTTTGCGCGAAACTACGTGCAGTCGGTAATTACCCAGGAATGGCCGCAGATGAATCGCGACGCGACCGGCACAGACGCCAATCATTACATGGCGCAGACCTATGTCATGGGGATGTGGCACAGCGCAGCCCACACCCCGGCGAATAACCTTGCCGAACAGTCCAATCTGCGGCAAGTCATGATCGAACTGAGCAGCATGACGGAGCATCGCCGGATTCGCCTGCTGGAAAGCAGAACGGAGATGCCAAGCATTCTATGGGGCGTGCTGGTCATGGGCGGCATCATCACGATCGCTTCGTCGTGTCTAATCGGCAGCGAAAATGTCCCATTACATTTCGTGCTGATTATCGCCCTCAGCCTGTTAATCTCGCTGGCACTTGTAGCCATTGGCGATATCGACCGCCCATTTCAGGGGTCGGTCCATGTCAGCCCAAGCGCATTTCAACGGGCACAGGAAACTATTCTGAAGCCGGATGGGACATCCTACTGATGTGTGCGCCGACTTCCACACTCCACCAGAATGCAACACACAAAAGCCGCATCCTTTGACAGGAATGCGGCTCTCGAAATTCCGGAATTGACGGAACGATTACTTGGCGCGAATGGTATCGGCTTCGCGCAGACGGGCTGCCTTGCCGCGCAGTGCGCGCAGGTAGAACAGCTTGGAGCGGCGCACACGAGCCGAGCGAACTTTTTCCACCTTCTCCACTACTTTGCAATGCAGCGGGAAAATGCGCTCGACGCCCTGGCCGAAGCTCATCTTGCGAACCGTGAAGCTGCCTTCGGCGCCGTTCTTGCGCGCGATCACGATGCCCTCAAAGGCCTGCACGCGCTCTTTGTCGCCTTCTTTAATTTTCACCTGGACGCGGACGGTATCACCGGGGCCAAATTTGGGGAGGTCGGTGCGCTGAAGCTTGGCAGCCAGACGCTGCATAACGGGATGAATCGACATAAAAGGTTCCTGCTCTAGTTAGAAAATGGGATATGACGCAAAACACTAGTTTACATGGAATCAGCGATTTCGTCTTGTTTTCATGGCTCGAAGCATTGGGTCAGTTCGAATCCACCGTCGGGGATGGCTCGAAAACTGGAGTCATGAACCGAAATGGCGGCCGAGCAGCCCGCTCATGACTTACCGTTGAACAGTGCGGCCTTGAAGCCGAAACCTAGGCCAATTTCGTACTTCGCTGGGTGAGTTGACCTGTTGATGAAAAATGGGACCTTGCGGCCCTGACGATCGGTAAATACAAGCCGACTCCCGCTACTTGCCTGCGAGCAGGGCCGGCAGCGGCAAGCACCACGTTGCCGCAGTAAGAGCGAACAGCCTCTCAGCAGAATCAGACAAAAGGGTTTCGTTTCAGATGTTCTCTGACTCACGAACAGCGAACGTCCAACGCGGGACCAAACGTCCGCGCGTACGGCGTTAAAGAGCACCGCACTCGCAAGGGCAAGCCTTGCTCCTGGTTACGTTGGTAGTGTCTCAGTTCGAAATTTAATTTCTATGTGTAACTTCAAGCCCATATCGTATTGCTGCTTCAAGAACAAGAATGTTTATATCTTTTAAGTTTTTGAATTTAATGCAATACCCGCTCACGCTCGCCTTTCCCAGTGTTTTCCCATACGTTTGGGCCAGGTATGTCTTATCCTCGATGCCAAGAATATAGATAGAGATTCCGGTAGTGTTTCCACTCATACCAATTTGATAAAACTCTCTTGTTGTTCCATTGGCATATTTTATGGTGTAGGATCCGTATCCTATATTGGGGTTAGAAACAGTTTTACTTTCGCTGTTCTTGCCATCTAAGAACCATAATTTACATGCTGGCGACACTTGAAGCAAGATACGGTGTAACTCTTGCATGTCACTGCGTTTTGGTTCAGGTTGGCTGGTAATGTAATTCGCGATTTGTTCCTGTATGTTCATAAGAAATATCATAGGATGAGTCGCTTACTTTGCCTTTTCAATTCTCGCTTTATTTCCTGCTCACATACGTCGTAGCGCGCTGGTGGGTGCTCAATCCAGATCGAGCTATGGGAAGACGAAGCTCCAGTTCAGCAAAACCGAACGAGCCTTATTTAGGGAACCTCTGATCAAGCTCAGGAAAAGCGATCCGCACAAGCAACCGGGGGAATTGGAAGGCAAGAGTGGATCGGTTGTGCTGAAAATCGACGCAAAGGATCGGTTTGTCGGAGCCGTTTTCCTGCAT
>JBAVOQ010000241.1:0-1743 GCA_049692235.1 Acidobacteriaceae bacterium | reverse complement strand
CCTGCCTTCGATTGATGGGCAAGAAGATGCTGGTCGCGCTGATGATGGAGGGCAAGTTCTCGGGTGAAGGCTTGCAGGCTCTCGACACCGACGAAGACCTGATGAGCGCGATGGCGCGGGAGTTGGTCGAAAAGGCCGGTGTCGGAGAATCCGCCGATGCTGTGTGGCGGGACCTCGGCCACGAACGCGACAAAGTGCTGCCGCGCCCGGCTGCCGTGGAACCGGAACCCGAAGAGGAATCCGACCTGGTGCCCGACCTGCCGGGCCTAATCGCCACAGAACCTGTTCCGGCGCCATTCGGCATCCACCTGTTGGACCCGAGCTCGCCACCAAAGAAGCGGAAGAAGACCGCACTTTGGCCAACCGCCACAGAAACTAACGTGCAGCTCAGCCTCTTCGACTGAGCCAGGATGTTTTCAACTTGAGAGGTGACATCATGAACGAGGAACGGGAGAAGGTTCGTTGCCGCAGTTGCGAACTCGTCCAATGGAGTGATCGAGCCAATTGCCGGCGTTGTGGGACGACTCTGCCTGAGCCGATCGTGAGAATTGTTGAGCGAGTGGTGGAGAAGGTCGTCATTCGGCAGGACCCGCAATGCCTTCAGAAGCTCGAACAGGCCTCCAGATTGATCTCGACGGCAACCGAGCGGTTGACGCAGCAGTGCGTGGAGTCAGTCGCTCCCCTCGCCTTAGCGCAGGTTCCAGAGGCGGGAGTCTTTCCGACGATGGCGGAGGTGGAGCGAGCGATGATCGTGGCCGCCTACGAGAGGTCGAATCGCAGACCTCTGGAAGCTGCACGGTTGCTCGGAATCGGCAAGACCACCGTATACCGCAAGCTCAGAGAAATAGGCGAAGCGGCGGCGTGATGCCGATCCCGCATTGGCAGCATCGTGAATGCTGCCCACTCGCTTCCGGTTCAAAAAGCTGCTCCTTAACAACGTTCAACGATGATGGTGGGTTGTGTGGGAGTATAGGTCCAACTAGGCTGGTGCTCCCCGGCCTAATCAAGGCAATAAAAGAGGTCAGCTTCGGCTGGCCTTTTGCTTTGCACGAGGCGATTATGCCGAAGGGTCCATTCCTCCCCAACGAGTTCGTTCCCACACAGTTTTCTACTTCGGCCGAAAAAGCGAACTTCGGCAACACGTTACTGCATTTTCTTGACGCCAACTGTGCGCGAGAGCTTTTCACGAAGAAGTTCTACAACCGGCTCTCGATGACCTTCGGCCACATTGCTCACTGCGACATCGAAGGCTTCTACTCAACGTGGTTTACGGGGGATCGACACAGGCTTGGATTCGTCCAGAAATTGCTCCACTGGCCCTGCCACGGAGACCCGAAGTTCACGTTCAGTGACGTGGAGCACGCGGTCCAGCAGATCATGCTCAAACGCAATTATCTGGAGCGGTACGAACTGCGGGCTAAGGAAGCACTGCGCGCCGCAGAGTTGCGTGAATTCAATCGTCTGCAGGCGAAATATCGATTGGCTCCGGCGGCTGGACTTGAAGAGGAGCGATCGCAGGACACGACGCGGTGTCTGGTCAAAGTTGAGGACGCTCCGCCCACCGCCTCGGTTCAGATGAGCCTCTTTTAGCCACGCCTAAGTCTCACCCATCTACAGACTCCTAAGGAGAATTGCGATGACCACTCTCAAAGTTGAAGCGCTGGTGCGCGAGTTCCACTACAACGGGATTCGTATTCCCGATCCAGGTCCGGACCTAACCGTGGAACAGGTCCGCGATTTGCT
>JBAVOQ010000240.1:0-3083 GCA_049692235.1 Acidobacteriaceae bacterium | reverse complement strand
ATGCAGGAAAACGGCTCCGACAAACCGATCCTTTGCGTCGATTTTCAGCACAACCGATCCACTCTTGCCTTCCAATTCCCCCGGTTGCTTGTGCGGATCGCTTTTCCTGAGCTTGATCAGAGGTTCCTTAAGTTACGTCCGCGATGGCGTACCTGTGGTTCGATTAGGATAAGAACAGCGATCCGAAGAGATATTTTTGGTTGGGAACGAGGACGGCTCCGGTCCGAAGTGCGGACAGCGGAGACCACGATGCGACACATACACCCCCCCTCGCCACGGGCGAGCCAGAAAAGGAAAAGGCTGATGAGCAAACTTGTACTGCTGCGACATGGAGAGAGCGTTTGGAATAAAGAGAACCTGTTTACCGGATGGACGGATGTGGATCTGTCGGAACAGGGGAAGCTGGAGGCTCGGGACGCGGGCCGTCTGTTGGCGAATGAGGGCTTCGCGTTCGATGTGACCTATACATCCGTGTTGCGGCGGGCGATTCGCACGCTGTGGAGCGTGCTGGATGAGATGGATCGCATGTGGGTGCCGGTGGTGCATGACTGGCGGTTGAACGAGCGCCACTACGGAGCGCTGCAGGGACTGAACAAGGCGGAGACGGCGGAGAAATACGGCGAGGCGCAGATGAAGTTGTGGCGGCGGAGTTACGATGTTCCTCCTCCGGCGCTGAGTGAGAAAGATTCGCGCTATCCGGGATTCGATCCGCGCTACAAGAATTTGAGCAAGAGCCAATTGCCGCTGACGGAGTGCCTGAAGGATACGGTGGCGCGGGTGCTGCCGTGCTGGCATGAGCTGATTGCGCCGCGCGTGAAGGCGGGGAACCAGGTGCTGATTACGGCGCATGGCAATAGCCTGCGGGCGCTGGTGAAATACCTGGATGAAATTTCCGACAAGGAGATTGCGGGGCTGAATATTCCCACCGGAATTCCGCTGGTGTATGAGCTGGACGAGCGGTTGAAGCCGATCAAGCATTACTATCTCGGCGATGCGGCGAAGGTGGAGCAGATGATTTCCGCCGTCGCCAGCCAGGGAACCCAGGGAGTGGCCGCGAAATAGGAGAAGTGGGGATGACCAATGCGGCGAAGCCTTGTGCACCCAAGTTTTCGCCGCCGAATTATTTCGCCGCCGGATGCCATGGATTCGCGATCTTTTTTGGGCCAGTTCAGGCGAGCATCTTCAATCCATGTTTCTGCACGACAGCCAGCAGTTTGAGCGCCATGCCGCTGGGCTTCTTGGCACCTGTCTCCCACTTCTCCACTGTCGATTCGCTGGTGTTCAGATAGCGGGCGAAGACCGGTTGGCTGACGCGGAGACTCTCGCGAAGCGCCTTGATCTGATGCGGCTTGATCGCAGCCGGAGCCGCGAGACAGGATGCGTCAAAGCTGCGCATGGTGGTTTTGTCGATGGTGCCGGCTCGAACCATACCGGCGACGGTGCTGTGGATTGCTTCAAACGCGTCCGATTTGTATTTACGCTTCTTCGTCATGGCATATCTCCACCAGTTCTTTGAATTGCATTTCTCTGGCGATATCGGCCGCTGTTTTCCGGGCATACAGAATCGCCAGCTGCCGGAAAGCTGCCAACTCGTCGTCCTCGATGTTGGCCCGATCTTGCTTGGCAAAAAGGTAGGCATAGATCCAATATCGGCCGCCCTTGGCGACGATGATGGAGCGATACAAATTTTTGCTCAGGCGCTTTTTGAAGACTCCGCCGCCCAGATCATCAGCTTGGCCAAGCATCACTTGCCGGATTGCTGCACATAGTTCGCTGTCCGGGATGTGCGTCTTTCTGGCAGCTTTGGCAAACCACGCGGTTTTGAAAACCCGCTCTGATTTGATTTGCTGGCTTGCCATGAGAGTACTGTAGCACCTGGTGCAACTAAGTTCAAGATGTAAATTACTCTGAATGTGTTAGGTTGTGAGTCGAGCTTGGCGCACGCGGTGGTAATGGGTTATCAGGGAATCCGCCACATGGTGGCACGCGGGGAACTGATCGGTGTCGCGGTGCTGGTGGTGATTGGCGTCGCGCTGATCGCGCTGGCACCGGCGAAGGCGGCTGCCGTGGGCCGCGCCTGAGTCGTAGGGCGGGTCTATGAGATCCGAGCATTTTCTAATCCCACTCAAGCCAAATAAGGGCTTGAATGGGGCACCCTGACATTTTCTTTTATATGTGCTTAATGTAAATACATTCTGTAGTTATACAATGTACATACAAGTGAGGTGTACAGTATGGCGAAGCCGACTGCGGAGACCAGTTTCACGTTTCGGATCGATTCGCGACTGAAGCAGGAGTTTCTGAAGCTCACGGACAAGGAGAACAAGCCGGGGTCGCAGGTGCTGCGCGACCTGATGGCAGCCTATATCCAACGGAAAAAGCGCAAGGAGTTTGAGGTGGAGGCGCGCCGTCAGTCGCGGCTAATTGCTTCTTCCGCCGAGGAAGATGCGGTGATGGACTGGATCAGCGATGTGGCCGACACGGAGGCGTGGAAGTGAAGCGCGGCGACCTGGTGACGATTGCCGTTTCGGGAGACTACGGCAAGCCGCGCCCAGCGCTGATTCTGCAGGCCGACGCTTTCGATGCGCATCCGTCGGTGACGGTCTTGCCGCTGACCTCGGAGATTCATCCCACGCCGCTGTTTCGGGTGACGGTGCAGCCGGGCAAAGAGACGGGGCTGCGCCGGATTTCTCAGGTGATGGTGGACAAGATCACGACGGTTCCGCGAGTGAAGATCGGCGCAAGGATGGGCCGCGTAGATGCAGCGACGATGCAGGCGGTGCGGCAGGCTCTGGTTGGATTTTTAGGACTGTGATTAGTGGCGTGCCTTGCGCGCGCAGGCGAACAGAAGGGTGGGTTGGACGACCCGGCCTGCCGCAAACGCCCATCGGGAACCCTCAAGATGCCGCGACCTTCGTTTTCTACGCCTTAATCTGGCCAGTCAGTATCTGCATATTGACCTTGCCCTCAGAATGCGTATCCCTTAGCCAGCTGGTTTAGGGGAAATATTCATCCCCGTCGTAGTCGTCGTGGCGGTGTGAATGTGGGAAGCGGCCTTATCGATTTGCACATTCACACCGCCT
>JBAVOQ010000239.1:0-97203 GCA_049692235.1 Acidobacteriaceae bacterium | reverse complement strand
GGAAACAGCAGCGTCTGGTTGACCGTGTCAGCAATGAAGTTCTGGCCCATGAATCCAATCTAAAACAGAACCTGCTGCGCACACACTCTCGGCTTCGTCAAGAATCTATGCCCGACACACACCTAGTGTCGAAAATGCCTCATTCCAGTGAAAACCATGGCGGTATTCAGACGATCTGCGGCGGCAATCACATCTGGGTCGCGCACTGAGCCACCGGGCTGGATGACGGCGGTAGCGCCCGCTCTAACAACGACTTCCAACCCGTCAGGAAAGGGAAAGAAGGCGTCGGAAGCAGCCACGCAACCGTTCAGCGGCAAAATGGCTTTCATGGCGCCAAATCTCGCCGCGTCCACGCGGCTCATCTGGCCGGCGCCGATTCCCAGCGTCTGCCCGTCTTTCGCATACACGATTGCATTCGATTTGACGTGTTTGCACACCCGCCAGGCGAACAGCAGAGCGGCAATTTCATCCTTGGTCGGTGCGCGGCTGGTGACAACTTTTAATTCGCCGGCCTCGACGTGGCCACGATCCGCATCCTGCATCAGCATGCCGCCGGAGACGTATTTCAAGGTCGGGGCGCTGCCCGCCGGCTTGACCTCTACCAGGCGTAGATTCTTCTTGGTGGAAAGAATCTCTTTCGCCCTGGCGCTGAAGGAAGGCGCGACAATCGCTTCCACAAATAGTTTGACGATCTCCGCCGCGACGTCACCGTCCACTTCTCGATTGATTCCGATGACCGCGCCAAAGGCTGATACAGGATCGCACGCCAGCGCCTTTTCGTAGGCTTCCACGATGGTTGCGGCGGTGGCGGCTCCGCAGGGATTGGTGTGTTTGATGATGGCGACGGCGGGTTCGCTGAACTCCTGCGCCAGTTCCCAGCAGGCATCCAGGTCGACCAGGTTGTTGTAGCTCAATTCTTTACCTTGCAACTGGCGCAACCCGGCAATTCCGGCGCCGCTGCCGTTGCTGTATAAGGCGGCGCGCTGGTGAGGATTTTCACCATAGCGCAGAGACATGGTTTGCGGATAGGCCAGGCGCAAAGTTGCGGGGAGAGGCTCCTCACCGGCCTTAGCGGCGACGATGGGTGCAGTCGCTTCAGGAGGAACCGCGGGCAGCGTCTCCAGCGCGTTCGCAATCGCCAGATCGTAGGCAGCGGTCAGCGCAAACGCCTTCTGTGCCAGCCGCCAGCGCGTCGCGCGGCTCAGTTGACCTTGATTCGCCTGTAATTCCTCCGTCAATGCGGAATAGTCGGCGGCGGAAGTCACGACCGCGACATCTTCAAAGTTTTTTGCCGCGGAGCGCACCATCGACGGGCCGCCGATATCGATATTCTCAATCACTTCCGCGAAGTGGACGCCGGGCTTGTGCAGCGTGGCTTCAAAGGCGTAGAGATTTACCACCACCATATCGATGGGCTCAATGCCATGCTCCGCCACTGCTTTTTGATGTTCCGGATTGGCGCGGACGTGGAGGATGCCGCCGTGTACTTTTGGGTGCAGGGTCTTGACTCGCCCATCCAGCATCTCCGGAAATCCAGTCAACTCGGAAATATCCATCACCGTCAGACCGGCTTCGCGCAAGGTGCGGGCGGTTCCGCCGGTGGATACCAGTTCGGCGCCATATTTGGCCAAAACTCGCGCAAATTCGACGATTCCCGATTTATCTGTGACGCTGAGCAGTACTCGCCGAATTGGCTTCATGGACCTAAAAATCCTCGATGGAATGGAATGGAAGCAACATTCAGTTTAATCCATCCATCTCGTCGGACTTTTGCACCGGCGGTTCGGGAAGGACAATCCTTTCACCGTGTCGATTTGTCATCCTGTCATTTGTAATCTGGATGGCTGGTGGGTAGCCTGTAAGCAGTCCAAGCATTGTCGCAAAAGGGTTGTTGCCTCCATGGGGAGTTCGATCTGATCGACCACAATGACAGAGGGAGTCGCAGGGCAGAGGTTCTGCCGCCTGCGTCGCAGGAGATAGACCGCAGTCGCGGCGCGGCCCAGGACGGTCCATCGGACTACGACCTGCGATCCGGATACTACACGCAGGCACCGCCGCCCTCGCAGACTCGTTCGCGAATTCTGACGGGTTGGGCCTACGCTCCGGCGACCTACATTCTGATCGGCATCAGCTGCGCCGTCTATCTGGCTATGGTGTTGAGCGGCGTTTCATGGTGGGACCCGACGGCGGAGCAAATCCTTCGCTGGGGCGCCAATAACGGTCTGCTCGAATTGCATGGTCAGTGGTGGCGCCTGGTGACGGCGACGTTTCTCCACATCGGCATTATTCACATCGGCACAAACATGTGGTGCCTCTGGAACCTGGGCCTGCTGGGAGAACCCTTGTTAGGCCCGGTGGGGATTGTTGCGGTGTACTTGCTGACCGGCGTCGCGGGAAATCTGCTGAGCTCGGCTGTGAATCCCGGCGCGATTGGTGCTGGAGCCTCCGGTGCTGTCTTCGGAATTGCGGGCATCCTGATTTTGCTGCTGAACTCGCCGCACTTGCCGTTTCCTCGGGCGGAGTTGCGCCGGTTGCGTCGCAGTGTGATTTATTTTGCGGCCATCAATCTTGTCATCGGGGCGTCCACCCTGATGTATTCCGGAGGTATCAAGATTGATAACATGGCCCACCTTGGCGGATTCCTCTCGGGCATGGCCATGGGGGTACCGCTGGCGCCGATTCTGGGTACCGGGAGAGAGCCGTATTTTAAACGGCAGAGAATTGTCTTCTCTGTGGTGACGCTGATTTTGCTACTGTTTGCGAACTGGTTTGTTCACTTTCGAAGAGCGTGACGCCGCCGGCGGGAACAGGATTCGCTGGCCATGTTTTCCTGTGAAGCTTTGGATTCCGCAAGAGTCTCTGCGCCGCGCGGCGACAAACAACAAAATCGAATTAATTCTTTTCGGCGCCGGCAAATTTCTTCACCATGGCCAGCAACAACCTGCGATCGCTCTCATTCAAATTGGCGGAATAACGTCGAATCTGGGTCAAAAATCGCAATTCATCTTCGCTGAAACGCTGTGTGGGCATTTCATAGCTCAGGGCATTCTCGGCGAAGAAGTGAGCCATGGGCACGTCGAGAGCGCTGGCAATCTTGTGCAGCGTGTCGAGTGACGGAACCGTGTGACCGTTTTCTACGCGCGACAAATAGCACCGCAGAAGGCCAGTTCGTTTTTCAATGTCCCCTTGCGACATCCCCTTCTGCAAACGGACGCCGCGAATCGTAGTTCCGATGTTGAGTGCTTCCATGATGGCCTCGCATGTGAACGATTGAACTGGAAAACTTTGTCGTCATTCGCCACGCCGGAAGGGGAGTGGTCGGAAATCAGAATTGTGTTAACTATGTAGTTAACATGCCACCTGCAAATAGGCAAGCAAATTTATGGGCGGTATCGCAGGCGGAACGGTTACCGCGGTATCAGCCTCTTGGTGTGAGGCATTTTTGTGCCGCAGAATCGCCGCTGCTCTGGGTTCCTAGGCGCGAAAACTCGGTAGTCTATAAATGGAATCGCTTCAGTCAGCATATTTGTTGCCTGGCGCGGCACAACTTTGGCAACTACTGCGGTTCGGTCGAATCTAATCAGCTTGATAACGATGAAAATTTCTCGACGACAAAGCTTGCTGGGCGTGCTGGTAGGCGCAGCCCTGTTCGCGGCCGTGGCGCATGCGCAAAATGGCGGTATGGTGCGGCCATTAACCCTGAACGTCCCGGCAGATACCATGTACGGCAGCGTCAGCTCTGGGCCACCGGTCAACACCGTTCTGCCGCTTTCGCTGGATGATGCGATTCGTCGGGGGTTGCAAACAAATCTGCAAACAACGCTGGTGAAACAGGATCAGCGGATTGTTTCCGGCGAACGCCTGGAGGCGATCAATTACCTGATGCCGAATCTCACCTGGCAGGCGGAGCGTCAGCGACTGCAGATCAATCTTGAGGCGGAAGGCTTCAGTTCGAAAGTCATCCACAGTTTCCCGCCCGGATTGATTCCTCCACAAGACCTGAACAACATCCCGGTTGTAGTGACAGTCAACGCAGTGGTTGCGCAGGCTGACCTGACCCAATCGCTGTTCGATCTGCGGTCGTTTGAGCTATACCGTGCCGCCAGAGAGGAAGTCAAAGCGGTTGACTTCAGTTATCAGTCGTCGCGGGGGCAGGTGATTCAGACTGTCGCCGATACCTATCTGCGCGCACTCGCAACGGCGGCGAACATTGCCAATGCCAAGGGCCTGTTGGCCACCGATGCGGAAGTGCTGCGTCAGGCGAAACTGAAACACGAGACTGGGGTGGTTGCGAAACTCGAAGAATTGCGGGCACGAGTGCAGTATCAGCAACAGCAGCAAGCGGTCATCGCGCAACAGAACGCGTTTGAGAAGGCCAAGGTCGACTTGAACCGGGAAATTGGGCTTCCTGCCGACCAGTCGCTTCAGTTGACGGACAGCACGCCGTACGCGACGCTGGCGACCATCCCGCTGGACGAGGCACTGCAGATGGCTTACGCCAACCGGCAGGAATACTTGTACCTGAAGGCGAAGCTGCGGTCCGCGCAATATCAGAGTCGCGCCGCGCGCTACGAGCGGGTACCGACGCTGACCTTCAAAGGCAATTATGGCGTCACCGGCACGGTCGGTAGCATATACCACGGAACGTTTCTGGCAGAGGGAACCCTGAATGTTCCGCTGTTCAAAGAAGCGGAATTCCGCGGCGATCGCGATGTGGCGGATGCTGCTACCCATGACGCCATAGCGCAGCTGGCGAGCTTCCATCAGCAGATTGAGGCGGAGATTCGCGACAACATGCTCGACGTTGCCGCCGCCCAGCAACTGGTGGATGTGGCGCGCAGCAATGTCGACCTGAGCCATGCCACGGTGAGCGATGCGACGGACCGCTTTCGCAACGGCGTGGATAGCGATCTGCCTGTGGTCGAGGCTCAATCCTCCCTGGCCACTGCGGAGGCCCAACTGGTGAACAGCCTGTATGAATACAATGTCGCGAAAGTCGCGCTGGCACGAAGCCTCGGAGTCGTCGATCGAGAGTACCGAGAGTACCTGAGCGGGCCGACCACCACGACGCAATCGTCTGTTCGCCAGCCAGGCGGTCTTACGGACAGGGCGGCGATTCGCTGACCCGCAAACGCCTGGACACTTCAAGAGTTTCGACATTCCGACTGCTCTTAATTTGAAAGGACTTGCCTGATGACCCAAACTCGATCCGACGCGCTGGTAGTTTTTGGAGTGACGGGCGATCTTGCCCACAAGATGATTTTTCCGGCGCTGTACGCGATGGCGAAGCGAGGGAACCTGAATGTTCCGGTGATTGGCGTCGCATTTCCGAAGTGGGGTCTGGATCGGCTGCACCGGCGCGTGACCGACAGCATTCGCAAGTGCGGCGGCATCGATAATCAGCGAGCGTTGAAGCATCTTCTGTCGCTGATGACGTATGTGAGCGGAGATTACAACGACCCGGCCACTTTTACCGCGATCAAGGCAACCATGGGGAAGGCTCGGCACCCTGCGTTCTACCTCGCGATTCCGCCCGCGCTGTTTGGAACCGTGATTGAGGGGCTGGGCAAGGCCAAGCTGGCCGACCACGGCCGGGTGATTGTGGAGAAGCCTTTTGGTCGCGACCTGGCCTCGGCGCGGGAACTGAATCGTGTTGCGCGATCGGTATTTCCGGAGGATTGCATCTTCCGCATCGATCACTTCCTGGGAAAAGAGGCGATCATGAACATCCTCTATTTCCGATTCGCAAATACGTTTCTGGAACCCATATGGAACCGCAACTATGTGGCCAGCGTCCAGATCACGCTTTCAGAGAATTTTGGCGTGAAGGATCGCGGCGCATTTTACGAAACAGCCGGATGTCTGCGCGACGTAGTTGAAAATCATCTGTTCCAGATTGTCGCGCTGCTGGCGATGGAAGCGCCCTCGGGTCGGGAGTTTGGCGCGGTGCAGGCGGAAAAGGCAAAAGTCTTCAAGGCCATGCGTCCGCTTCGACCGGAAGATTTGGTTCGGGGCCAGTATGACGGCTATCGCAGTGAACCGGATGTGGCGAAAAATTCCGACGTGGAAACTTTCTGCGCGCTGCGGCTCTTGATCGATTCGTGGCGCTGGGAGGGCGTGCCGTGGTATCTGCGTTCCGGCAAGTACCTGGCGGACACTGCGACCGAGGTGCTGGTGGAGTTAAAGCCGCCGCCACAAAAACTTTTCGCCGACTCTGCGTCGGCCACGGATCGGTCGAATTATTTGCGCTTCCGGCTCTCACCTGACTCTGCGATTGCGCTGGCCGCCCGCGTCAAACTTGCAGGGGAGGAATTCACAGGCGAGCCGAGGGAACTGTTCCTCAGCGAGGAACAGGTGGGGGCGGAAACACCCTACGAGCGTCTATTAGGCGACGCCATGAAGGGCGACGGTGCGTTGTTTACTCGCGAAGATTCGGTGGAAGCGGCGTGGGCGGTGGTTGAACCCGTCCTGAAAAAACATCACCGAGCACTGCCGTACAAGCGAGGCAGCTGGGGACCGAAGGCCGCGGATGCCTTGATCGCCAAGGATGGCGGTTGGCACAATCCAGAGCCTAGCGACACATAACAGGTACGACTTCATCGCGCGAGGCGGTTCTCTCGCGTGAACCACGGCCGTCCGCTTAGGCGATGCCGAGTTTGTGTTCCATTTTTTCCAGTGAAATGCCGGTTGTTTCCGGGTAATAGAACAGGACCAGGAAAAAGTCGAGCGCCATCATCGCGGCAAAAAAGATGAACGGATACGCACCAGACGTTCCAGCCATGATGGGGAACACGAGCGAGATGATGGCGTTTGAAATCCAATGGGACGAGCTTCCCAGGCCTTGCCCTTTGGCGCGCACGCGATTCGGAAACACCTCGCTGATGTAGACCCAGACGACTGCGCCTTGCGAAGCGGCAAAGCAGGCGATATAGGCCATCAGCAGCCACACCAGCCAGTGCAGGTGCCGGTGGGTGACAAAAACGTACGAGATCGCCGACAGGCAAATTGTGAGACCCACGGTTCCCACCAGCAGCAGTTTTTTGCGGCCAAATCGATCGATCACGGTCATCGCAAGCAGCGTGGCAATCAGGTTGGTCGCTCCCACAGCCACGGCCTGCAGATCGCCTGAGATTTTGCTGGCGCCGGCCATGGCAAAAATGTCATTTAGGTAATACAGAATGGCGTTGATTCCCGATAGCTGGCTGAACATTCCAACCGTGATGGCGAGGAACACAGGAAAACGATATTGCCGGGAGAAGAGCGGGTCGGTGGGCGAAGACCGTTCCAGGTGAATCGAGGCGACAATCTCGTCCAGTTGCTGCTGCGGATGTTCGACGCCGGTCAGGCGAAGGACGTGCAACGCCTCCTTCAGATTTGACTGCATCGCCAGCCATCGCGGGCTGCGAGGAATGCCAAACAGCGCGATTAGAAAACACAGCGCCGGAACTCCAGAGATGCCGAGTTGCCATCGCCATTCTGTCGCGCCGAGTTGCAGTCGGGCAATCAGGAAGTTCGAAAAATAGGCCAGCAGGATGCCGACAACAATGTTCACCTGAAAGCTTCCCACCAGGCGTCCACGCCACTTGGGGGGTGCAATTTCGGCAATGTACATGGGCCCGAGAACTGAAGAGCCGCCGATGCCGAGCCCGCCGATAAAGCGAAAGAAAATCAGCGCGGGCCAGCTCCACGCAAACGCGCAACCCAAGGCGGAGATGACATAAAAGATCGCCATCACGCGGAGACTGTCCCGGCGGCCATATTTTTGCCCGGGAATGGCGGCCGTCAATGCGCCGACGACAGTTCCCACCAAAGCGCTGGAGACGGTGACTCCCAGCAAAAAGTGCGTCAGGTGATAGGTGAGCGATAACGCATGCGTGGTGCCGGAAATGACGGCTGTGTCGAATCCGAACAGCAGTCCTCCCAACGCGCCCACCAGTGTGCTCCGGATGACACTTCCGTTGATGGTCATGAATGCTTTGCGATCCTCGATGGGGTGGCAAACCGCGGGAGATTAATCGAATTTCACCGTGCCGCAAAGGTGGACGCGAACCCCAAGCGAGTCGAACATCGCCGCTTTGACCGCGAGTGCATTGGCAGCCGCTTTCGCATCCGGCGCGTAGGCGATGTTGACGTGGTTGGCACGATGTCGCGCCATGAAGGAGTCTCGAGATATTCCCTGCAATATGGCGTTCACCATGGGCCATTGGCTGGTGGTGTGCTTCCATCGGCGGTTGGTTTCTTCTTCCGGTAATTTGACGACAGTGCCGAGGCCCATGTCGACGTGCAGGGCATTGCCTTCGACAAATACGCGGCTCCATACGATGTTTCCGGGCTTGCCGACACCTTTCAATGTGCCGCCACCCAAAGGAAAATACATGGGGGGCTGGCGCTCACTGGAGGCACCCGCATATCCGCCGACAAAGTGACTGGCCGGCGCCGCGCCGGAAATCTGCAACACCCACACGAAATCGTCGATGCCGTCGCCTTGAAACTGCTCTCCCCAGCGCACGTCATGCAGGGTGGTGGAAGGATCGAGGCCGAGCGCGGTCCAGCAGCGATTCGTCACCAGGGCATCGGTTCCGGCGCACTCGTCCACTTCGTTGAAATGCGGCAACGGACGGCCAGCGTACAGTTCCTTGCCGGTGTTTTCCTGGTACACGGGTGGCCGATCGGAATTGTTGAACAGGCCTTCGGCGAGGTCGGAAGCAGGAACCAGGTCTTTCAAGCCCTGCTGGTACTGAATGCCGATGGCATCGCAACCGAAGTCGTCCGCGATGCGGGCTGCTGCGATGTACATCTTGCATTGCTCGTGGATCTGCGCATCCGTCAACTCCGAGCTCTCATCTTTGCCGGTGATAAATCGCAAGCCTTTTTTGTCCAGCCACTGACGCACCGACTTCGCCTCATCTGCGGTGATGGTACGCATCCTCGCCACCAGTGCCGACTGGCTCAACCGCTCCTTGAACACTCCAATTGGATTCAGCAGTTCATCATCGATGATGGCGTTGTACATTCCCATGCAGCCCTCGTCGAAGACGCCGAGGATGGCTTTCTTCTTTTGCAACTCCGCGGCAAGTTGTTTGCCTTTGCTCGCTGCTGCTGCGGGAAGATCCTTCACATCCAGGTCGCGCACGTGGGACAGATCATGGGTGACGGTCCTGTGCTCGATCCACTCTTTCAATCGAGTCAGAAAATAGCCGTCGGTGAAATCTGTGCTCCACAGGGTACTGAAAGGCACGCCGGCTTTGACCAGTGACCCGTTCAGATTCAGCAAGCCCACAAGGCCCGGCCATTGTCCCGACCAGTTGGCGACTGTAAGGATGGGGCCGCGATGGCTGCGCATTCCGGGCAGCACGTGGTGGCTATATTGCCAGGCCGCGGTGGCGAAAACCAGGTTGGCCTCGGGATCGATACCTGCGAAGATATCCATCCCCATGCGCTGGCTGGAGATGAACCCGTGCCCGCTGCGGGAATCGACAGGGAAGGCACGCCGCACAGAAACGCCTGTATCCTGAAAACATTGCATCAGCTTACACTCCAGATCCTCCTGGGCGGGCCAGCAGACCTGATTGGCTGACAGTCGAAGATCGCCGCTGGTGATGAGAACGACGTCTTGTATGGGGGAATTTGTACTCGAATTTGGCATAAAAACATGAACCTCATTCCTTTTCGCATTTTCGGCGCGTGAGGATTGGCATTCGCGCGCAAACAACAGGATATTCTCTTTCTTTCGATGCGTGATTGGTCCGGGGCATATCCGGCCGGCCGCCGCAATTGGAAACCCGCTCTAGAATACTTGTTGTGCTGGTTCGCGATTTCAACTACATGTTGCCGCCGGAGCAGATCGCGCAGCAGCCGCTGCAGGATCGTGCGGCCTCTCGCATGCTTGTTGTCGATCGCGCTAGTGGAAGTGTGCAGGACAGTTGGTTCCGCAGTTTTCCAGATGTGTTGCGCTCCGGCGATTTGTTGGTGCTGAATGACACGCGGGTGCTGCCGGCGCGATTGTTTGCGCGACGTGCTGGAATTCATGCGCAGCCGATCAGTTCTCGCAATCCGGCAGCGAAGGAGCATTTGCAGGGAAATGTCGAAGTGCTGCTGACGGAGCAGCACGGGCCGCTGGAGTGGAGTGCACTGGTGCATCCGGGCCGAAAGCTTCCGGTGGGCGAAAAGCTATTCTTTTTTGCGCAGCATGATCCTCACCCAGCCGCGGAGCCGCTGCTGACGGCAGAGATTGTGGGGCGCGGGGACTTTGGCGAGCGGCGACTGTGTTTTGATTCTGTCGCCGATTTCTACGCGGTTCTCGACCGCATCGGTCACATGCCGCTGCCTCCGTACATTCATCGAACCGATGATGTGGCCGATCGCGAACGCTACCAGACTGTCTTTGCAGTTGAGCGTGGTTCTGCCGCCGCGCCCACCGCGGGACTGCACTTTACGCCGGAGATTTTGTCCGCGATTCGTGCGCGCGGCGTAGAAGTCGCAAGCTTAACGCTGCACGTCGGTCTGGGAACCTTTCAGCCTGTCCGGGTCGAAAAGCTGGAGGACATTCGTCTGCACACGGAGCGGTATACGCTGCCGGAATCGACGGCGCAGGCGGTGAACCTGGCGCGACGCGAAGGGCGTCGTGTGATTGCGGTGGGAACCACAACGGTTCGCACGCTGGAGCACTGCGCGAGGATATACGAGACCGGCGAGTTGCGCGCCCATTCCGGGGAGACGGACATGTTTATTGCGCCGGGATATGAGTTTCGCGTAGTGAGCGGATTGCTGACCAACTTCCACCTGCCGCAATCAACGCTGCTGATGCTGGTGTGTGCCTTTGCGGGAACGGAGAAGGTGCTGGCGGCCTACAACCACGCCGTGGCCGAGGGATATCGTTTCTTTTCCTACGGGGACTGCATGTTCCTGGCATAACTCAATCTATGAGAATTCTGCATAACCGATTTACGCGGATTCTGTAGACTCGAAAAAGATGGCTCGCACGTCCGACAAACCCGCCGTATTTCTGCTCGACACCATGGGCTTCATCTTTCGCGCGTACCACGCTATGCAGCGGCAGCGTCCCATGTCGACTCGCAGCGGCATTCCCACCGCAGCCGTATATGTTTTTGTGAACATGCTGAACCGGCTGCGAAAAGATTTCAAGCCGCAGTATCTTGCCGCCGTGTTTGACGTCAGCACGCCAGTGTTTCGTGACGAGCGCGCCAAGGATTTGAAGATTCGCAAGTTCAATGCGGCGACGCAGGCGTTCGATGAAGTGGAATACGCGGGCTATAAGGCGAATCGGGCAGAAATGCCGCAGGACTTGTCGCAGCAAATCCCCTATATTCGCCGAGCACTGGAAGCCTTTCGCATTCCCATGCTGCAACAGGAGGGTTTTGAGGCCGATGACGTCATCGGAACACTGACGCAGCAGGCGTCCAAACTTGGCCATCCGGTCTATATCGTGTCGAACGATAAAGACATGATGCAGCTGGTCGGCGACAACGTGTTTGTGCTGAATCCCGCGAAAGACAATTTGGTGCTGGACCGTGCAGGCGTGCAGGCAGCCTTGGGCGTGCCGCCGGAACAAGTGGTCGATGTGATGGCGCTGCGTGGAGATTCCATCGACAACATTCCGGGCGCGCCAGGGATCGGCGACAAAGGTTCTGTGGAGTTGATCCAGCAATTTGGCAGCGTTGAAGCTGCGCTGGATCATGCCGGCGAGGTAAAACGCAAAACCTATCGCGAGTCGCTGCAGAACAATCGCGACACCGTTCTGCTGAGCAAAGAGCTGGTGACCATTCACTGCAGCGTGCCGCTCGAGCTGGACCTGAAGCAATTGGAAACGCAATCTCCGGACCCGATGGCCAGCCGGACGCTATTTACGGAACTGGAATTTACGACGCTGATTAAGGAGCTCGGGCTGGCGGAAGCACCGAAGCAGACCGCGGAACTTGTTCTGCATCCGACGCTGCCGGAGTTGGAGCAATTGCTGGCTGCGGCGCGTGCGGGAACTCTGACCATTGCGGGCGGAATTGAAACTGCGGAAACTTCGGGGCCTGCACCTGAGGCAGAAGAACCCGCCGAGCCAGAAATGCAGCAGAATTTGTCGCTGCTGGATGCAATCGAATCAGCAGAAAACAAGGATGCGGCGACAGTGGCTCCTCCTCCTGTATTTGCCCTTGGGCTCGCGGCGGACGATACCCAGGCGTTCCGGGTGCACTGGGACGGAGAAGCGGCCTCGCTGCTTCGCGCAGCCCTGGAAGACGCGACGCTGCCGAAGTCTGTTCACGATCTGAAAACACTTTTGCGTACCACGCGATCTCACGGGATTCAGTTGGCGGGCGTTCGAGACGACGTCATGCTCTACTCCTACCTGCTGAACCCGACGCATAGTACCCATCGCCTGGAAGATGTTGCCGCGCGCTTTGACAATCAATCCTTGCGCGGCGAAGGAGAAGAGGCGCTTCCCATGGCTGCGGCCACCATCGCGCGGCTGGCGCCGCAATTACGG
The DNA here is from genome assembly GCA_049692235.1 of Acidobacteriaceae bacterium. GTDB lineage: Bacteria > Acidobacteriota > Terriglobia > Terriglobales > Acidobacteriaceae > JAKAAZ01. The sequence goes on along the minus strand of JBAVOQ010000239.1, from coordinate 84,707 downwards.
CGGGCTGTTGAAGACTCGGACACGCTGAAAGTGTACGAGACCATCGATCTGCCGCTGACGCCCATTTTGCTGGACATGGAAGATGCCGGCGTCCGCATTGATTCCGCGTATTTGAGGCGAATTTCTGAGCGACTGGCGGAACAGATGCACACCCTGGCGGAATGCATTTACGGAAACTGCGGGCATCGCTTCAACATCAACTCTCCCAAGCAGCTGGGAGATGTTTTGTTCAACAAAATGGCGTTGCCGAAGCCAATCAAGTACGGTCGGGGAAAAGTGGTTTCCACCGCACAGGATGTGCTGGAGGAACTCGCCGAGCATCATGACGTGCCGCGCATGGTGCTGGAATATCGCCAGCTGGCGAAATTGAAATCGAACTATTCTGACAGCCTGCCGCTTTTGGCCGATGCGCAGCATCGCGTGCATACAACCTTCAATGCGGTCGGCACGGCGACGGGACGTTTGTCGTCGGCGAATCCGAACTTGCAAAACATTCCCATTCGCTCGGAACTGGGTCGAGAGATTCGCGCAGCATTTGTCCCGGCAGATGGAAACGTTCTGCTGTCGGCGGACTATTCGCAGATCGAATTGCGCCTGATGGCGCATTTCTCTGAAGATCCGCTGCTGCTGAAAGCGTACCGCGAGAACGTCGACATCCACACGCTAACGGCCTCCGAGGTGTTCGGCGTTCCCATCGAATCGATGGACAAAGAGACCCGCAATCGCGCCAAGGCGGTAAATTTTGGCATCGTGTATGGCATCTCACCGTTTGGGTTGGCGCAGCAACTGAACATTGAGCCCAGCGAGGCACGCACGTATATCGATCGCTATTTTGAGCGCTACAGCGGCGTCAAAGCGTTCATCGAACAAACGCTGGAAAAAGTGAGACAGACGCAGAGCGTGCGCACGCTGTTTGGCCGGGTGCGCCCCATTCCGGATATCACCAGTCGCAACGCCAACATGCGCGGATTTTCCGAGCGCACAGCGGTGAATACGCCGTTGCAGGGTACGGCCGCGGACCTGATCAAGCTGGCCATGATTCGTGTTGCGCGCGAGCTTCGAGAGCAAAAGCTGCGCACCAAAATGGTGCTGCAGGTGCATGATGAGTTGGTGCTGGACGTTCCTACGGAAGAAGTAGATGAGGTGCGGGAACGGGTGCAGCAAGCGATGGAGCAGGTGATCGAGTTAAAAGTTCCCATCGTCGCCGAAGTTGCCGTGGGTCCAAACTGGCGTGATCTGAAGTAGAGGCGCTGCGACTTGAGGGCTCGATCCGGTCCGCTCGAGCGAAATTCTCGCCAAGACTCAGACACCCAGTTCAGCGCGAATCGCATCTGCGATGCGGTTGGCGTGGTGTTGCATCATCTGCTCGGATTCCGCTTCAATCATCACGCGTGCCAGGGCTTCAGTTCCGGAATAGCGAACGACCACGCGGCCGTTGCCGTGGAGTTCGGTGTCGGCGTCGTGTATGGCGGCAACGACAGTCGGAATCGTGTCGAGCGGCTGCTTTTCTCGCACTCGCACGTTCACAATCACCTGCGGAAAGACCTTCAGATCCTTTGTCAGAGCAGACAGCGGTTGGCCGGAACGCTGCAGAATGTCCAGAACAATCAAAGCCGTCAGCATGCCATCGCCGGTGGTGCTGCGATCCAAAAACAACATGTGGCCTGACTGTTCGCCGCCCAGAACCGCGCCATTTTTCTGCATCTCTTCCAGAACATACTTATCGCCGACGGGCGCGCGCAGCATCTTGATGTGGTTGCTTCGCAACGCAGCTTCCAAGCCCATGTTCGACATGGTAGTGGCGACCACCAGATTTTTTGCCAGGCGGTTGCGAGCGTGCAAATCGCGCGCGGCAATCAGCAACACCGCATCGCCGTTCACCACTTTTCCGTGTTCATCGGCAAGCATGGCGCGGTCCGCATCCCCGTCAAACGTCATGCCGGCGTCCGCCTTACGAGTCACAACTTCTTGCGCGACCACCTCCGGATGCAGCGCGCCGCAATGGTCGTTGATGTTGCGGCCGTTGGGGGAAACATGGGTCAACTGAATGTCGCCGCCAAAATGAGCCAGCAATGGCGATGCGATCGCACTGGCAGCGCCGTTCGCGCAGTCCACAACGATCGTTTTGCCATCCAGCCGCAAGTCGGGAACCTGACTTCGCAAAAATTCAATGTAGGCTGAGGGTAAAGTTGGGTCCACTTCGGGCGCAATCGTTGAAGAAATCTCGGGTTCCTGCGTCTGCGAAAGCCGGGCAAAGATTTCATCTTCGATGGCGAGTTCGACCGCATCCGCCAGCTTGTAGCCGTTTCCGCCAAAAATCTTGATCCCATTGTCTTGCCAGGGATTGTGCGAAGCGGAAATCACGACACCGGCCGAAAATCCGCGAATGCGCGCCAAATACGCAACTCCGGGTGTGGGAATGACGCCGGCGCTGGTGGTTTCCGCACCTCCCTGGCGAAGGCCAAGGGTCAGCACGGCGGCAATCTCAGTGCTGGATTCTCGGGTGTCCATGCCGACCAGCACATGCGGATTTGGGTGCTGTTTGCGCAATGAATGCGCGACGGCCAATCCGATTGCGTAAACGGTTTTTCTGTCGAGCGGGAATTGTCCGGCAACCCCGCGAATTCCATCCGTTCCGAAAAGTTTCCTCATCGTCTCCCGTTCAGTTCTCGCTTGATTTCTTGTTCGCTTCCGGCATCGCGTCCACCACGGTCGCATCCGCTTGACCCTGCGCGAACCGCAGATGCAAGGGGTCGCCTCGATGCAAACTTTTCGCTGTCTTGATGAGAGCGCCACTGCCGTCATACGCCAACGCGTAGCCGCGATCCAGCACGGCGAGCGGCGACAGCGCAGCTAGCCGGTCGGCAGCGCGGCTGGATCGAGTGCGGCAGCGTTCAGAATAGGCAAGCCAGGCGCGTCTCAATCCAGTTTCTAAGGAACGCAGTCGTTCCGTGTGGAGATTCATCTGGCGGCGGACATCCTGGCGCATCAAATTTGCCTGCGCGATATCGAGGCGCCGACTGACAGCGGTAAAGCCCTTCTGCCAGGACGCCTCCAGCCGGAACCGGAATTCGTCAACTCGTTGCTGGCGACGCGCCAAACCATGCTGCACCCCGGCAAACACGGCAGAAGCATTCAATTGTGCGAACCGTTCCCGCGCTCGCATCCGCTGATACCCGACGGCGCGCTCCAATCGCGCCGCCAACAATTCCAAATATTCTTCCACGCGATATTGCGCGTCCGTAATCATTTCGGCGGCGATGGAAGGCGTGGGAGCGCGCAAATCGGCGACGAAATCGGCGATGGTAAAGTCTGTCTCGTGGCCAACGGCGGAAACCACGGGAATTGCCGATGCAGCAATTGCCCGCGCTACGCCTTCGCTGTTGAACGCCGCCAGATCCTCCGGTGATCCGCCGCCACGAGCCACGATGAGCACATCCACGCAAGGGTTTTTCTGGAACCACGCCAAAGCACCTACCACTTCACTGGCTGCCGCTTCTCCCTGCACGGCGACTGGATACAGCACGACGTGGGCACGCGAATGACGACGCGCCAGCACGTGGAGAATGTCGTGAATGACAGCGCCTTTCGACGATGTAATGACGCCAATGGTGCGTGGATACAAGGGAAGCGGGCGTTTCCGTTCCGACTCGAAAAGCCCTTCTTCTTTCAGCAACGCATACAGTTGCTCAAAGGCGACCTGCAACGATCCTTTGCCGCGCGGCTCCACGGATTCCGCGACGAGCTGCAATTGCCCGCGGTCTTCATACACAGAGATGCCGCCGCGTACCTGGACTTCCAGACCATCTTTTGGAGTGAACTTCAGCAATCTTGCTTTGCCGCGAAACAGCACCACGGGCAATTGGCTCTGATCGTCCTTCAAGGTGAAATAGACGTGTCCGGAGGACGCCTGGCGCAGGTTTGAAATCTCACCCTCGACGCGCAAATCACGATACTCTTTTTCGACGTGGCCACGGATCTCGAAGACCAACTGGTGGACTTTCCAGGGAGGCCGCACGAAATCGACGGCTTCGGAAGCTGAAGAGTTGGCCGGGAACAGCAGGTCCATCTGCGGGCGCACGGCGGCAGAAGTCCCCGACTGCCGCGAACTGGCGAGCGGTTTTTCCCACGGCGACTTGAACGACGGACTCATGGATGGATTCTCAATGGAGTGCAAACCAGCGATTCGTCAGCGGGTCGTACGGTGACGCGATCCCGAGGTGTCGCAACGATGAGTCTAGCATCGCGCTCGGGCTGCATCGCACTCGGATTTATCCTCCGCATCCCGCGGAGCCTACCGGCTGTTAACGGCGAAGGTAATTCAGAACATACAGAACCAGCGAGAGAATCACGCTGATCAGCAGGCAGGTCGCCAACGGGAAATACACGGAGGTGTGCTTGCCCTTCCACGCAATGTCTCCGGGCAAGCGGCCAAGCGGCAGGCCCAGCTTTTGCGCAAGCAAGACACACACGCCCAGAATGACAATGAAAACCCCGGCATAGATCAGCAACCGTCCCAGTCCCTGCACGGCTCCAGTGTAGGCCTGATCCGCGCCGGTGTGCACGCGCGTTCAAGGTCGACGAGATTGCAGCAGAGCGCCCGCGGCTTCCAGTAACTGCGCCGGCGGAACAGGCTTGGTCATGATGCGGCTGGGCGCGGGATGCGAGAGGGCCCACGCCTGAGCGTGTCCCAGGTTGGTGTAATGCCCTGTCAACAGCAGGACGCAACAATCAGGGCATTTCTTTGTGACCCTGGAGACAACTTCCAGACCGTTCATCCCCGGCATCGAAATATCACACAACAATAATTCGGGACAAAACTCGTCTGTGCAGGCAAGCGCTGCCAGTCCGGTGTATGCGGTTCGACAATCGAATCCGCGCTTCTTAAAGATCATGCACAGGGTATCGGCAACTGCATGTTCGTCGTCAACAACTAAGATTTTGTGCTTCATCGTACTGCCTGAATTCCTCATTCGCGGCCGATCTTCACCCAAGCTCCCTCCAGCGCAGCAGCCCGTGCAAGCTCGAAACGAGGCTCAGCGCAACAGATTGCAGGGAGAAGCACGGCAGCTTGCAATCCAGTTCAACGGGGGGAGATTTGTCGCGTTGCTTACTGTTGGGAGTATTGTGCAATCCCGATGGTAGGAACGTTGGTGAGCCTACACGTCCACTTTTGTGATCTTGAGCACACTTTTGTTCTGGGAGGCAAAATCGGAGGGTTTCGCAAAGCTTTTGCGGAGTCAGCTCAGTCGTGATTGAATCGCAGCAGCACCTCTATGCGCTTCTTCACGCTCATTCTCGGTCTGCTATGCCTGGCGGAGGTCCTGCTGGACGCGTTTCAGACGATCATTCTACCCCGCCGGGCAAGCGGCCGGTTTCGCGTGTCGCGAATCGTGATGACGGCGACGTGGATTCGCTGGCGATCCATCGCCCGCAAAGTGCGTCAGACGAATCGCCGCGAAGGCTTTCTGAGTTATTTCGGTCCGCTGTCGTTATTGATGCTGGTGGTGATTTGGGCGCTGGGCCTGATTTTCGGTTTCGCGTTACTTTTCCATGCGCTCGGCTCGCCCTTCTCCGATGCGCATTCTATTGGGAAATGGGAGACGGATTTGTACGTTAGCGGAACAACGCTGTTTACGCTGGGTCTCGGCGACGTCGTGCCGCTGTCCGTGCCGGCGCGAATTTTGGTGGCACTGGAGGGCGGCATGGGGCTGGCCTTCGTCGCCGGTGTCATTGGCTATTTGCCTGTGCTGTACGGCGCCTTCTCGCGCAGGGAAGTCAGCATTATCCTGCTGGATGCTCGCGCCGGCTCTCCACCCACAGCGTTGGAGCTGCTGCGTCGCCACTCTGGATCCACGGGCGAGTTGGCGCTGCAGACGTTACTGGTGGAATGGGAACGCTGGAGTGCGGAGTTGTTGGAGAGTCACATTTCCTATCCGCAACTGTGTTTTTTTCGCTCTCAGCATGACAATCAAAGCTGGCTTTCCGCCCTGGTCGCGATGCTGGACACTTGCGCTGTGTTGATCGCTACCGTCGAGGGCGATGCAGCTCGACAGGCGCAGCTGACCTTTGTGATGGCACGGCATGCTGTTCTCGATCTGGCGCATATTTTTGGACTGAAAGATGGGTACTCCGGACAGGACCGCCTGCCTGACACCAGCCTGGAGAGCATCTGCGAACAGCTGGCCAGCGCGGGTTTCAAGCTGTGTGTCGGAGATGCTTCTGTGCAGCGGCTGCGCGAACTGCGTGCCATGTATGAGCCGGAGGCGTTTCAGCTGGGACGACTGCTGATGCAGGAGCTGCCGCCGTTTTATCCCAAGCCCGGCAAACGCAGCAATTGGACCCAGATCACCGGGCTGCGCTCGCAAACAGAAGCGTCTCTTCTGTCCGCCGATCAGCGGAAAAGTCTCGCAGTGAATAAAGCTGCGATTGACGAAAGCCATTCTTTCTAGCGGGTCAGGTTGCGCGAGCGCAACAGGTGAATGATTGGCGCTAGTGAGCGGGTCGTGCGGCGAGCGCAATCCACGTCAAAATTGCCGCCTCAACTAGCAGAAGAATCAGTAGCCACCAAAGTAATACTGGAGCAGCGAGCAGATAATGCGTCGTGTCCGGTTGCGTTGGTTCTGTCAGGCTGGCGGCGTAGTTGCTGAAGGCGCTTTCGGCGCGATTCAATGCCGGCAAAAGAGGAACGTTGCCCAGGCTTCCGTTGTCAGGAGGAGCGCCCGTAGCCTGGTCCAGTGCCGCCTTCAAAGCCACCAGGCTGGCACGGATTTCAAGCAACAAGCCCTGGCGTCGGCGATCCTTCGCGCCCCATCGCTCCAATCCTTCGGAGTCGGCCTGAATCTGCATCCTTTGCAGGCGATAGTCTGTTTTGTATTGCTCGATCGCGCCGGGATCCTGTTTGCCCGCGCCAGCCATTCCCAACACGTCCATCGCTGCGCGCGCCGCAGCCACTTTCAATCGCTGTGCATGCTGATATCCGGGATTGAAAATCAAATCCTGATGGGAGGCTCCGCTGACCGAGTGCTGCGCCTCATGCAGCATCATCCATGCAGTAGCGGCGATAACGAGAAACAGCAGCACGGCCAGCATGCGTCGAGTTTTTTCGGATGGCTTCAACGAGTGTCCGGGTTCCAACGGCGCGCGGGCTGCGCTGCGCAGCCTTGCTGCAGCCATCTTACGCCGTCACCGGTTCCAGCAGACGAGCCCAGCGGCGCTCTCTGCGTTCCGCAAACGCTCGCTTGTGATAGGCATATCCAGCGACCAACGGCAGCGCCAGTGTCGCTTCGCTATAGACCATCTGTTCATAGGTGGTGTCGACTTTACCCCAGGAACTGGCTTCCTTTAATGTGCTGGAGGAGAGTGCGCCATCTCGCACGTCGGCCACAGTGATCTGGATCGCGTATTTGTGCATGGGAGCGTCGGCGCCCAAAACGTCGGCCGCAACGACAATATCCTGCGCAAAGTTTTTCGGCACGCCCCCGCCGATCATCAACAATCCTGTGGTGGGGTTGGCGATCTTCAACTGAGTCAGCTCGTAGAAGTCCTTCACGGAATCGATGGAAACCCTGGGTTTATCCTGGCGCGCATGTTGATGGGCGACCAGGCCGAACCCAGCCGAGCAGTCGCTGAACGCTGGACAGAAAATGGGAACATCTTTCTCGTACGCCGCCAGAACGATGGAGTCGGTACCACCCTTCGCCGGCGTTTTTCCTTCCTTTTGCAGGTAGGCGCCCATGGCGCGGATAAACTCACGCGAACTATGGGGGCGGAGGGGGAGGGAATCGGCGATTTTCTGCGTGGTTTCGTCGCAGATGCGCAACTCTTCCTCGTCGATGAAGGTGTCGTAAATGCGGTCGATCATCAACTCGCGCAGCACGCCATCCTGGGTGCCCGACTTATATTCGTCGCCGGCAATATAGTGGCGAAAGCCGAGCGCCTCAAAAAAATCCTGATCGACAATATTCGCGCCCGTCGAAACGATGGCATCTACCATGTTGTTGCGCACCATGTCGACGAAAATCTGCTTGAGCCCAGCACTGATCAGCGAACCCGCCAGGCACAGGATTACGCCGCACTCCTGGTCGCGAAGCATGCGCTCATAAATCTCGGCGGCACGAGCCAGGTCGCGCGAAGAATAGGCCATGGCCTGCATGGCGTCGACCAGGGAGCGTACGTCATGCTGCTTAATGTCAATGTGCTGAACAGGGTGGCTTAGGAGTGTCTTCTTGTCTGCCATAATGCTCAGGATAGCAAATCCGGCATGGTCCTTGACCTTGCTGGCATGTGAATATCTTGGCCGAATGACGCTGGATGGGTAGAGACAACTTTGCCTTTCATTCGCGCCGGTGCGGATGCAGCGTCAGCGCTGCGAACGCGGTTTGCGCGCGCGAATCTTGAAGCGGATAGGAGAGCCTTCAAAGCCGAAGGCTTCGCGAATCTGGTTTTCAAGAAAACGCTCGTACGAAAAATGCAGCTTTACGTCGCGGTCGGTAAACAGCACAAACGTTGGAGGCGCCACTCCTGCCTGCGTCATATATAGGATGCGCATGCGTCTGGACATCGGTACCGGGGCACGCTCAAAGTCCACTCGCTCCAGAAAGCGATTCATCTGACCGGTGCCTACGCGCTTCTGGCGTTCCGCGGCCACTCGAACCACGGTGGCAAATACCTGGTCGATATTCTGGCCTTCCGCCGCCGAAACAAACACCACCGGGACATGGGACAAAAACTTCAGATGGTATCGCAATTGTTCTTCGAAGACTTTTTTGTCCGCGGGAGGCTTGCCATCTATCCGCTTGGACGTGACCAGATCCCACTTGTTGACCACGATCACCATCGACCGCCCGCTTTCATGCGCGTAACCCCCAATGGTGGCATCTGCCGCCAGCACGCCTGCGGTGGCATCGACCACCAGCAGCGATACGTCGGCAGCTTCAAGATGCTTGCGCGCCATCAGCACGGACAGCTTCTCTGCCATCTCGTGCGTTTTGCCTTTGCGGCGAATTCCCGCTGTATCGATAAAACGGAATTTCTGTCCGTTGCGCTCGACAAGTTCATCCACGGCATCGCGCGTGGTCCCGGCGATCGGCGAAACGATGGCCCGGGCTTTGCCGGTGAGTGCGTTCAATAGCGTGCTTTTGCCCACATTGGGCCTGCCGATGATGGCCACGTTCACTTCATCCGGAGCTTTCGCGGGAATGGAAGGAATGTCTTCTTCCTCCTCCGGCAAGGGCTCTTCGATCTTGCCTTTTTCCGTAGGCTCGGATTCAACCTCGTCGTCTTCCGGAGGAAAATCGTCGACCGGCAACACTGCGAACATGGCATCCAGCAGATCGCCGATGCCGGTTCCATGTTCCGCGGACACCGGAACCATTTCCTTGAAGCCTAGGCGGCGATAATTCTCTGCCTGCGGCAGCAGCGCGTCGACATCCATCTTGTTGACGGCCAGAATCAGCGGCTTGCCGAGGCGCAGCAAGAGCCGGGCCAGTTCCATGTCCGGTGCGGCTAGCTCCGTTCGCCCGTCGACCACCATCACCACGGCGGCAGCTTCATCGAACGCAACCTTCGCCTGACGAAAAATCTCCGCCGGAATAAATTCCTGGTCGGACGGTAAAACTCCTCCGGTATCGACCAGGCGGCAATGACGCCCCGCCCAATCCACGACGCCGTAGATGCGATCGCGCGTGATTCCAGGCTCATCCCCGACGATGGAACGGCGACTGCGAGTCAGGCGGTTGAACAGAGTCGACTTGCCCACATTGGGGCGGCCAACAATTGCGATCAATGGCCAGCGTGGGTCTGCTGCGGGATTTCTGCGGCGGCGATCGCGCGCTCCGGCTTGCGTGCCTTTTTTTATGGGAGTCATAGGGTGGGAAAACGCCGTCCTGCCAAAGCGTGGGAAAATCGCGTGGCTTCTCTATTATAGGAACAAGCAGCGTTTGGAGTGCTTCTCACCCTTGCCCCTACCCTCCTCGACGGAATCTTCGACGGATCGCAAGCTACCTCGGCTGGAAGAATTTTTCTCTCCAGGCGGAATCTTGTCGCGCTCGGGATTGCCGTATGAATATCGCCCCGGACAGTTGGAAATGGCCCGAGCGATGGAGCGCGCCTTCACCGAAAAGCGACATTTGATTGTTGAAGCGGGCACCGGCACGGGCAAGACTCTCGCCTATTTGTTACCTGCGCTACGGCTAGGTCAGCGTGTCATTATCTCGACGGGAACGCGCAATCTGCAGGAGCAGATTTTCTTCAAGGACATTCCGTTTCTTGAATCGCTGCTGGGTCCGTTGCGGGTGAGTTACATGAAGGGGCGCGGCAATTACCTGTGCCGCCAAAAACTTTACGCCCTGCGCGATCAGCCAATCCTGACCGGCATCGATATGGTCGACCAGTTCAATACCATCCGCGATTGGGAACAGACTACTGAGCACGGCGATCGCGCCGAGTTGACGACGATACCGGAAAATAGTCCGCTGTGGGCGCGTCTCGATGCACGCGGCGAAGCCTGCCTGGGATCTTCCTGCCCCAACTACGAGCCGTGCTTCATTACCCAGATGCGGCGGCGCGCGCTTGAAAGCGACATCGTCATCGTGAATCATCATCTTTTCTTTGCTGACCTGGCGATTCGCAGACAGGCGCAAAATGCTCCCGATGCAGGCGTGCTTCCGGAGGCCGCTGCGGTCGTGTTCGACGAAGCGCACGAGCTGGAAGAGATTGCCTCCAGCTATTTCGGCGTCAGCATCAGCAATCAGCGGTTTGAAGAACTGGCTCGCGATGTGGAGATACTGTTGCGCGCCAAGCAGGCCTTGTCCGCTTCGCTGACTGCTGCCGCAGAATTGGTGCGCGAGCGCGGTCGCATGTTTTTCGCTGCGCTTCCAGAGCCGAAGGGGGCGGACGGCCGCATGCCATTCACCGATCGGGAGGAGTTCCTGGAACAGTCCGGTGACGTCTATCTCGGTCTGGTGAATGCGCTGGAACGCCTGACGGGCGAACTGGAACGTCTGCGTGGAGTGGAAGAGGCGAGCGGCCTGAAAAAGCGCACAGCCGAGCTCGCAAACCAATTGACATTTTTGTTGGAGTCGACGGATCGCGGTTATGTTTTCTGGATTGAGCGGCGCAGTTCCAGCGGATTGCGCCAGTCTGGAACAAACACTTTTCTTCAGGCCACGCCGATTGAAATTGCGTCGTTGCTGGCCAGCGATTTGTTCGAGTCGATCCCGTCTGTGGTGCTGACCTCTGCCACGCTGACGGTGCAGGGGAACTTCGACCATATTGAGCGTCGGCTCGGACTCACCAGCGCGCGGCAGCTTGTCGTGCCGTCTCATTTCCGCTATGGCGAGCAAGCACTGCTGTACCTGCCCCCCGAAATGCCTGATCCCCGCGAGCCCGGATTCACCAAGGCCGCCGTCGACAAAATCTGCGAGATTCTTGAGATCACGCACGGACGCGCCTTCTGCCTGTTTACCAGTTATAGCCAGATGCGCCAGGTGCATGAACAGCTGATCGCGCGCGTGGGGTTCCCATTACTGCTGCAGGGTACTGCTCCACGCAACGCTCTGCTGGAGGAGTTTCGCATCACGCCGAACGCCGTGCTGCTCGGAACCTCCTCCTTCTGGCAAGGGGTGGATGTGCAGGGAGAGCAACTCAGCTGCGTCATTATCGACAAGCTGCCATTCGCCGTTCCCAGCGATCCGGTGGTAGCCGCGCGCATGAAGGCCATTGAAGCCGATGGTGGAAACGCGTTCGCCGAATATCAGATTCCTTCCGCGGTGATCGCGTTGAAGCAGGGCTTTGGCCGGTTAATCCGCTCGTTACACGACCATGGCGTACTGGTGCTGCTGGACCCGCGCCTGCAGCGCCAGAGATACGGCCGCGTGTTCATGGAGAGCCTGCCGCCGTATCGGGTGACTCAACGCCTGGAAGATGTGCGCGAATTTTTCGCGTAATCTGGTGGCACTTCCCCGGAATTCCTTGACAAAGGATTTGTCCGGCATCGAGCATGGTGCATTCCCTGAAATCCATCGAAGAGGCACTCTGCCGATGCAATCGTTTTTCGCGTTCCTTGTGACCGCCTGCCTGACGACCGTATCGGTCGCTGGTTTCGCGCAGACGGCGAAGTCTCCGCTGATGCCGTATATCTCGGTGTCCGATCCGGTAATCGCGCTCACCCACGTCGAGGTCATTGATGGCACTGGGGCAGCGCCGTTGGCCGATCAGAACGTCGTGCTCGACCACGGCACGATTACTTCCATCGGCCCGAGCGCCGGCACGCAGATTCCTGCTGGGGCGAAGGTCCTCGACCTGCATGGCGACACAGTTTATCCCGGTTTGGTGGGCATGCATGAGCATCTTTTTTATGTGGAACCGGGCAGGTTGCAGCACGGGTTGGTCGGGGGAGAGATGTTCCAGACCGGTGCGCCGCTGTATCTTGCTGCCGGAGTCACCACGGCGCGCACCACAGGCAGCATCGAGCCGTATGCCGATCTGGATATTAAACAGTCCGTCGACGAAGGCTTGACGCCGGGACCGGATTTCGATGTGACCGGCCCTTACCTCGAAGGACCGGGCAGCTTCGTACATCAACTGCATCTACTTTCCGGCCCTGCCGACGCGACTCGAACGGTGAATTATTGGGCGAAAGAAGGCGTCACCTCGTTCAAAGCGTATATGTTCATTACCCCGGACGATTTGAAGGCCGCCATCGCAGCTGCGCATGCGCATGGGCTGAAGATTACTGGTCATCTCTGCACGGTCGGCTTCACGGAAGCAGCCAACATGGGTATCGATAACTTGGAACATGGCATTGTTGTGGACACCGAATTTTATTCCGGGAAGAAGCCTGGACTATGCCCGGACCAGTCGACAACCTTAAAGGAGATGGCGGAGAAGCTGGACATAACGAGCGCGCCCGTGATGGCGATGATTCACGACCTGGTGGCGCATCATGTTGCCGTTACGTCAACGCTCTCGGTGTTTGAGATGTCCGCGCCGAATCGGCCGCCCATGGCATTTCTTTTCCGGGAGAAAGACCCGATGATGCCTGAGGCGTGGACGAGTGTGCTGCAGACCAGGGCACTGATCGCCGAGCACGCCGACAAATCCGTCATGCCTGGGCTGCTGAAAAAAGAAATGCAGTTTGAGCGCGAATTTGCTGCCGCCGGCGGTTTGTTGATGGCGGGCTGCGACCCCACCGGATACGGCGCCGTGTTGCCGGGGTTCGGAGATCAGCGCAACCTTGAACTTCTCGTAGAAGCTGGCTTTACGCCGGAACAGGCGATCCAGATTTACACGCAGAATGGCGCGAAATATCTAGGTCGCCAGGATCGCATCGGCACCATCGCCACTGGCAAGCAAGCCGACCTGGTGGTCGTGACCGGCGATCCGGCAAAAGATATCTCCGCCGTCGAGCACGTCGATTTTGTTTTCAAAAAAGGTGTCGGGTATGACCCGGCGAAGCTGATTGAATCTACCCGCGGCATGGTCGGTATTCGGTGACGGCCCTCACATCCAACCAGCCCGATTCTGCTGCTACCATGGGGCAGAGCGGGCGCATTCCAGGCGCCCGCGAACTATCCTCATGTCGCGCAATCTCTATCTACTGTCGGCTGCATTGATCGTTTTCGCGCTCGCCTCCTTTGGCATGTCGTGGACTCACAGCTCTAACGAGCCGGGCCTGCCCGGAGTGGCGCAGATGTGGCGCATGATGGCGCTGGCTTTGTTTGTGCTGGGGGCGCTGGCATGCTTATCCGGCACGGTGACAAACCTGTTTGAGCAGGCCAGCCGTCGCCATGACGAACGCGAACGCCGCCAGCGTAAGCAGCCATAGCTCCTGCAGCCGCTGCCATCGCGGGCGTTATGGTTGTATGCAGATTTCTATAGGGCACCCACCGCACTCCAGTTCTGCCGATTTCGTTCTTGCTCGATACAATAGAAGAGGCTGGGAAACTCTCCGCGCCGTTAGAGGAAAAGCATGTACGAAGTTACCGTGGAAGCGGGATTTTCCGCAGGCCATTACCTGCGCAATTACCGTGGTAAGTGCGAAAATCCGCACGGACATAATTACAAGGTCCGCATCACCCTACGCGGGCGCGAATTGGATGTTGCCGGCTTGCTGCTGGATTTCAAGCAACTGAAGCAGGTCATGCGGCCTGTGATCGACCGCCTCGATCACCAGATGATCAACGAACTGGCGCCGTTCATCGAACTGAATCCATCCGCGGAGAACCTTGCCCACTATTTCTTCGATGAGACCAACGTGCAGCTGCGCGAAATGACCGAGGGGCGCGTCACGGTCAAAGATTGCACCATCTTCGAAACCGACACCACCACGGCAACCTATTACGAGTGATTCCGTGGTTTATGAGTGACTCTGTGGTCCTGATTGAGCTGTATGTATCCGTTCAAGGGGAGTCGAGCTTTGCCGGACTGCCGTGCATCTTCGTGCGCCTGGCGGGCTGCAATCTGCGCTGCTCCTGGTGCGATTCGGAATACACGTTCCACGGCGGCGAGAAATTTACTCTCGACCAGGTGGAAGAGAAAATCGCTGCGCTGACGCCCGTCAAGTTAGTGGAGTTTACCGGCGGAGAGCCGATGCTGCAGGAGCGAGAGTTACTGCCAATGATGGATCGGCTGCTGGACAAGGGTTATACGCTGATGATCGAAACCAGCGGCGAGCGCCCGCTGGCGAAGGTGCCCAAGGCCGTACATAAAATTATGGATGTGAAATGTCCCGCCTCTGGCGAGAGCGGTCGCTTCCATCTTGAAAATCTCGAAGCTCTCACGTCGCGGGATGAAGTGAAGTTCGTCATTTCCGACCGCGCTGACTATGAATTTGCGCGTGACTTTATTCAGCAGCACAACCTGGCGGCGCAATGTGGACAGATTTTGCTGTCGCCCGCATTTACGAAAACACCGACATCCCAGCGCGCGGCGGATAACTGCGTGCTCGATCCGCGCCTGCTGGTGGAATGGATGCTGGCCGACCATCTGCCGGCGCGCCTCAGCCTGCAAATTCACAAGTTCATCTGGGAGCCTCTGAAGAAAGGGGTATAGTCGCTGACAAGGACAGCATCGCCATGGAACCAACGGATCCAAATGCCGCTGTAACACGCGCGGACGAAGAAGCAGCTCTCACGCCGACGACCATTAGCCACTGCCCCACGTTGAACGAGGCGCAAATGCTGGTCAGTCTGCTTTCCTCCTTCGGCATCGAGGCGAGGATTGAAGGCGAGAACTTTCTGCGCATGGTGGGCAGCATGGTGCCGGGCAGCGACGGTATTCGCGTACAGGTACGGCAAGCGGATGCAGAAGCCGCGCTGGAAATTCTGAACCCGGGTCCAGAGTCGGACTTCGACGACAAATAATTCGCTTGAATAAAGGTGTTGCGGTGAATCGGCAACATCAGGTCAGCGGGTTGACCAGTGCCTGCCGGGTGGACTTGTCACGTTCCTTACGCAGGGTCAGCCAGATGACCAGGGCGATTAATTTTTCAGTACGGAATGCGCCACGCCTTTGTTCCAAAAGGGGATAGGTCATCTCCATCGCGGAGCCAGGTGTTCAACGCTTCCGTTTCTTCTCCGCCGAATCATCGCGAGCATGTCGCGGCATAAAATTGAACCATACACTGGTGTCATAGGAAATCATGCTGAAAACCAAGGGCGATTTCGTGGCCAACATGAGGGAAATCCTGGATTTCTGTGACCGCCATAACATCGTTCGTGACGTCGCGCTCATCCCAATACAGAAGGTAGGCGAAGCTTTGAGCGCGATGTGCAAAGCACCGCGCGATTCCACTTCGCGATCGACTTGGCGTGACTCAAGATCAGTTTGCAAGAAATATCTTTACGCGGTCGGAGCCTGGAATTGAAAAATGAAAGTGGTTTGACCGCTCGGCCCCGCGCAGTGGTTTCGCTGTCCGGAGGTATGGACTCCTCCGTTTGCCTGGCACTGGCCGCCCACGATTACGATGTCTACGCGCTTCACTTCAGCTATGGCCAACGCACAGAGCAACGGGAGCTGACCAGCGCGCGCGCAATTGCCGAGGTGGTCGGTGTTCGCCAATTTCTACCCTTGAAGATCGACCTGTTTCGCCAGATCGGCGGTTCGGCCTTGACGGATAAAAACATCGCGGTGCCCGACGCTCCCACGACGACGAAAATCGGGGAAGAGATTCCCGTCACCTATGTGCCGTTTCGCAATGCGCATTTCCTATCCGCTGCGGTCAGTTGGGCGGAGGTTCTAGGCGCACAAGCGATTTTTATTGGCGCCGTGGAACAGGACAGTTCCGGCTATCCCGATTGTCGGCCAGCCTACTACGCCGCTTTCCAGAAGGTGATCGAGACGGGGACCAAAGAAGGGAACATTGAGATTCATACGCCTCTGATTTACATGAAGAAAAGTGAGATTGTCCTGCTTGGCGTGGAACTGAAGGCTCCGTTCCATCTCACCTGGTCCTGCTATTCCGGCGAGGATCGCGCCTGCGGGGTGTGCGACAGCTGCGTATTGCGTTTGCGGGCGTTTGCGGAGGCGGATGTTGCCGATCCCATTCCGTATGTTGGGTCGTAATCAAGAATTCCTGCGATTGCGAGCAACCTTCGGTTTGTCAGGAAAGTTGGTGGTGCGGTGTTCTTGGTAGTGTTGTAGCTTTAGAATGGCGTTGAGGCAGTAGGTTCAGCGACGCTGAGTGAAAATCACCACGTCGAGATGTGTTGAGGAGACGAGAAATGGAAAAGATTCGAATGGTTTTATCTTCAAGGTCCGCAAAAATGTTTGCGGCAATTTCGGCAGTATCCTGCGCCGCTATGTGTGCGGCATTGTTTGTGATCATCGGCAGTCTGATGCCTTCCAGAGCGTGGGCCCAGGCAACTGCCAGCCCAGCGCCCGCGGCGGGCGCAACAATCGCCAGTATTCACGGCCACGCCCAGGACCCGTTAAGCCAGCCCGTAGCCAACACGGCGGTGCAAGTGATGGCCGACGCAAAAACAGTGCTGAATGCATTTACGACGGATGCAAATGGCGACTACAAGGGCACCGGCATCAAGCCGGGCACGTACACCATCGTCCTGTTTGGAGATATCAAGGGAAAAGATGGAAAGATGGCCAAGGGCATCATTGACTACCAGGAGAACGTAAAGCTGGCAGCCGGAACCGATACTCAAGTTGACTTCGATATGACCCGACAGGCCTATATCTCGAAGTTGCCCCCGGACGTACAAAAACAGATTGCGGAAGTGCGCAAACAGAATGAAGCGACGGAGAAGCAAAACAGCCAGATCAAGAACGTGAATAAGTTGATCGTCGATGCCCGCACGGCGCGCAAGGCTGGCAACTTCGACCAGGCGATCGCGCTGGATACGCAAGCGACCCAGGCCAAGCCGGATGTAGGTCTGACATGGTACGAACTGGGCGATAGCGAACTGGCGGCGAAGAAATACCCGGACGCCGCTACCAACTACAAGAAAGCTCTGGCCTTGCTGGCTGCCGAAAAGGCTCCGAAGCCCGATGTCATCGCAGCTGCGGACAACAACCTGGGCGAGGCGCTGGCGAAGTCGGGTGACGTGAACGATGCGGTTGCGGCCTATGAGGCTGCTGCAAAGTCCGATCCGACGCAAGCGGGCATGTACTACGCCAACGAGGCGATCGTTCTGTTCAAGACTGGCCAGGGCGACGCGGCGGGAGCTGCCGCCGACAAAGCCATCGCTGCCGACCCAAACAAGGCCATCGCGTATTACATCAAAGGATGGTCGCTGGTGCAGCATGCCACTATCGATCCCAAGACCAACAAAATCGTGCTGCCCCCGGGCTGCGCGGACGCCTATCAGAAGTTTCTTTCCATGGCGCCGGCGGGACCGTTAGCCGAGGATGCGCAGAATATACTGCAGCAAGCCGGCCAGACTGTTCACTCGTCCTACAAGAAGCACTGATCCAAGCCTTTGGAATCACGGATCCGCTTCGATGGTCCATGCAACATAACGCCCAGCGCAACGGCTCCCCAGCTAAAATCAGGGAGCCGTTGGTGTTTGCTCGCAAAAGGCTAGCCCGATGCAGAGAAGTCCATCGTCAGATGTTTCGCTGGGCGGGCGTGCCGCTCTCATTTCCTTCGCCGAAGCTTGCTCCATCGTTTCGGCGCAGGCGACTGCGATTCAAGCCACTTTTGTCAGCGAAGCCGCAAACTGCGATCTGATCGATGCTCTCGGTCGCCGATTGGCAGTCGCACTGATCGCGGATCGCGACCAGCCTCCGTTTCCCCGCGTCACACGAGACGGGTACGCGGTTCGGGCGAAGGATCTGAATCCTGAAACACCGTTGCTGGTGATTGGCCAGGTTCGTGCAGGCGAGGCGTGGCCGGTCGGAAATCTTCCGGTCGCCGCAGGTGAGGCCATTGAAATCATGACCGGTGCGCCATTGCCACCTGGAGCCGACGCGGTGTTGATGGTGGAACACGCAGAGGAGACCGAGTGCGAATCGGGTGTCGATGCGAGCGGTGAGGCGCGGCTGCAACGATGGGTGGTTCCGCTTTCCGTGCGAACTCTCGCACCGGGTGAAAACGTCGTTCCAGAAGGCAGTGAAGCGCGGCGTGGGGATATTTTGTTAGAGCCGGGGTGTCGACTTGGGCCGGAGCAAGTCGCGCTTGCGGCATCCTGCGGTTTTCTTTCTGTTCCTGTTTTCCCCAAGCCGAATGTCGCCATCCTCGCGACCGGCGACGAACTGGTCGATGGATCGGCACAGGTGGGATCATTCGCAGTAATTTCGGGCGAATCCGCGGCCGCTATTCAAACACATCAAATTTATGATTCGAATAGTCATGCACTGGCCGCACTGGTGCAGCAGGCAGGTGGAAACGCATTGCGACAGCGTCCCGCGCGGGATGATCTGGATGATCTTGGCGCATGTATCCGGCTGGGTTTGGAGGCCGCGCCCCTCTTGCTGTTGACCGGCGGTGTCTCCATGGGAAAATTCGATCTGGTCGAGGAAGTCCTCGCCGGAATGGGAGCGGAATTTTACTTTACTGGCGTGAAAATGCAGCCGGGCAAGCCAGTCGTCTTCGGTCGGCTGCCATCCGACTGCGATCGGCCTGAACGATACTTCTTCGGATTGCCGGGGAATCCAGTCTCCACTATGGTGACGTTTCGAGTTTTTGTCGCGCCTTTGCTGGCGGCGTTGGCGGGAGAACGAAACTGGCAGCCGAATATTGCGATGGCGAAACTCGTCGCCGATTTTCGCACCAAGTCTGGACTGACGCGGTTTCTGCCGGCTCATCTGGATACGGCGCCGCTAGTGCCAACAGTCAATCCAGTACGCACCCAGGGTTCTGGCGATCTGGCAGCGAACGCGCGCGCGAATTGTTATCTGATCGTCCCGCAGGATTGCGATCTTCTCAGCGCCAATCAGATGGTGCGCGTGCTGTTGCGCTGATCCGTGTCGCCCAGTCTCACGAACCTTGTCTCCGCAGTGGGATTTGCAATCCACTCCTGCTACGCTGTTGGTCATGAGCAACCTATCGCATTACGATTCCGCTGGCCGAGCGCACATGGTGGATGTCAGCGACAAGGCCGCGACAAAACGGGAGGCGGAAGCGACCGCGATGGTTGAGATGTCCGCCGAAGTGCTGGCGGCGCTGCCTGCGAACCCCAAGGGCAATCCGCTGGAAGTCGCACGCTTCGCCGGCATCCAGGCTGCGAAGCGGACAGCGGAACTGATCCCGATGTGTCATCCGCTTCCTCTCACGTATGTGGATGTCGTCACAGAAATTCGACCGAAAGGCGTCTTCATCCGCGCCACAGCGGCGACTGCTGGGCCTACCGGCGTGGAGATGGAGGCGATGGTGGCAGCCTCGATCGCTGCTTTGACCATCTATGACATGTGTAAGGCCATGGACAAGGGCATCGTCATCCGGGAGGTTGTGCTGGAGCGGAAGTCGGGCGGCAAGAGTGGAGACTATCGCCGAACTCCGCGGAACACATAAGGCTTTTACCTTTCCGCCATCATTCTCTGCCCATGGAAATACTTCAATGCATGGGGAGAGAATGCGCCAACTGCCGTTTCTCGTTGTTTTTACTTCCTCAAAACAATTGCTGCCGTTGATTGAGCGCCATGCGCACCGGCTGGTGTTCGGTTCGTTTGTCCTCAGCGCAGCCATGATTGCCGGCTTCGTGGCGTATTGGGTGGTCTTTCACCGGATTCTCCGCAAATCCGTGTCGCCGATGAACCACCGTACGCTGCGACGATTTCGCAAGCCCACATTCTGGCTGCTGGTGGTATCGGGCGCGATGCTGGCGGTTCCGGCGTTTGGTCTATCCAATTATGCTGAAGATATTACCGAGCATGTTCTGCATATTGTGTTCATCCTGTGCCTGGCATGGATGCTGATCTGCAGCGTCTATGCGGTGCAGGACATTGAGCTGCGCCGCTACGATATCAGCCTGGCGGACAACCTGCGGGCACGACAGGTGCGCACACAGGTGGCCGTCATGCGGCGCCTGGCCATCGGATTCGTCGGTCTGCTTGCCCTGGGACTGATTCTCTATACCTTCAACCACACTCGCCTTTGGCAGGCCGGCGCGGGCTTGCTGGCTTCCGCAGGCCTGGCATCGCTGGCACTTGCGGCGGCGGCGAAAACAACCGTCTCCAACCTCCTGGCCGGCATACAAATCGCCATCACGGAGCCGATTCGCATCGACGACGTTGTGATTGTGGACGGGCAATGGGGTCGGATTGAAGAAATAACTTCAGCCTATGTGGTGGTTTGCATCTGGAACCTGCAACGGTTGATCGTCCCGCTCAGCTACTTCATTGAGAATCCATTTCACAACTGGACGCGAACCTCCGCTAACCTGATTGGCACCTGTTACATTTACGCGGACTATAGCTGCCCGATCGGACCGTTGCGCGAGGAATACCTGCGCGTGCTGAAGAGCACAGATCTATGGGATGGCAAAGCCCAGGTGCTGCAGGTGACGGATATGTTGGAGCAAACCATGCAGATTCGCGCACTGATGAGCTCCGCCGATTCCGGAAAATTGTTTGACCTTCGTTGCTACGTCCGGGAAAAGATGATTGCCTTTCTGCAGCAGAACTATCCGCAGTGCCTGCCGAAGCAGCGCATCGCCGAACTGCAGAACGCGCCGTGGGAACAAGCGAATGAACAACTGCAGCCAACGCATTGACGGGGGCGACGGTCGAAGACACAAGTACGATCGACGACAAAGATCTCTACCTTCGCGGTGTTGGCTTCGTCAGAATGCGGAATGTGGTCCACGCGTTCGCAATGATCAGCGCACTGATCTGAATCACTACAGACGTCAGATGTCCGGCGTGGGTGTTGCGCAAAGCGGGAATGGCGAACTCAATGGCGACACAAAATATCATCGCGATGAGGATCGAAATTCCTGCGATGCGATTGGCGCGATACCATGTCGCGCGGTCACGGCGCGAGCGTTCATTCCGAAAACCGTAGATTGCGTTGGGACCGACCCAACCGAAGATCAACGGAAGAGAATACAGCGTCGCGAGAATCGGGAAAGTCAACAGTAGGAACATAAGCTATTGTTTCAAGGCGGGTTACAAACGGAAAAACCGCCCGGCAACAGGGCGGTTTTTCCTTCAAGGGAGAATAGTTCCAACGGAGGCAAAGCCATCAGAACTTTCTGGCGTCATACTATGAGCCGTACCGGAGGGTGTCAAGGCATTTCAGGTCCAAATTTCCTTGAAAAATAAATGTCCTAGAATCAGGTAGTTGCGAAAAATTCCTATATCATGGCGTGAAAGCCAGTTTTTCTCCTGATGTTCGCCTTTTGCGCTTTAGGTTCTCGATTAAGTGATTGATTCTAAACTTGTTCCTCTAGAATCCAGAGGGGAAACCGCGCCGATTTTCGCTCGACCCACAATTTGGCAGGCCTCGTCAAACGCCCCGGATCGCGCCTGGCCGGAAACCTCACTTAAGGTTCAAGCGAATAAATTCCGAGGATCCATCCTCGGCCAATCCGGATTTATTGCGTGACCGTTGCAATGCTGCGCGACCCGCACCCAGAAAAACTCCAAGAACAATAGCGATCAACGCAAAAATTCCAACCAGCGCGGCGACGCCCAAAATAATTTGCGCGACCAACTTTGGATCGTCGACGCGTTGTTTCTCGTGACCCATCGTCACAATCTCTTCGTAGTGCACGCGTTGCAGCAGCTCATTCGCCGCTCCGCTGGAGTAGCTTCCTGAACTGATCGCAAGCAGTGGACCGGAGCGGCGCAATTGAATTGCGGAAGGATTACTGTCAGTCAGCGCGGGCGTCCAGGGATATTGCGTGCTGCCATGGCTTGCGAAATATGCCTGGATTGCATGTTGCCGGTCAATGGCGATGTCCGTGTCCGGGTAGTTGATGATGGTCAAGGTGCCGGTGCCACCCAGCGCGTTGTATTCCGCCGTGACCACTTCCGCGCTACGACCGAAGTCCACCAGGCCGGGAGGAAGTACGCCACCGCCCATGCTGTAGGATTGAGGTCCAATTGCGTAGCGCACAGTTTCTTTTTCCAGATGTTGGCGGGGCAAATAACCGGGAAGGGTGGGCTGCGTGGCCTGGTTGCCGATCGGTTTCGGAAGCTGTGTAATCAGATCGCGGAGTTCGCCGGCGGACATGGGGGTGATGTGTTCGAATTTCGCATCGACCAGAGTGGTTCCGCTCCAGAAAAGAACGCGCGTGCCATCAAACGCTCCGCCGCCTCCTATAGAGGCTGGAGACATGGTGGGCCGGCGATAGAAGGTAAACGCCCCGAATGCCCCGGTCGCGTCTCCGAACTCCATGGCCTTGATTGTCAGTTCGCCATCGTCGCGGGTGTATTTGGCAGACTCGTATCGAGTGAATCCATACTCCTGCAGCGGAACCGCGTCTCCCGGATCGGCTGCCGAGGCTTGCGTGGACTGTTCCGGTGTTCCAGTGATCTGCCAGCCGGCGAATGTTTCGGGCAATAAAGCCTGGGACGCAGGAGTTGCACTTTCGGATTGCGGCGCAGTCTTCGGTGCGGACGCGGTCTGCTTGGCAGGATGGGTTGCAGGACGCGACTGGGCGTGCAAGGAAAGAGTCGTCAGAGTGACGATCAGCAGCGAAAAAAACGGTCGAGGTGCAGACAAAGTCCGGAGCATGGTCCCGAACTCAGACTATCATTCGGGTTGCTATTCGGCAGGCGCGGGAAGGGCCTCGGCCGGTATTGTTTTGGCGATACGAACTCCGCTCATCCCGTCAACGTATTCCGCCACGCCGCGATAGAGTGCTGCGGCCAGTCGTTCACGGTAGCGAGGCTGAGAGAGTTCGGCGGCATCTTCCGGATTCGTCAGGAAAGAAATCTCTGCCAGGATGGACGGCATCTGCGCTCCGATTAACACGACAAATGGAGCCTGCTTGACGCCGCGGTTCTTCAGTCCTGCATTGCCCGACAACAATCCGGTGTACAACTGCTGCTGGACGTCACCGGCGAATTCGCGCGATTCATCAATCTTGTCGCTCAGAGTGATCTTGCGCACAAGGTCCGAGAGGTCATACACCGAGCGATTGGAGTCGGCATTCTCCCGGCCCGCCACCGCCATTGCGTCTGGCGATGTGGTGAAGTTGAGGAAATAGGTTTCGACGCCGCGAACGTCCCGATCGGAACTGGAGTTGGCGTGGATGGAGAGAAACAAATCGGCATGCGCCGAATTTGCAATCGCCGTGCGCTCTTCCAGCGGAACATATCTGTCGGTGCGTCGGGTGTAGACGACCTGCGCACCCAAGCGCTGTTGCAACAGATGTCCCAGCCGCAACGCGACATCCAGGGCAATGTCTTTTTCTTCTATGCCGTCGGGGCCGATGGTGCCCGAGTCATGGCCGCCGTGGCCAGCGTCAATCACGATGCGACGAACACGCAGCCCGAGTACCCGAGCCATCGAGGGTTGTACGGTTGGCGTCGGCTCGGCCGCATACGTGGGTGACGGAGGCGCTGGGGAAGTCCGTTTTGTTCCTTCAAGGGGCTTCGCGCTAGGCGGAGGCGGCGTAGCAATCGTGGTTTGTGACGCAACTGCCCCTGGCGCGGGCGTCGGAGTGGCCTGGATCGGCGGTGATATCGCTTGCGCAAAGTCGGTGGCCAACGCAGGCTGCAGATCCAGAATCAGCCGCGAAGGATTCGACAGAGCAAAGGAGCTGAAGCTCACGGGTCGTTTCATTTGCAGCACTAAGGTGGCCTGGTTGGGGGTGAGCATGCTGACGCGCATGGAGCGAAGATTTTCATCGTGCGATGCCATGATCGCGTGACCCAGCAGGGTTTCAGCCGATTGGGCGCCAAAAAAGACGATCGTAATCTGGCGGCCATTCTGGTCGGAATAGGTATGGTAGGGAACCGCATTGCTGAGATCGACGGCAAGCCGCGTCGAGTCATTTTCCGCCCAATATCTGACATTTTTAAGAACTGCAGTCGAGGACTGTGCGGACACGGTTGACGTTTTGAGAGATGGGCGCGCGAGCTTCGAGTCAGGGTCGTTGTCGACCCAGACCACTGGGCTTGGACTGGAGGGTTGGACACGGTTCTTTTCCGCAGGGCTTGGGTGGGTTGCCGTGATCGACGTTTGCGCGGGCGATGCATCCGTTCGCGTCTCCATGCGCTTGTGAGCAATAGAAGCCTCGGCAGTTGGTTCATCTTGCAATCCAGCGCGTGCCTGTTCCGCCAGCGCATGGTGTGGATATTTGGCTAGGAAAAGGCGATAGCCCTTCTTCGCGGCGGATCGATCGTGTAGATCATGCTGTTGAATCTCCGCCTCTTGCAACAATGCCCGCTGCCGCAGTGGACTTGTCGGATATTGGCGGCGCAGGAACTCCGACTGGGCGACCGCGTCGTGCAGCAGCTTTGCATCGTGGAAGCAGCGACCTTCGCTGGCTAGCAGGTCGGCCACGGCAGCAATGCTGCGTGCCGCGTCGGGCGAGGCTGGGTCCACGTGATACACGATGCGATAGGCGTCCAGGGCGCGTTCATACTGGGCACGCGTGCGGTCGCGCTCTGGGATTGATTCCAGACGGTGTTGGATTGCAGTGGCGCGCGCGAAGTCAACCTGGCTCGAATGGTGCGAACTGGTAGCCTGCGCCGGACGCGGGCAGAGCAAGCAGATCCCCAAGCCCAGCAAAACCAGGCAGGCGGCCGCGCCAGGGCGGGAAGAGAAGCGATGGCAGAAGAGAAGAGGCACGTGTCTGAATGCAGACAATACGCCAGAGCACCTTCAGTATAGATTTTCCGGTGGGCGAAGCAAAGGAAAAACAAACCTAAACGGCACCTCGGGAACTTGCGTTTCGGGCATCTCAGGAGCTAACGAGTCGGATGCTGGAACTAGGGGTAGATTCCCGATCGAGCACTTAGCTTAAGAAGCCACCAACAATCTTGGGGGCGCTGCGCAATGCTGCGTCGAGCTGGCTTGCATCTTTGCCGCCTGCCTCGGCCATGTCAGGCCGTCCGCCGCCGGAGCCTCCGACCATCTGCGCCAGCTGCGCCACAACTTTGCCGGCCTGCACGCGGTTCGTCAAATCCTTGGTGACGCCAACGATGAGCGCTACTTTCCCGTCTTCCTGGACGCCACCCAGCACAACAACGCCGGAGCCTAATTTGTTTCGCAGATTGTCGACCAGCGTGCGCACTTGTCCGCGATCGAGGGCGTCAACGCGCTGCGCCAGAACTTTCACGCCGGAAACCTCGACGGCTTCCGCGGCTGCGTTGCTGACTCTGCCAGCCGCTGACTTCATCCGCGCTTCATCCAGCTCTCGGCGCAGGCGTTTCAGCTCTTCCTCCTGCGCAGTCAGTTTGTTGCGCAGCGCGTCAGCGGGAGTCGAGGCCTCCGCTTTGCCTGCGACCTGCTCGGCCACCTTGGCCACGGCAAAGCCACGCCGAAATTCCTCCAGCGCGCCGGTTCCGGTGACCGCTTCAATGCGGCGCACGCCGGAGGAAACACTGTTTTCGCCCAGCAGTTTCACCAGTCCGATTTCGCCGGTGGCGGCCGCGTGCGTACCGCCGCAGAGTTCGGTTGAGAAGTCGCCAATCTTGACCACGCGCACTTTATCGCCGTATTTTTCGCCGAACAAAGCCATCGCATGGTATTCGTTCACGGCGACATCGATCGGCACATCCTCCAGCGTGACCACCTGGGTGTTGGCGAGAACATTCTTGTTGATGCTGTCTTCAATGTCCTGCAATTCTTCGTCGGCGACGGCGGTGAAGTGCGAAAAGTCGAAGCGCAGATGCTGCGGATCGTTCAGCGAGCCCGCCTGCTTGACATGCGTGCCCAGTGTCTCGCGCAGCGCGGCGTGCAGCAGATGGGTCGCGGTGTGGTTGCGCACGGTCGCGGAACGGAACATTGGATCGACGACCGTGTTCACCTTGTCGCCGAGTGCGATGGTTTGTTTGGCGATGATTTTGTGCGCGAAAATGCCCTGCACGGGCTTGGTGCATCCCAAGACATCGGCAACAATGACCCGCCCCGGCGGGCCGTCTTCGGAATAGAGCCAGCCGTGATCGCCGACCTGGCCGCCGGAGTCGGCGTAGAAACTGGTGTGGTCGAGGACGACTTCCGCGCTCTCACCCGCTTTTACTTCCTGTGCGCCGAGTCCATCTTTCACGAGCGCCAGCACTTCGCAGCCGGTAGAAACCAGTTGACGGTAGCCTTCGAAAATGGTCTTCGGCAGCTCGCGATAGGCGGGGCTGGCGGTGGCTTTCGAGCCGCCTTTCCAGGACGCGCGAGCACGAGCCTGTTCTTCGGCGCGAGCTTTTTCAAAACCTTCCATGTCGAAGGCAATGCCGGCGTCGCGCGCCGCATCGACCATGAAATCGAGCGGCAGACCGTAAGTCTCGTACAGGTGGAAAGCCTTCGCTCCGGAGAAAACGAGTTCTGAAGACTCTACCATTTTCCACCGATCAAAACGAGGTTGTGCCAATGCTGCAGCGAAAAATCTAACCGCACTAGAGGGTGTGCTTGAATTTAACTGGTAAATCAGAGATTGAAAGTGCTCTCCTTCGCCTGCATCTCCCGCATAAAGCTCGAATTCTGACTCGTATGTATCGACAAAGGGCTTGATTATATTTGCAACTTCAATATCGAATCGACGGGACCCTTCCGTCATTACCCGAGCAAATTGTTCTTCTTCCGCTTTGACTACCTTGGCCACACGGTCGGCGCTGTCCTTCAGTTCCGGATAGGCATTCTGCATGTCGTCGCGGACGGCGTAGACCATCTGGTACATGAAGGGCT
Source organism: Acidobacteriaceae bacterium (assembly GCA_049692235.1). Lineage (GTDB taxonomy): Bacteria > Acidobacteriota > Terriglobia > Terriglobales > Acidobacteriaceae > JAKAAZ01. The sequence continues at coordinate 57,460 of JBAVOQ010000239.1, read as the reverse complement.
TTTCTTGTCCCAACAATCGTCCGTGGCGAATGCCGCGACGGAGAATTTTGCGCAGCACATAGCCACGGCCTTCGTTTGCGGGCAAAACCCCATCAGAAATAAGGAATGTCGCTGCACGAGCATGATCCGAAATGATTCTTAAAGAGGGTATCTTAACTAGACCACGGATCTGCATATCCCTTTCTGGCTTTATCCGTCCCATCGCTTCAAGGAGTGCGGGTACTCCGGGACCGCCAAACGCTTGACCTTGCTCACTTGATCGTTTCACGCCCACGAGTTCAGCGGCCCTGGCGATCAGCGGCGTAAATAAATCGGTGTCAAAATTCGACAACTTGCCCTGCATCACGGCGGCGATGCGCTCGAGGCCGGCACCGGTGTCGACGCAGGGTTTGGGCAACGGCGCTAACGTTCCTTCGCCGGTTTTTGGATTGACGCTGCGGTCGAACTGCATGAACACCAGGTTCCAGATTTCGACATAGCGCGCGTCATCTTCGCCGAAGGGCAAATCTTTGTCGGGGGTCTCGGAGGCAGCCTGGCCCATGTCATAGAAAATTTCGCTGCATGGTCCGCAGGGGCCGGTATCGCCCATCTGCCAGAAGTTGTCCTTCATGCCCATCTCAAAGATGCGTTCTTTTTCGACGCCAATGTCGAGCCAGAATTGGTAGGCCTCATCATCGCGGGCCACGCCCTTTTCGCCCTTGAAAATCGTCACGTAGAGTTTGTCGATGTCGAGCGCAAACCAGTCTTTGTCAGTGACGAGTTCCCAGGCATAGGCGATGGCATCTTTCTTGAAGTAATCGCCAAAGCTGAAGTTGCCGAGCATCTCGAAGAAAGTATGGTGACGGCGGGTGAAGCCGACATTTTCCAAGTCGTTATGCTTGCCGCCGGCACGCACGCACTTTTGCGCCGTGGTGGCTCGGACATAAGGCCGCTTCTCCAGCCCAAGAAAAACATCTTTGAACTGGTTCATGCCTGCGTTGGTAAACAGCAGGGTGGGATCGTTTTGCGGCACCAGGGAAGACGAGTGGACACGGGTGTGCCCTTTGCCTTCAAAGAACTTGAGGAACATCTCGCGGATGTCGGAACCGGACAACGTACGCATATCCTTTAAGTTTAGCAATGAGAAGCCTTCAGCATCTTCCCGCATAGCCGCTGCGGTGACCGAGTTCGCCGCGGCAAATGGGGCACCCAGATTTGTGTTGGTTTGGGAGAACAGCAGGTCCCTCCACTTTGGTCGGGATGATAGTCCTTTAGGAGGCGATTATTCCGGGGTATCCAAATCGATCTCGGCGACGGCTGCGAGTGTCGAGTCCTCTACCTTCCACGCCTTGAGCAGTGGAAAGATGGTGCCCATGGAAAAGCCGGCACGCACCAGGCTGCGAACGATACGCGCGGTTTCTTTTTCGTTTGTTGGCTTGTGCAAGCGTTTCCTCTCAATGTACTTGCGGGCCAATTCGGCTTCAGGCAATTCAGAATAGGCGGCGTCCAGGGTCTTGCCGATCACTTGCTCGTGAACTCCGCGCTGAATCAGATCCTGCTGCACGCGGCGGCGTCCAAATTTCTCATTCTCCACCCGCAGCCGGGTATAGTCGGAGGCGTAACGGGTGTCGTCGAGATAATGGAGCTCTTTTAGCCGAAGAACGACGGCTTCCACCTTGGCTTCGCCGGTTTCTTCGGGTTCCACGCGCCGGCGCATCAATCGCTTCAATTCGGCGACAGTCCGCATTTTGCTGCCCAGGCTGCGAACCGCATACTCGTATAGGCCAGCCGCATCCAGGGGCTCCCGCGGCTGCTTGCCACGGGTTTTTGAGCGATTGAAGGTGCCAAATGCCACGAATTTCTCCTGCCCAAATCCTACGCTGAGTTGCGTGGCCAGATTTGCAGCCCGGCCGTGTGATCTGCGTCCTCGCGGGCCCGCTGCCGCTGAGTACAATCATTCCACCTGATTTCAGGGGCATGTGGCAGCGCTGCGGCGTACGCTGGGTCCCTGTTAACTATCCAGTAACCTTGGTAACACAAAACAGGGATAACGCATCCTAGAGATTGGGTTCTGTCGGCTATGGTGAAAAAGGGAAGACGCGGCATGCACTGAGAAGCCTCGAATCCTGAGGTCGGTTGTGATTTTTCTTCGTTCGTCTGGTGGATCGATTGTGCGGGTCACTCACGAGGACCGTCTGTTGACTGGTTTCGCGTCTCGTCTGCGCTTGTCGAAATTTTTGGGAATCGGATTGCTTTGCTTGTCAGCCGGGATCGGAGTCACCGCGACGGCGCAATCTTCGGGGCAGGCCGCCCTGGCGCCCCAAACCCCGCCGCAAGCATTTACTCCGGCACCTCTGGATGCGGGGTTTGGACCTCTGAACACGGCGCAGCCCAAGGGAATCACGGCGCAACAGATCATTCAGCGCTTCGCGGACAAAGAAACGCAATTCAAGCGCGCACTCGAGAATTACACTTACCGCCGTACTGTCAAGCTGGACTCGATTGGCGACAATGGCGGCATCGACGGGGAATATCTCCAGGTCGACGACATCGTGCTGAGCCCCTCCGGACGTACGCAGGAGAAAGTCGTTTACGCGCCGGACAACACACTGACGCGTGCGTTGCTGAGTCCAGCCGATTTCGACGACATTGAGCATAGGCTCCCGTTTACGCTGACCGCCGAGGATGTCCCTCAATATCGCGTGACGTATGTGGGCACGGAGCGTGTCGACCAGGTGGACACGTATGTGTTCGACGTGGCGCCCCGGCACATGGAAAGGGATCAGCGTTATTTTTCAGGACGCATCTGGGTGGACGCCAAGGATTACCAGATCGTCGTCACCAATGGAAAAAACATTCCGGACGATACGCGGCGCGGTGAGGAAGATCTGTCCATCCCGTTCACGACGTATCGCCAGCAGATCGACGGGAAATACTGGTTCCCGGTGTATACCCGCGCGGAAGGCGTACTGCACTTCAAGAATTGCAAGGCGTGCCTGCCAAGCGATGTTCGTTTGAGAGAAATCGTAAAGTACGGAGAATACAAACGGTTTGGCTCCTCTGTCCGGTTTACGTTTGAAGGGTTGGAGCGGCCGACGGGCTTGCCGCCCAACCTGCCGGGAAATGGGCCCACAGGCCCGCAGACCGCCAGCGCCGGGATGACCATCAACACCTTCGCCGAGACGGGCGCAGCCCAGCGGAACGCCGCCAAGGACTAGAGGCAGATTTCATCTCGTACAATTTGCCGGTACCAACAACAAAGACCCGCTGGTTGAGGCGGGTCTTTGCTTTGTTCGCGGATTGCAAATTCAAACTCGGGGATCGTCGCGGCTATCGCGGAACCAGAATGTTTTTCTTATCTTCCGCTTCGGCAGCAGCCTTCGCCAGTTTGGCATCCTCAAAGCGCTTCATGGAAGCGGTGATGGCTTCGCGAGCGCGGGAAGCGTCGTGCCAACCTTTCACCTCAACCCGCTTGCCTTCCAAATCTTTGTAAATCGCGAAAAAGTGGGTGATCTCCCGCAGCATGTGCGGGTAGATTTCGGTGTAATTCCAGACGTCCGCATAGCGGGGATTGCTGCGGCCCACCGACAGAACCTTTTCGTCCGGGACACCCTGGTCCATCATCAGCAGCAGGCCGATCGGGCGCACATCCATCACGCATCCAGAAAAGCTGGGTGAATCGACCAGCACCAGCACATCCAGCGGGTCGCCGTCCTCGCTGAGAGTGCTGGGGATAAACCCGTAGTCCCCGGGATAATGCACTGGGGAATACAGGTTCCGATCCAGGCGGAAGACGTGAAGCTTCTTGTCGTACTCGTACTTGTTCACCCCTTCATAGGGGATTTCAATCACCGCATTGATCACTTCAGGAGCTTTTGCTCCTGCGGGAAGTTCCAGATAATTCGTCATTCATTTTCCTTGACTGTGGGTTGCCTCTGGGAAATCGGCGGGCCGTCTACGTATAATTCAGTCACGATGAAGGCCCATGTGTACGTGATGCTTCGCAAGACCGTGCTGGACCCCCAGGGGCAGACCATCCACGGAGCTCTACGAAAGATGCAATATCGCGGTGTCGAAGATGTCCGCCAGGGCAAGTATTTTCTGCTCACTCTCAGCGACGCGCTGGCATTGCCGGAAGCGCAGCTGGAGGTGGAGCGAATTGCCCGCGAAGTGCTCGTCAACCCCGTGATTGAAGAGTACACGTATCGACTGGAACCGTGAGCGGAAACTTTTTTGCAAGCGGTTTCCCAGATCGCCAATAGCCGGCTGGCAATCGAATCGCCCCCCTGGTTTGACCTCGGAACTAAAAGATTTTGTTCGCACATTTCTTGGCTGGTAGATCGCGTGCCTGTGGATCTGGGCTCGAAATCGGAGATGAAACTTCTTTAACTCGCGATTGCTGCCAATCGGGCAAACCCGCGCCCGTACAATGGGACAACTATGTGCGGCATTGTCGGTTATGTGGGCAGCAAAGATCCTGTTCCGGTGATTCTTGAGGGACTGCGGCGGTTGGAATATCGCGGCTACGACTCCGCGGGCATCGCTGTTGCCGGCGGCTCGAACGGCCTGGAGCTGCGGCGTGCCCCGGGGAAACTGAAAAATCTGGAAGAAGTGTTGCGTGAGAATCCACTCCACGGAACCTATGGCATTGGCCACACGCGCTGGGCGACGCATGGCCGGCCGACGGAAGAAAATGCGCATCCGCATCGTGATTGCAGCGGACGGCTGGTGGTGGTGCACAACGGCATCGTCGAAAACTATCTGCAGCTGAAGCATTCTCTGGCGGCGAAGGGCCACAAATTTGTAACTGAGACGGATACAGAAATCATCGCGCACCTGATTGAATCGGAACTAACGGTCGCGAAGGAAAAAGACCAGGCGATTCAATTGGACGAAGCCGTGCGGCGTGCTGTGCGTCACTTGACGGGAGCGTTTGCCATCGGCGTGCTTTCCGCCGATTTTCCGCAAACGCTGGTGGCCGCCCGCAGTGGACCGCCCGCCGTGGTTGGCCTTGGCGATGGCGAATACTTTCTTGCCTCCGATGTCCCCGGCATTCTGCATCACACGCGCAAGCTGTATTTTCTGGCGGACGGCGACATGGCAATCCTGACGCCCGCGGGCGTCACCCTGACCGATTTCGATGGCAACCCGATCGAACGAAAAGTAGAGAACATCTTGTGGGACCCGATTCAGGCGGAAAAGGGCGGCTACAAGCACTTCATGTTGAAAGAAATCTTCGAGCAGGGGCGAGCTGTCCGCGACACTACGCTGGGGCGAGTCTCGTTCGACACGGGCAAGGTTTTTCTGGATGAAATGCAGATCCCGGAATCTGAATTCCGTGCGGCGACAAAAATCAACATCGCCGCTTGCGGCACCAGTTGGCACGCTGGACTGGTCGGCAAATATATGATCGAGCGACTGGCTCGTCTGCCGGTTGAGGTCGATTATGCCAGCGAATACCGCTATCGCGATCCCATCGCCGATTCAAAAGCCATCGGCCTACTGATTACGCAGTCCGGCGAGACAGCCGACACCATCGCCGCGCAACGGGAAATCGCGTCCAAGGGTTCAAAGACGCTTGCCATCTGCAATGTCGTCGGCGCCATGATCGCGCGCGAGGCCAATGGCTCCATTTACACGCATGCCGGACCGGAAATTGGCGTCGCCTCCACTAAAGCATTTACGGCGCAGTTGACCGCGCTGTTTATTCTGGCGCTCTATTTGGCACAGCAGCGTGGCACGGTCGATGCCGCCGAAAGTCTGGCATTGGTGGAAGAGTTGACTCGCATCCCCAACAAGATTCGCGACATTTTGAAGCACTGCAATGCGCCCTGCGAGGCGCTCGCGAAGATCTACTCCAACGCCGGCGACTTTTTATTTCTTGGCCGGGGCATTCATTACCCCATCGCACTGGAAGGCGCGCTGAAGCTGAAGGAAATCTCCTACATCCACGCCGAAGGCTATCCGGCGGGCGAAATGAAGCATGGTCCGAACGCGTTGATCGACGAATCTCTACCCGTCGTTGTGCTGGCGACGAAAGACAGCAACGACCCTACCTCGAAGTTGCGGTACGAGAAAACACTTTCCAATATTCAGGAAGTGACAGCCCGGTCCGGTCAGGTGATTGCGGTGGCCATCGAAGGGGACCAGGAGATCGCACAACTGGTCAACCACGTGATTTACATTCCGCACGCTCCGGAACTTCTGCTGCCGATTCTGGAAGTCATACCGCTGCAATTACTTGCCTACCACATCGCGGTGAGGCGCGGATGCGATGTGGACCAGCCTCGCAACCTGGCGAAATCCGTGACGGTGGAATAAACGAATCAGGCAGCGCCGGGCTAACTTTCCCACGCAACCTTGTTCCTCTGGTTGCCGTCGAATAAGCTCAGTGTTAGCGAAACCCTGGCGCAGGAAGGATCGTGGATTTTTGATTCGTGTACGACAAGTGTTCGCGTCCGTCCTGCTGGTTCTGTTCACATTGACAGCGTCCACGGTCGATGCCTACTCGGTGCTGTCGCATGAAGAAACCGTCGACATGGCGTGGAGCCGACACATTGTTCCGCTGCTGCGTAAACGGTACCCCAACGCCACGCCAGATGAGTTGCGCATTGCGCACTCCTACGCCTACGGCGGTTGCATCATTCAAGACCTGGGATATTATCCGTTCGGCAGCAAAGATTTCAGCGACATGTTGCACTACGTTCGCACCGGTGAATTCGTCAACAACCTGTTAAAAGACGCCGACAACTTGAACGAGTATGCATTTGCGCTGGGCGCGCTGGCGCATTATCGGGGAGACACGATTGGGCACCCTTTTGTGGGATTGGCGACCGCTCGCGAATATCCGCAACTGGAAAGCCGCTTCGGCCACTTCGTCAGCTATTACGATTCCCCCACGGCTCACATTCGAACGGAGTATGGCTTTGACGTTGTGCAGGTTGCGCAAGGCCATTACGTCAAGGACGATTACAACAACTTCATCGGATTCAACGTGGCAACGCCGGTATTGGAGCGAGCCTTTAAGGACACGTATGGTGTCGATCTGAAAACCGTGTTGAAGCATGAGGGGCTGGCCGTGAATACCTATCGATATTCCGTCAGCACGGTGATTCCGGAAATGACCCGTGCCGCAGTGCTGCACTACAGTAAACAAATCCAGGAGCAGGTTCCGAGCTTCGATCGCAGCCATTTTGTCTACCGCGTGAATCGCGTCGACTACGCACATGAGTGGGGCAAGCAATATCACAAGCCGGGATTTGGCGCGCATGTAATCGCCTTGATCGTCAAGATTCTACCGAAACGGGGACCGTTCTCCGCGCTGAAATTGCAACTCCCAACTGCAGCCGATCAAAAGCTATATCTCGACAGCATGCAATCCACGCTCAACAGTTACGAGAAGGATGTCGATGGTTTGCGGGGTCAGCCCACCGCGGACCGCACTCTGCCCCTAAAGGATTTGGACTTTGACACCGGGAAACCAGCTCAGCGAGGAGAGTATCCGCTGGCCGATAAAAGCTACGCAAAACTGCTGGATACGGTTACCCACGACAAGAATGCGCAGGTTACGAGTGATCTACGCGCTAGCCTGCTTGACTACTATGACGCCTTCCATCCCCGGCACAGGGGTCGGTTCTATCCGGTGATTTTTTCGAGAAAGCAGCGGAAGCTGGAGCGGAATCTGGCATTGCTGCGCGCCACGCATGCGCAGCCGGCCACTGTCGCCAGGCTCTCCGCGGAATCCGCTGGGAACCTTGGGCAGGCAACGCAACCACAGCATTCAGGACTTCGCTAGCGTGCGGACGCATTTCATATCGCTGCTTACTTTGATTTTCTGGATCGCACCAGCTCGCGCCAATCGCGATCTGTCTGGTCTGCGTAGGCCATCGCAAAGTTCGCGACCGCGGCCTCGAATCTCCCCGAAACCCCCAAATATCCCGACAATATGGAGCAGTCTCCGGCGCGCGCATGTCCGCGTGCCAGCAAATCTCCACACACGCGAGCATATTCCACAAGTCCTGCTTGTTTTAGATCGTCCAATTTGACGGAAGCCTTGTGGTCGTTCAATTGCCGCACCAGGTAATCACGACCGTGGAGCGTGGTCCACCCTAGAAACGGGTCTGACTGCAGTTGCATGAGCCGTTCTCCTTCCACGACCCTTCGACCCTGGTGACTATGGTGATTTCCTTTGCCGTTCGAATGCCGAAGATACGGCGAGTAGGCGGACGCCACCTCTTCTTTGATTTGGAGGAATAGTGGATCTTTCGGTCCGTTTCCAGCCATGTAGATGCAGTAATCTCGCAGACCCACGGAACCGGTTCCCACCACTTTAAACGCCACATCGACAGGCCGATATTCCGCGAAGAACTTCTGCCGCTCGGGTGACAAGTTCTCCGCGTATTTTCTGAGCGAAGCGACGATGCGATCTGCTTCTGTGCCTGTCAACCGCTTTAATACTGGAGGGGTGGACTTGAAGACGCGCGGCGGCTTGGTCGGCAATCCTGCCTTGTTTCTTTGATCCGGAGCGTCTCTTTTCGCCGATTTCTTGTGTCGGCCGTTCGACTGCGTCAGCGCTTCCAGAGTATCCGTCGCGGTCGCACGCTGCGCCACTTGGAGAATTCGCTTCACTGTGGGAACATTCCGCAGTCGATGCACCTGGAATCTGGCTACTTCCAGCACCGGCATGCGGGCAAATGCCGCCATACTGTGTTGATAACGATCCAGGAATACCTCTGCGGCCTCACGGCAATTTCCGTCATTCGCGCCGGCTTCACGGCCGGCCAACACCAGGCTGGTCGCCATCCGCTTGACATCCCATTCAAACGGACCAGCGATGGTTTCATCGAAATCATTGATGTCGAATAAAAGCCGCCCATCGGACACGGCATAGGCGCCCAGGTTTCGGACGTGCGCGTCACCACACAGTTGGGTCAAGATGCCGGTGTTCGCTGCCAGCGAAAAGTCATAAGCCATCACCGGCACAGCGCCGCGGAAATAGCCGAACGGAGAAGCTTCCATCCGCTCATATTTCAAAGCGGCCAGTGCAGGAATGCGGCCGTGCATGGATTTCTCCATCAGCTTCAGCGGATCTTCGCAGCGCTCTTTCGCCTTCCATACTCCATGTTCCGTACGACGCATTTGCTTGCGTCGTTGCTGACCCAATGCAAGTCGTTCTTGTGAACTGAGAGGCATGGTCATCGACCTTCTTCCACCCCTTTAGGATGCAGGAATGCTATAGCTTTCCCACCCTTTGCCACCTTTAAATCTACCAGCAGGCCTGGCCACGACGGCGTCGATGACCTGCCGGCAGATGCTTCCAATACAGTCTGGCATGCACAATGCGGTAAACTAGTAAGGAGATCGGGATACTCCCGCAATCCGCGCGCTTGCCAGTTGGATTCTCGCGTTTGCCGCCCAGCCAATCTACATACCAGAACAGGAAACTTCATCCATCGTGTCGTCCGTTATCCGTAATATCGCTATCATCGCCCACGTCGACCACGGCAAGACCACTCTTGTCGATGCCATGCTACGTCAAAGCGGGACTTTCCGCTCGAATGAGGCGGTCGCCGAACGCGTCATGGACTCGAACGACCTGGAGCGTGAGCGCGGCATCACCATTCTGGCGAAGAATACCGCCATCGTCTTCCACGACGCAAAGATCAACATTGTGGATACACCGGGTCACGCCGACTTTGGCGGTGAGGTGGAGCGCGCGCTGAAGATGGTCGACGGCGTCATGCTGTTGGTGGATGCCAGCGAAGGCCCGCTGCCCCAGACCCGCTACGTCCTGTCCAAAGCGCTGGAAGCGAAGCTACCGCCAATCCTGGTGATTAACAAAATTGATCGTCCGGATGCCCGACCGCAGGAAGTTTTGAACGAGGTGTATGACCTGTTCATCGATCTGGATGCAGGCGAAGATCAGCTGGATTTTCCGGTGCTGTATACCAATGCGAAACTCGGCACCGCGTCGACCGATGCGAAGATTCCCGGAACCGATTTGCAACCGCTGTTTGAGGCGATTGTTTCGACCATTCCACCGGCCACGGGTGATCCTGCGGGGCCACTGCAAATCCTGGTGACGAATCTCGACTACTCCGACTACCTGGGACGGTTGGCGATTGCGCGTGTGTTTAACGGCACGCTGCATACCGGGGATGAGGTCGCAATCTCGAAGCGCGACGGATCTCTAGAAAAAACGAAGATCACCAAGTTGTTCAGCTTTAGCGGCCTGAAGCGGACGGATATCGAAGAAACGACTCTCGGCGACATCGTTGCAGTCGCGGGCATCAGTGGAATCACCATTGGCGAAACGATTACGAGTCTCGAAAATCCGGCGCCGTTGCCGACCATTTCAATCGATGAGCCGACAATTGCGATGCAGTTTTTCGTGAACAATTCCCCGTTCGCTGGGCGGGAAGGGCAATACGTTACCTCCCGCAATTTGCGCGAGCGGCTGGAAAAAGAGTTACTGACAAACGTTTCTATTCGCGTGGAAGATGCAGGCAACGCCGACAACTTTAAGGTGTTGGGCCGCGGGGAACTGCAACTCGCCATTTTGATTGAGATGATGCGTCGCGAAGGGTATGAACTGATGGTGGGTCGGCCGGAAATTGTAACCCGCGTGGTCGATGGAAAGTTGATGGAGCCAGTCGAACTGCTGACCATTGATATTCCAGAGAATTTTGTCGGAGTTGTAATGGAACGCTTGGGGCCGCGCAAAGCTGAAATGGTGAAGATGCACAACCACGGCTATGGGCGCGTGCGTCTGGAGTTTCGCATTCCCAGTCGCGGCCTGATCGGACTGCGCAACGAAATGCTGACGGAGACTCGCGGCACCATCGTTATGAACTCCTTGTTCGACGGTTACATGCCGCACCAGGGAGATATTCCACAGCGCTCCACAGGCGCGTTGATTGCCGACCGTGCCGGCACAACCACGACGTACGCCCTGGATGGATTGCAGGAGCGCGGAGTTTTGTTCCTCGGACCTGGCAATGAGGTGTATGAAGGCATTATCGTTGGGGAGCATTCGCGTGATAACGATCTGGACGTGAATGCAGTGCGCGAAAAGAAGCTGACCAATATGCGCGCCTCTTCCGCCGACGATGCAATCCGACTGGTGCCGTTTAAGCCGCAGAACCTGGAGCAGGCAATCGAATTTATCAACGAGGACGAATTGGTGGAGGTTACGCCGAAGAGTCTGCGCCTGCGCAAGAAGATTTTGCAGGCCAATCGTCGACCCAAGAAAAATGCGGTGCCCACCTCCGTCTAGACGGGTCGATGACAGGCTGAGCCGGCAGCGCGGAACTTTCGTGCACTTTGCTATCAAGAAATCGACAGAGGGATGGCTTGGACGGGCTTGGAAACTAGGGAACTGCTCTAAAATCGAGGAACGCGCTATGGTGCCCTGGCGGAACGAGGAGCCTCGGTATCGAGGACTCCACAGCTGGGTCAAAGGAAAATGTCGCAACAGGACTTGTTCTCACCGGAAAGCTTGAAACCCGAGGCCTCCGCATTGCCGAAGACAGAAAACTGGTCGGAATCCCCGGCTTCGCTGTGGTTGCAACGGGTATCCATCGTCATCCTGGTCGTGTTTTGCTTCTATGTGGGACTGCTCGTGTTCCTGCTCCCCTGGACGAGATACTGGAATGAAAATCACTATCTGTTGACCTTTTCGCCGATCGGTCGATTGATGAGCTCCGGCGTCACGCGCGGCGTCGTTTCCGGACTTGGATTGCTGGATGTCTGGATCGGCATATCGGAAATCATCCACTACCATGAGCATCGAGCGTGAGAATTCCCGCCAATCTCCGGTGGTCAGTCTGCGGAGTTTTGCGTGAATGACTCGCCCCACCGCATCGTTCCAGGCATGTCACACTTTCAGCATGAGGTCGTAGATGGCCAATAGCAAGTCCGCTCTGCTTTCTTATGAAGATCCTGGATTCCTCAACAGTCCTGACGGGCGCCTGCTGCGGATCATGGCCGAGTATGTGAGACCGTTGGCGCATTTTCGCCGGGAGAGAATTCAGGATACGGTTGTTTTCTTTGGATCGGCCCGATTCAACTCCCTGGATGAAGCCTCTCGCACACTGGAGCTGTTGGATCCTTCCGGATCCGCAAAGCTGGCACCAATCGAGGAGCAGCCGGCCACGCCAGAACAGCTGGCCAGCGGACAAGCGACTCAGCTGCAACGGGCCCACGCTGAGGCCGCGGTTGAGATGGCGCAATACTACGAGGATGCCCGCAAACTGGCTTATCTGCTGACGCAGTGGTCGATGACGCTGCACTATAAACGCCATCGGTTTGTGGTCACCTCCGGCGGCGGCCCCGGCATTATGGAGGCGGCCAATCGGGGAGCCAGCGAAGCTGGTGGAAAAACCATTGGCCTGAATATTCGGCTACCGTTTGAGCAGGCCCCCAACCCGTACATCACGCCCTCACTGAGCCTCGATTTTCATTATTTCTTCATGCGCAAGTTCTGGTTCGCGTATCTGGCGAAGGCGCTCGTCGTTTTTCCTGGTGGCTTCGGTACGTTGGATGAAATGTTCGAATTGCTGACCCTGACCCAGACCCGCAAACTGGCGAAGGAGATGACGATCGTGGTGTATGGGTCGCAGTATTGGAATGACGTCATCAATCTGGACACTCTGGTGAAAAAGGGAACCATCTCCCCAGAGGACGTAAAGCTTCTCCATTTTGCCGACACTCCAGAAGACGCTTTTGCGATTTTGAGGGATTCGCTGACGATGAACCACCTGGGTGGAAAGAAGCCAGAAACTGGAACCGTGGAAGAGGTTCTGGACGTGGAGTCGGAGATGTCGCTACGCCCTGAAATCACGAAAACGCGGCCGTAAGTGCGGAATTTGCCTTCAAAATAAAAAGAATCCGATGGAACACGTGGAAGATCTTTTCATTCGTTATTTGAAGTCGTGGTAGAAACTTTAGAAGAGGAGCAATCATGGAAATTCGAGAGATGTTTCTACCGGAATTCGACCAGGAAATGAAGAAGACTCGGGCGATTCTAGAGCGAGTGCCGGAGGGGAAGTCGGACTTCAAGCCTCATGAAAAATCGATGGCGTTGGGTAAGCTGGCAGCACATACGGCGCAGTTGCCGGAATTTGCAGTTCGGATCGTCGAGCTTCCGGAGCTGGATTTTTCGAAGTCGGATATGAAGCCGCTAGTCATGGAGTCGAGACAGCAACTTCTGGATGCTTTTGACGGGATTGCCGAGAAAGCGCGGGCCGCGATTGCCAAAGCGTCTGACGAGGAATGGCAGAAAAAATGGAAGCTCAGCTTTCAGGGGCATACCATCATTGACGCGCCGCGATTCCTGGTCTATCGCGGTATGTTTCTTAATCACATCATCCACCACCGTGCCCAGCTGGGAGTCTATTTGCGGTTGAATGATGTTCCACTGCCTGGGACGTATGGACCTTCAGCAGACGACTCGATGGGTTTTTAGGGATCGTTTCGATCCTTTAGGCATTTCTGGAAATCGAACGGCGCAGCTTTCCAGTCAGAGAGCGGCGCCGTTTGAGTTTTGCGGGATCCGTCCATTGGTGATTTGCCGCGCAAAACTATTGCACCGAGCAGATGAAGACTGCGAACGGTGGTAGCACAACGTGATTCAAATCGACATCCTTGGCCGCACCCTGGTCGGCAAGTAGAGCTGTTGCGTGCGTGGTCGGAATTCCCTGCGCCTGCAGGTTGTATGACACCGTGTGAGGCTTGTCTGTAAAGTTCACCGCAACCAGCACCGACGGTCCTGCGCCTGGATTTTTTCGCAAATACGACAGAACATTCGGATTCGAAGTGTCCACCATAATGTTTTGGCCTTCGCGAAGGGCCGGATTCTCGGCTCGCATGGTGATGAGGTGTTTGTACCAGTTCAGCAAGGAGTCGGGTTGACCGGATTCCACTTGCACGTTAACGGTTTTATAGCTGGGCGGAATTGGCAGCCAGATCTTCGCCGCCGTGCTGAAGCCGGCATTCTTTCCTGGATCCCACTGCATGGGCGTTCGCTCGCCGTCGCGTCCCTTGTACTTTGGCCAGCCGCGAATGCCGTCAGGGTCCTGCACTTCCGTAAGTGTTTTTGGCGGAGTCGTCACCATGCCAATTTCCTGGCCGTAATACATCAAATCCGCGGAGCGAGTGGTGAGCAGGATCGCCGCTACAATGCGGGCAATGGCGGCATCGTGTTTGCCGTCGCCATAGCGGTTCCAACTGCGATCGTTATCGTGATTGTCGAAGACAAACAGTGGCATGTAACCATCCAACTCTTTTTCCGCCTGGTTGATCTTGGTGCGGAATTCGTTCACGTCGAGTTGATCGATGAAGCCTACCTGCATGTCCATCGGCAGTTGAAGTTCGTTGTGGGCCTTTCCGCCGTACCATTCCAGCTGGCTTTGGATGTTGCTGAGATAGGTCTCTCCGATCAGAACGCGATCTCCGGGGTAGCTATCGACCATCTTGCGAAGCGACCGCATCACGACGTGGACCTCGGGAAGATTCTCGGTTCGGTTCTGTTCTTCATTGGGATCGCCGACTTCGTTGGTTCCGGGCAGGATTTTCTCGTTGCGCAATTCCGGGTCTTCAAACAGTTCAGGGATCGCGTCGAGGCGGAATCCAGCCACTCCCTTGTCGAGCCAAAACCGGCAGGCGTCGAACATGGCCTTCTCGACGGCAGGGTTGCGCCAGTTCAGGTCCGGCTGCGCCGCCAGAAATTTGTGGTAGTACCACTGCTTCGTGGTTGCGTCGTATGTCCACGCGGAACCGCCAAATTCACTCTGCCAGTTATTGGGCGGAATGCCAGGGCCCTTTCCGTCGTGCCAGATATACCAATCGCGCTTGGGATTGGTGCGCGAACTGCGACTCTCTTTGAACCAGGGAGATTGATCCGAGGTATGGTTCATCACCATATCCATGATCACGCGGATGTGATGGGCCTTGGCCGCAGCCAGCAGATGATCGAAATCCGCCATGGTGCCGAACATAGGATCGATCGCTTCATAGTTGGAAATGTCGTAGCCGAAGTCTTTCTGCGGCGACGGATAAATCGGAGTCAGCCAGATGGCGTTCACTCTCAATCCCTGCAGATAATCCAGCCGACGGATGATTCCGTTGATGTCTCCAATGCCATCCCCATTAGTGTCTTGAAAACTGCGCGGATAGATTTCGTACACCAGGGCATGTTTCCACCACGGTGAGGAGTTTGTTTCCGTCGCCGATGAAACCGAATTGTTTGTCTGACCGGGTGCGGCGGCCGTGAGCGTTCCAGCACACAGTGATCCCGTGGTGAGACAGGCTGCAACCAAACCGATTGTTAGATTCCGTTTTGCGCTTGCGAAAGGCAGGTGCCAGAGTTTGAAGGCAGAGATCGAACTCATATTATCTCCTGAAGGATGGGATAAGACCGAACGGAGGCGTTGTCGCCAACCAGTCTTCGGTTAGTTATCTGAGCGGCGCGCCGAGCTGAGCGCTCCCATTCTTAGAAATGAATGTCGTGCGAATCTCAAAGAATCAAATTACAAGGTATTGCGAGCTTCCTGGGCTTTCGGCACCAGTTCCTGGCCGGGCAGGACAATTTTTGCTTGTACTTTTCGAAACCCGAACAACACGGCGACTTGCGGCGCAACATATCGCGTTACCCACATCACCATAAGGATGAGAGGAACGTAATGACCCCACAACTGAGGGTGGACAGGCAACAGCAGGCCAGGCGCGGCGAAAGCGGCATAGCCAACCAGAACCAGTCCCCACGGGCTCTCGCGGGCATCGCCAAAGACGCCGTTCAAAAAGATAAAGGTGAAGAAATATAAAATTGGCATCACCACCACAATGCCGGACCAGCCTAACTCGCGATAGGCGTCGCCAATGGGTGCAAACGCCACCGCAGTCGTAAAGTCTTCCTGGCTCGCTTCGTCCGTCTCCCGGCCATAGATATTGCCGAGCGAAAGAGTGATCCGGCCGGCCCAAAGAAAATGCGGAACCACCATTTCGAAGCCGTCAACCAGATAGCTGAGCCCGACCGGACCGGTATGTTGTGTTACCTGAATGAGGCGATCATCCTGGCAGATCATGGATTCCCGGTCCAACAGGCCATGCGGATGGTCATAGCAGAGCGCGACTTGATTGATGTCCTCACTCATCTTCAAGGAATCGGCGTACCACTGATACATCGCCGGAATCGTGGCGGGATTCTTCAGCAAGTCAACGGTGGCATCGACTGTCCCCGTCAGCGTTGTCTGGCGAGTCATCGAGCGCGCATATTGCGCCCAGGGAAAAAGGAATCCAACGGCGAATGCCAGCCACGCTAGAATGGCCATCACTTGCAAAGGACGGAACCGGTATTCAAGCGCGGCGCACACCAGAAAATAGGAGAGAAAGGGCGAATACATCCCCTGCTTCGAAGCGGCAATAAAACCGAACCCGGCAACATACAAAATACTGACGAGAACAATCCAATTCATGCTGCGTTTTCCGCGGCTAACGCAAATCTCGTAATACGTCGCCAGGGTCGTTGCCATCGGAACGAAGATGTTCAACTGATTCAGTGCTGTCCAAACCGTACCGGTCCCTCCGGTGTTGTAGTTTGTCAACAGAATTTGGCTGAAGAGTCCGATCACCAATAAACCAGCAGACGTGTTCTTTAGGTTTTCCAGGTCGCGGGCGGTGAAGCGCACAAAATTGCGCCTCGTTGAGAATCTGCGGCTGATTGCGGCGGCCACCAGTATGCCTGCCCATCCGATCGCCGTGGCCGTAATTGTGATCATCGGCTGCATAAAGTGCTTGTCGGAGGGCTCCCAGGTGAAAACCTTGAGAAAAAGCAGAATGACAAATGTGGGAAGGGCCATGAAAAATACAAAGGCCCCACTTGTTGTGGCCAGGCCGTCCAGTAGGTTGAAGGCCATCGCGCTGAAAACCATGGCCAAACATGCCAAAAATGCGAAAACAGGGTTGGTACCATCCAGCAACTGCGCGAACAGAAGCAACACCGCCGCAATCAACACATGGTTGATGTTGATTCGCGTTGGATATGGTAAGCGCATGATTTAAATGTTGACGATGAGGCCCGGCAGACCGAAAAATCTATCGCGATACTCGTTCCTCATGAGAACGGCCCTGGAAACGATCATCATCCCGCTTCGATGGTGTCCTAGTTCTACTGGAGGCAGATCAGTAGCGAGTATACCAACTCAGCGCGCGAAAGATTCACATCCGTATCGTCCTGCCGGATTCATCCTTGCACATCAACTTCTTCCGGGCGACACTTATGTCTGGATGCCTGACGCGCGGGAATCGACGTAAGCCACTCATGTGAGGCCGAATCTATTTATGGAATTCGCTCCAGCGATGCCCGATCACGCTAACAACAAGGGCCCGAAGAGATTTGCCCCAATTCGCCCTGTCGGGGGGATCCAAGTCCTGAATACCATTCTGATTATCGCGGGGTCGATCGTACTCATACGTTCTTGGATAGATAACGTACGCTCCTATGTATTCTTGTCCCTCTACGTGGAGGGGAAAGAGCGAATGCCGTATCAGGGCAGATTTCTCATGATGATCCCAATGAGATGGTCCGAGAATTCCTATTGGGTGCGGCGATTGTGCAGTCACTTCGAGTCGGGCAATCTATCCGATCCGAAGTACATGGCCATCTTCCTCATCAGCGTTCCCGCTTTCCTTATTTCAACGTACTGCATTACCTCAATTTACCGCAGCTTCTCAAAAACTGGGAGCCTCGCTTGGCTGGTGCCATGGGTGTGTATTTATGCCGCTCAGAGTACTTATGTTGTACGGTATGAGCAATCGTGGATGTATCCGTATGATTTTACGGCGCTTGCATTTTTTGCGGCAGGCTTGTGGATGATCAGACGTCGAAACTTTTTCCTCTTTTCTGTTATTTTCCTCGTCGGTACGCTCAACCGGGAAACCATGCTGTTCCTTTTGCCCGTATTGGCCGTGGAACTTTACTCCGGCATCTCCGGGACGGAACAAATGCTGACACGTTTCTCGGTCCCCGCCTTGTTCACGATATTGCTGGCCGCACTTTGGTTTGGTACGACGCTCCTTATAAAGCACCATTTCCACGGGGTGCGTAGTGAGGAAAATAGTCATCTGACAAATAACATCCAGTTTCTAAGACATATCCAAGACTGGCCAGAACTGGCCAGCACGTGCGGGTTTCTATGGTTCATTCCATTGCTCTTCTGGTCTAAAATTAACCATTTACGGCTACGAATGTATATCCTGGCGCTCATGCTCCCCTGGGTTTGCGTCATGTTTGTCTATGGCATGATTGCTGAGGCGCGCATCTACGGCGAGCTTATCGCCCTGTTGGTTCCGACTGCCGTGGTTCTGTTTGAAGAGCTTGAGCTGGCTTCAGTGCCTAATTGACGATGTTCACTTTTGGAGCAACATGCATACTTGGCTGCGTCGTAATTTGCTTGTGCTGAGCTATATTGCCTGTGCGGCTACGGTCATGCTTGGTTATGTTCGCTATGACCCATATCAACTTGATGGCGACGCAATCTCCTACATGGATATTGCCAGCTCCTTAGCACATCGGAGGTGGGGTGAGGCCATTAACGGACTCTGGAATCCCGGCTATCCGGCGGTCTTGGCGATTGCGAAAATAATCACCCACGCTGGACGAATGCGGGAGCCACAGGTTTTTTATTGGGTGAACTTTCTCATCTTTATCGCCAGCATAGGGTGCACCTATTTTTTTGTTCGGAGCTTATTATCCTTTCGCGCCAGAACGATTGCAGACAACCAACGATGCGACACTTGGGTACTTCCAGACTCTCTTGTCTACATCGTATCCTTCGGGATCGTACTTCAAAGCTGGCTCCATGAGTTCAGCCCAGGAAAGATTCGAGTCGACGGTCTCTTTGCAACGCTGCTCTTGCTGGGATTCGGCTGTATCACTCGTGCCTTAGATACTCGGCGAGCCCTTGCTTATGGAGGTGCCGGACTCTTCCTGGGGCTAGCGTATCTCGTAAAGTCTCCGGGGCTCGTGATTGCGCTGGTAACTATGTCCTTGCTGATGCTTGTGCTGTATCAGCAAAAGGGGCTGAAAGATTCCGTCTGGAAGCTTAGTCTGATGGCTGCCATATTTCTAATGGTTTGTGGTCCTTATATCGCGGCGCTTTCCTTGCAGAAGCATCGTTTCGACGCAGGCGATTCAGCAAGGCTGAATTACGCATGGCTTGTTGACGGAACGGCGCCTCAGCACCTCCTGAATGACCAATCCGATCGCTTTGGTGATTCGAGAGTTCACCTGAAGCACCCGGAGACAGAACTTCTCTCGCATCCGATCGTGGTGTCGTTCGAACATTTTCAACATGCAACCTACGCTCCGTGGTTTGACCCGAGCTATTTCAACGACGGGATCGATCCACAGTTCAGTTTCCGCAACCAGCTTCTGGTAATCACGCACCAATCTCATCGCCTGCTGTGGTTTATTGTGACTCACGCATTTGTCCTGATTCTGTTGACCTTGTGTTTTGTCTGGGGTGCCGAGATTCCTTCCAACAAGGAGCTTCGAGGGCTTTTGACGGTGTTCAGCTTCCTTTTGGCCTTTTGCATATTGATGTATCTCTCGGTCAAGTTGTTAGACCGATACATTGCAGGCCTCTTCTGGCCCGCATGTGTTTCTGCCGTGGCGCTGCTGACGGTCAGCGAGAAACGGAAACGCGGGCTGATATCGGGCGCAGCTGTTTTCATGTCCCTGGCGATCCTCGCGTCTGGCGTCCAAACAGTATTACAAATGAGGCAGTCCGCAATATTCAGCGGCAAGACACATGGATGGTACTCGGCCGTAGAGTACGGAACCGCACGAGAATTGCCTGGCTACGGGGTCACTCCCGGCAGCGTTGTGTCATGTTATCGGGCTTGCAACACGGGGACATATTGGGCTCGCCTTGCAGGTGTGCGGGTAACTTCAGAAATCTACGATCCGAAATATATGTCGGATGCGGAGGACGGAAACAGTTCCTGGAGTAAGCTGCCGAATAAGCTAGGGATTTTTCAGGCATTGAAGGCTACAGGTTCAAAGGGAATTGTCGGACTGTTTGAGCAGACTCCCGCCGCCGACGAAGGCTGGGAACACTTGGAAGGCATGTATTACTTCCACCCGCTCTAAACAGAATCGCTTGAAACGCACGTTCGCGTCGCGGCCGAGATGGCCCTGCTGCCCGCAGGCGAAGCTTAGCCGATTTCCTCGGATCTGTCGGTCGTGCCGGAGCTATTTGGTTCTTCGTTCACGCGAATTCGCAGTGAGCTGAGAAAATTCAAGTCCTGGGAAGTGAATGGTCCCGCTCCGGGGGTATCCGCAGGCAGCGTCTCGGCTGCCTCCGGCGTGGCTTCATTGAGCCCGATGGTCGCTTCCAGCACCAGCATGACCTCAAAGCCTTCCGCGCGGATATTGCGCACCACTCCGGCAATTTGGTCAGATTCAGCTACGGTCTCGTGGATGGCTTCGCCAAGCTGCTCAATGAGATTGCGTATCTTGCGATTCAAATTCAGCCTCCCCGCGCCGGAACGGTCGCGTTTTTCTTACCATACTTTGGTTTCGACAGGAGGGCAATGTCGTACCGCACGGCTGCTACACTTTTTCTGTGTGGATAAGGTTCGTCTAGGTCGAAGGCTTGGGATCGGCACCCGCCTGGCAGCAAAGGCTCTGCGAGAGCAGGCGCAGAACGTGGCTTCCGCGGGAAATGCATCGTCCGCTGCACCCGCAGCCCAGAGGTATGTTGAGCCCACGCCGCCCAGGGCGGAATCGAAGCCGCGGCCTGTGACGGCGCGCAGGGCGATTCCCAGCGGCAATCTGGTTCGCAAGGCCGCGCAAGGCGGTCGCGGGTTTGGGCGAGCTTTCTGGAAGCCATTCTCCGCCGCTGGCCGCGCATTGTGGCATGAGGTCACCGGACTTTTCTTCGCGCTGTTTGCTCTTTTTTTTGCCCAGAGTCTCTGGCGCCTGCGCGATGCCTGGAAAATCGGACCTGAACATCGGCACTTTGAGATTGACCTGGTGATGACTGTAGTATTTCTCTATTTTTCTATCAGCGCGTTCGTCCGGTCACGTCGCACGCCGCATTAGGATTTTTTGACTGCATCCATTCATGCGGTCGCAAGGGGTTGTTGCGCAATGCCAAGCCACTCCGCAATGAAAGATCCCGCCATGGGTTCTCCCGTTCCAGCCACCTCCAGCTTTGCCGTCGAGCCTATCTACGGCCCTTCAAGCTCGCAGGCGTCGAGCGCCGAAAAAACTCAGGCCGCGAGCAGCGGCATCGGTTTTCCCGGCGACTATCCGTTCACCCGTGGCACTCAACCCACCATGTATCGCGGTCGACTGTGGACCATGCGCCAGTATGCCGGCATGGGCGATGCCGAAGAAAGCAATCGACGCTATAAATTTCTGCTGGCCAGCGGAACCGCGGGACTCTCCGTCGCCTTTGATCTGCCCACGCAAATCGGGTATGACTCCGACGATCCCATGGCTCTGGGCGAAGTTGGCAAGGTCGGCGTCGCGATCGATTCCATTGAAGACATGGAGCGTCTGTTCGCGGACATCCCGCTGGACAAGATCTCCACCTCGATGACCATCAATTCGACGGCGAGCATTCTTCTCGCCTTGTATGTCGCGGTGGCACGGCGCAACGGGCTGGATGTAAAGAAGCTTTCCGGCACTGTGCAGAACGATATTTTGAAGGAATATATCGCGCGCGGAACTTACATCTATCCGGTAACGCACGCCATGCGCATCATCACCGATATGTTCGCCTGGGCCAATCAGAATGTGCCGGAGTGGAATACCATTTCCATTTCTGGCTATCACATGCGGGAGGCGGGATCGACTGCGGTGCAGGAAGTTGCGTTCACCCTGGCGAATGGCAAGACCTACGTGCAGGCCGCAATCGATGCCGGTCTCGATATCGACAGGTTCGCGCCACGGCTATCGTTTTTCTTCAACGCGCACAGCAATTTCCTTGAGGAGGTAGCGAAGTTCCGTGCGGCGCGTCGCATGTGGGCGCGGATCATGCGGGAAGAATTCGGCGCAAAGAACCCACGCTCATGGATGCTGCGCTTCCACACCCAAACCGCCGGTTCCACGTTGACCGCGCAACAGCCCGAAAATAACATCGTTCGCACGGCTGTGGAGGCGATGGCCGCGGTGCTGGGCGGAACACAGTCGCTGCACACCAATGGCTACGATGAAGCGCTGGCCCTGCCGACGGAGCAAGCGGCTCGCACGGCACTGCGTACCCAGCAGATCCTTGCGTATGAGTCGGGCGTGGCCCAGACCGTCGATCCGTTCGCCGGCTCCTATTGCATCGAAGCCTTCACCGACGAAATCGAAAAACGAGCCTCAGCCTACCTGGAGAAGATTGCTGTGATGGGCGGAATGCTTCATGCCATCGAGCAGGGATTTGTGCAGCAGGAGATTCAAAACGCGGCGTATGAATTTCAGCGAGCTGTCGACAGCGGATCTGCGGTCATCGTCGGAGTCAATCGCTTTACACGCGAAGATGAGCCGGGAATTCCGTTGCAGCATGTAGACGAATCTTTGGAGCGCAAGCAGGTGGAACAAGTGCGTGCGCTGCGGAGTCGCCGAGATGCGAAGCGGTGGGAGGCCGCGCTTCGGGGAGTGACGGATGCGGCGCGCAGTGGAGCAAATCTGATGCCCGCGATTCTGGAAGCCGTGGAAAGTTATGCAACCGTGGGCGAGATTGCGGGGACTTTGCGAAAGGTCTTCGGCGAATATCAGGAGACAGTTGTCATCTGAGCCCGGAAAGAGATTCCGTTTGCCGCGCAAGCGCGAATGGGCATCCAATTTAAGGACGTATGAGAACCAACAGAAACTACGTAGTCGAACCCGAGCGCAGGCGTGCCTGCTTCCCGGCACTGGTGCTTGGACTGCTCCTGGGCATCATCGGATTTGCAGTCTTCACTCGCGAAGCCAAGACGGGCATTTGGGACCAATTGGCGGCTGTGGTCACCGGACGAAGCCTGTCGATCGATACTTCGCTGCCAACAGTCGTCAATAAGATTCAGCGTTTGCAGCGACTGGAAACGGTCAATTACTCGCTCGACAAAATTGTCGAAGGTGATCGTCAAAGTTCTGTCCTGCCCGATTTTCTGGTCGGGGATAAATTATTGCTGGTGGTTCATGGAAACGTGATCGCAGGTATCGATTTGGGCCAACTGAAGACCCGCGATGTGCAAATTGAAGGGCGATCCATTCAGGTGCATCTGCCACCCGCACAGATCTTTGTCACCGCTCTCGACAACCAGAAAACCCGCGTGTATTCCCGCACGACAGGCCTGCTGGTTCCAGAAGATCCCAATCTTGAAAGTCAGGTTCGCGAGCAGGCGCAACAGCAGATTCAACAGGCGGCGCTGGCTGACGGCATCCTTGCGACAGCCAATAAAAATGCGAGTGCGACCGTCTCCTCAATGTTGCTGGGGTTGGGATTCCAACAAGTCACGGTGAATTAGGGCTCCAGCCGGAAAATCCTCAATCCCACGTCTGCGTCGTATTTGTGTTCTTATAAATTCGTGGACAATCCAGAGCATCATGAGTTTGAAATCGGCAATGTGCAGGTCGGTTCCGGAAAACTTTTCCTGATTGCGGGACCGTGTGTCATTGAAAGTGAAACCCACGTTCGCACCATGGCCGACGCTATCCAACGCATTGCCGCTGATCTTGGCGTACCGTACATCTTCAAAGCAAGCTTCGACAAAGCGAACCGCACCTCGGTAAAAAGTTTTCGGGGGCCCGGGCTGGAAGAGGGCTGCAGAATTCTGCGGCGTCTGGCGGAAGCCACCGGCCTGCCCGTGTTGACGGATGTGCATGATGCGCACGATTGCGAGCGTGTTGCGGAAGATGTGGGCGTGCTGCAGATTCCTGCATTTCTGTGTCGCCAGACAGATCTGTTGGTGGCGGCGGCGCAAACGGGTCGAGCCGTCAACGTGAAAAAAGGCCAGTTCGTTGCGCCCGCGGACATGCGCCATGCGGTTGAGAAAATTCATGCGACCAGTTCCAACGCGCGGGTATTTTTGACGGAACGAGGCGCCAGCTTCGGATACAACAATCTTGTCGTCGACATGCGCTCGCTGGCGATCATGCGGAAGTTCGCGCCGGTGGTGTTTGATGGCACCCATTCCGTCCAAATGCCTTCTGCACAAGACGGCGTCAGCGGCGGTCAGCCGGAATTTATTCCAGTATTGACGCGGGCCGCTGTGGCCGTAGGCGTGGACGGAATCTTTTTGGAGGTCCACGACGATCCGGCGCAGGCAAAATCAGATGGCGCCAACGCGCTCGACTTGAAGCAATTGAAGCCGCTGCTGGAAACATTGCTGGCAATCCACAAAGCGGTGCGCACGTAGCGAGAGATCGATGTCGCCACTGCGAATCAAACCAAGCAGCAGCCAGCACACTCTATTTTGCCTGCGGCTGCTGCGGCTGAATTTCAGTGAACCCAGCGGGAACTGCAAATTTCCCCGCATCGATCGGCGAAGACGAAAATCCAGACATTTCAGTTTTCGACTCCATCAGCACGGTTGCGGTGGGAGTCTGTTGCGTCACATTGGAGTTATCGTCAGCCGGCGGCGGCGGCGGTGCTTGCTTCTTGTGTCCGAAGCCGCCAAATCCACCGATTCCGAAGCTACCTAATTTGCTCGCAATTGCTGAGGATGCCGACTGCTGAGCGACGTCTTTTGCAGAAGGCATCTCGGGCCCTGATGGGCTCGGCGGCAGGGGAGCTTCGCTGGCTGCCGGCAATGGTTCTCCGTTTGCCGTCGCGCCCATGCGCATAATCTGCTCCACCGGAATACCCTTCAGCTTCGACATCTCTTTCACCATGTCAGACATTCCCTGGGCCGCCGCCGGTTGCATGGCTGTCAACGACGCTGTGAGATTGGTGCCGCTGAACGTTTCGCCCAATTTGACGGCGAACTTCTTTTGAAATTCGCGCAGCTCGTCATAGCCGGGAATTTCCGGCGCCATCCACATATCGTTGGTGATCGCGAAAGCGCCCTGCTGTCCGTTGGTGGTGTCGGTTCCGATCATTTCCATGGTCAGGATTGACTCATTTGCGCCGACCCCGCTCACCTGCTTGGCCGCCCCGGTATTGCGCACATTCACTTTGAAGCTCATTTGCACGTTGTCCGGTTTCTGTTGCGGCGTCGAGCCGGTGGGCTGTTGTTGCTTCGCCTGTTGTGTCTTCGCCTGCTGCACGGCTTGCTCGAACTGTTGACGCATTTGCTCGAATGTCATTTGCGTATAGGTGTGTTTTTGCAGGTCGACATTGGTAATGGTTTCCTTGTCGAGATCGATAATCTGGATCGTTTGTGGATCGATGCGGGCCATGCGGTTTCCCTGCACGTACACGCTGGAGACAACAGGAGCGCCAAGATCCTTGGCCTGGCGACTGAAATGGGAGGCGAATTTCATCATGCCCATTAACGAGCCGCCGGTAATCTGCGTGGTTTCCTGGTACTGGAAATCGCCGAGCGCGACTGTGGGCAACAGCAGGCCCAACCCGAGCGCACCGAATTGAAGTCGGTTCATAGTCCCTCCTTGGGTACAAATCGAAATAGGGAGGGGTACCCCTGGGGAGGGCGCAGATTGCGCTAATCTACGCCACTATAGCAAGATTGTCTACGGATTGGGCGACGGAGCGCGTCAGCCGATTTTCACCGGATGGCAAGGTCCTAACCGCTGAACATCTCGAATGGTGCGCACCTTAACCAGAATTGAAGGCAATTTCCTACTCGTCGGCGGTTGTTTGACGAAGTACGCGGCGTTCCGGCTGCGGCGCGGCAGGGTGAAAACAATCCACATGCAATCCAGTCAACTTCCCATCGATTCGGCCGAGCTCTCGTTCAACGACTTCTCGAACCCGTTGCGCCGAACCGACCGCTCGCAGGTTCAGGAGCAGTTCGTGTCGTGACGCGGGCGAGGCGTCGAGCGCTCCCTCGACTGCCGGCTCCTGCCCGTTGGCACACATGGCCGCTTTTAGAAACCCAGTGGAAGAATCGATGATTGCCTTCAGATGCACAATCGTGACATGATTTGCGGTGAATTCTCGATCGAGATGATCGAGAAACGGTCCCAAAATCACCGCTGGAGACTGCGGGATACTCGGCTCAATCGTCACCTGCAAGTTCAGCCACGCCAAGGCAGCTTCCGCGCGCGCATATCGCTCGTAGTCGATGTCCAGAATCTCACGTCCTACTGTCAAGTTGCCGGAGAAGATTTCATCGAGCCACGCGGCGACGCCTTGGCCGGTTCGAGCGCTGACCTGGCGCACATGTTGCGCTGAAATGTTTGGGCATTCTGGATAGAGATCCGATTTTGTCCAACAAACCAGATCGGCTTCTTGTATCTGTTTACGAAACAAAAAGCTGAGGTCAGGGTCGGCATCGTCTGCCAGTAGAGAGCGCGCTCGTTCAGGATCCGCGAGAACAGTAAAAGGTGCCATCCGAAACTCATCGCGATATTCCATCAGGGGATGAAGTATGGTCGCCGAAATATCCGTGCAGCTGCCCACCGGTTCGGCAAAGATAACATCCGGATGATGGGCGCGCAGCTCTCCCATAACGCGAAGCAAATCGGAAAGCTTGCAGCAGAAGCAGCCGCCTGTGACTTCGCCGGATTGCATTCCGTTCTGCGCGGCGTAGCCAGTATCGACCAACTCGCTCCCCTGGTCGTTCAGTATTACGGCGCTACGAATGCCGCGGCGGTTCAGCTCTTTTGCGGCAGCCAGGATCAACGTGGTTTTTCCCGCGCCCAGGAAGCCGCCAACCATCGCGATCCAGGGTTTGTGTTGGATGGTGTCGGCGGTCATCCCTTCATCTCAATTTGCAGCATGTGGCCTTCGGGCAACTGGATCGGCGACTCGAAATGAAACACGCTTGTCCCATTTTTCGTTTCCATCGAATGCGCAACAACACTACCGTTGTTCCGAACGCTCGCGGCCGAACCCAGCGCTGAAATTTCGCAGGAGCGGCAGGAAAGCGTGCCTGCTAACACCTGAATGCTGAAGCGAGTCCCACTCGCAGAGATGGGTCTGTAGGCAAATGTTCCCCAACCCGTTGCCGTCGACCAGAAGGAATTAAAGTTCCTGTGAGCAGTGCGCGGTATCGCCACGATAGAGGCGTTCGCTGCATCGAATTGAAACCCGCTGAGCGCAACGAAGCTGGTCCAGGAAGCCATGGCGCGCGCATAGTGATGGCCGCACTCGGCTTCATCCCACGGGCTACGTTTTTCACCGTCGTACCTGGAGCGAACGTTGTGGATACACTCGACTCCTTCCTCGACCATTCCGGAATAGATCATCAGCGCGGCTGTTGCGTGTTCCAGACCGGTCCACACTTCGGCGTAATAAGGGAATGGTATGCGGGGACGGAGAGAACCCGCATAGTCGCAGACAGCCATCCCAGCCTCGTCGTTCAGGGCATAGGTTCGTTCAACATTGTCATGATCGATCAGCGTGCGTTTGTAGTTGTACGCGTAAATGGATCGCAGGGTCGTTTGCACATTTGCCGGAGAGACCAACGGACCCAGGTTCGTAACGTGCGCAAGATATTGGCCGAGCAGTTGATCGATCAGGCAGCCCTTTCCAACCTGATATTGAGGGTCTCCTGTTTCTTCTGTTCCCATACCGCCGCGCAAATGCGGAGCGATCTTGCTTGCGGGCAGACCGCGAATGTCCTGGATGTAAAATTCGCCATTGAAAAGGTGAGCGTCGATCCACGGGCTACCCTTGTCGAAGAGTTTGCGATATTCAGCGGCGGATGCCGTGTCGCCGACCGCTCGCGCCATCTCTTCCCCGGCGCGCAACGCGCCGAGATAATAAATTCCGCAAAGAGGATTTGGACCGTAAAACTCTACGTCGTAGGTATTGTGCTGGACGCCTGTTAAGACGCCAGACTTGTCCGGATCCCAGCCACCCGGCTCCCACGCAAAGGCAATCGCCTTTTTTATTTTCGGCCATGTGGTTAGAAGCCAATTGTTATCGCCGGATAACCGCCAACCCAGATAGGCATGCATGATCTGGCCCATCTGCCCGTCTGCCGCGACAAAGGGGAAACGCGAATACCCCTCGGGAAGCAATTGTCGTAGGCGGATTCCGCCGGCGTCGTCCTCAGAGTAGCCAAAAG
Source organism: Acidobacteriaceae bacterium (assembly GCA_049692235.1). Taxonomy (GTDB): domain Bacteria; phylum Acidobacteriota; class Terriglobia; order Terriglobales; family Acidobacteriaceae; genus JAKAAZ01. Next base: position 29,311 of record JBAVOQ010000239.1, on the reverse strand, counting down.
AAACATTACGCAAAGATCGCGCAAACGACGGAAAAAGAAACTGCGTGGCGGTCTCATAGTTCCACACATGGGTGCAATTTCCAAAGCAACAGCCAAGCGCGTCGTTGCTGCCTTCAAAGCCGTGGAATTCTCCATCGGCGGTACGGAAGCATGTGGTGGAAGCCAATGTCGACAGGTTGGCGCTGGCGGCCTCCTTCACAACATCAGGCAGAGTGCTCGCTCTGAATGCATTGGCGAAAGCGCGAGTGCGTGTTTCCATTTGCGGCAAATGCGTTGCGGTATATTGCGCCGCTTCCCATGCATCCTTGAAGCGGGTCGCGTAGTAGTTGCCGATAATCGTGCCTCCTTTTCCCGGAGGAGCTGACCATCCGCACCAGTCGGGCGTGCGATTGGGAAAGTGCCAGGCCAACAAAAACGTGATGTTTGCGGACTGACTAGAAGGAATGGTCGTTTGCTGGCAGACAGAGCCGACAGCATTGCACGATGTCGGCTCGGCGCCCAGCTCGCCGTGTTTTGAAAACTCATCCCAAAACAGCAATGGAGCGGTCCACCACGCTTCTTTCGGCCATCCGCGCCAGTGGGTCACGTTTGTTTTGTCGCCCGGAATAGCCGCTAAAGCAAAACTTCCATGCATCGGATCCTCTGCGGACAATTCCGGATTGCTCATCAGCAGGCCTTCTAGTTCTTGGCCTGTGCGATATTCATTCAGGCGTGTATCCGATTTTAAAAATGGGCTGCTTTTAGCGGGATTGGCCGCCACAGGGTTATCGATCGAGAAGGCGATGCCAACTTTAACAGCCACCAATCCCGGATTCGTCACACGGTACCGCAGCACGGCGACGGGAAGACCAGAGTCGTCCGGATCGTGCGGAATGAAAGGAGAGAACGCGTCGAGTTCGACCTTCACCGGCAGCCGGCGATCTTGAAAATCAATGTGCGCGAGCGGATATTCTCCGGTGAACTTCGCCCCTTCCAGTCGGCTCAGTCCCGGAGCATTGTTCGAACCAAGTCCGGACTCTCCCTGGTAAGGAGGTAGAATGCGTGATTCGAGCACATGTGCGATCGGTTTAGAGTTGCCGGATTGAATCCAGATCGCAGGAAATGCATACGCCGGCGAACCGCCCTGGTTGGGTCGGTTGAAGATCTCCCAATCGCGCAGTTGTCCCCGACCTCCAAGGCCGAGGCTGCCGGCGGCGACGCCGCCCAGCGGAAATGAAATCATTTTGAGTTGGCGGCCTTCGAACACGCGAGGGTAGGGAATTTCTGTTTGACCGAGCCGATGATCTTCGCCGAGGTTCTGAGCCCGGGTCGGCTGCGCCTGCATGGTTTCGGTCCAGTGGCCGGACTGCGTTGCTGCCCCAATCACTCCCGCCGCCTGTTTTAGAAAGTCACGGCGTGGCAGCTTGCTCTTTCCACTCATCACTCCTCCTTCTGCGATTTCTGCTCACCACAGTGCTTCAATTTCGGCCCGTTGTTGAATGCCGATATTGAGATGAATGTTGCAGCCGCTACGGGGTAGCGGCGTCGGAAGAGTGCGGCATCTGATTTTTCATCGCTTGCCGTAACTCCTGTTCGGCGTCGTCGCTCCAATATTTGCAATTCAAACGCAGAAAAACGGATGTGTAGGGAACGGTCAGCGTGGTCTTCAGAATCAAAACGTGAAAGCTATTGCTCGTTTGATTCATTTCGTGAATCAATTGTTCATGAAGCACGAAATGGACGGGGAGGTTTCCCAGGACAGCTTTGATTTCGCTGCGATATTGGGTGACTCCAGGAGCTTGCTGTTCTGTGACAAAGGGAAGCTCCGCGTCCATGAACACGGCCGGCCTGACCTGCGGCGAATGACCAATGGATCGTAGAATTTCCCGCACTACTGTCAGCTGATCGGTCCCGGTTTCCACTGTTTCGATACCCGGAGAGGTTTGCAACGGGTATGCCGAATCGACAATGACGATCCAATTTCGATGTCCCAGGAGCGGCAACTCCTCCTGAACCTTCGTCTGCCACGGGATAGGATTCGCTGCATTCATAGGCATCCAGGAAAACACAAGCAAAGACAGAGCGAGCAGAAACTTCATTGAAATTCACCTCCCGAGCCGGCAGGGCCGACGCTTTCGTGCATGCTTATTCATACTAAAGTTACAAACGAACGACAAGTACGCCGCTTATCGAACGGAGCCTGACAAGGGCTACACTTTTCCTGCAGGTATTGCTATGGCAATCACTAGACGAAACCTACTGGCGCGAGCGCTTGCCGGCGGCACCGCTCTCTATATATTTCGCAGGCTGCCGATGGGCGAGGCCCTGGCGCACCCCACGCCGCAGCAACTCGCGGCGGATCCGCGACGGCCCAAGTTTCATCTGTTACCGGCAGCCAATTGGATGAACGATCCCAACGGGCCCATCTATTGGCGCGGAAAATACCACATGTTTTACCAATACAATCCCAACGGCGCGTACTGGGGAGATATGCATTGGGCGCACGCGATCAGTCCCGACATGGTCCACTGGACGCATCTGCCCATTGCGTTGTCGCCCACTCCCGGTGGTCCGGATTCCGGCGGATGTTTCACAGGCACAACCGTTTTGGACGCCGGGACGGTGACTGCGATCTACACCGGCGTGGTTTCAGTCTCGGAGAGTCAAGCGACCATTCGCGATGGAAATCATAGCCTGCGCGAAAGTCAGTGTCTGGCGGTTTCCATCGATCCGGAATTGAAGCAGTGGTCGAAACTTCCCAGACCTATCATCGATGCGCCTCCCGCTGGAATGCACGTCACAGGTTTTCGCGATCCGTCGCCATGGCGTCAAGGGGACTGGTGGTACATGACGATAGGTTCAGGATTTCCGCATCAGTCTGGCGTGGTGCTTCTCTACCGATCGAAAGACCTGCGTCATTGGGAATATCTGCATGTTCTCGTCAGCGGTGAGCCTGCGGAACGAAACGCGACTCATCCTGTGGCCTTCGGTGACACGTGGGAGTGTCCAGAGCTTTTTCCGCTCGGCGGGAAGCATGTCCTGATCTATTCGGCCCAGGGCAAAACACATTGGAAGGTCGGTGAGTTGGATCGGAAGGAGATGCTTTTTCATCCGGAGAAGGAAGGCATATTGGATTATGGTTCGTACTATGCCGCCAAGACCCAGTTGGATGCAAACGGCCAACGCATCCTGTGGGGATGGATTCTCGAGACGCGTCCCGTCGCGGAATATCGCGCCGCTGGCTGGGCCGGAATGATGTCTTTGCCGCGAGTGCTGACGTTAGCAAGCGATGGTGGACTCACAATGCAAGTGGCACCTGCGGTACAAATGCTCCGGGGAAGGTCGCAGGTATTGAAGGTCACATCGAGCGAAGAACAGAACCAGGAGCAAATCGGCAAGATGACGATCGAAAACGGTTGCGGCGAGATTCTCTGTACGTTGAAGCCGGGTCCGGATAAAGTTGGCATTTCATTGCGCGGATCGCAGCCGAATCAAAGCGCGACAGAGATATGGCTCACATTGCAGTACGATCCCGCGGCGCAAAATCAGATATCGCTGGATGGGACTGTCGTTCCCGTCCAGTTGGGCGAACCGCATACTTTGGCAATTCACATCTATATCGACGGATCTGTGGCAGAAGTATTCGTGAACAAACAAATCACGTATACGAAGCGCTACTACTATCCCGGAGTCGATGCACCCACGATGAGTCTGGCGATTCTCGGAAAGACTACGAACCTCTCCAGTTTGGAGATGTGGCAGCTCAGCCCAATCTCTCCGAATCGACTGACAACCTGATTCAAACCGCGTCGCTTTTTCCGCAGCGCTTGTTGTTGACACCTAACTGATGCCGACCTTATAGCGAGGCCATTTCGAAACCATCTCCCACGCCTCGATGGTGGGCTCCGATTCGCATTCGAGTTCAATCACCGTCATTGGAGAATCGGGTGCGTCGACAGGCAGACCTGTCAGTCGCAACGTGAGCGGTTCATTTTGCGTAAAGGGAACGCTCTGCCCGGTTTTCAGCAGGCGTGCCGACGTTACCTTGGCCTTCAGTCCGCCGATGGCAACCACAACTCCGGGCTGGAAAAACGTCAGCCACTGCGCTGCCGGTGTCACTCCGGGCCAATACTTCTGGTGCACATACAACGTATTTCCGCGACGAGTAAATTGCGTATTGGGCGCGGCAGGGAACGAGCCTCGCTCCGTCAGGTAGATTGCCTTCCCATTCGTATCGAGCCACGCACCGACCTTTTCCAGAACATCGACGGATTCCTGCGGCACCGATCCGTCCGGCTTGGGTCCGATGTTCAGCAAGTAATTTCCGCCGCCTGCCGCGCACGTCGCCAGATTGCTCGCAATCACTTTCGGCGTTTTCCACGAGTCGTCGCCTCGGTTATAGCCCCAGCTGTCGTTCAGCGTCATGCATGTTTCCCACGCGCGTCCTTCTTTCGACGCCTCGATGTGCTGTTCCGGCGTGGAGAAATCTCCATCCAGGCCGTTGCGGTTATTCACAATGATTTCCGGCTGAAGTTGAAACACCATTTGATTCATGCGCTCCGATTCCCATTCTTCCGGGCTTAGCGGCGCGTCCACGTCGTACCAGAGAACATCGATCTTGCCGTAATTGGTCATCAACTCGCGAATCAGTCCGTGGGTATAGGCGACGAATCGCTTCCGCGCCGCTTCATCGGTTTTGCAGCGCGCGCCGTCGGGGTGGTGCCAGTCCATCAGCGAATAATAGAAGCCAACTCGGAGACCCTCCGCACGTGCCGCTTCCACATATTCCCGCACCAGGTCTCGTCCCGGACCTTGCTGTGGCGCACAATAGTCCGTCAGCTTTGTGTCGAACATGCAGAAGCCCTCATGATGCTTGGTCGTCATCACCATGTACTTCTGGCCAGCTCGCTTCGCCAGCTTCGCCCAATCCCGCGCGGCGTTGGGCTTGGGATTGAAATGTTTCGCCATCAATTCATATTGCGGAATCGGAATTCCTTCTGCCTCCATGGCCCACTCATGCTGGCCCAATACGCTGTACAGGCCCCAGTGGATGAACATCCCGAACTTCGCCGCATGCCACCACGCCATTCTCTGCGCACGCGTCGCGGCTTGCGTAGCCTCTGCGGCCGAAACCGCATCACTCCCGGTTGCAGCCTGGCGTGCGGCAAAGTCGAGCGCTCCCGCGTGGGTCGAATATGCCAGCGCGCCGGTTGCGCTTACCTGCTTTAAAAAGGAGCGTCTTGAAATCGCGTCGATTGTCATCTTTGTTTCTCCTTCAATCGTGACTGCAAATTCGTGCGGGTTGACTGCATCAAGAGCGAAAGCCACTATGCCGCTGGATCCGGGGCCCCCAGCGTTCTGCGAGATAGTTCAGTTCCGAAGAATGAATACAACGCAACCCCCGCATATGCGAGCAAAGGAACCATGTACGCGAGTGCGATGCTGTGTGACCACTCAGAAATCAGGCCCATCGCCGGCGTCAGCACCGCGCCGCCAACGATTCCCATCACGATCAAAGATCCGCCAATTTTGGTATTGCGGCCCAACCCGCGAATGCCGAGAGCAAATATGGTTGGATACATGACGGACATGAAAAAGCTGGTGGCAAAAATCGCCCACAAGCCAATCCAGCCTGGGAACCGAATGCCAATCGCAAGCAGCGCAATGTTGATCAGGCCATAAACGCCCATTAAGAGGTGAGGCTGCGCATACCGCATCAGGGCAGAGGAAGCGAACCTTCCAACGCCAAATGCAACCAAGGTTCCGGTTAATAAATATCCCGCAACCTTTTCCGGCTCGTGGGTTGAACTTTCGACGTATTGAATAAAGTAGCTCCACGTGCCGACTTGCGCGCCTACATACAAAAATTGCGCAACGATTGCCAGCAGGAAATGAGGATAGTGCAGCAGCTCTGCAAATCTTCCATGATCTTCATTTGCATTTTCGTGCTCCCCGGCGATGGCCGGGAACTTTGTACGCGCAATCAGGAATGCCCAGAAAAATGCGATCGCGCCGATGACAATGTACGGCGTGACAACGCGCATGGTTTCCTGATGAAGATAGGCCTGATAGGTATGGGCAGCCTGCATGGCAGCGATTTGCTGCGGGTTCAGCTCAATGCCCGAAAAAATAAACACTGTCCCGATCAACACGCCGCAGATGGCGCCCAGTGGATTGAACGCTTGCGCAAAATTCAGCCGCCGAGCCGCACTTTCCGGGTCACCCATCTGGGCGGCAAACGGGTTCGACGCCGTCTCCAGAAACGACAGTCCGGTGGCGATGACAAACAGCGAAGCCAGAAAAAATGAATACCGCCCCACGAGAGCGGCCGGCCAGAACAGAAATGTTCCCGTACCGAAAAGAAGCAGGCCTGTGATGAAACCCATTTTGTAGCCGAACTTTCGCATCAGCAACGCGGCAGGCGTGGCCACTAGAAAATATCCCAGATAAAACGCTGACTGTACCAGCCCAGCCTGAAATCGAGAGATGGCAAACGATGTCATGAATTGGCGTATCAAGACATCGTTCAGGTTGTTGGGAACCCCCCACAGAAAAAACAGACCCGCGACCAGAAAGAATTGCAGGCCCATTCCCTGCGGAATCAGTGGGTGTCGTTGGTGCGGGTTGTGCGTGGTCGTCTCGGCTTCTACAGGGGGTACCAGCATTGCGGGAGAATTCCTCTCGACACCAATGTATCCGCTCTTGTCACGATCGACATTCCAGCGTTCGTTCCCTACTGGGCTCATCCGGATGGGGCTACGAAGAAGCCTTGTTCTTCCAGTCGTAGTTCATATAGACCACGTGTGTCTGCATATATTCCTCGAGTCCATGTTTGCCGTCCGCGCCGCCAATGCCAGATTTGCGCCAGCCGGCATGAAAGCCCTGCATGGCCTCAAAGTTTTCACGATTGACGTAGGTCTCGCCAAACTTGATTTCGTTGCATGCGCGCATGGCCACATCCAGGCTGCGAGTATAAATCGACGAAGTCAGTCCATATTGACAGTCATTCGCGTCTTCAATGGCTTCATCCAGATCTTGGAAGGTAGTGATCGGCAGCACCGGGCCGAATACTTCCTGCTGCATCACCTGCGAATCCTGGCGGCAGCGGGTCAGCACGGTAGGCGAATAAAAATATCCTTTTCTGTCCTCATACTTCTTCCCGCCACAAAGAAGCTCCGCACCTTCCGCAACCGCTGTCTGCACAGCCTTGTCGACAGATTCCATCTGTGCTCGGCTGACCATCGGCCCCATCTCCGTATCTTTCTCGAATGGATCACCGACCACAGTTTTTTCCATCGCCTTCTTCATCGCTTCAATAAAGCGATCTGCGATCGGTTCTTGCACGTACACACGTTCGGCACAATTGCAGACCTGACCACTATTAATGATTCGCGAAGCGCGAATCGACTTCACCGCCAGGTCCAGATCCGCGTCCTGCATCACGATTGCGGGCGCTTTGCCTCCTAGTTCCAGCGATACCTTGGTCACGTTGTCGGCTGCCGCGCGCATCACAGCAATGCCGCCTTCCACGCTGCCGGTCAGGCTGACCATGCCGACCCTGGGATGACGTGCCAGGCCATCTCCCACCACGCTTCCCTTGCCGGACACAAGATTGAACACGCCTTTCGGCAACCGGGACTTGGCGACGATCTTTGCAAATTCGAACGCATTGTTGGGCGTTTCACTGCTCGGCTTGATGACGATCGTGTTCCCGGTGACCAGTGCGGGCGCCATCTTGCGAACGATCAGGAAAAAAGGAAAGTTCCATGGCAGAATGCCGGCGATCACGCCGATGGGGTGCTTGAACAGAAGAATATTTTCCCCCCTGCGATCGCTCTGGATGATTTCGCCCTCGTAGCGGCGCGCAAACTCCGCCATATAGTCCAGGTAATCCGCGGAGAAATCCACTTCTACCTGGGCCAGCGACAAGATCTTTCCCTGCTCTTCGGTAATCACTCGCGCTAGATGCTCGCGGTCCGCCCGGATGGCCTGGGCAATCTCACGCAGATGTTGCGCGCGCTCAATGGCCGGCAATTGGCTCCAGCTTTTCTGCGCTTTTTCCGCAGCCAGGACGGCCGCGTTCACGTCTTCCAAAGTTCCGCTGGGAACCTCGGAAATCACTTCCTCTGTGGTGGGATTGATGACCTCGATGTTTTTTTGCGATGCCACCAGTTCGCCATCAATCAACATCTGATGTCGAGGTAGGGTCGTGACTGTGCTGTGCATAGCGTGTTACCTCACTTTCCCAGTTCATGCGTGCGTTTGCGTATGTTCCACCCGTGCGTACGCCTCGTCCCAGACGTCTGTCCTCTGCGGGAAATAAGACACGCGTTGGATGGATGCAGCGATTGCGGCGCGACCTGCGCCAATGTTTGACAGGTGTCCGGTGGCGATGGCCTGCAGCATGACATTGCCAAAGGCGGAAGCCTCCGCCGGACCGCTGACCACTGTACGATTGCAGGCATCGGCCGTCATCTGGCAGAGCAGGGCGTTCTGGCATCCTCCGCCGACAATTCGAATGGTGTCGAGTCGGCGCGCCGTCACGGCTTCCAGTGACTCCAACACCGAGCGATACTTCAGCGCCAGACTTTCAAAGCACCCCCGCGCGACCGCTCCGATGGTTTCGGGATTTGGCTGCATGGTGCGGCGACAATAGTCGGCAATCGCTCGGGGCATATTTTCAGGTGCGCGGAAATCGTTCGCGTCCACGTCCAGCACACATGCAAATGCCGGCGCAGTCGCCGCCACCGCCGAAATGTCGCTCCAGGTGTAATTGCGTCCTTCGCGGCTCCATTGCCGTTGACATTCCTGCAAGAGCCAGAGCCCGGTAAGATTTTTGATCAGCAGGATCGATCCGTCGGCGCCGCCCTCGTTGGTACATCCGAGCGAATAGGCTCGATCGGAAGTGATCGGCTCTCGCAGTTCGACGCCCATCAAACTCCACGTGCCGCTGCTGATGAAGACGCTGTTCTCATTCATTCCTGGGATCGCCGCGACCGCGCTGGCAGTATCGTGCGAGGCAACTGCCACCACGGGGAAACTGTGGTTGAACCCTGTGTCGCGCAGAACTCCAGCCTGGACCGGACCCAGCTTCGTTCCCGGACGAACAACGTCGGGAAGGATGTGCGTCGGAATCTCCAGCGTGTCCAACACCTCTCTCGCCCAACCCTGGGTGGGCGAATACATCTGGGTCGTTGTCGCTTCGGTATGTTCCACCACTTGTTCTCCGCAAAGAAAATAGTGAAACAGGTCCGGAATCATCATCAGCGTTTCCGCCGCTTTCAACTTTGGATCGGCGCCGCGCACCATGGAATACAGCTGAAAGATTGTGTTGATCGGCATGGTTTGCACACCCGTCGACTGAAACAGTTGGCGCGGATCGATCCGTCGGAAGACCAGTTCGGGAATGCCGTTCGTCCTCGAATCGCGATAGTGATAGGGATTGCCAAGCAGTTGGCCGCTGGGATCTAGCAGCGCGAAATCTACTCCCCAGGCATCGACTCCGATGGCGGCCGGCAGATCTTGAAAGCGCTCGCGATACAGCATCAGGCCACGTTGGATCTCCGACCATATTCGTGAAACATCCCAATGCAGGCTGCCGCCGATGGCAACGCCGCTATTCGGGAAGCGATGCAGTTCGTCCAGGGAAAACTTGCGGCCATCCCAGCTGCCAACCATCAGGCGGCCGCTTGACGCGCCTAGATCTGCAGCTACGAAATGTGCGGACTGGTTCATTCGGTTCCACGGAGAAAACCGGACACTTCTGCCGTCAACCGACTGACCAGCTCATCCACCTCATAGCTGGCGGGTGGCCTGATCGGCGCAGTATTCGATGCCGCATCCGCTGCGCGGATCGCAGTTGTTTCGACGGCCTCCGCACCATTGGCTAACCGCGGGTCGGGCAATCCCCACCTCTTCTTGATCGCCAGCAGGTCGGCGATCTTGTCGGGAGGAATCTCGTTCAACTGTGGCCGCAGTTGCGAAGCGATCATCACGGTTTTGCAGTAAGTATCGACCACCTCAACATACCACTCGGCGTGCGTCACTGTGTCTGCCCAACAAACAATTCCGTGATTCGCCAACAGAATCGTATTGTGATCCTTCACAAAGGGCAGCACAGTTTTTGCGAAGGCGATCGTCCCCGGAGTTTCATAGGGTGCCAGCGCGACCGGTCCGACAAAGACTTCCTGCTCTGGAACTAAATTTCCCATGGGAATGACCCCGGCAACCGCGTGTGCGGTGGCATATGGAGGATGACAGTGGATTACCGCTTTCGCCGCGGGCACCGCTTTGTAGATTTCGAGATGGAGCAGAATCTCGCTCGTCTGGGGACGATCGCCGCAAATCTGGTAATTGTCCAGATCCACCAGAGACAAATCTTCCCGGCAAAGGTCGCCTTTGCTGCATAAAGTGGGCGTGCATAGTACATAGTGCGGGGAAACGCGCACGGAGATGTTGCCGCCATTTCCATCCACATACTGCCGCTCCCAAAGCTTTTTGCCGACGCGTAAAATCTCCTCTTTCAGCGCGTTCGCTTCGAGCGAGTTGAAAATCTTCAGCGGGTCTTCCGCGGGTATCTGCTGTAATCGCTGGGCCGCCAGGCACTCCAGCACTGCGCGACGGACAAGGGTCGAAATCTGGTTCTGATCGAGCTTTTCCATGGGATATTCTGAAGAGAAACGACAGTATAGTTCCATATTAATCCATAAGCAACCATATTAAATCACGATTGAACTCGCTCGAACTTGGCTTGTATGATTGGGGCGATGAGGCAAGCACAGCGACAAATCAAGGTACAGGAGCTGTTCGCGAAGGAAGAGTTTGTCAGTTTTGAAGACCTTTGTGAGCGATTCAACGCTTCCAAATCCAGCATTCGCAGGGATTTGATTGAACTGGAGCGAAAAGGTGTGCTGCGAAGGGTGCATGGTGGGGCCATTTCGCTTCAGACGCGAGACGAATCGCTGGATTTCAAACGCCTCTCCATCAGCTGCCACGACGAGAAAGTCCGCATTGGGAAAGTCGCCGCTTCTTTAGTGAAAGATGGTGAGACCGTGATCCTGGGCGGGGGATCGACGGTGGCCGAGGTGGCCAACAATCTTAGCAATCGGTTAATACAGATCGTCACCAATTCTGTCCCCGTTGCGCAGGTTTTTTGGGATAGCAAGCAGGCCGAGGTTACCCTTACGGGCGGGTACCTCTATCCGCGACTGGGAGTGCAGATTGGACCCATTTGCGAGCGGATGCTCGATAGCGTTTCCGCCGACATACTCATCATGGGGATTGGCGGCGTGACCGCTTCCGGAATCAGCGATTCCAACAGCCTGAACGTGGAATCGATTCGCGCCATGATTCGCGCGGCGCGGAAGGTCGTCATCGTGGCGGACCGATCGAAGTTTGGCCGTGACTCCATGATCCACGTCGCCCCGCTCAGCGATATCGACCAGATCGTGTCGGATAGGGAATTGGATCCAGAATTTCAACAGATGCTGAAGAAGAATGACGTCGAGTGCATTCTGGCATAACTTGAAACTCGCGATCGTTCCTCAGGGCGACACTCCGAATTGAGCCACAAACATACTCTCGCACGTTCGAATGTGCTCATCAGCAGTCCGGTTGGGCGCAGGTGCGCGCGATCCAATTAGAGGAAACCGAGTCGACGTATGTGGGCAGGCTGCCGAGTACCCTGGGCTCGCTGCATCCTGGGGGAAGCAACCCAGTCATATAGGCACGGCAGTAAAGAGGAAGGTAGAATGCAGTGCAAGCTTCAACCGGGGTAAACTGTGACGAAACGTATCCACTGCGTTCTGTACCTATCGCTTTTTGCCTGCGCCGCTTTCCCGACGGTCGCTCAGGCAACCTCTAGCCCAGCACGGCACACCACGCACAACAAATCGTCGAATTCGAGGAAGGCGTATTTGAAGCGGCAGAAGAAACAACAAAAGAAGATGAGAAAAGAGCAGAAGAGATCGCAGAAAAATCTGGAAAAGAGCCACAAAAGCTCGCACTGAGAGCCGCGATCCACCGTCCACGCGCGCAATTGTCTATCCCGAGGCTGCACCTCAATTCTCCGCAGGCTTCCGCCTGAACCACTGCTGGAAAAATTGCATTCGTTCGATCCGATTGTCAGTTTCCAGAGGGCCGAGGATGAGCCTCTTTTCCTTCAAAGAATGCGTAAACGACAGGTAGCAATAGAAGAGTCAGTGCCGTCGAACTGACCAGCCCGCCGATCACGACAATCGCCAGCGGACGTTGGATCTCGGAGCCCGGCCCGGTGGCAAACAGAAATGGAGCCAATCCCAGGGCCGCCACGGTGGCCGTCATCATGACCGGCCTGAACCGCAGCCGGGTACCCTCATGCACCGCCTCTGCCTGCGACATTCCTTCCTGACGCAACTTGCGGATGTACGAAACCAGCACGACGCCGTTCAGGACGGCGATGCCCCACAGAGCGATGAACCCTACCGAAGCCGGCACGGAGAGATATTCGCGCGATAAAAAGAGGCCGAGGATGCCGCCGATCGAGGCAAGCGGCAAGACGGTTATGATGAGCGCGGCGAATCGGACAGAGTGGAAGAGGATGAACAGCAGAAAGAAGATGGCCGCAATAGTGATAGGAACAATCACCATCAGATGATGCATGGCGCGCTGCATGTTGTGAAACTGACCGCCCCACTCGATGTAATACCCCGTGGGCAATTGGACTTCCTGATCGACCCTGTCCTGGAGTTCTTTCACGTATCCGCCCAGGTCGCGGTCTTGCACATTGACACCCACTACGATGCGCCGTTTGCCCATACTGCGATTGATGAGCGCGGGGCCCTCGAGCACCTTCACGCTGGCAAGGTTTTTCAGCGGAATTCGCAGTCCATCCGGCGAACTGATCTGCAGCTCGCGAATGTCCTGCACGCTATCGCGCAGGTTTTCCGGAAGGCGGACGACGCCGGCAAACCTGCGTTCGCCTTCATAGATTTCAGTGGCTGTCTTGCCGGCGATGGCGGTCTCAATGACGTCGTTTACGTTTTCCGCATTGAGGCCATAGCGCGCGATGGCGCCTCGGTCGATGCCGATGGTGAGGTATTGCTGGCCACCGACGCGGTCGACGCGTGTGTCCTGCGTGCCTCGGATTCCGGTCGCGATCCGGGCGATTTCATTGGCCTTCTCGACCAGAGTGTCCAAGTCATCGCCGAATAGCATGACCGCCACATCGGCCCGAACACCGGAGACCATCTCATCCACGCGGTCACTAATGGGTTGGGACATGACCAGATTGATTCCCGGCAACGCCGCCAGCCGGGCGCGAATCTGCTCGGCAATCCTGTCCTGGGTCATGCCGTGGGGCCGCTTATCGAAAGGGGTGAGGGATGCGAGCACGTCGGCCTCATTCGGACCCGCGGGGTCGGCAGGCGATTCCCCGCGCCCCAGGCGCGAAACCACGTTGTCGACGCCGGGAACTTGCAGCATCAGACGCTGCATCTCCCGTTCCATCTTGAGCGATTCATCGAGCGAAATGTTCGGCACCCGGTCTGCATTGGGTGAGAGCGTGCCCTCCTGCATCTCCGGAATGAAAGACGTGCCGAGAAAAGGGAAGAGAGAGAGCGCGCCGCAGAAGGCGAGGATAACGGCGAGGACCGTGATTTTTCGATGCCCGAGAGCCCAATGCAGCACCCGGCTATAAGGCGCGCGCAGCAGGCGCACCAGCCGAGTGTCCTCTTCAGAACCACCTTTCAGCAGATAGGAAGACAGTACCGGCGAAAGAGTCAGAGAGAGCACCAGGGAGATCGCCAGCGCGATGGCAATGGTGTATGCCAGCGGCGCAAACAGTTTGCCTTCCGTGCCTTGCAGTGTCATCAACGGCAGAAACACCAGGATAATGATGGTCACTCCAAACAGCGTTGGCGTGGCGACCTCCTGCACGGCGGAGAGCACCACGTGCAGCTTGGCGAAAGTGTCTTCCGGATGGTGATCGTGTCTGGCATGGCTGAGCCTGGCGAAGATATTTTCCACCACCACCACGGACCCGTCCACCATCAAGCCGATTGCAATGGCAAGTCCTCCGAGGGACATCAGATTGGCGGACAGACCGATGCGGTTCATCACCAGAAAGGTGAGCAGCGGCGTGAGCACAAGATTGGCGCTGACGATAAGGCTGGATCGCAAATCGCCGAGGAACAAAACCAGCACGATGACAACGAAGACGATGCCTTCGCCAAGCACTTCCGTTACGGTATGGATGGCGGCATCCACCAGTTGCGAGCGGTCGTAATAGGGAACAATCCGCAGACCGCCGGGTATCATGTGCTTACCGTTAATCTCGGCGACCCGCTCTTTCACGCGGCTTACGATCTGTTTGGCGTTGCCGCCGCTGGTCATCAGTACAACGCCGCCCACGGCTTCGGTGTAGCCGTTCTTCATCATGGCGCCGGCGCGAACTTCTGTGCCGATGCGCACCTCGGCCACATCGCGGACGTACACCGGCGTGCCTTTGCTTTCCTTCAGCACTATATTGCGGATGTCTTCCAGGCCGCCCAGCAGGCCGACGCTGCGAATCAGGTATTGCTCGGCGTGCTGGGGCAGGACGCCTCCGCCGGCATTGGCATTGTTGTGGGCGAGCGCGTCGCGCACATCGTTAATGGTGAGCTTGTAGTAATACAACTTCTGGGGGTCGACGAGGGTCTCGTACTGTTTGACAAAGCCTCCCGTGGAGTTGATCTCTGCCACTCCGGGGATGGAACGCAGCAAAGGGCGCACCACCCAGTCCTCCAGTGTGCGGCGCTCGATCAGTTGCTCGCGGGAGAGAGGACGCTTTTCGGCGCTTTCTCCCGGCGCCTCCAGCGTGTATTGATAGACCTCTCCCAACGCATTGGTGATGGGCCCAAGCACGGGTGTGACTCCCACGGGCATGCGGTCACGCAGTTCTGAAAGCCGCTCCGAAACCATCTGTCGCTCGCGGAACAGGTCGCTCTCGTCGGTGAAGACAAGCGTGATAAGAGATAGCCCTGGCTTGTTGAGCGAACGCATGTCCGTCATGCCGGGCAGACCTGTCATGGCGATTTCGATGGGAATGGTGACGAATCGCTCGACTTCTTCAGGTGATTTGCCAGGAGCCTCGGTTGCAATCTGAACCTGGATGTTGGCGACGTCAGGGAAAGCATCGATCGAGAGGTTTTGGGCTGCATTGATACCGAAACCCACCAGAGCCACGGCGATCACAACCAGGATGAGCCGTTGCCGTAATGCAGCCGCGACGATGGAATGCAGCATCTACCGGCCCCCCTTGATTGTGTTCTGCTTGCGCTGATTGTTCAGGTGAAATGCGCCATCGGTGACGATGTGTTCGCCCTGTTGGACACCGCTGAACACCACTCTGCGGTCGTTACCCTCTTCCCCAAGAGAGACTTCGCGCAAAACGCATTTTCGTGATCCCTCTTGGACAAACACATAGTCTTTATTGCCTTCGCGCACGACCGCCGCGTTCGGTACGGTGAGTTTGCGGTCAGCGTGGCCGATGAAGGTCATGCTGGCCAGTTCATCCGGCTTAAGCAAACCCGTGGGATTCGGAACGTCCATGCGGACCTCAACCGTGCGCGTTGAGGGATCGACGATTGGGGAGACGAAGGAAAGCTGTCCCTCGATCCTGTGTTGCGGCAGGGCGGGGATGCGGACCTCGACCTCCATGCCTTTTTGCAGATGGCCGGCATCTTCCTCCGGGACGTTGGCCACAACCCAGACGCTTGACAGGTCTGCGATGGTGAACGCAGGATCGGACGGTTGCACCACTTGCCCAATCGTAATTTCTCGCGTGAGAACAGTACCGCTTTTGGGCGCGGCAATGGGGTAGTCCGCGCTGAGCTTACGGGTGGTTTCCAGGTTGCGGATCTGGGCTTCCGTCATGCCAAGGCCAAGGAGTTGGGTGCGGTAGGACGCGGCCTCGGTGCTGGCCTGCAGCAGTTCCGCCCGGCGGCGCTCGAGCTCGGCGCGACCAATCACGTCTGCCTTCACAAGTTGCTCGGCCCGCTGCTCGGCAGCTGCGGCCAGGCCCTGCTGGGAATATGCCTTGATAAGAGCGACCTGCGTGTCGGATAGGTCCGTGCTGTGCAGCATGGCCAGAACTGTTCCGGACTTCACATACTCACCTTCGAACACCAGCAGCTTGAGAATGCGTCCGGAAACCGGAGAGCCGACGCGCGCGATGCGTCTGGCATCGGTCTGAATATGCGCGGAGACGCGCAGCGTACCCTTCACGTCTGTGATTTCAGGCTCACCGAATTTCAGATTCTGGGCAAGAGCGGGTGTAATGGATATCCCATTGGGATTGCTTGTCTCCGTCGCCGCGACGGCCGCATTCTGTTGTGATTTACAGCCCTGCGTTGCAACCATCAGTGGAGCAAGAAGCAGGGCGAATATTCCGGCACGTCGAATCAACCGACTGCGCAGTGAAAGCATCGCGGAAAATCCTATGTGAATCATCAAGGCCTCGCTCCAGGCGACATCGCGCCAAGTTCTTCCAGGTCGACCAGCGCCGACTGCCGCGCGAATTGCGCATCCAGCAGGTCCGCGCGCACACTCTGAAGTACCCGCTGCGCGTCCAGCACCTCGACAATGCCGCGCTCGCCAAAACGATAGGCAGCCTTGGCGGCATCGACGGCGCTTTCGGCGGCACGCAGTGATCCGGACTCCAGCGAAGTGACCTGTTGGTCTGCCAGTTGATATTGTTCGTACGCCCGCTCCAGCGCAGAAATCAGTTCCAGCCGGCGCTGGTCCAGCACCGCAGTCGATTCAGAAATGGCCGCCTTGGCTTCTCCGATCTGGCCCCTGCGCCGGTCCCAGAGAGGGATCGGCACGGTCAGGCCCGCGCGCCAGAAACGCAGGTCTGGCTGGTTCTCGTATTCCACGTAGGCGGTGGGCCGGGGAATGCGCAGCGCGCGCTCAAGATCGAGTGTGGCGTGGGACCGCTGAATGTCAGCCTGCGATTGAGCGACAACAGGGTGCAAACGTAACACGTCTTCTCGCATTTGCTCCAAGGGAGGAAGCGCGATGCTGGGAGAAAAATCTCCCTTCGGATCCAGATTTGCGTCTGCCGGGGCAGCAATGGCCACGCGCAGTAATGCAATCGCATTGGCATATTGCAGCCGGGCGCTGCGCACCATAAACTGCGCGCGCGCCATCTCCGCTTCGGCGCGGGTCAATTCCACCGTGGGGAGCTGGCATGACTGCGTTTTTCGGCGCCCCGCGCCACAGTTGCCGGCGTTCTACAGTTTCGCAGCGGGTGAAAGAAACTGATTTGATTGGTCGGGACGGGCAGATTTGAACTGCCGACCCCTCGCACCCCAAGCGAGTGCTCTATATTTCCCGCGATTTCCTCTCACTTGCTCGTGTATGCGATGATGCTGTGTTCATAGGGGTTACAAGTGATTCGATCATGATTGTCCTGTACCGCCAATTACCCACATTTCTATATAGACTCGCTACAATTTCCGCTACAGTCTTTCTGATTCAGAATCGCGTCGATTCCCCCGGATGCCGGGCCACAGATTGGCTGTGTGCGATCGCTGGGCGCGGGATGATGGAAACCATTGCGGAATCGATAGCGGGCGCGTGCCCGGGCAATGGGGAAAGCCTGGAGGAACTGTCCGGCATCACTACCGCATCCGCGCAAGCCGCTCGCGCTTCTGTTTCTGTCGAAGGATGTCGGCCTGGCGCTTTGCGACAATAGCGGCTTCGACTTCGGCTTTTTCTTCGGGTGTTGGTAGCCGCGCAATTGGAACGCCGCCCCAGGGTCGATGTGGACGATGTACCTCGCAAGCCGGGCTCGTGCGGATGTAGCCCTCGGCATCCGCTTGGCCGGCGTTTGGGCAAATGCACTGCCGGGCCACGATCGGCCGCAACTTTTCTGCCTGCCTGCGCTCACGCCGCAATTTGGGCAGTTCGAAATGGCTGGAATAATCCATGACACCTCCTGGCAAAAGTGAAGGGGAGGCGGGTCCGTCTCCCGTCCCCCCAATCGGGCAGCGAATCAAGGTCGCACGAACCTCGATGGAGTCGGCCGGCATGGCCGCCGCCCCCCGAACCTGATTACTTGAAATGTGGTATTCCGCTGGTATCGACGTACTGGCTCGTAGCAGGATCGCTCCGGACTGAATGATCGTTCGTGAGCAGCATGATTTGACTGTCCGGAGGATTCGGAGGCACCCACGGGCCAGCCGCTACGCCACGCGGCTTCATCTTCTCCAACCTTTTTCTCAGCCCGTCCGCCAACACACGTGCATCGTGTTCCTTCCAACTCAAATCCTGTAGCTTGGTCGTTGCCATGCGCCTCTCACCCTGAAGGCGGGATAGTTCCGCGAGCGCAGCAGCAGCGGCAGCGTTCGCATTTTCCTCTTCTGTGAGGTGCACAACTAAGCCGGCGCGCCATTCCTCTTTCTCCGCATGTGTGGCATAGCGCGGCATTCCGTTTCCCCGATAGACCTGAGTGGCCATCGGCGCGCCAGCTTTGCGGGTGCGGGCCTGGTAATAAACGTGGGTTTGCGCCTCCACTTTTTTATCGAGACCATCGAAGACATCTTGTGCTGCGCGGCATTCTCGCACCAAAACTTCGTTGGCTTCCTCTGCTCGGCGCAGTTCCTCTGCGAGAATTTCCAATTCCTGCTGCTGCAATGCGGCCTTCGTATTCGCTACGGCCGCGCGCGCGGCATCTAGATCGATGCTGGCGTTGCTGGCTTCCGTGATGGTGTCGTTTGGGTCCATGTCGTTTTCTCCTGGATTATTCCGGGTTAATTTCGCCGCGTGGTGTGGGTCCGAGCAATTGAACCTGCAACATTTCAAATAAGTAGCCAGGCCCGTCGATGCGCCAGGCGTCGCGAATCCATGTGAGCTCTTGATTCAGGCTTGTTTCCGGGATGGGTTCGCCGGCACGCGCAGCCACTACGAACGCAGTCGCGGCTTCCGCAAGCGCGAAAAAATGCCGGGGCGAACCGGCGATGCGATGAACAATCCCACCGGCGAGATGTAGAACTGCGACTGCGTTAGCGTCGACGCGAAGCTCGAGTTCCTGTATCCGTCGTTCAATGTCGGTCGTCACAAGTCTCCTTTTTCGATAAGCTCCTCAAGTTTGTCGAGCCGATGTGAAAGATCCTCGTGCTTGACAGCCTCCAGCAATATGTCGAGCAGCCTTCCACTTGCCGAGACTGCCACTGCCACAGGAGCATTCCTGTCGACCACCGTCCTGTGCAGCCTCATCGCTGCATCGAAACTTCCAAGCCTCAGCCGGTTGATGGCGCCGGAAAGCAACTCCCGCTTCGCCCGCTCATAGTCCGCGCAGAATGACTCATCTTTCATCCAACGCAGCATCGTGCGCTCAGAAACGTCGGCCTCCTCCGCGGCTTTCTTGATCGTCCGGCATGTCAGCAGAGCCGAAATTGCACGCTCTCGAAACCGTAGCTTTGCTTGGGGGGTCGTCATCGTCTGGCACCGTCAGTCACTTCCCAACTCTCGCTTCCGCGCCGCGAAGGCTGCATAGTCCGTACTTGAGCAACGCGCTCGCGGCAGAAACTCTGGCCTGGTGTGGGGCTTCCAAATCGTCCTCAATCTGCTGCAGAATTCGGATTGCGTGAACCGCTTCTGCTCGTAGTCGCGCGCGGACCGTCTCCATCACGTTCCGCGCGGCAGTGTGGTATTCCGCGATGAACGCCGGATCTCGCAGCCACATTTCAAGAGTGCTCACAGAGACGCGGGCACGCTTCGCCGCTTCAGCACGCCCGCTGGCCATCAGCAGCGCGGCGATCGCAATCTCGCGCCGCCGCGCTTTATCGGGTTGCGTGCGTTTTTTATTCGTTCGCTCGATTGGCAATTGTCATCTCCTTTCCGTTGGTTCGTGGACTCCTGCCAGCACTCAACGCTTATCGGCTGTGCTGGGATCGAACGGGC
Organism: Acidobacteriaceae bacterium; assembly: GCA_049692235.1. GTDB lineage: Bacteria > Acidobacteriota > Terriglobia > Terriglobales > Acidobacteriaceae > JAKAAZ01. The sequence continues at coordinate 9,409 of JBAVOQ010000239.1, read as the reverse complement.
CACCGGGCACATCGCGCAAGCCAGGCGGCGTCGATAGCGGGTGAGTGCCTACCCCGATTGGATTCGGCGCGGTCCTACTCGGGCTGATCGGATCGTGTCGCAGTTCGGGAATTGCATCCGTGCTGCCGTTGCCGCTGGGAGCGCCTCGACTGATTATGGGTTCGACGGGCTTTTCCGGTCGAAATGGATTTAGTGCCATGATGGTTTTCCTTTCGGGTTGATATTGCAGTCATGAAAGCGGATGCGCCGCTCGCGCTCAGTCATCACTTGCGAAACACGTCGAGGTTTCGGCGGCGATCTTTGTGGCTTCGGAATAATCCCCACGATCAATCGCGCCTGGATATTCATGCTTCTCGCACCTCCATCGGCATGACCTCCAGTTCCTTCTCACCGCAAAGCCGGATCAGATTCTGCGCCGGAAAATGAACCTTCCATTTGTCGCCGGACCGCGCGAGTACGGTTCCTTCGCGGGGAAACGCACCCCAATTCACGCGCACGCGACTCCCGGCCTTTATGCCGCATCCACGCTTCACAGGCGAGGGGTCGATAGCTTGTAAGGGTAGTCGTGTCATATAGCTTCCTCGATTACGCCCGCAAAGTGTAGCGGATTCTGTAGCGTATCCGTCTTAGAATTGGCGTTTTCTGCGGCGCTCCCCTCGACCAACAACAACCGATCCGGGGTATGCCTGCCGGTCAAGTCGAGGTCACGGAAGCAAGCCAGGATCTTGCCGCGGTCGAAGCCGATCACCGTTCCCGGTTCGCCGTGTGGACAGGATTTCAAGAGCACGCGACTGTGGAGCGGGAAGAATTTTTGCAATTCGGCGTTGGTCATGATGCGGCCTGCCCTTCCATGGTCTCCAGTGCATCCGGACTGTGTCTGCCGGTCGCAATCTGCTCGCCCACCCGGAAGGCGACCAGGACGGCATCACCATCGAAGCCGATCACCTCGCCGGCATACTCAGGCGCACACAGCAAGTGCACACGAGTGCCGACAGGGAATCTCCGCTTCGAGGATCTCGCGGTGGCGATTCTCGGCGTTCTGGGGGCGCGACCCAGTGAGCAGAAATTCTTTTGAGGATCGAACAGTTGATCGAGTGCGTGGACCAGATCGGCCAGGATCTTGTCGGTAGCCCAGCGCTTGTGGGATACCTGCATGATCCAGTCCAACATCGACGGCGAATCGTGGATCTCTTCGAGGCGGATTCCGTAGATCTCGTTGCCACCGACGAGCAGGTGTAGCGACTTCTTGTCTGCGTAAAGTGTCCAGCCGCCCCAGGGTCCGGTCTTCGACGGCGCTGGAACGTCCACTAGACGATGGAGCTTCAATGATCTCCCGGTCATGCCGGACCGCCCGTTTTGGCTTTCGCGCGCCTGGCGGTGGACTTGCTGACCATGCTGGTACGCACACGCTGGCGGACGGCATCGACTACAGGGGCGCCTGTTGACTCGTTGACAGGCGGCCCCGCATACCGGATAAATCTGGGCACCGGGGGAATACTGTAGTCGACGGCGACGACCATCTGATCGCCTTCCAGCCGAATGGTGATCTCGTCTTCTAGGTTGACGTGATCACCACCGATCCCAGGATATTTTTCCAGCGCAAATCTAAACGATCGCGCTCTGTGTTGGGTGAAGTTATGTGCCTCGACCAAGGTCAGCAATCCGTCTTCAATGGCCCAGCCGATCAAGATGCTTACCGTCCTAGGCAAGAGACCCAGCTCCGCGCCGGTTATTCCGACGGGCAGGACCATCGGCTGCTCGCCGCTGGCAACCTGCAGGTGAGCGATGAAGGAAATAAACTCGGCGTACAGATCGCCGCGGTCGACGGGTGGAACCAGCCGTACCCTGGACATCATCTCCCACGCCTCGTCGAAATAACACCACGCTCCGATCATTCTGCGAATACTCATCAGTCCTCTCCAGTCAGACTCAGATGTGGCCAGCGTTCGATCGCAAATCTATATCGCGCCGCACGATGTTTGGCGTAATTGTGGGTCTCAGTCCGCCGAATCAGCTCATCCTCGATGGCGAACCGGATCAATCTTGAAGCGGTTATGTGGGTGACTCCGAGAAGCGGTCCGATTCTCCTTGTGGGCAACATAATCGGGCTATCGCCGCATAGTTGCTGCAGACTGGCCGCCAACGCGATAAATCTCGAATACAACAGGCCGCGATCCACCAGAAGGCCGAGTCCTATGGAGGCAGATCGCCGCAACGCATTTTCCAGCACATCGAGCCCAGGCAGAATTTTGATCTTCTGCCAGCAGGCCATGAAGTCCATGCCGAATTCTTCGTCCGAAATTCCTTGGGAATGGGCATTCTCGATTTTCTTGAGAAGCGGCCGGATTTTTTTCCACGCCTGCGGTCCGGAGAGCATTTGAAGTTCCGAGCGGCCCTTACACTCGCGCGCCAAAAACCAGGCCGGACTTCGCCACGTTTCATGGTCGGGAGTCCTGTCTTGTTCGACGGTGTTTTCGAGAAACGCTTTAAGGGACGGCGTGTCGGCATAGCGCCGGTTTTTTTCGGCGCGTTGCTCAATCAGGTTCTTCAGGTTCCTCTGGTTCTTCTGGTTCTTCAGATTCTCAGGTTCCTCTGGAACATTCCTGACCTCGGCCAGAATCGACTCGAAGTCGTCTATTGCGACGCGCCCCATCGGGCGTTCGTCCTTGACATCGAAGTACGAAGTCGGTACGGTTGGTTTCATATAGAGTCTTACCTTTCTACTGGCCGCCCTCCGCAGGGCGGCTTATCTTTTGGCGATGCCTGGGCACACCTACCCGCAGTCGTGAATGTGGGGACTCCTGGGCGCGTCTCACCAATAGAGCAAAAGTTGTCATCGCAGCCGAAGCACCCACGGCCCGCGAAGCCCGTCGCGTGCTCGTTCAACGCCGACCAGGCGAGCGGCCAGTTGTAGAGTGCGTTCGCTACATCCGGCGCCGGCGAGTAGTTCCTTTTGTAATCTCGGTCCGCTTGAAAGTTGCTCGCGAAGGAATGCGACTGCCAGCGCTTTTTTGGAGCTGCTGCGGGTAGTCATATTGGCCACTCCAAGCCACGCCCTCGCAACCTCGACGAGCGGTCGGCTCCATCCGAGTGCCGACTCAGCGCGGGAATCCGTCTGAATTGCGCTCGGACTGTAGCGGAAAACGTAGCAGATGAGGCCGTTTTCACATGCAATCTCGCATCGCGGGCGACGTGTTGCGCTCGAGATATTCCTGAATGGCGCGCTCGCTGATTTTTCGCAGCCGGCCAATTTTGATGGTTTCGATTTCCTGCCGGGCGACCATTCCCCAAAGACCCTTGGGCTTGAGACCCATGGTCGGCGCGGCCTCCGGAATACTATAAATACGGCCTAGAGGTGCTGATTTACTGTTCATGCCCCGAAGCGTACTTTGACATACTCCCACGTGCAAGCGTAATAGTAGTTGCAGTATGGCTACGGGCATCGTGGTAACGAAAAAGCCGAAAACGAACTACAAGTCGAGCGTTCCACCCGCGCAGTCTCGCCCGCTTCCTCTTCTCCAAACAAATCAGGATGAACGAGAATACAAACGCCTGCTTCGGAATGATGCCGAAATAGCTGTGCTCTGTCTCAACGCCTCCCAGGGAACGCCGGCCCATGAACGCCTCCGGTCGATCCGCGTGGACCTGGAGGAATTGCGGGCCGGGACACTAGAGCTGAATCGAATCGACAAAGAGATTCACGCGGAAATGTTCCCGCAAGGCAGAGACGCGCCGGGCAGGGCAGGAACGCCGCGGCACATAGAACTGGCCGCGCAGATGAAGGTCCTCTGGGAACAGGCGAACCAGCTGCACATCGCTTTGAATGAGCGCCTCGCAGGATATTCTTTTCGCCCGTGTGTGTCTTACACCCTCGTCTTCGATGAGTGGCGCCTCGGGCTGGTTCCCGATGCCATCCCCGGATCGTTTCAAGTGAAACTGGGACGGTTCACTGCAACAGAAGCCGATGCCGTCATGTCGATGGTGCGTCTCGACGCCAACGGAGAGTTGGGCCAGGTGAGGCTTTGTCCACAATGCAAAAAGATATATCGCGTCTCTCTCAGAGAGATGGACCGTTTCTGCGGGAGCGTGTGCCAGCTAGCCCATCAGGCGGCCGATCCGAAACATCTCGAGCGAAAAGCGAAAAATCAGGCCAAACACCGGGCACGCGAAAAGCAAAAGGCGGTTGAGGCGATCGCCATCGCCAGAAAACCTTCGGAATGGAGAGCAGATCATGGGCCTGTATAAACGCGGGAAAATTTGGTGGTATTGGTTCAGCAAAGACGGACACCGTTACCAGGTATCGACCGGCAGCACGAGCAAGGAACTTGCCAAACTAGCTGAGTCCCAAAAAATCACGGATCTTAACCAGCGCAAAAACAACCTTCCCCAAAAGGGCAAGCCCACGTCGTTTAAGGTCGCCGCAAAGAAGTGGATGGAGTCGAGCCGGGCAGATTGGAGCAAGGCATACGTCGCCATTCAAAACTACAATCTGGCGCACCTCAACAAGTATTTCGGCAAAATGCTGTTGAACGAGATCGCGCCCGAAGACATCGGCCTATACAAGGGCGAGCGCCAGGACGAGGGTGCCTCCAATCGAACGATCAACATGGAAATCTCCACCGTGCGCATGATCCTAAAGTCGAAAAAGTTATGGACGTCCATCTCTGATGAAGTGAAGATGCTCCCCAACAAACCAAGGACTAAGGGCAAAAAATTGGACCCGGAGCAGGAGACGAAGCTTCTTCAGGCTTGTCGCGACAGCGTCCAGCCTAGCCTCTACACCGCCGTGGTCATGTTCTCGAACACAGGTTTGAGAAATGCAGAATTACGCACTGCTCGGTGGTCTCAGGTCGATTTCCTGCAAAAGCCGCCTACGTTTACGGTGGGGGAAATGGCAAAGACGGAAGGAAGCGCGGGTCGGGTGATTCCATTAAATCCGCCGGCGAAAGAGGCGCTCATGGAGTGGCGAACCCGCTGGCCAGATGCCAAACCTGCCGACTTCATCTTCCCATCCCAGAAAATGATGTTCAAGGGCGCTGGATCTGCGGAGCGCGGCGAGATGACGGCCTGGGGCCTGGACAAGACGAAACCGCTGGCATCGTGGAAAACGGCATGGCGGACAGCCAAGAAAGCGGCCGGCGTCGAGTGCAGGATGCATGATTTGCGGCATACATTTGTGACCAAGCTGGCGGAGACGGGAACGCCGGTCTCGGTCATTGAGGATCTGACGGGGCATGTCACCAAGGAGATGCGCAAGCTCTACACTCACATCCCTCTACCAGCCAAGGCGCAGGCAGTAGCCCTATTAGACAAACCGCCCACTGCCGTGGTCCAGTAAGGGGCGACGCCAAAGGCAGGGCCAAACCCCCCGCTACAGTTTCCGCTACAGCGTCCCGATCCGATTCCCAGATAGACCCTGTAACCTTATGATTTGATTGGTCGGGACGGGCAGATTTGAACTGCCGACCCCTCGCACCCCAAGCGAGTGCTCTACCAGGCTGAGCCACGTCCCGACGGTCGCGTTCAAGAGATGAACGCAGGGTCTGACACAGTTTACACCGACGTCTCGACCCGAAACACGTTCCACAAAATTTCTATGCAGTCGGAGGAACATATTCCTTCGGCATGGCGGAGCCTTCGCCGAAGAAGAACTGGTTCATCTGCTCGACCAGAAATTCCTGCGCCTCGGGAGTCCATGGCTGCAGGCGATATTCATTCAGCAACATCTTCTGCCGCTCCAACCACTCGCCCCAGGCTTGTTTGGAGACGCTGTGATAAATCTTGTTGCCGAAATCGCTGTCGAAAGGCGGCTCGTCGAGCCCTTCCATCTGCGTCTTGTACTTCGCGCATTGAACCATGTGTGCCATGCTTGTTCGCTCCAAAAAATAGCTCTCTTGATTAGTGTACGGTGTCGGGAATCAGATTGCTTCGGGCTCAGAAGAGGATGCGGCGGCGGATTCTTCCAGATAGATCCTGGTGTAGTCGAGGTAGTTTTTCGCGTACATCAAGATTGTCTCGCGGTCGGCGTCGGTGAGTTCTCGGCGCTGCTTGCCTGGAACGCCGGCCCATAGCGTACGCGGCGGGACGATGGTGTTTTCTGGAATCACTGCGCCGGCAGCGATGATGGAGCCTTCGCCGATGCGGGCATTATTCAGGATCACAACGCCCATGCCTATCAGGCAGGCATCTTCCACGATGCATCCGTGGACTGTGGCATTATGGCCGATCGTAACCCAGTCGCCGACGATGACGGGGTAGCGATAGCGCATGCCGTGCAGCACCGAGCAGTCCTGCACATTGGAGTTGGCGCCGATGCGGATGGAGTGCACATCGCCGCGGATGACTGCGTTCATCCAGATGCTGGAATGCTCGCCGAGGGTGACGTCGCCGATGATTTGCGCGGAGACATCTACATAGCAGGATTGCGGAATGATGGGGGATTTGCCTTGATAGGAACGAATCATAGGATGGTGCGGGATTTTCCCTTCGTAGCGACGGGCATGGCTGAACTTTTGGCCCGGAATGCCTGCTCTATTTTACGAGGGTGGAAGGCGGAATGGCTCCAGAGGGCTACGAAAGGCAGAAGGGTGCTTTGGGGTGGTGGAGCGGACGCGCGGTTGGGCGGGTTTTGGGGGGTGAACAGGCGAATACTTGAAGGATTATGCTAAATAGTTGAAGGATTATGCGGGATAGTTGAAGGATTATACAGCGAAGTTGAAGGATTATGTAGAGGCTTTGAATGGGGCAAGTTGTTGATTCTATATGGCTCCGTAGGTTTTTTATGCCTGGAGCAGGGTAATTTTCCTGTTGCGGGCGAAAAAACGCATGTTGCGTGCCAAATGAGCGACTGGACGCGTACAGGCCTCTATAGTCATTCTACCGTTTTCGGTGGAAATTCTGTGCCAGGTCGGAAATGTACCACTCCCACATCCTTTTTCAACCTAAGCAAGAGTTCGGCACTTTTTGCAATCGTGTTGATGGGGCCTATGATCCATCTGAAAGCCTATGGACTGCCTTACGAAAGACACCATCCAGGCAATCGAGCGAATCCACTCAGCGTGGATCGACCTTGAAATTGCCGGGGAAGCGCGAAGCTTGCTGGATTTCTGCGCTGAGGAGATCGAATTCCGGCCTCCGGACAGCCCGTCGGTGCATGGCCGAAAGGCGGTTCTCGCGCACCTGGTACAGGGAACTGCTCAGATTCACTCTATCGAGATATCCGACCGTCACCTTCGTGGACCAGGCAATGGTGTGACTCTGACCGCGAACTATAAAACGACGTTTTCCCTGGCGGGGGACCCCGCCTTCAAAGAGGCGACGGGAAGCCATATGTGGGAACTGCGGAAGCTAGCTGGCCGCTGGCTGGTCGTTCTGGTGAGCTGGTCAGAGCCGGCCGCGAAGGAAATATCCGTGCCAGAAACCCTTCCACAGAGGATCACTCCAACCGAGTAACATAAGTATTGGGAAACGGGCATCTCGGTGGCTATCTCGCGCTAACAGCTTCACGCATGATCATCTTTTATCGCGCATGAAAGCGTGCCGAAGGCGGGCTCTAAGAAGGGGTAATGTTCTACACCCGACGGCTTGAATCCATCCCAGGGCTCGAATACGAGACCTGGGGCACCCGGCGTAGGATTGTGTGGGTATGGAAGTGAACCTTCACGTCTCAAAGACGAGATTTGGGGTACCCCGCGTGGGAGAGCCACGATGAGAATTTTCACTGCAAGGAAGTGATGATTATTCCAGCGGCTATCCAGTCCGAAATCTCCGGGAACGCGTCAGAAATCCAAACCCTTACGCGGCGTGTTAGAGATCTCGCCCGTGCCGTGGACTTCTGGAATCATTGGATGTTGTGGGGTCTCGCGGCGGCCACCGTGGCCGCGCTTTGGATCGTGCTGACAACTCGTCTGACGGTCTTGCGATCGAAACAATTATCGGTAGCACAGGGGCTACTAGAGTCGGCCAAAGATAGGAAGTTACAGGAGGATCTGAGGTCAAAAGACATAGAGATAGGAAAATTGCAGCTCGAGGCAGACACGGCAAAGCAGTCTATCGGTGCAAACAAAGCGGAGACGGCGAAGGCTACGCAAAGAGCGGCGGAAGCCCAGGAAGCGGCAGAACGCGAACGCCTTGCTCGAACGAAACTCGAAGCCCAGATCGCGCCAAGGCGATTGACGCCGGCCCAGGAATTGGCGATTGCCGAGGTTTGTTTACCGTTCCGAGGTAAGCACGTCAACGTGGTTTCGTATGCTTTGGATGCCGAAGCAGCCGTGCTGGCCCGGCAGATTATTACCGCATTCAGAGAAGGCCGACTGAATGTGACAGATTCAACCGCATCTATCCAGCCGGTGGGAGGATTCGACCTCGGCATTCATGTGACAGGTTCCGACACAGCTTTAACAGCCAGCATTCGAGCTTCGCTTTCTCTCATTGGTGACTTGAGCGTGGCTGCAGAAGATTCACCGGAAAGGGGCGGAGGATTCATTATGGGGGTCGGGAATCCGAACGCCCCTGCGGACGTAACGGTCTTGATTGGCGTCAAACCAGTCCAGAAGTAATCACGAAATCTCATAGGGAGCTTTCCCCCCGGGCGTCCGATGGCGTCGTTCATCCCCCACTGATTTCTGTGCTACATTCTCCCCATCATGCTGAGAAGGTTGCCGATTCTGGTGAGATGGGTAATTTGTGGTGCCATTATCATCGGCGCAATCGTATTTGTGACATACAAGGAACACGGAGTCGCCCAGAAATATCAAAGAGAGTGCCAAGCAAATAGTGCCGCAGTTACCGTCTCCCCCGAACAAAAGACAGGCAGCGCAGACAAGTGCCAAGACCCCGCAAATTACCTGCCATGGTGGTACGTACTCGTAGCATGGCCCGAAGGAATCACTACCTGGGCTATACTCGCCACGCTTATCGTCATAGGCTGGCAGTCGTGGGAAACTCGTCGCGCGGCGAATGCGACTGCGGATTCTGCGAATGCTGCAAACGGGAGTGTCGTATGGGCAAAAGCTCAACTCGAACTGATGATTGAAAAGGAACGTGCGCGGCTGGAGGTAGGTTCGGGAGCCCAATTGAAGATTGATACGTTTTTGATTGATCTGTGGAGTATTGATTCCACAGTAACGCTGAGAAATATCGGTGCTAATCGAGCTTTTGATATTCGCCTTGCGGGTGTTTTGGTTGTCGCGGATGAAGAAGGCAATCCTCTCGGCGGTCTGGATCAACCTAATTTCCTTGACCTTTCCGACCGACTTCTTGATCCAGACACTCCACCGAAGGTGACCTTGCCCTCAGAATGCGTATCCCTTAGCCAGCTGGTTTAGGGGAAATATTCATCCCCGTCGTAGTCGTCGTGGCGGTGTGAATGTGGGAAGCGGCCTTATCGATTTGCACATTCACACCGCCT
>JBAVOQ010000238.1:0-3067 GCA_049692235.1 Acidobacteriaceae bacterium | reverse complement strand
CATCTGGGCCTATGAGCGGTCGGCCGAGCGTTACGCCGCCGTGAGGCAATCCCTGGGCGATCCCAATCCTTTCCGCCAGCGGCATCATGAGGCGCTGCGCCAACTCGTTGGGGACGTGGTGCGGCGGCGCATGGATCGGAAACAGGCAAGCACGTATATCGCCGAGTGGGTGAAGAGCAACATTGCAGCGGATGAGCAAGCGGGATTCAGGGAAATGGCCGAGTCCGATCTTCTCAGCCTGCATGAGGGAAATTTCGCGCGTCTGCAGGTCCGGCCGAGCGAATTCACGGCGTGGCAGGTAGCGTGGGATAACAAAGAATTGATCTTCCCCGCACCGGAAGAACGGCATGACGCCAGTCGTGACGTAATCGTGTTCTGGGGTCAGGACAGGGCGCAGCGTGTTCGATGCGCTATCAGCAGGGAGGCGCTCGATGACCATTTCCACGGCGATAACAGAAACAAGCTGGAAGTGTTCCGAGAAAATCGCCCAGCCATTGAAGACATCGCACGAAGCAAATACCTCTCCGGCCGTGTTGAACCGGACGGAACCGTCCTGATACGCACGGCTGATATTCCTCATTGAATCCTCATCGGGCGCGGTTTAGCTTCCTGGTTATCGAGCAGACTTTGGGATCAATCGTCTTTTGAATAAACTTCATTCCTTACCCCTTACCAGAATCGATAAGCCATCCTCGAAAACCATTTGCCAGACTTGTCGCAAAAAGAGCATCGATTCACCACTGGCTCCAGTGAGAAACGGCAGCCGGACGTGCACAAGCTGCAAACGGTCATGCAGAAGCTCCAGTGGGCGTTGGAAGAGACAAGCAGGTAGCCAGGCCGAAACCCCGCCGCGTCAGCGCTGCGCCGTCACGTTTGCAACCGAGTTCGTGTACAGCGCCTGAGGCAGACTGCTTGCCCCCTCCAGGATCGGCGGACTGTACGAGGTTGGGATCAGAAAGGCCGTAATCGTATCTGCAGAGGCATCGCTGCCTCCAGTCACGATGTTGGCTGACCAGGATCCATCACAGTTGATGAGGGTGTTCGGATTCGCCGCGTATGGCTTCACCCACCAGCCCGCCGAGCCCACGTGGATATAGACAACGACGTAGTAATTCGCCGGGGGCTCGTGCCACTCCTGTCCCTCCAGCAGCGCACTGCTTCCCAGCGAGGGAACCGAAGTGAACTGCAGAATGGGCGATCCGCTGCCGCCCGGAGTCGCGCCGCAGGACCAGTTGTCGGCGATCGTCTCGCCGTTGAAAACAGCCATCATGCCCGGCTTCATCGTCAGGGTGTCGTCCCAGATTCCCCAGCCGTCATCGGTTCCCTTCCAGGGCTCATCGTGCGCCTCAAAGTAGAAGGTCTTCCTTTGGCCGGCCTGTGCCCAGGATTCGAAGTCGAGAAAATAGTACGCAGCGTTCTCGGCCGAAGGCGCTGCGCTGCCAACGTCCGAGCCGAAGCTCTGCCAGCCGGTCTCTGAGACAATCACCTCCTTCGGAGCATAAGCCGCACGAAGGTAAGCATCCTCTGCATTCAGGCCGGCCAGCGCCGACGAGAGCGCGACTCCTTCCCAGAAGGGGTAGTAATTCACGTAGACGAAGTCGCAGGCGGCCACTACGTCCGGGTTGTTTTCGAGCATTGTGACCGTGTCGGCCGTCGTCACCGGGACGCCCGGGACATCCGCTCGAACCTCTTTGATGTAGGCGATGAGCTGCTGCGGGGTCACGTAGTTTTGCAGCAACGACTCGCTGCCCACGACGATTGCCTCGACTCCAACGCTGTTTGCAATCGAAACACAGTCTGCAATTTCGGCCTGGTTGGTTGCATCGCTCGGCCCGATCCAGACGCCGAGGTAAACCCCGAGCCCAAGCTTCTTGGCAATCGGCGCTACATGCTCCAGCCCGGTGCAGGTATAGGTGCGAATCGTTTTCGTGTACGGCGCCACCAATTCGAGCTGCTGCGTGATCTGGTCGTCGCTGATCGTCGAGCCGGCACTGGGGCTTTGCGAGCCTACGTACGGGCTGTAGTCTAGGCCATACAACTGGTAAGCGATGGGAGCAGTGCTCACTGCGATTGTGGCCGCGCCAGATTTGCTGGAATCTTGCGTAGATGTCGCGGTAACGGTTGCCGTGCCCGCACCCGAAGGCGTGAAGACCCCGCCTTGGGTGACTGTGCCGCCGGACGCCGACCACGTTACCGCAGAACTGTAACTGCCCGTGCCGGAGACCGTAGCCGTGCACTGGCTCGTTTGATTGGCCTGGATGCCCGTGGGCGTGCACGCCACGCTAACCGCGGAAATGCTCGATCCTTGCGAGCCGCCCCCGCCGACTTGCGGCGAAGATCCGCATCCAACAAACCCCGCGACACAGCCCGCAGATAGAAGAAACCAGGAAATTGCTTCGATGCGTTTCATCGTCCTGCCCTCCCCTCTCGCGCCATTGAGCTACTTGAACCAGTCGGCGATGCTCACTCCCACGCCGACACGAATGTCGTATCGCGGCACGGTTGGCGGCGCGACCGGTCCGTAGTAGACGGCTGTGTCGAGGTATTCCCCGTAAATCACGAAGCGCGTAATCCCTCGCGAGCCTTCAGGGCCAGCGTGCAATGACGGGGTCATGCGCATCCCTCCTCCGCCGATGAAGCTGTTCTCCCAGTAGAAGTCGGTGGTTTGCCCAGGCTTGTTGTACTTTGTGCGGGAACTCTGGGCCAACAGGTACGGCGTCAGCGCGGAGAGCATGCCGCGGTTCGGCGCCCGCGCCCCGAGGCGAACGGAGTTGGCGAAGACGATGGAGTCATATCGGTCGGTGAACTCATTGCTGCTTTGCCAATAGAGGCCATTCCAGATCTCTGTCCACCAGGCGCGCGCGAGGTCGTTCACGTGGGCAGCCTTCCAGTAATCGAATCCGGCGAGCACCTGATTGCGCGGGCGCCACGTGTTTGTGGCTCCCCAGTAGTCGTTGAAGTTGTACTCGCCAAAGGCGCGCAGCGGTCCCAGCCAGGCGCCCACCGCGGTGTGCTCGCCGCGATAGCGCGGCTCGCTGAACGGAAACAGTTGCAGGCCGGCGCCGGG
>JBAVOQ010000237.1:0-1939 GCA_049692235.1 Acidobacteriaceae bacterium | reverse complement strand
CACTTGGGGTGTGCTCGATCGCCTGCTCGAAGAGGAGGCCCTGCAATTCGAGGGCATTACAGGAACGAGCGCCGGAGCGGTCAACGCTGTCGTGTTCGCCGATGGCCTGGCGGCTGGCGGCCGCGAGGGAGCGCGGGATGCACTGCGCGTCTATTGGCGAAAAGTGTCCGCCCTCGCTGAACGCGGACTTTTCAGGCCTTCCATGCTCGACAAAGGCAATCCCGATTTCGGGCTCGAATATTCGCCCGGCTTCTGGTTCCTCGAGCCGATGACCTACTTCGCGTCCCCCTATCAGATGAATCCGTTCAACTACAATCCCTTCAAGGACCTGCTGGCCGAGGCCATCAATTTCGACCGCGTTCGCCGGCAAACGGAAGTCAGGTTGTTTCTGTGCGCTACCAATGTTGAAACGGCGAAAGTGAAAATATTCGCCGGCAACGAGCTTCGCGTTGAGCACGTCCTCGCTTCGACCTGCCTGCCGCTCTTGATGCAGGCTGTCGAGGTTGACGGCCAGTATTATTGGGACGGTAGTTATGCGGGCAATCCCGCGATCTATCCGCTGGTCTACGAGTGCGAGACGCGTGACATCCTGATGGTCCACATCACCCCGGCTGAGCGCCCCGGGGTTCCGACCACCTCGCCGGCGATCATGAATCGCATGCAAGAGATCAGCTTCAATACCGCGCTCATTCGTGAAATGCGGATGATCGCATCCTATAACAAGCTGATCGAGCAGGGCAGGATGACCGGCGGCAAGCGCATGCTCGTGCATGTGATTGAAGCCGAGGAATTCATCAGGGCGTTTTCGTGGTCAAGCAGATTGAACGCCGATTGGGATTTTCTGCAGCATCTTCACAGCATGGGGCGCGCGCGGGCCGACCAGTGGCTGGAGGCCAATTTCGATCAGCTCGGCATCGAAGCGACTGTGGATCTCGACACCAAATATTTTTAATCGTGTCTCTCGGATTAGAGTCACGAAAGTATTTTCTACGACGCCCTGGGCCGGCAGCCGAAAATCGAGGGCCGCATGTCGCTATCTTGCTTGCTAGCACACTCCCTGTTCATCAACGACCCTATTCCGCCGAGAGCACATTTTGGGGAGCGACCCCGTGCATCAAGATTTGGCAACGCCTCAAGTTAGACCTACCCGCCATGTTTGCGGGCAATACGCTTTGTGGCGTCACCCATCGAGGACGGCGTTGAACCAGTCAAACGCTGAGGATTTGATTGAGGAACGTACAGCCGTTATGAGTTGGGACTATCGGATTGTCTCATCATGAGAAGGATCATTCATGCACGCTATCAAGCTTGCTTCGATCGCAGCAGGGGCGTTGCTCCTTTCCGAGGCCGCCGCTTACGCTGCCGATGCTGCACATGGTCTCGATCTCGCCAAACGGTGGTGCGCCTCGTGCCACGTTGTCTCGCCCAACCAGAAACGCGCGAACGCCGATGTGGCGCCTTTCGCAGCTATTGCCAGATCATCAAATTTCGATGCCAAGCGGCTCGCCTATTTTCTGCTCGAGCCGCATCCGAAGATGCCGCAAATGGCGTTAAGTCGTTCCGCGGCCGATGACATTGCCGCGTACGTTGAGACACTCAGAAAGTAGTATTCGATCAACTGGGAGCATCACATGTGAGATGGATCATTCGTCCGCGGCGTCGGCTACAGGGACGACGCGAGTTTCAAGCTCTGCCAGCTGCCGGCCGTCACTAATCAGCTGCCGGTAATTTTCGGCCGTCACCGTTAACGACCGCGTAGCCCATTCCTGCCAAGCGGCAAAATGCCGTGAGCAATTTTGAGGCGAACGCGGGTCCCAACTCTGCCGTTGCCTGCATGTGGCCGAGCCAACGTTGGTGCGTATTGAGGAGCACTCGGCCGAATTCGCTTTGCGTTTTGATGTAGTTGGCTAATCCGCTCCGCCAAACAGTAGCAAGTTCC
>JBAVOQ010000236.1:0-3657 GCA_049692235.1 Acidobacteriaceae bacterium | reverse complement strand
GCAAATACGTTATCTAATTCGGCGTTCAATTATCGCAGGAAGACTGCGTAAGGTGGAACAGGGCGGCTGAATATGTGGAAACGATTCCGCTTTCCGTCAGGCTGTCGAGTACAAATCGCATGAGGTCCGGTGAAAGCTTTGGGCCGGTTTTCGAGATTTCCGCCGGTATTTTTTTCTTCCTGGGTTGCCGACTGCCGCTGCGACTTCGCTTGCGGCCTGTCGCTCCGCGTGGAGTTGTCTCAGTGCCCAAAACTCGGAGCGAGTAGACGGTGGTGCTGTCGCACGCGAGGGTGCCGAGCGCGGCGCCGGCCGCTTCCTGTTTGCGGAATTCTGTTTGCTCTAATCGACGGCTTTGGCTGCGGCGCCGGCGCGATCGGCGGGTGAGGCGGCCGAGTCTCAGCGACGTACGGGGTCGACTTTGCCGACCGGTGATCGCAACAGCCTGGTGAGGGCTCGTGTTCACCTTTTTGCTCATGGACACGCACACGCGATGGGCGCGGCGCTGATGCTGGCGCTGGCGGCGCGGCGCGAGCTAGGCGGTGGTGCTTCGCCCGATTCTTACCCTTTGATGGAGGAATTGTTTAGCCTAGCGTAGCAGGGGCGCCGACATGCATTCGCGCACGCTCGCGCATTATTCGAGGGGGCTCGTTTTTCCATGCACTATGCCGCCCAGATCGGCGTGCGTCCGAACGAGGAACGGGACGGCAGGATGATCGGGTCTTGGTTTGAATGCGTGGGGCATTGTTTATCCGCGGTAATGCGCTAAACTTATATATTGCGTGACTTTCAGCCCCGACCCTGTTCAAGCCTCCCTTTAGCCCCGGTCGGGGCTTCTTCTCGTCTTCGAAAAGTGGGAAGTCGTCAGTTAAAAAGCTTCCGGCGTTTGCGCCATAATACCGCGGGCTTGGGCTAGTTGCTTCTCATAGATTTTGATCGAAGCGGCGACTTCCTCGCGCTTCCGGCGTAAGCGGTCTTGGACTTTGCGGATCGCGGGGCGCCGACGCGCAGACGCCGATCGGATAGCGACAGGGCGCCGCCAACGAACATGATCACGGCGCCGAGCCATATCATCAGCACTTGCGGCTTGAAGTAGAGGCGCACCGGGACCGTGCCGTCGGGATTCGGATCGCCGAGCGACAGATAAAGCTGGCTCACGCCGCGGCGCATCAGCGCCGCTTCGGTCGTCGCCATATTGCGGGCTGGGAAGGTGCGGCGGCTTGGTTCCATGATGCCGAGCAGATCGCCGTTCGTCCGGCGCACGATGAAGCGCCCAACGAGCTCGCGATAGTTCGGTCCGGGGCGGTTGAACAAGCCTTCGAACGTGAGCCGATAGTGGGCCAAGTCTACGGTCTCGCCGACCTTAAGGGCGGCAATGCGTTCGCTTCCCCACGCCGTCACCGCGACGATGCCCATTAGCGTCACGCCGATGCCGAAATGGGCAAAAGCAGTGCCCCACGCTGAACGCGGCAGCCCGGCGGCGCGCCGCAACGCCGCACCGAGCGGTATCCTGAGAATCATCGTCCGCTCGGCAATGTCGACGATGGCGCCGGCCATGACGAAGATCGAAAGGCCGACGCCGAAAGGCGCCAGCACCGGACCGCCATGCTGCAGAGCGAAGCTCGCCGCAATGGCGACCGCGGCCAGCATTGCCGCCGCGACCAAACGCTGCGCAGCGCCGAGCAGATCGCCGCGTTTCCATCCGAGCAGCGGCCCGAACGGCATGACCAACAACAGCGGAACGAACAGCGGACCGAATGTCGCGTTGAAGAACGGCGGCCCGACCGAAATTTTGGCGCCGGTCAAAGCCTCGAGTGCGAGCGGGTAAAGTGTGCCGACGAAAACGGTCGCGCAGGCCGCTGTGAGGAACAGATTGTTGAACACCAGCGCACCTTCGCGCGAGATCGGCGCGAACAGGCCGCCCTGTTTGAGGAGCGGCGCGCGCCAAGCGTACAGCGACAGCGCACCGCCGATGAAGATGATCAGAATGGCGAGGATGAAAATGCCGCGCGTCGGATCGGTGGCGAAGGCGTGCACCGACGTGAGCACACCCGAGCGAACCAAAAACGTTCCGATCAGCGAAAGCGAAAAGGCAACAATCGCGAGCAGGATGGTCCAGACCTTGAGCGCGCCGCGCTTTTCCATCACGACTGCCGAATGCAGTAGTGCCGTCCCGGCGAGCCACGGCATCAGCGAGGCATTTTCAACCGGATCCCAAAACCAGTAGCCGCCCCAGCCGAGTTCATAATAAGCCCAGTATGAGCCGCCGGCGATACCGAGCGTCAGACACATCCATGCGCCGAGCACCCACGGCCGCACCCAGCGCGCCCAGGCGGCATCGATGCGGCCTTCGATCAGTGCTGCGATTGCAAACGAGAACGCTATCGAGAACCCGACATAACCGAGATAGAGCAGCGGCGGATGAAACGCGAGGCCTGGATCCTGCAGGACCGGATTAAGATCGCGGCCCTCGAACGGCGCATCGGCAATGCGCAGAAACGGATTCGACGTAACGAGAATGAACAGATGAAAGGCCGCAGCAATCCAGGCCTGCACCGCGAGCGCAGTGGCTTTGAGACCCAGCGGCAGATTAGTGCCGAAGGCGGCGACTAGAGCGCCAAACAACGTAAGGATGAAGACCCATAGCATCATGGAGCCTTCGTGGTTTCCCCAAACGCTGGTGAGCCGATAAATCAACGGCATCGCCGAGTTTGAATTCTCGTAGACGTTGAGCACCGAGAAATCGGAAGTGACGTAACAGACGGCGAGCGCGCCGAAGGCGATAGCGACGAAAGCAAACTGGGCCAGCGCCGTCGGCGCCGCCATGCTCATGAGCACCGGATCATTGCTGCGCACGCCGACGATCGGCATCGAGCCCTGGATCACGGCCAAGCCCAGCGCCAGCATCAACGCGTAGTGGCCGAGTTCGGCAATCACTTCGCAGCTCCCGCGGCCGGCATCGCCGCCCGCTGTCCGTAGTTGTCCTTCCAATGCCCAGTCTTCTTCAAGGCGTCGGCAACTTCCTTAGGCATGTAGGTCTCGTCGTGTTTGGCGAGAATCGTGTCGGCATTGAATATGCCTGAACGATCGAGCGCGCCTTCGGCCACGACCCCCTGCCCCTCGCGGAACAAATCGGGGAGTACACCTTGATACGCGACCGCCATCTCATGGTTCCCATCGGTCACGTCGAAACGGACTTTCAGATTGTCGCTGCGCACGAGGCTGCCTGACTTGACCAATCCGCCAAGCCGGATGCGGGTGCCCGGACCAATATGTTTCTCCGCCACGTCGCTCGGTGAATTGAAGAACACGATGGAATCGCGGAACGCGTTGAGCATCAGTGCAACGGCAATCGCCAGCACGCCGAGGCTGCCGCCGATCAGAACCAGGCGCCGCTGCTTACGCGTCATGAGTATGGTTTTCCCGGCATGATTCCCGCTGTCAGCCCTCAATTACCAAGATCTTTGACGAGATCGTCGATCCTTTTGATCTGATCGGGATGCTCGGCAAGCGCGCGCTTGGCGTCGGCCGCGGCACTCTTGGCCTTATCGCGATCGCCGAGAACCGTATATGCACGCACGAGCCGCAGCCACCCTTCGACGTCGCCGCCGTTGTCGCGGAGCCTACCGGCGAGACGGGAAACCATCCCGCGGATCATGT
>JBAVOQ010000235.1:0-21437 GCA_049692235.1 Acidobacteriaceae bacterium | reverse complement strand
CTCGACGCGAACGGCGTCTACCATGGCTTCTTAAGAATTGCGTATTAATCGTTGCCTATTAAGCCACTCGAGGGGACGAGCTACTCCCAGATTCGTCCCTTCGACCTTAAGCTGCGCCGTGACCGCTTAATGCTTTGCAAGCCAGCGCCCCTACCTCCGCGATCCGGTCAATGCGGCCCGGCTCCGCGTAGACCCTGCGTTCCTTGTCCTCGGCAGACACAGTATGGGAAGCATGATCTCGTCCATCGTCGGTGCTCGCGACCGCGCTGAAAGGCGTTGCTCTGATCTCCGCAGCCAATATGCCTGGCCGCTTCCTTCCCGCAGTACACGACGGTCGCCCCAATCCGGACGTCGCACACTTGGCGCACCATCTCGAAGTTCTGGGCATCTAATCCGCTGGCCGGATGTACCTCCGAGAGCGTGGCCCGCGAACTCACCGCTCACGCCGTCGGTGGGACCTGCCCGGTCAGCCACCCAGGCCTTGCAACCCATCCGTTGCTCGCCATTAGCTCTGACGACGGACTGGGTCCCGCCACCGACCACTTCAATGCCAAAATCCACGCCCTCGAACCGGCAGGGCTTGCGGGAAGTCCCGCTCTAGCTCTCCGGTTCCATTCGTCACTCCGGAGGGTTTGGGATGGTCAAATTGCGAAAAGTTCTAAAATCGTCCACTAGGGCCGACCAGTTGAATCGATCATTTCCATGATGCTGGCTGGTTTGGCCTTCTCCGACCTTGCCGACACCCTCCTCTGAAACCATTGGAAGCGCGGTCTGATCGCGATTGCTTTCAGAAAATTAAAATTGACCAAGTCGTTGCAAAATTTGTTCCGCTGCGTATGCTGAAGTCGAAGGTCTACGGAAGTAGGGCGATTATGTATCAAAGACATTTGAGAATCCGCCGAAGTGACGACGCGGCTAACGAAGATAGGTTTGCGATCGCCGCGAGCAAGTTCGCTATTAGCAATTCCGCGCAACCTCACGATCCGACTGCATTGTTTACAGACGAAGTGATCGTCGAAGGAGCGTGGTTTCGGCAGGTTCTTCCGGAACCTTTGGATAACACTGAGTCGGCAAATCAGCTTATCGGGCGTGCATACTCGGGAGAGAAAGTCGAGTATCCGCTGCCCTTCGGAAGCTACGTCAGCAACAAGCTTCTAGGTTTCATCGATAAAATTCCGGACCGTGGCTCCAACGCCCCAAACGCTCCGCGTGGTAATAAATTGAGGCCTGTCCAGTAACCGAGTCTGCAGGGATGCTGGTGAGAGCGATGCGACTCATTCATCGCTCGGATCGGGACTGCCAACCTGCTTGAGGCCCGCGCCACTCCGATGTGCACTTTGGAGCAGAGGGTCGGGGGTTCGAATCCCTCCGCCCCGACCATTCGGTATCATCATTCAGCGATCTGCCCCACATCTCCCCTATCCAAATTGACCTCTGCCTGACGGATCGCTCGACCCATACATGGCGGGAGGCGGCATTCGACCTTGCGCGAATGCGATTCCCGAGATTGGAATCTGGCTTGTGCCTTTCGCCTTGGGCAGGTTACTAGTCACCTCACGTTACTAGTAACCGAATTCGGCGATTCGATGACTACCTTGCAAATACGCAGGTGAATACACGGGATTGTTTCCCACAGGCTTCGGCGAATACATGCGAACGGCTGCGTGATACGGTTCCTCTATCGTTCCAATGTCGTCCTGGGTTGAGGGCTGCTCGTTGGCTCCATTACCCAGGGTCGCGATCCCACAAACGAACGAATTGAAACCCTTTGTCACACGCAACAAGTTCGCATCACGAGAGGAAAATATGGCAGCAAAAACCCTTGGTTCTCCAGTACCCCCGTTCATGAAGGAGCCCGAAAATCATCGAACGAGAAACGTGAAGCCGGTAACGCTCACCACGACTAACCCGCTCATCTCTGATGAAGCCATGGCCTGCGTGCAGCGATTTGCCGACGCAACCGGTCTTCCGCTCGATTGTGTTGTGACTGAGGCGCTGTTGTTTTGGTGGGACACCAATGCGGGAGATGTCGTTTCTCAACTGGAACGTTGCTACATGAACTAGTCGGCGCATCGAATTCGGCTGCACAGGGGCAGGGGCCATTTGAGACCTGCCCTTTGCGTTGTCGCTATAAAAATGATGCGCATCTGGAGCCCGAATCGCGGCGCAACGGGGCACGAGTCAACCGGTGTCATTCAGAGCCGCGCGATTTTATGCCGTGGCATCGGTGGTAGCCGCATTCCGCGTGGCCAACACATTCGCTACCGTTTGCAGGAACTCCTCGCCGGTGAACGGCTTGGGGAATATCGCGATCCCCTGTAGGCTCCACTGATACTGGAGGCGGTCATCCTGGAGAAAGCCGCTCACCATCAGGATGCGGATTCCATGACATTTCGTTCGCAAATAGAGCGCCGCCTCATAGCCGGAGATGCCACTCAGGTAGGGGCGGACAAGCAGTAAGTCCGGCTTGCATCGGCTCATCCAGTCCACCGCGCGCGACAGATCGCTGGCCGGCAATACCACATAGCCTTTGTCTTCCAGCACCTCCTGCAACACCAGGCGGAGATTCGAGTCGGAGCATAGCAGAAGAATGGTAGTTTCCTTCTTGACAACTTCAACGGGTTCGCCGATCACGGTGCCTCACAAAATTACGTCACATTCAACGTTGGATTTTACTCGTCATTCTTATCCGTTCGCACCAGAATCGCAGGCCACGTCGTGGTCGGGTGGGGACATGGATGCCGATTTTACAGGAGCGGTTCCAAGGGGCGCCATGGGCATGTTGCGCAGACGCGTGCCAGTGGCCGCGAAAATGGTGTTGCCAACAGCAGGCGCCAGACCGATGATGCCGCTTTCTCCCGCGCCGGCTGAAGGCAAGTCCTTGCGGTCGATGAGAACAATCTCAATCTGGGGCGTGTCACTGAACCGGGGCACGCGATACTTGGCGAAGTGCGGGTTGAGGATTTGTCCATTTGCAAATTGAATCTGTTCAAACTGCGCGCCTCCAATCCCCTGGACGACCGCCCCGGAAACCTGATTGCGCAGGCCGTCAGGATTGACGATGGCGCCTGACTCCCAGGCTTGAACCACGCGGCGAATTTTCACCTTGTTGTCAGGAGGAACGACCTCCACTTCGACGCAGGTGGCGACGTAGCCGCCTTTATCTGTCCCGCACGCGATGCCAAAGCCGCGCTGCGCAGTGGACTTCACCCGGCCCCAGTGGAATTTGTCTGCCGCAGCCTGCAAGACAGCCCGCAGTCGGGGATCGGTCAGGTTCTTCATGCGAAATTCCAACGGGTCCATGCCGACCGCGTGCGCCACCTCATCCATGTGAGACTCGCGGGCGAAGTTATTCGCGGTGGCCGCGAGTGCGCGATACGATCCCTGCCGCAAGGGTGAGTTTGCGGGATGAAATTGGATCAGTTGGTTGGCAACGGTGTATGGTGTGGTGATTGCCGCAGGCCCGGAGTTGTAGTTGTGATGTTCCCAGGCAACAAGAGTGCCATCGCGATTGGCGCCGCTGCCGATCTCAATCAATCCGGCGGGACGGAAGTAGGCCCAGGTAAATTCCTCTTCGCGGGTCCAGACAATTTTGACCGGCTTGCCGGTTGCTTTGGCAAGGCGCGCGGCTTCGATGGCGGCCTCGCCGGTATGCTTGCCGCCGTAGCCGCTGCCCATGTCGGGCTGAATGACGCGAACCTGTTCCGGCGGAAGGTGAAACGCGGCCATCAGTTCATCGCGAACACCAAAGGGCCGCTGGGTTCCGGTCCACACAGTCAGCTTGCCGTTTGTCCACTCGGCCACCGCGGCGCGCGGCTCCAGCGGCGCATGCGCGATGTACTGGACCGTGTATTGCTGGTGCAGTTTGACTGCGGCAGCGGCCATGGCCTGAGAAACAGAGCCGCTGGCGTGCTCCGGGCTGTCGTCCTCCTCCGCGCCTTTGGCCGACTTTTTGAATGATGCGAACAGGCCTTGATTGGAGGGTTGGGGCGGTACGTTCCAGGTAGCGTGCAACGCCGATAGCGCGCGTTCTGCTGCTGCCGGGTCTGTTCCGGCGACGGCGATAAAGTTGCCATCGTGCACGACTGTGACGCCGGGCATTTTTTCTGCTTTCGTGGCGTCGAGCGAACCCAGAGTGGCATTGAATCCCTGCGGCCGCAGCACCTTTCCAAACATCATGCCCGGTCGAACCATGTCCGATGGATACTTGTGCTTTCCTGTGACAAAGTCGCGGCCATTCACCTTGGGAACGGCGGTCCCTGCGATCTTCCAATCGCTGGCTGGGGTAAGCGGCTCCGTAGTGGAGACCGTCTTCATCAATTTTTCGCCGCGAGTCAGCTCACCATAGCTGAGCGATTGGCCTGGCTGCGGACCCGTCACTTTTGCGTCCGCCGCGGTCAACGCGGAGGAATCGATGTTCCATCGCTTGGCAGCCATTTCGACAAGCAGCTGTCGCGCGGCGGCGGCCATCTTGCGCAGCTGCGGTCCCATGGTGGGTGTGGTGCGGCTGCCAAACGTTCCGGCGTCCCAGGGAACAAGATCTGTATCTCCCATCAGCATAGTGATGGAGTCGAAGGGAACTCGCAACTCCTCCGCGACCTGTTGTGCCAGTGAGGTGCGAATGTTCTGTCCCACCTCCACCTTGCCGGTGAAAACCGTGACGCGGCTGTCGGTCGCAATGGCAATCCACGCCGCGATGTCGTTGGGTAGTTCGTGGCTGCCGAAGGTGCGGCCGGATTCTTGCGCCAACCCGGGGAGGTCGGTCAGACAGACGAGCAATCCTCCGCCGAAGAGTTTTAGGAAGTCGCGACGGTCAACACGAAACCAGTATGGCTTGTCGTCGATGGTGTGTTGCGCGAGTTCTGCCGGCAGCGGATCGAGGATGCTCATTGGCCACCTGCTTTTACCGGCGATTGCGAGGCTCGCTGCACGGCGGCAATGATGCGGGGATAGACTCCGCAGCGGCAGATATTCCCATTCATATAGGTGACGATTTGATCTTCCGTCGGATGAGGCGTCTCGCGCAGCAAGGCCGTCGCAGAAAGGACCATGCCGGAGGTGCAGTAGCCGCACTGGAAGGCTCCTTCCTCCAGGAAAGCCTGTTGCACCGGGCTGAGCTTTCCGTTCTGCTCCAGTCCTTCGATGGTGGTGATGCTTGTTTTTGCCGCAGCCGACACCGGAGTGAGACAGGAGTGAGCCGGCTTGCCATCCAATAACACCGTACAGGCTGCGCACTGACCTTCGCCGCAACCGTACTTGGTTCCGGTCAGGTCGAGGCGATCGCGCAAGACAGAGAGCAAGCTCTCGTCAGGAGAGGCAGTGACATGTCGATCCGTACCGTTAATTTTGAGAACGTATTTGTCCATCGCGGCTCCCGATTCAACTGTCGAGGGAATGCTAACGCAACAAGAATACGCCACTGTATCCGGCGCGGGCCGAAGGCTGGCTGGCGAAGCGTATCTCGGATCTCAGGCGACCACACTAAGCGTATAGGTCCGCAGCGGCGCTTGCGGCGGGGCGCTGAAAGATTCTTTTCCATCGACGACCGTGGCGCAATATTCGATGGCGTCGTCCCCAGCCGCAAACGGTCCCAGCGTCGCCGCATATACGGAACGCCCAGAGTGAATCGCTGCGGATGATTGCCACGGCTTCGTACCCTGGCGTCGGGTGAGCAATTTGATTTCAAGAATGTTTTGCTGGCCGGGAACCACGATGAAAATTCGCAACGATTCTCCCGGCCTCATCAGGGAGGGCCGTGTAGGGATCAACAGGCGGACGCGATTCGCGTTCTCGGGCGACACAGCGGCGAGATAAACAGCCTCCATCTCGGCGGGCAACTCATTCAGAAATTCTTTGATGGAAAGCCGCAGCCGTTCCAGTGACAGGCGTACAAACTTATTCTGCATGGAAGCAAGCTGCCCCTGATCATTGCGCGTCGCAATGGCCGCCTGATACTGAACCATGGTTTGCCGCACCATCGGCGCCATTGCGAGCCATAGCGGGACCCCATGGTGCAACACTTCCGCACGCGCAGCATCGCTGTTACCGCTCGCTCGCAGCGCAACCGCATGTTGCAGCACAGCATTCAACTGGTGTGCCTTTTCAAACGCATCGCAATAGGGAACCATGAAGCCGACAAAGCTGGCGAAATAGCCGATGCGGTCTTGCTCCGTGGGGGAACTCGCCTGCGAAACAAGCTGCTGGAATTTCTCTGCCATCTCACGCTGATGCGGCAGAACCGTCGGATCCGGTTGGACGGTTGCGTAGTTGAAGGCTTCGTCATAGTCGCCCGTGAGCTCTCTGGTATTCGCGAATCCTTGCTTGTCGCGACTTCCGAGGAACGTCGACGAAATATCATGACCGCGGCCGCACTCCTCAAACAGCGTTGCCATCTCGGCGGCGCGCCCGCCCGACGCCTGCGCAGCGCAGAAATTTTGATAATGCTTCGTTGCCGTTAGATTGCTGTCCCAACAGGCGCGAGATAGATAAGTTGCGGTGGGATCGACAATTCGATGACGCCAGTGAATGCCGAGCACTCCCTGGCATCCAAAATTCTGCGCCCGATTCAGATCCATTTGAAATCGGCTGGCACGAAACTGCGGAAACCACATGGAGGGGTCATCTTCCAGCCATGGAATCGGCCAGCGCTCGCGGTTGCCGAGCTTGCCGAAGGCTTCGTTGACGGGGTCCCAGCCCAGCGAATCGCTCAGCGCGGAAAAGACGATGTCTTCCGGAAGCCGATCGTGAAGCGATTGAAAATGGCGCGTGACGCCGCCCCATCCGGCAAGGACAAGCCGTTTGTCCGGCGCATGCCTTTTTAGAAAATTATGCGCCTGAACAAATGGAGTGACGGAGAGTGGAATATTTTTCTCACGACTCTCCCAATTCGCATTTTCATCCTGCCACAGCCATACGCAGTCCACCATGGGATAACGTTCCAGCAGGTCGGCGAGCCGACGCTCCAGTACATCGCGTGCGGTGGTCGATTCGATAAATCCGTTCGGATGTGACAGCGCCTCCGGCGGCAGAGCGCTGACAATTTCTGCAGGGTTTTGATAGGGCTCAAACCCAATGCCAGTGCGGACGCCAAGCTCGCCGGCAAAGCTGAAGGCGGATCGCAACATCTCCGTTGTGCGTGCGGCAATGTCCCAATTGTCCGCTGCGAGACGAGTTGCGTCGGCGCCAAAGGTATCCGCGTCGAAGAACTGCGCCGCGCCCATGGAATACGTCGACGTGCGCTGCGGCAGGTATCCCCAGCTGCGCATGGTCGTGTCTTCCAGGGCGGCGCGGTGACCGCTGCCGGCAAATTCAAACGACAGGTAGGACTCGGCCATTGGACCGGGATCGTTCTGCGTGTACACGTGCATGCCGAACATGTTGAACCGCATCCGCAGCATGGCGGCAAAGTAGGCGCGGAAATCTTCCTGGTTGTACACGCTGATGCAGTTCAGAAAGTCCGGCCACGGCAGCAGGCCGCGCACCGCAAATCGTGGCGACCCGCTCCATCGTTGACCATCCAGTGGGAGTTGCAGCGGCGCCGGCAGATCGATCGGCACCGTGGTCCCGTCGATGCCGAAGACAAGCCCCTGGCGCTCCAGAAAGTCGAACACGGCATAGAGCAGCGCTTGCTCGTTGACGGCGCATAGAGTCGCATTCTGGCCGGATGCAGTAATTTCATACTCCTCGGATTGCCTGAACCGCGACGGGTCTACTTGCAGGGTCAATCGTGCCGTATCTGCAGCGGAGCTTTCAGTCGCCATTTCAATTTGACGAGCGGCGTGCAACATGCGCAGGCCGCTGAGCAGTTCGCGCGTCGCCAGGCGAGTCTTGATGGAATCGGGTGCCTGGTTGCGAATAGTGATTCGCTGCGGTCGGAGGCTTTGCGTGTTGGCGGAAGCCTGGGGAATCAAAGTGCTGGCGGATGCAATGGCGCTCGCCTTGATGAAATCTCTGCGATCCATAACGATCTTGTTCCTCAGGCAAGTACTTCACACTTGGAAGAATGATTCAAGAATACCGTTCGCGTATGTGGATCGAAGTTAGACGGCGCGATCGCGATACACCTTGGCGCGCGGCTCCGCGGTTTTGGCGATGTGGGGGCGGGGCAGCCGACCCGACCAGTTGGCCCAGCCCCAGAAAATCGCCGTGGTGGAGCTGACCAGGCCGGCGACGGTGCCAATCTGGCGCGGACTGTAATGAGTGGACGCGATGCCTGCGGCCATCATCGAAATCATCATCATGGTCCATGTCAGCGTCTCGATAGTAGCGAAGACGCGGCCGCGATAATTATTCGCGACGGTGCGCAGAAGATAGGAATAATTCAACACGGAATTTACCGCCATGCCGCCGCGCGACACAAAAATGAAGAGCAGCGCCATCTTGAAACCCTGGGCCCGACTGAAGGCCACATACGCAGCTCCGTGAACGATGTAATCGATAAAGACAGTCAGCTTGTACGCGTCAAAGGAGAGGCGTCTGCCCAGCCAGTTCGCGAAGACCCCGCCGAGCAGCAGGCCGAGCCCGGCGCAACCCCAGATGATGCCAATCCCTGAAGCTCCGCGATTGAAGACGACTTCGCCGAACAGCGTGAACAGGATTTGCGCCGCACCGCCGCCCGTGGCCCAACCCACCGAAAGCAGCGCAATGGCGAGTACCAGCGGCACCGAACGCATGTAGCGCAGGCCTTCGCGATATTCGTGCCAGGGGCGGATGACTTCCTCCTCAGCCAGCACATTGCGCTTGGCACGAAAGCCGTGGGCATCAGGGGCTTTCAGGTGAGAAATCGACCAGGCGGAAAAGACGAACGAGAGCGCATTGAAGATGAATGCCCATTTGTAGCCGATGGCGATTACCGTGGCGCCCAGAAAGGTCCCAATGGTCAGCGTCATCCATTGCGTGGTCTGGGTCAGGGAGTTTGCAGTGTGGATTTCTTTTGCATTGGCGATGGTCGGCAGGATGGAAGAGCGTCCCGCCGTAAAGAAAGGAGACGCGACCATCAGCAATGTGCTGAACAAATACAGGACCCAAACGCGGTGCGCTGTCACGGCGAAGATAAATCCCAGCGCCACCAGGGCGCGCATCAGATCGCTGGCGATCATGATTTTCTTGCGGTCGAGCCGATCCAGCAGCACTCCTGCGACCGGGCCCATGGCGATGGCGGGAATAGCGCGCGCTAACAGAACGCCGGTGACAACCAGGCCAGAGTGAGTGAGCGCCATGGCCAGGGCGAACACGGCAATGTTGTTGAAATTGTCGCCAATTTCGCTAACAATTTGCCCCATCCATGTGTAGCGATAGTTGCGATTTTCGCGGAGAAGCTCGAGAAACTCGTGCATCAGCCGGCCGCATTTCCCGATGCGTGCGCAGGCTGGGTCGACTCGCCGGTCATGGCTCTGAGCGTATCAAAGTTGGCGAGGGATTGCGGCTCGAAAAAGAGCGTGGAAGCTGTCAAAGGGGTGACGGTCATCACAGCGGGATTGTGGAAATTAAATAATCCTTGGGCTAGGTTCCTAGCGGAAGGGTCGAGCATGGAGACTCTCGCTCAATCAGAGTCCCATAGACATCGTCTTGGCAGGTCGTACGTTGCCTCCGATATGTGACTCAGCGTGGGCTGCGAAGACGCAGGCTGACCACGCTTGTACTTCTTGGTGGGCAGGTGTGGCGATGCCAGTCGCTGCTCTGCCTGCTGCCTTAGAAAATTACGCGGGTGGTTGAATCGCCACCAAGCTACTTTTTTTGCATTAGAGGATAAACGGACGATGGCCGCCGCCGCCGTAGTTTTTACCTCATCTTTCGAATCCTTCAGGCCGGCTGATGACGCCTATGGTTCCATAACCGCTTGCAGGCACGGTGTTTGCGGGAAGAACTGTGAGTCATTGGCGTCCGGGCATGGCGCCATTTATCCTAAAAGCAGCGATGATAACCGAAGACACGGATGCAAAGGGGAACGACATGGCGACGAAAGTAGACCAGGCCGTTCAAAGAGACTTGACCGCTGAGGTCGCAGAATGGATCGAAGCATTTGATGAGGTGGTTGCGCAGGATTGGGAGCAGGGTGCCGCTCTGCTGGCCGCACTCCGCGCACGCGCCCGCGAAGCCGGGGTGCCTGCCGTAGGCGAAGTAGTAACGCCCTACTGGAACACCATCCCCAAACATGATGAAGTTCCATATCCCGGCGACCGACCGCTGGAGCGGCGTATCGAAGCTCTGCTGCGCTGGAACGCCATGGCGATGGTCCACCACCAGAACAAGGAAGATGCCGGCATCGGCGGCCACATCTCCACCTATTCCTCCTTGGCGACACTGCTGGAAGTGGGGTTCAACCACTTCTTTCAAGCCCGTTACGGCGACCAGCCCGGTGACCTGATTTATTTCCAGGGCCATGCTTCTCCCGGGGTGTATGCCCGGGCCTATCTGGAAGGTCGATTCGACGACGACCGGCTCAACAACTTCCGACACGAATTGCGCGACAAGCCCGGCCTTTCCAGCTATCCGCACCCCTGGCTCATGCCCGACTTCTGGCAGTTCCCAACAGTTTCCATGGGAATCGGCCCACTGAACGCCATCTATCAAGCCCGCTTTATGAAGTACCTGGAGAACCGCAACCTGATCGAGAAGACCGAGCGCAAGGTGTGGGCCTTTGTCGGAGACGGCGAGACGGACGAGGTCGACACCCTGGGCGCAATCTCCCTGGGCTCTCGGGAAAAGCTCGACAACCTGATCTTCGTCGTCAACTGCAACCTGCAGCGGCTCGACGGACCGGTCCGCGGCAACAAGCGCATCATCGATGAACTCGAAGCAACCTTCCGAGGAGCCGGTTGGAACGTCATTAAGGTGATCTGGGGTTCAGACTGGGACGAGCTGTTCGAGCGCGACCATCAGGGGCTGCTGCTGAAGCGCATGGAAGAATGCGTCGACGGGGATTATCAGACGTTCAAGGCCAAGAACGGTCGTTATCTGCGCGAGAACTTCTTCGGCAAGTATCCGGAACTGCTGAAGCTGGTCGAAGACAAGACCGACAAGCAGATTTTCAAGCTGCATCGCGGCGGTCACGATCCGGCGAAGATTTATAACGCCTACAAGCGGGCCGTCGAACACAAGGGCAGCCCGACCGTCATTCTGGCAAAAACCGTCAAGGGCTATGGGCTGGGTTCGGCGCAAGCGCGCAACGCAACCCACTCGGAAAAGAAGCTGACCGACGAGAGCCTCGCGGAATTCGTGAAGCATTTCGATATTCCCCTACCGGAAGGCGCAGCCAAGCATGCGGATTTCTATCGTCCCGATCCTAGCGACCCGGCAATGCAGTACTTGCAGGCTCGCCGCGCGGCGCTCGGTGGATCGCTTCCCAAGCGCGAAGTTCCCAAGCCCAACTTCGAAGCGCCGAAGCTGGAGTTCTTCAACGAATGGATCGGTGGTTCAAAGGGTCGCGCCGTCTCAACCACAGGCGGCTTTGTCGGCATTCTGCGTGGCTTGATGAAAGATCCGAAGATTGGCAAACTCATCGTTCCGATCGTGCCCGATGAAGCCCGCACTTTCGGCATGGAGTCGGCAATCAAGCAGGTTGGCATTTATGCGCACGAAGGGCAGAAGTACACGCCCCATGATGCCGATATGCTGCTGTCGTATCGGGAAAATGTGGACGGGCAAATTCTGGAAGAGGGCATCACCGAAGCCGGGTCAATGGCATCCTTCACGGCGGCGGGAACGGCGTACACCAACTACCGCATCCCCATGATCCCGTTCTACATGTATTACTCGATGTTCGGCTTCCAACGGATTGGAGACATGGCGTGGGCATTTGCCGATTCGCGCGGCAAGGGCTTTATGATGGGCGGCACCGCCGGGCGCACCACCATGCTCGGCGAAGGACTGCAGCATCAGGATGGTCACTCGCCGGTGCTGGCCGGCACCATTCCCACCTGCCTCACCTACGATCCTGCCTACGCCTACGAAATGGCAGTGATCATTCAGGATGGAATCCGTCGCATGTACGAAAAGGGTGAAGATTGCTTCTACTACCTCACCATGTACAACGAGGCCTACGTGATGCCGGCGATGCCTCCCGCAGAGGGAATTCAGGAAGGAATTCTCCGTGGCATCTACAAGTACAAGGCAGCCGATGGCGGCAAGGTGCAGGCGCAACTCTTCGGTTCCGGCGCCATTTTGAATGAGGCGGTTCGCGCCCAGCAAATTCTGGCGGAGAAATACAAGATCGCCGCCGATGTGTGGAGCGTGACCAGCTACAACGAACTGCGACGCGATGCGCTGCGTGTGGAGCGCTGGAACCGGCTGCATCCCGGCGAGAAGCAGCAGTCGCCGTATGTTGTAACCGCCCTGGGAAACGCTACCGGTCCCATTATTGCGGCCAGCGATTACATGAAGTCGATGCCGGATAGCCTTGCACCCTGGCTTGGATCGCGCCTGGTATCGCTCGGCACCGACGGCTTTGGCCGCTCCGACAACCGCGAACATCTGCGCCGTCACTTCGAAGTGGACGCAGAGTCGATCGTCGCGGCGACGCTCTCCAAACTGGCACGCGAAGGTGTCATCAAGGCCGATGTTGCCGAAAAGGCCTTTGCGGAACTTGGATTATCGACAGAAGGCGCAGGCTCAGCGCTAGCTTAATTTCATCCCCAACAATGCAACCGCGGCATGGTGGCACTCGCCTCCATGCCGCTTTTTTATGTCGCGGACGGAAGTTAGCGGATATAATCCGACCGATCCGTACAAATAAGGAGAACCCACTTGTCACACGACAACGCTTTGATTGTCCGAAGATTTCTGGAAGAAACCATCAATCAGGACCGACTCGACACCGCTGCTGCATTCGTATGGGAAGATGTCGTGGAGCAGATTCCGTTTCCGGGTCAGGGCCCGGGTCTGGAAGGGTTGAAGGACGTTCTGCGCAGTATGCGGACCGCGTTTCCCGACATTCATTACTCCACCAAAGAGCAAATTGCCGAGGGCGACAAGGTGCTGACCCGATTTGAGTGGACGGGTACGCATCAAGCCGACTTTCTTGGCGTGCCCGCAACGGGGAAAAGCGTCAGTGTGTGGGGCATGGTGCTCGACAGGCTTGAAGACGGCCGCATCAAAGAAACGCGGATCCTGATGGACCTCCTCGGACTGATGATTCAACTGGGTGTGGTTCCCCCGCCCGGAGCGTGAGCCGGTCTCCGCGGCTAGGCCTCGTGGCTCGAACCCAGGTTCAATCCGCTACAATAAATATAGACACCCTCGGGCCGCCCGGGTCCCCCCAGAGATTGCGCGTGCCCATTGTCCCGCCTCCAGGACGCACCGGTTGGGGCAGCGGTGCCCCATTCAAGCCGTTTTTTGGCTTGAGTGGGAGAGAAAATGCCATTTTCCGCCCACGCAACGGAAGAAAGTCCAGATAACCCCTGTGGATGCTTAATTTACATGCATCGGCGGCGCTGTATAATCCTTCAACTATTCAACATAATCCTTCAACTATCCCGCATAATCCTTCAACTATCCCGCACAATCATTCAACTTCTCAACGCAATTTTCCCGCCCATCCTCCTACACCACCAGCACCTGATCGAGTAGTTGATTCACGGCTCGCTGCGCTTCAAGGATCGAGAAGCGGTGATCCGCGGCTCCGGCGAGGTCCGTATGCGCAAACGCGATCCGGCCGAAGGGGGCATTTCTCAGAACTTCCCGCGGCGCAGGTTCTCCATCCTTCCCGAAAAAGAATCCGGGCTGCGGGCTCAAGTACGCATGACCCCAGCGATTGAGAATAATGCCGGCAATATCCCTCTGCGCGTCGAACCCATACTTCGAAAACATGGTGTTGAACTGCTCGCGAATCAATCGCTCGTAATCTCTGAACGACGTGCCGAACAATTCCCAGCGGCCACGGTTGCCTTGCTGCTCCGTGCTCATGCCCGGGTAGGAATACAGAACCTTCAGCGAAAGAACGATGGGCGAGTCCGGTCCCACGGTGGGATCCTGCAAACCGGTCAAGGATGATTTGCAAACCTGGAGGTAATTGCCGACGCCTTCAAACCATTGGCATCCGCTGATTCCCATTTTGTAGAGGAACTTCCAGTTTCTGAGGGCAACGTTCACCATCATGCAGGGAGAGCGATAGAACTGGCTGTATGCATTGCGCTGCGCCTCGGGAAGATCTCGAACAATATGCTTTGTGGTCCAACTTCCGCCAGCCAATACTGCCGAACGCGCTTTCACGCGATACAATTTCCCCGCCTTCACGTATGTGATGTTCAGGAAATTCGCCTTGGCAGGATCTCCCTCGTGCTCCACGGCAACCACGGTGGAAGAGAGCCGAACCCTGGCACGAGTTTGCGGAGTATCGAGCGCTCCGAAGTTCACCGTGTTCTTTGTGGCGTCTTCGACCGAGTCCGCGCCATCGATTGCAGCCGGATTCATGCTCTTCAGCATCAGCCGGGCAATGGTGGTATTGCCGCCGGGAAACATTTGATCGCCCTCGCCATTGTTGTCGGGCAGAGGATGCAGCATCTCGAATGCGTAATCGCTATACGCCGACACAGCATCCGCGCCAAGTCCCGCCGCACCGCCTTCCACGGGAGAGAGGAAGGTTCGGACGGTCTCCTGGCTCAGGCCGAACCGCTTCATCAAATGCTGCTCGAGCGTGATTGAATCCAGATAGCGTGACGTTGCGTCCCCCTCCACCTGCGGCGGAACAAAATTGTCTCCGGGCAGCGGTGTTCCCTTCAGCCAGCGAAGCAGCTCGGTCCTCGTGGTGTCGGAAATTGGAGCGCCTTTGAGTCCGCTTCCCAAAGGATCGATCACCCACATTCCAGGCTTTTGTCCAAATTTCGCGCCGAACCAAAAGCCATATTGGCCGTTCTCCATCCCCACCGACTGGTAAGGAGTACGAGCGAGAGGCATCGCCCGTCCTGGGCCCGCCCAAGTTTGATATTGGAGTTTCGGGGTTTTCATCCCGATCGAATCATAGAAGCGCGTGAAGAAACTGTTGGGATACATCAGCTGATAGATCGCCGATCCCTGGTGCGAGATCAACCGTTTGCCGTCGACCAGAAACTCGTTCTGCTTCGCCTCGCCGCCAAAGATGGGATGGTTTTCCAACACAAGGCAATTCATCCCCGCAGGCGTCTGACGTTGGAAGAACAGAGCCGCAGCCAGACCGCTGATCCCGCCGCCAATCATGACGCAATCGAATGTCTCTCCCGTGTCCGTAATATTGTTGGGCAGGGAATTGTAGATTCCGTCGCGAATCGTGTGCCCAGCCTGCATCACGGCCAGAGTGTTGCCGTTGGAATTGCTGTATTCGCCGACGCCGCCGTAGCCGGTAAACTCGTCAGTGGTCGTTGAAGCCAGCAAATCTGCGGGCTTGATGCCGCCCAGTAGGGTGGCTCCGGAAACCATCAGAGTGGAGCCAAGGAAATCACGGCGGGTGATGGGCTCATCCATGCCCAGGCTAGTATCACCGTGGATCGGGCAGCCATCCCCGGGCGCAGCAGGCTTAGGATTGGGATCAGACATTCGCGGCTCGCTTTCGATTGGTTTTTCTGTGCAATGAATCCTATCCTATCGCCAGATTTCTGTAGGATATTGAAATTGGCATGGATGCGAAAGATTCCGATGCGTAAAAAACGTTCCACCTTGAGGTCATGTATGCGTATTCCAATTGCCCGCCGGTGTGTCTGGCTCTTTCTACTCGTCTCGGTCGCGGTGCAAGCGTACGCGCAAGATGACACTGTCGTGATTCGTCCAGTGGAGATTCAGGATGTGCTGGTCAATCCTGGGATGGGGATTACGACGTTCCAGCGGTTCAACGGCGACGCGATCAATCCGAAATTTACATGGTCGGAGCGGGGTCCGGTGACGCGATTGCAGCAGGCGTCGACGAAGCCTGACTTTCCCGACACCTCAATTGCCTATGTTCGCTGGTACTGGAACACCATCGAGCCCGAGCCGGGAAAATTCCGCTGGGACATCATCGACCTCGCACTACAGGAAGCGAAGGAGCATGGGCAGACGCTCGCGATTCGCCTGATGCCGTATGCGGGACAAGAGGGCTCCATAGAACCATTGCCCGCCTGGTATCGCAACTCCGGCGCGCGGCGTGCCAACAAGCCCACAGACAAAGATGGCGAAGTCTGGCAGCCCGACTTCAGCGATCCGCTCTATCTGAAATATTGGGGAGAACTGGTCGCGGCTGCGGGGGAAAGGTACAACGGAAATCCTTACCTCGATAGTGTCGACATATCGTCGATTGGATATTGGGGCGAAGGCTGGAGTCCGTACATGCCGGCCTTCTCGGTTCAAAAGCGGCTGATCGATATCTGGCTCAAGGCATTTCCTCATACGGTGCTACTAATGAACTTCGACCAGCCCGAGGCTCTGGCCTACGGCACGCAGCAAGGCGCGGGCTGGCGGCTGGATTGCCTGGGAGATATGCGCTTGTCATCGAACGACAAATTCTTTTCCCCGGAAATGCTGGACATCTATCCGCAACAAGTGGTGCGTGCTGGCATTCAAAATGTGTGGCAGCGCAACCCGGTGTCGCTGGAAACCTGCGGCACTCCGTGGAGCTGGAAGAGGGATGGTTTTGATGTGTCCTACATTCTCGACCAGGCGCTGCGCTGGCATGTCAGTTCGGTGAATGTGAAATCTTCCCCAATCCCACCGGACTGGCAGCCTCAGTTTGAGGCATTTGAAAAGAAGATGGGCTATCGCTTTGTGCTGCGTCGCCTGGAATATCCAAAAACGGTGAAGCCGGGGGAAATGATGCCCATGCACATGTGGTGGCTCAATGCCGGCGTTGCGCCCGTCTACCGGAAATACTGGCTCGCCGTCGAACTGCGCTCCGCGAATAGCAGCGCGGTGATTCGCGTTCCCGCCGATGTGCGCAAGTGGCTTCCAGGAGATGCGGTGGTTGACGATTCGCTGTACATCCCCGACAACCTGGCTCCAGGAAGCTATACGTTTCGAGTGGCGATGCTCGATCCCCGGACGCAACTGCCGGCAATTCGCTTCGGCATCCAGGGACGACAAGCCGACGGATGGTATGACCTGGGAACGGTTGTGATTGAGAAGTAATGCGCACGCGCCTGGCTCGTTTTCACGTTGCCACAACAGCCGGTAGAGAGGATCTACGGCCGATTTCATGATCTGCTTCATTTCTTCATCGGTGATTCGGCAGACACCTGTTCTGCCGCTGCACGTCGGGCACGGCGTTCCCGCGTGAATTCCTCTATGGAACCATTGCGAAATGCCAGAGCGACGAGCCCTTTCTCATGGGCAATCTCCTGCATGTCTCGACGATACGTCCAAGTTCCGTAAAAAGGTCACCGCTTGCGCTTGCTTCCATTTTTCTGGTGTGCAGAGCCCGCAGTGTGGGTGCCGGGCAGCTATTTGCTGGGCGAATCACATGGTACGTCACTCGAAGAGTACGGGCATACATCCACACGATCGAAGATTTTACCAGGTACTTCGGTCGCTCTCCATCGCGGCTCGGACCGAAGCACACCCGGCAGTATCAAGTTCATCTGTTCCGGGAGCGGAAATTATCCGCTGGAACGGTCGGGGGCGAATAGCGGCTCCTTAAGATGTTGTAGCAGCAACGACATTCGAAGGAAGAACGACACAGATGGCTCGTAGGGGAGAAGGTACTGAGATTCTCGAAGGCTGGCAAGGGGAAGCAGGACGCGAGGATTTTCTGCGCGAGGTGGTGGCCTGCCCGATGTTTTGTACCAGCGAGATTGTTAGTGTAGCGCAATTCTGATCGGATTGATCACGGCACGGATTTAACCTGGAGTTCCGACCATGATCCAGCTTATTGGACAACTTCAGATGGCCTAGCATCGTCTGTATTGACACTCATTCATCGTGATGAGAGTGTACGACGAGGTGGATATTTGATTTTCAAGAGCTCCACAGCTTTGTCAATATAGGGGGTATCGCGCAAGATGATTAAGACGGCAGTACAACATCCTGACAAGTCAGCCAATACAGGATCCTATTCCGCTGCAGTCATATGCGATGGATGGCTCTACGTGAGTGGGCACGCCTCCCTGGATCTAAAGACTGGCGAAGTGATCCGAGGCACCGTGGGCGAGGAAACGAACGTTACGCTTACCTCAATCGGAAAAGTTTTGAAGGAAGCAGGCTGCACGTTTGAGGATGTCGTGAAGTGCACATGCTATCTTGCACGAATCGAAGACTTCGATGAGTTCGACAAAGAGTACCGCAGATTTTTTTGCGGTGTTCTGCCTGCACGTTCAACGGTGCAAGCTGGTCTGGGGGATGGGATAAAGATCGAGATCGACGCTATTGCACGCATTTCTTCTCTTGAGGAATGAATAGGACCAGCCAGCCGCACCGATCATCCATCGCGATTTGTTATGAAATTGGTATTTCATCGTTCAGGAAAAGGCCAGCTCCTATGCGTTTTCATCGGCGATATTTTCTGGAAACATGCACGGCAATTGTAGTTGTACTGGCGTTCCCGTTTTGTACAACTGCGAATGCCCAATCCAACCCCTTGGCCGCCACGCCACCCATGGGTTGGAATAGCTGGAACCACTTCGGTGACAAGGTAAATGACGCGGACGTCCGCGCTGCTGCGGACGCTATGGTCTCGAGCGGAATGCGGGATGCCGGCTATATCTACGTGAATGTGGACGACACTTGGGAAGGCGAGCGGGACGCCCAGGGAAATATACATTCCAACAGCAAGTTTCCTGACATGAAGGCACTGGCCGATTATGTGCACTCGAAAGGACTGAAGTTTGGGATCTATTCCGCTCCAGGCCCGAAAACCTGCGGGGGATATGAAGGCAGCTATGGCCATGAGCAGCAAGATGCGAACACCTACGCTGAGTGGGGAGTCGATTACCTGAAATATGACCTATGCAGCTTCGAGACCATTATGGATATGTGGGACCTGAACCATCCCGAGAAGCCAATACCGGTGATGCAGCAGGAGAAGGCCGTGGCCATGATGCGGCAGGCTTACGGGAAAATGTATCAAGCGCTCCTGAATACTCATCGGCCGATTGTTTATAGTCTCTGTCAATACGGCATTGGTTCTGTCTGGCAATGGGGGCCGAAGGCGGGAGGGAATCTCTGGCGTACGACCGATGATATCCGGGACGATTATCGCAGCATGTCGCTGATTGGCTTCTCTCAGGCAGGGCTGGAAAAGTACTCAGGGCCGGGCCATTGGAACGATCCGGACATGCTGGAGATTGGCAATGGAGGCATGACGCCCGATCAATATCGCACCCAGATGAGCCTATGGGCCATATTGGCCGCGCCGCTCCTTGCAGGCAACGACTTGAGCAAAATGGACGCCACAACCAAAAGCATTCTGATGAACAAGGAAGTGATCGCTGTCGATCAGGACAAGCAGGGAATCCAGGGAAGCCGAATCGCGCCTCTTCAAATCTGGATGAAGCCTTTGAGTGGAGGCGCCAAGGCGGTGGCGATTTTCAATACCGTTCTCGACGACCAGGCAATTCCGATAACACTCCAGCTAAAGGATGCGGGATTTACTGGTCCGGTTCATGCCCAGGACCTGTGGGCTCATAAAGACCTCGGCATTCTTCGCGGCTCGTATACGGTGGTCCCGCCGCCAGGTGGGGTGGTCATGCTGCGGCTTTGGCAATAGAGGGTCACCCGCATCGGGGCGCTCAATTGCCGCTTATTTACGCGCTTGGATTGTGAAGTGGTCGACCACGCTGCCTGGGGTACAAGTGATATCGTTCTTGCCGCCGCCCGCCGGACCACAGATATACGACCCGCGAATGTCTCTTGGCGAGAAGTGTAGTTGAAGCACGCCGAAGTGCATAGCCCGGAACGCGGACCATGACGGTTTCGGGCACAACCGGAACAGGCACGCAGTATCGCGTTCTTCGAGCTCGGATCCACCAGTTCCTGCTGTCACGCTTACAACGCCGTCCTTCCGATAGCTGCGCTCATAGTCGTGGCTATGACCGTTGACATTCAGTACATACTTACTGTGAGTTCTCGCGAGTCTGGCGATGTAATGCCGAAGCTCTAGGTCGCTGCGGTGGTAGCCGGAGGTATACGGTGCTCTGTGGCCGAAGGTCACAATGAAGGCGATCTCAGAGTCATGCTGGGCCTGATTCATCAGTCGATTCGCTTTCGCATACCAGTCGGACCATGTTTTTGGGGAGTAGGGCTCGGGGTAAGCGATGAACCGCACGTTTCCGTAATCAAACCACGACCAGTCCTGGCCGCAGCATCCAGAAGCCGGAGCACCCGGAGACGTTTGCGGATGGGGCAATCCAAAGCGGCCCTTGTAATTTCTCAGATCGTCATTCTTTGGCACATCCCATTCGTGATTGCCCCATGCAGGCATGTACGGGGTGTCCTGCGACCAAGCCATCATGTCGTTAAAGTGCTGATCGGCTGCCGCCTGACCATTTGGATTCGCATAGGTTAGATCCCCCAAAACCAGCACCAATGCAGGAGGCTTTGCGACAATTAACTGCTGAGTGGGCACCACATCCTTGTAATTATTGGAAGCGCCGATGTCACCTTCGGCGTCGATGGTGAAGTTAGAACTTCCTGGAGGAGGTGGAGTTCTGAAGGTGTGGTCCGGACACGAACCGATCGAATAATGGTATAGAGCGTTTGACTTCAGTCCGGTCACAGGGGCCTGCCGAAACGGACCGGCAGATGAAAATGGCAGCGGTTTTGGTGTGTTGCCGGCGGCGACCAATCCGTAGTGAATTGTCGCGCCATATCGGATGTCGGCCGCCGCGCCTCGCCAGTCGAAGGTCACCGATTTCGGCCCGGTTATTGTCCAGTGAATTTCGTCCGCATTGCAGTGTGGCCGCGGCTCTCCCATAGCCGGGAGGATGGTCAGGCTTACGGCAAGCAATAGCAACCCAGCGGATATAACAACAGATACCCTAAGCTTTGGTGGCACAGTTCAGTGCTCCTTGCGACGAATACAGGTTGAGGGGTTTTCCAGCCTCCGCACGCGAACGACTAGGCCGTGAAGAAGGTCGCATGTGTGGACCGCATAGGTGTCTATTACAACGGTCGAAGCTGTGACGCAAGAATAGACCGCCACATCTCTTGTCAATACGTGCAACCTATTGAACAAGATGATGGACGGAACCTGCCGCGGGCGCATGCTGGTTTCGACAGCTCGTCATTCGCGCGGACGAAGGATCACTGCCGCAAATACAAATTGTCGGGTGTCTTCGTTGGCACTTCGAAAGCCCTCGCCGTTTCAGAGAGTGCCGGCGGCGGATTTCCTGATTCTGTGCCGGGGCTGAACCTCGCGATTGCTTCGGCAAATTCCGTTCAGCAGAATGGACACGGCATTGAATTCATAGCCTTTGTGTGTTGACGTCGTCCGCGGGCGTCCGTAGCATCGTCTCCTATATGGGAGTCGCATCCTCGCCATCCTCAGACAGCAACGTTGTTGCTGC
>JBAVOQ010000234.1:0-14155 GCA_049692235.1 Acidobacteriaceae bacterium | reverse complement strand
GGGGAGTCTTGTGTGCTGCCAGTGTCCCGGTGAACTCCATTTGAACTCCATTAAGAGCCGCGTTGCTGAAACCTGCGAATTTCCCGTAAATTCAATCGCCTGAAAGAGGTGCCGGAATTCGCTATGTTCTTTGTTTGCAATTTTCAGCCATTTTCCCAAGCTGAATGTCGCCGGTTCGATCCCGGTCTCCCGCTCCAATACAATCCATCCGTCGTGCACTCGAGCTTCAATCACAGACATTCAATCCACGGTGCGCTCAGGCTTCAATTCGCGCGACTTGCAGCCGCAGGTCTGAGTCGAACAGTTGTTTGGAATTTTCTCAGCCGTGGTTCCGTCGTAAGCCTGCGACAAAATCTCCGCCGGATGGATCGCTTTAAGGCTGGTTCCGTGTTCGATCTGCATCTGGCAGGTGGCGCACTCAGTTGCGATCATCTGCGGCTGCGCAGCATGGATGCTCGCGAATAACTCCTTGCCGATCTCCATGGAGACCGCGTACTTCTCCTGCTTGAAGCCATAGGTGCCGGACATACCGCAGCATCCTGCATCCAGATCCTCGATCGTGACGCCGGGAATCAGGCGCAGCAAGTGATACCACGGACGACCGATGCCCTGCGACTTCTGATGGCAGGGCGCGTGATAAGCCAGCCGCAGAGTGATGGGACGGAAGTTGGTGTTGAGTTTTCCCGCATCCAACTGCGAACTGAGCAATTCAGCAAGATCGAATGTGCTGCTCGCAATTTTTTGCGCGGCCGCGGCAAACTCCCGGTCGTCTTCGAGGATGCCGCTGAAAGCCGTCTTGAGCATGTGTCCGCAACTGGAGCAAGCGGTGACGATGCACATCCCCGCGCCGGCCCGAGCGAACAGGGCCTTGACGTTGGCGCGCGCCAGAGTGTGCGCCAGCGCCGCATCGCCATTGGCCAGAGCGGGAACTCCGCAGCACTCGGTCGTGGCAACTTCAGCGGCGATGCCATTGTGCGCGAGCAGATCGATCACCACCCTGCCCAGCTCCGGCCGGTTGTAGCGGATGTAGCAGCCGGGAAAGAAGACGGCCCGCTGCGCTTCAGCCGCGCCCGTCGCCGAGCCTGTCGTGGCGGGCGAGTTCATATCTGGACGCGCATATTTTGGGAACGTGCGTTGCGGCGCGATTCGCATCAGCTTCGACATGAGGAAGCGGGCCGGCTTCATGGAGAGCACAAAGTTGAAGAGCACCGGCAGGATGGTCGTCAGCCTGCCCAGCAGGCCGGGGCGCGCAAACCACCAGTCGCGCAGCCCGCGCACCAGCGGTTTGCGGTGCGCGACCTTGGCGCGAGCAATCATCTCTGAAACGTTCACCTGATAAGGACAGACGAGATCGCAGCGATGGCATCCCAGGCAGTACTCCACCCACTCCGTGTCTGTGGCAATACCTTCGAGGCGCAATCGCTCCAGTTCCGGTCCCAGGCGCTTGGGGCCGGGATACAGCGGGTGAACGGCCAACACCGGGCACACGGTGTTGCACAGCGAACATTTCAGGCAGTTATCGATTGCATGGTCATCTGGCCGCATGGTTTCCCTTTGTGGACGCGGCGAGATTTCCCGCGCGGTACCCTGTGAGAATGTGCAGGACATCGCCGTGGCTGGCGGCGCCTGAGTTGGGGAGCGATCCGGCCACGAAGAGGTTTTGCGCAAGCACCGCACAGTTTGAATCGAGCGGTCGCAACTGCTGATCGCGTCCGGCGCAGGCGCTGCCCAGCGGATTGGCGGAATGCCGGCCGGTTGCCAACACCGCGCTCCGGCAGCAAAGATTCATAGCGTGGCCCGGAGCCGCAACCTGCAGCCTGTTGCAGAAGCCATCACACGTCTCCACCTTTTCGACGGGGAATCCGCGATAGAGCTCCACGCCAATCTCGTGAAGATAATGTTGCAGGCGGCGATAAATACGCAGACCGGGAATGGATGGAGGCAGCGTGGGAATTTCGCTCACTGGGCAACCCAGTTCCTGATTGAATTCCGCAATCTGCCCGGCCGATGAGTCCATCCCCAGCATACCGGGCACCAGGATGCGATCAAAGCCGGAGGCGGCCCCGCGCAGGGCGCTGCAAAGCTCCGCGCGGAAGCCGGGATCGCGATCAAAGCACCGTGCGATGCGCAGGGTGGTCACGGGAATCCCCATGTCGCGCGCAAAGGAGATTTTCCGCGCCGCATAAGTGCAGCCGGAATTCGTTCTGCGTGCATGCTCGCTGAACCGCTCGGCAATGAAGTCTTCATCGAAGGTGGACAGTCCGCGAATTCCGACAACGGCGGTCGAAGTTCCGCAGCGAGGCTCGGCGTTCCAAAGGAGGAAAGGCGCAAGCGCCACTCTCTGAAAGTCGCCGAGCAGAGACGGTAGAGAACGCGCGCTCGAAAGATCTCCCGCGTAGGGGCAGCCGGCACGGCGCGCCAGCTCGCAAAAAAATGCGATCGATTCCGGCAGTTCCGGTTCCCTGGACGCCCGCAAGATCTCCTGTTCCCTGAGCCATCCGGGCCTGGTGACAAACGATCCGGGGCCGGTGGCTACCAGCGCCACCTTGCGGTTGCGATCTGCCGCCGCGGCGGCCGCCGTGAGGCCCGCGATGCCTTCGCCCACAACAACAACATCGTAGTGATCAGTTTTCATCTTGTCTGCCCGGATCCGCGCTCTCCGGTTTATCCGCGCGGTAAAGATCGTGGTTGAGGTCCATCTGCTCGACCTGTTTGCCCTCGTGGATGAAGGATTGGCCCTTGGAGCGCTCCTGAAGATAGGCGGAGAATTCCGTGGCGGCTTCAGTGGCCGTCCAGCGGTGCGCGTGGAAGCCTGCGAGCATAGCTTTATATCCGCAGAACGTTCCCTGGCAAGGACCGAAGCCGAGACGCGTTCGCCGGCCCACATCGCCGATGGTGTACGCAGGCATGGGCGTAGAGCCGCCGAGAACAAATTCCAGTTCGCCGCGTGTTACAAGCTCGCATTCGCAAACCACCTCGGCCAGCTCGGGCCGCGCTGCGATGGCCGCCACGACTTGCGCCGCTTGAGGTCCCAGGCGGCGCTCCATCTTTTCCGCAACGGGATGCGGCAGCAGATGCGTTGCGCGATGATGCGTCTGACGATCGACGGCGAGCCGCAAGGGCGTCTCGGCGGTCGCGCATTCCGCCTTTACGCCAAGTTTGGCCGCGACGCAATCGCACACCGCCGCG
Organism: Acidobacteriaceae bacterium; assembly: GCA_049692235.1. Lineage (GTDB taxonomy): Bacteria > Acidobacteriota > Terriglobia > Terriglobales > Acidobacteriaceae > JAKAAZ01. The sequence goes on along the minus strand of JBAVOQ010000234.1, from coordinate 10,966 downwards.
GCCATAAGGCGATAAGTGGTGAGCTTGCCGCCGATAATCGACACGAAGCCGTCCACCCCGTCCAGCGCATGATGATCAAGCAGCGCAAAGCCGCGGCTGATCTCGCGTCCTCTCGCTGCCTCCGCGGCTTTCGACGCATGCAACGGACGAACGCCGCAAAAGATGCGAAGAATGCGCGCATCCATGAGACCGGGAATCATCTCATTGCCCAGTCGCAGCAGATGATCCACCTCCTCGGGAGAAGCGGCCAATCCCTCTGGACTGGGCACGCGAATCGAGGATGTGCCCAGGATGGAGACGGGGCCGGCGGGCACCAAAATGTCAGCGTCGCTGGACAGGCGGCAGCGGTTGATGACACAGCCGCTCAACCGGTGATTGAGCACCAACAGCGTGCCCTTGTCGCAGCGCACGGGCACTTCGACGCCGGCCAGCACTGCGATGCCCTGCGCCCAGCCACCCGCGGCGTTGATCACCACCTCACAGGAAATCTCGTCCTCCTCACCACTGCGCATGTCACGATAACGAACGCCGCGGACACGTCCGTTGCCGGTGTGAATGGCGGTTGCCGCGCAGTAAGTTTGGAAACGGCCGCCGCGCGCCGCGGCGGCCTCAAGATTGGCCTGCACCAGACGGAAGACATCGACGTGCGCATCCGGGCAGGTGAATGCGCCAAGGATGTTCGTGGCCAGATTCGGCTCCAGCGCGCGCGCTTCTTCCGCGCTCAAGCGTTGGCTGCGAATGCCCGTTTGCGCGGCGGCGCGCCACCACTGCTCGAAGAACGCCGGGGCATCCTCGGCGCATTCGACAAAGAGCCCGCCAACTTCATCCACACAATGGGGCGCAATGGCCTTGATGATGCGGTTCTCCGCGACACACTCGCGCGCTGTGTCAGGATCCTTGACGGCATAACGGCCGCCGGAATGCAACAGGCCGTGGCACCGCCCAGTGGCTCCGTTAGCTATGTCTCCCTGTTCCAGCAGCGTAGCGGAGATGCCGCGCAAGCTAAGGTCCCAAAGGATTCCTGCCCCTGTCGCTCCTCCACCGATAACAACAACCTGGGTTGCTTCCATGCCTTGCCTTTCGGGTCACCCGCGAATGCGCCGCATCACGAAATGCGCAGCGGCGCAGAGTCAGCTTTACGCCACGGGCACAAATGCCGGCGCGCCGGGGAATATGGACCTGCAGAAGAATGCAAAAGAGTGGCCGATGACATGACGCGCCGTTCGTTGACGGCGTCCCTCAGAAACCCCTATCCCTGCGTTCTTATGAATTCACCTAGTCAGAAAAGCCTACAAAAGGCAAACTCAATATGAGCTGATCCCGCCAAACCATCTTGGACAGACGTCAACAAGCTTTGCCAGTGCTCATCAATACAAATGCATGGGGAACTGGGTGCATTTCAGGAAGGAAGGAGTCCAAGCCTTGGAAGAAATTCCGGAAGACCGAAGCAGGGATTGGACCTCAGCCACTCTGAACGCAAAAACCAGTTGCCTGCTCAGCACTTGGCTCTTACTTCTTCAGCAGCATCCAATTACCCGCTCGTGCTGTCTCAAGCACTCTTCACGAAACGGCGTCTAACTTACTAACTTAACAGTATCCATCTATTCAACAAGTGCTGTCAAGCACTGACTGTGCCTTGCATTTGTTGATTGCCAACGCCTATAATTTTTCTTCCGCGGCAAGACAAGTAGAAGCCGTCTTGAAGGCTATAGGTCTTGGCACATTCGAGAAGTGACGTTTCATCGGCTCGATAATCCAGGAGAGAATGGTGGAAACATCATGCAGGCACAGCTGACACCGCTACGAACGTTCTTCCGCGAAACTCCCATCATCCCCTCTGTGCGCCACGCAGAACACCTGGAACAGGCGATCGCCGCGCACGGTAAGATTATCTACCTGCTGACCGGCGATCCGGAAAACTGCGAGACGATGATCCGCAAGATTCTTGCGGCAGGCAAGTTGCCTATCGTCAATCTGGACTTGCTCAACGGATTCTCGCGTGACAAATATGCCGTGAATTACCTGAAACATAGCGGAGCGAGCGGAATTATCTCCACGCATCTTGACCCGCTGCGCCATGCGCATACCATCGATCTTTATGCGATCCAGCGAACCTTTCTGCTGGACAGCGGGGCGAAGAATACCATCACCAATCAGTTGAGAAATACGCCTGTGGATGCGCTCGAAGTGCTGCCTGCCCCGGTTGCTCCCAAGCTGCTGGAGAGCGTGAGAGCCATCTCGCCGGATATACCGGTTGTGGGCGGCGGACTGATCTGGACCCTGAAGGAGGCCGAGGATCTGCTGTTGCAAGGCCTTGACGCTGTCTCCATCAGCAATCCCCAGATGTGGATCAGATAGATTCCAGGTCCCTCATGACGGCCCGATGGCAACTGAGAGAAAAAGAAGCGAGGACCGAGTTAAACTGGGGAAACACTCCAAAGAATTTCATCCGTCTGCTTTCTTTCCGGCAGAATGTTTGATCTGCCCGGGCGGTTGAATTGCCTCGACGCTGTGCGGTGAAAGCCTCCACATCCAAGCGAGCAGCACAATCCCCATGAAAGACGATGCCATTACCGCATACAACGCGGTGTTCCATCCATACAGTGTGGCCAGAGTCCCTATACCTTTTCCCTCGACCACGCGCCCCAGGTAACCGAAGAGCCCTATAAAACCGGCCGCCGTTCCCACCGCTTTCTTCGAGGTGAAATCGAGCGCGCTGACCACCAGCAGCAGGATAGCCGGATAAACGAAGAATCCAATAACTCCGAACAGAACCAAGTCGATCCATAACTCGTTGTTTGGGCTCACAATAATTCCAAGGTAGGCAAGAAAGACGGGAATCATGCAAAAGACACTAATCATCCCACGGCGTCCTCCGAGCTTGTCCGATAACCAGCCCATCAGAATCGTGCTGAAGATTGCGGAAAACTCCAATGCAGCCGTACTGACGCCCCCCTCTTCCAAGCTGGCGTGTTTTACCTCTTTTAGAAAGGTCGGACCCCAGTCGAGCATGCCGTACCTAGCGATGTACACAAAGAAATTGGCGGCAGCGAAGAGCCACAGGTAGCGATTTTTCAAAATGTAGTTAACTAGCAAGTCGCGCGTGCCCAACTCCTTCTCGCTGTCTTCAGTTTCGCTCACTGGGTAGTCATTGCGATATTCCTCGATAGGAGGAAGGCCCATGGACTGTGGAGTGTCCCGCAGTCTTATGAGAAGATAGATCGCGCACAAGACGGCCAGAATACCAGGCACATAAAAGGCTGAACGCCATCCAAGCTTTGATGTGCAGTAGGCGACAATGAGGCCTGTCAGTCCGCCTCCCAGATTCTGGGCGACGTTCCAGAAAGCGAACTTGGTTCCCCTCTCACGAATGCTGTACCAGTGGCCCAGGGAACGTCCGCAAGGAGCCCATCCCATGCTTTGCACCAGCCCGTTGAGGCCCCACAAAGCCAAATGAATTGGATAACTGCTGACGAGCGCAAACGCAAAATTGCAGAACGCGGTCAGTAACATTGCAAGCGGCATGAAAAAGCGAGGATTGCTTCTGTCCGACCACGCTCCCATAATCACTTTGCCAACACCGTAGCAAATTGCTGTCAGCGCCAGCATGTCCCCGATTTGCCCTTTGCTGTACTGGAGCGAGTGTCCCATTTCTTTGGAGATCACCGGCAGATTGTTTCTGACAAGATAGATCGTGGCATAACCAATGAAGGTGGATTCCATGATCTGCCAGCGCATTTTAGGATAAAGCTGCTTTACCTGCTCGCCGGGAAGCCTGTCGATATGTTGGGCCGGCTTAAGAAAAGGCAGATTCCAACTCATGAATAACCTCTGCGTGCTTGGCTATTATTACAAGATCATGAAAATGAAATGGCGCAATGACACAAGCGCTCCCGTTATAACTAAGAACGCATTGTGCATGATTTGCGCTGTGCGGAAGCAGAACGGCCACTAAGAGCCGGCTTAATTCAATTTATGGACTCAACCCGGAAGACGCTCTTATCGGTCTGTAAAACCTGATCATGCCGCATCGCCTTCCTTGTAGAGGTAGCCTTTTGCCAGCTCAAGAAAACTGGCCAGATCCTTTGCTTGCCAGTCTTCGCTTCTCTGTAACTCCTTGCTCAGAAGGCGCGCCACCGCAGGCGCTGCCTCAATGGCTGCGCGCGCGTCCAGAAAAAGGGAGCGGGTGCGCCGCGCAAGAACATCTTCGACGGTTCGCGCCATTTCATGGCGTGCCGACCAGACCACCTCGCGCATCCGAAACGGAAGACGCGGGTGGAGCAGTGCATCCAGGGTTGGATCCTCGCGTGAAAGAGCACGCAGCATAGGCAGATCCGAACCATACGCGCGTTCCCAGGCGGGCATGGTCGCGGAGGAATCCTCGACCCATCCGTGCAGCTTCAATTCAAGCGTCCGCGAGGCCCACTTCGGAAGTGAAGCAACTTGGCACGCACGATCGATGGCATCCTGCCCCATGCGCCGATAAGTCGTCCACTTGCCTCCGGTAACTGTAATCAGGCCAGACGGAGAGACCAGAATGGAGTGATCCCTGGATAACTGCGAGGTCTTGCCGCCGCCCTTGCGCACCAGCGGCCGCAGGCCTGACCAGACGCTGAGAATCTCCTCTGGTTCAGGCTTGCGGCCGAAGTAGCGGGCAATATGATCCATCAAGAATTTCTTTTCGGAGCGAAGCGCGCGCGGTTCGTTAGGCGCGCTGTCCACGGGTTCATCCGTTGTTCCGACGATTACGGCTCCATGCCATGGAATGGCGAAGAGCACTCGGCCATCCGCCGTTTTGGGAATCATGAGTGCGGCATCGCCAGCAAGGAAAGAATGGGGCAAAACGAAATGCGTTCCCTGGCTCAAGGCGAGCAGCGAACCGCACTGGGCGCCATCCATCGCGAGAATGTCCTCGGCGCCAACTCCGCAGGCATTGACCACCGCCTTTGCTTCTAAGTCAAAAACCGCGCCGTCTTCCCGGTCCCGCGCCTGAATCCCGATGGTTCTGCCGCCTCGTTGCAGAAGGCTGGCGGCCTCTACATAGTTGACGGCAGTGCCGCCCAAATCCTGAAAGGTGCGCAACAAGGCGATGGCATAGCGCGCATCGTCAAACTGCCCATCATGATAAAGAATGCCACCGCGGAGGCTATCAGCGAGGATTCCAGGGAGCCTCTCCAGTGTGTCATTTCTGGAGAGCAACTTCGATTTCCCCATCGACAAGCTGCCCGACAGACGCTCGTAAACTTTAAGCCCGAAGCCATAGTAAGGAAGCGAGAGAAAGCTATAGGCCGGGACGACAAAGGATAGGTCGTGGACCAGATGTGGCGCGTTCCGCAACATATGACCGCGCTCTCGCAAAGCATCCACCACAAGCGTCAGGTTCAACTGTTCGAGGTAGCGCACGCCACCGTGCACAAGCTTCGTGCTGCGGCTCGAGGTTCCCTTGGCGAAGTCAAACCGTTCGATCAGCAGCGTACGATAACCGCGGGATACGGCTTCCACCGCGGCGCCCAGGCCGCTGGCGCCGCCGCCAATCACCAGCACGTCCCATGGTTCTGCTTGCTGGCCCAATTGCCGCAGAATCTCCGCTCTCATGGCCACACCTGTAACTTCCTGTTCGCTTCCCAGTCTTCTGCAAAGGTGGGGCGTACCCATCTCAGTAACTGTGAAAAATTCTTGGAAGAAGCCTGTTTTTCCGGTCAAGGCTCTTCCCCGCGCGCCTTATGGGCGTGCCTCCATGGTCTGAACGATTGTGCGTCAAATCGTGGCTGAACAGCCAAGCCGCCCTGCCGGCGAAGGAACTGAATTAAAAATGTGCCAGCCACATGGACTGGCTGGCACACAGGGTTAGTGCGAGTTAGTAGATGATCTTCAAGCCAAACTGCACAATGCGCGGCTCGAAGGTGGCGGTGATGGTGCCACCGCTGCCGCCGGTGACCGGGTTGATCGCTGCGTTGCCCGTAGTGCCAGTGACTGTGCCGCCGCCATTGCCGCCGGGCATGTACAGATTGGTATGGTTGAAGATGTTGTAGAACTCCGAGCGGAACTCGACCTTGACTTTGTCGCTCGGGGTATTGAAGCGCTTGTTGAAGTCCAAATCCGTCTCGTAGAACGGCATGGTGCGCCCGAAGTTCTTGGGCAAGCTGCCGAACGGACTCGACAGAGCGCCGCTGCTCGTGTAGGTCGCAGGCAAGGTCAGCGAATTGAGGTTGACATACTGAATGTATCCGCTGGAGTTGAGCACCTTGCCTTGGGTATAGTGCGCTCCGGAAAGAAGGTTGGGGCGATAGGTGTTCGAGCCGCGCCAGTTCTGGGTAAGCATCGGAGAAACCAAGTTAGCCCCATTCGGCCCATAAGAAAGGTTGAAGGGCGTTCCTGCTTGAACGGTGTTGATGCCGCTGATCTCCCATCCGCCGACAATCGCATTCACCAAGCCGTTGCTGCCGGGCAGGAAGTGCTTTCTCTTCCCAACCGGAAGTTCATAGACAAAGCTGGTGACATTGGCGATAGGCAGGTTGTAGTCGGATTGGCCGTAGTCGGCGTTGAGGTTGTTTCCATCCTGCGGCGAGGGCGTGTCGGCATCCAGCGTAGCGGAGGCGTTGTCCAGCGCGTGCTGCCAACTGAAGGAGTTCAGCAGGGTCAGCCCGGCGACAAAGCGCTGCTCGTAGCGGGCTTGGAGTCCGTTGTAGTGGGACTTGAACTCGTTCAGAGCGGTGGTAATGTCGCCGTTGTTGAAGGGGTTGGCGGGATTATTGAGCAGCGTACCTCCCCAATTCGGGAATGGACGGGCCCATGCGGGTTTGCCATTCAGGGTGGTTTGCGACAACGCAGGATTTCCCTGGTTAGCATTGATGAAGCCCTGCAGATGGATCCCGTGGTTGCCCACATAGGCGATGTCGACCAGAATGTTCTTCGCCAGGGTCTTCTGCACGCTCAGGAAGTAGCTCTCGACAGCGCTGTCCTTGGTGTTCTTGGGAATGTAGTCGATGTCGTCCGTGCCCGCGCTGAAGACAGTGGCCAGGCCGGTGGGATAGCCCGCCGAAAGCCGCTGGAATCCCGTGGTCGAAGTCGAGGACGGGTTAGTTACAGAGGTAAACAGCGCGGTGGGCGCGTTGATGGCCAGCATGTTGCCCGAGCCGGCGCGGTAGTAGTGGACATAGCTCATGCCATAGCCGCCGCGGATCGCGATCGTCGGCGTGAGCGCATAGGCAAAGCCCAGGCGCGGCGCGAAGTCGCTCAGATCCGGATTGACCAGGGTCTTGCCGTAGACGCCGCCGCCGTTGTAGGAGGAGATCATACCGGTCTCTATGTTAGGGTAGCCGGTGACGGGTTGCACACCGGCGGACATGGCTGCAAAGCCGGGCGTCAGGGTTAGCATGGTCCCGGTGGTCGGATCGAAGTTGGAAAGGTTATTATTGCGTTCCGAGAAAGGTGAACCATACTCCCAGCGCAGTCCAAGATTCAGTGTCAGCTTGTTGGCGATCCGCCAGTCATCCTGGGCATACGCGGCTTGCATATTCTGGTGCAGGTGGGAAATCCAGTAAGTCGACAGCGAGTAAGCGCCCTCAGTTCCGAAGAGGAAGTCGGCCCAGTAAGTGTCAGGAGCGGAGCCTGAATGGTTGCAGGCAGCGTAAACGGGTGTAGTCCCTGAGTACGGGCAGGCGCTGTAGCCATGGTTGAAAGTAAAGGAGCCATAGAGCGGGTTCGAGTCCTGCACTTCCATCCACATGTACTCGTACTCATAGCCGAACTTGAGGGAGTGCTTGCCCTTGTCCCAGGAGTAGTTCACTTTGGGGTCCAATACCGAGGGGTTCTGCCACTGCGGATTGGTGCTTTGGCGTCCGAAGGAGGTAAAGCCGCCGGAAATGGCGATCGACGGAAGGCCACCGGAGACGTCGGCGATGGTGGGCAGGCCGGGAATCTGGGCGGGGGTGATGAAACTGGTGCCGATGGCCTTGGTCCACTTGCCGGCCCGTGTGCCGGACAGAGCGAGGCGGGCGTCAATGAACTGGTTGCTGGCCAACTGATGGTTATAACCGAGCGCAATCTGGCGGTCGAGAATCTTGGTGACGCCGTTGGTCTGCATATCGATCGGCTCGGGCAACAGCGGATAGTTGATGCCCGTCTCCTTGCGATCACTGACTTTCAGGAACCAGGAGGTCTTCTCGTTCTGCTGAAAATCCAGGCGAAGGTCGCCCTTGTCGGACTTGTCCGTGAAGGGCGCATTCAAAGCGCAGTCGTTGGTGGCGATGCCCGAGTTGGCTACGCCCTGGGTGACCGTGCATTTCCCGTTGGCGGGCAGCGCGCTAGCGTAGTAAGCAGCAATCGCCTTGGCGGTCGCGTCAACATCGGGCCAACTGGCGAGCGGCGTGCCCGCCGCTACGATAGTGCCCGGAGCCCACGGATCATTCACAGGAACGGTCAGGACGCCGGTGAGCTGATCTGTCGTGGGAACGGTCCCGACGGTGGTCGGCGTGAGCGTCTGGCGAAATCCCTCGTAATCTAGGAAGTAGAAGAATCGGTTCTTCATGATCGGCCCGCCAAAGTCCGCGCCGAACTGGTTGCGATTGAAGCCCGGCTTGACATACGGAACCTGCACGCCGGTGGCGGCGTTGGTGACGATCGGCTTGATGAAGCCGGCCGCGTTCAGGTCCGTGTTGCGCAGGAACTCGTAGAGCGTAGTGTGGAACTCATTGCCGCCGCTCTTGGTGGCGACGTTGATGGTGGCGCCGGAGGAGCGGCCGTACTCAGCGCTCTCATTGTTGGTCACCACTTCAAACTCGGCGATGGAATCGGGCGGCGGCGCGATGATCTGGTTGTCAAATCCCTGGTTGCTTTCGCCGTAGGCATTGTTGTCCATGCCGTCCAACAAATAGTCGTTGAACATATCGCGCTGGCCGTTGACGGCGTACGATCCTGAGCGTGTCAGGGAGGTAACCGCGGTGGTGGTCGCTTCATGGGTATTGGGACGCGAACCGGTAACGTAATCCACCAGATCGGAATAGTTGCGGCTTACAAGAGGCAGAGCAGCAGTTTGATAGCCGGTTATGGTCTGTCCGCGCTCGCTCGATTCGGTTTCAAGCTGGAGCGCTACACCGCTGACTTCGACGGTGGTCTGAGCTGTCCCAACCTTCATCGTCAGGTCAATGCGCACGCGCCCGCCGACCGTAATGGTGATGTCCTTGGCCACGGCATCGGCGAAACCAGCGGCCTTTGCCGTGATTGTGTAGCTGCCGGAGCGAAGGGATGGAATTTCATAGTCGCCCGTGGCGTTCGACGTCACGTTAGCGACTATTCCGGTCGCATTATTGACAACCGCGACACTTGCATTGGGGATTGCGGCTCCGCTGGCGTCGTGAATGGTTCCCACCAAGCTTCCATTTTCGTACTGGGCGAAGGCGCCCAGCGCAGGAAGAACCAACAGAAGCGCCATGACCGGGCGAATCCATCCGGAGAAGCGCAAATGTTGTCCCATAAACCGATTCATCGAAATCATACTGCCTCCAAAAGATTCTGAATCACAACTGCCTTCTAAAGAGAATTAACCATGACAGTTAAGGTTGGAATAAAATCCAGTTAACGTCTCCAAAAAAATCCACCGCCATATACACGCCAGCATCCCCTGAAGAGCTATGCCGCTCAACAGGTAGTCGCAGGCTTGCATATGGCGGTGGATTTCTCTGGGTCCTCTTCCGCGTAAGAAAAACTAGCAATGTTCCACCATCAGTGTCAAGAAGAAACTTCCGCCGTTCGGTTCCCTGCCGAGAACCTGCCGTCAAGCGGAAGCGATTTGTTGTATGGCGGCAGGCAGCAAAACTCACTGCATTTCTGCTTTCCGGTATTTACAATGCCCTCGATTCGGATTCCGTGGTACACAGCTTGCTCTTTGTTCATGGTCCAGGGAATTCCGCGCCCTGGGTCCAGGCTCTTCATCCACGTGCTTTTAGAGCATTTTCGATTTAAGTGTTTACATATCCGCATGAGGCGAAGAAGTTTGAACACTCGCTTGGCGTAACGGCATTGAGCAGGTCGCCGATTTCCTGCCATAGAGTGTCGATGGATCGTTTGGCTGCTTTGCGGAGCAGTGCTTTGAGTTTGGAAAAGAACTTTTCGATGGGGTTGAAGTCGGGAGAGTAAGGCGGCAGATAGAGCAAAGTTGCGCCTGTCGCACGGATCGCTTCCTCAACCCCTGACACCTTGTGGCTGCTGAGGTTGTCGAGGATGACGATGTCTCCCGGCTGCAACGTTGGACACAGGAACTCGCGCACGTAAGCAAGAAACATCTCTCCGTTGATTGGTCCGTCGGTGACCATGGGCGCGGTCAATCTTCGGCGGCGCAGAGCCCCCACAAAGGTCGTCGTCTTCCAGTGCCCGTGCGGTGCTGAGGCGATGCAACGTTTACCCTTGGGAGCACGCCCACAACGCCGCGTCATGCTGGTCGATGTCCACGTTTCATCAAGGAATACGAGCTTTTCTATATCCATCCCCGGCAATGCTTCAACCCATGCTCGTCGCGCTTGCTGCACGTCCTCGCGCTCTTGCTCGCTGGCGTGCAGGGTTTTTTTTGAAGGTGAGATTCCATTTGTTCAACTGATGCCACAGAGCGCCTGGCTTGATGAAAACATCCTGTTTGGCCAAACGGGCGGACAATTCCGACAACGCCAGATCTGGCTCTGCTTCAATCCAGGCGCGCAGCACGGATTCCATCTCTGCCACTCGGGAACGACGATGGCCGCCGATCTGAAAACTGGTCCGCTTGCCCGACTTCCGCACCCGATCGCGAACCTGATAAACCCAGACGCGACTCACTTCCAGACGTCGCGCAATCAAACTCGGCCGCTCGCCACGACCCAGTGCCCACAATACGCGCTCACGCAAATCCTGCGAATACGATTGCATCCTGCCCCCTCTCGCCCGACAGGAATAGTATCGCATAAATGTAAATACTTAAATTAGAAATGCTCTA
>JBAVOQ010000233.1:0-3202 GCA_049692235.1 Acidobacteriaceae bacterium | reverse complement strand
GCGTTCATGTGCTCAATGGCACTTTGGAAGGCGCATTCCGTCATTGGCACCAAGGCTTCCGGCCTGTCGCTGACCAAACCCAACAGGTTCTGTCAGCATGACCAGCCCACAACTTTGCACACTCTCGCTTCGATGTCGCGGAGACTCTCGCGGTAGGTCAGCTGAGCAAAGGCCATCGCCAAATACTGGTCGCGGCAGGAGAAGCCCCGATGGTGCGCATCTCCGCGATAGCGCTCGACACACTTCTGGAACTCGTAGGAAGGCAGGTGATCCAGGAGTTGGGAGAAGACGGTCTGTCCGACATTCATCCCTCATTGTTGACAATCGGCGCCGCCAGCGGCCACCCGGCGCTTGCCCCCGGTTCTGCCGCCATCAATTTCAAATCGAAAAATGAGAGTTATACTCTATCCCGTGTAATATGTGATCGTTACAGCGAGCGACCCGATTTTAGCCGGACACTACTGGGAATCTATTATCGAAATCTGGAGAACTGCGTCATAACGAACAATGTTCTTCACGAAGGGGCGACAGTATCGCTCTTCGAGGGAATCCCTCCGGGCGACGTTCTCGTAAGCAACAATCCCGGATCTTTGTTGAAGATTCCGCCGATAAATAGCTGACTGGTGTTCCCGCATGGTCGTGTGCGACGATAGAGTAGCTCCTTATTCTAAGTAGCGTTCATGATGATACTAATAACTGATATGATGAACGCATGTCAAGGCCGCGCCGGATCGATCCCGAACTCGTTGCCCAAGCCCGCATGGTTGTCGTCGAGACCGGCGACGTGAAACACCTGCGTGCCGCCCAGTCCGTACTGCTACCTGCCTTGGCGCATACCACCCTGGAGCAAACTGCGGTGCTGCTCGGGGTGGGCCGCGCCAGCGTGCCGCGACAGCAACGGCGTTTCCGGGAAGGGCTCCAACCTGCCCGGGTGATTCGCCAGTGGGGTGGCCGCAGGCGGGCCATGATGACGATGGAAGAGGAAAAAACATTTCTTACCCCGTGGGCGGAACAGGCCCGCGATGCCGGCGTATTAGTGGTCTCCCCTGTGCGGGCGGCACTGGCCGAAAAACTGGGCCGGAAGAAGGTCGCGGCCTCGGTGGTATACCGTTTGTTGGCCCGCCATGGATGGCGCAAGGTGGCTCCCGACACCCGTCATCCCAAAAGCGATCCAGCTGCGCAAGCGGAATGGAAAAAAAACTTCCGGAAACGCTGGCTACCCTGCTGACACCTGAGATGGTGGCAGATCGTCCCGTGCGCTTGATGTTTCAAGACGAAGCCCGCTTCGGACGCATGGTGCGACCTCGGCGATGCTGGGCACCGGCACCCTTGCGGCCCGTGATCAACAATGGCTACGAACGCCAGTTCATCTATGTCTATGGCGCGGTGAGCCCGCTCGAAGGACAGTTGGATTGGCGGTTGTGCCGCGAGATGAACACAGTGAGGATGGGCGAGTTCCTCGCCCAAGTCAGCCAGGCACACCCGACCGATCTCATCGTGATGGTCTTGGACGGGGCCAGTTCGCACAAGGCCAAAGATCTGGTCATCCCGGAGAATATCCGCTTGTTGGCGCTGCCGCCCTACGCGCCCGAGTTGAATCCCCAGGAGCATGTCTGGGACGAATTGCGAGAGAAAGAATTTCCCAACCGGGTGTTCAACCACTTGGATGCGGTCATCCAGCAGTTGGAAGTTGGCTTGCCCCGTTTGGCTGCCCATGCGGACGGACTTCGAAGCCTAACCGCTTGGCCTTGGATTGTTAGTCTCACCTTGAACGCTCATTAGAATAAATCAAAAACCGCACGGGTAACCTGTCGCTCAAAGGGGGGAGATATGAATAGACGCCACTTTATCTCGGATGCGATGCGAGCCTTAGCGATAGGATCGTTCCCTGCCGGATCGCGCCTGTTTGCAGAGCAGATCGGCCCTGGCTCAATGAGGTCCGCCGGTCCGCAAGGATTATCTTCTACCGGCCACGATCTGAACCGTCATCGCTTCGGGGTGAATTACACGCCGGCGAAAAACTGGTGGTTTTGTTGGAATGACTGGGATGCGGACTCGATCCAGCGAGATCTGGATGGAATTGCGGCTCTGGGAGCAGACCATCTGCGCATTCTGTTAATCTGGCCTTATTTTCAGCCTAATCCAACCTGGGTGAGTCCCCTTCATTTGGATCGATTGGACCAACTGCTTAAGCTGATGGGAGAGCGAAATCTGGATGCGGTGGTGACGGTGTTCACCGGACAGTTGAGTGGTTGGTTCTTTCTACCGCCTTTTAACCGGCCCGGCACTGCCTTCTACACCGATCAGGCAATGTGGATGGCCCAAGAACTCATCATCCGGCAGCTAGCGCGTGTCATGGAATCGCATAAGAACATCATTGGCTTTGACTTTGGCAATGAGATGAATACTTGCTGGAGCACGGAACCAGGTGTAGGCGATGCCTGGATGGCGAAGATGTTCTCGCTGATGGAGACCGTCTATCCCAAGGGTGTCAACGTGAACGGAGTGGATGATGCGCCCTGGCTGGAACCGACGACCTTCTCTCCGCAGGCTCTGGCGGCGCTACCCATGCCGGTTATGCACTGCTATCCCTACTGGTCCGGCGCTCTGAAGTACGGCGGCCCGATGGATCCGCCCAGCACGAAGCTGCTCGCCGCCATGGCAACTCTAATTCGGTCCTATGCGGGCGATCCTCGGAAGCCGGTCTGGGCAGAAGAGTTCAACACCTGCATTGAATCGCTGACGGAAAAGCAGCAGGCGGAATGGCTGGAGAAGGCGGTCATGGCGGCGATCGGCTCAGGCGTAAGCTGGTTCACGTATTGGGACAGCCACGATGTGGATCGGAAGTTCAAGTTCAACACGCTGGAATACAGTCTTGGCCTGCTCACGAACGACGGTAAAGTCAAGGACCAGGGAAGGGTATTCAAGCAACTCGCCGATTCCTATCGCGGAAAGCCGGTCAGATTTTCCGCCCAGCCCCTCCCGCCAGCTCCGGTCAATCCTACCTACAACACCTCATGGCGCTGGATGCTGGATTGGATGGGCTGGGAACCAACCAGTAGTGGAAAGATTTAACTAGATGTTTGGTCCCGGAGTTTGGTGGGTTGGATTTAGTCTGAAGCGTTGGGGTTCTTTTGTCCAGGATTTGCAGATGAACTCGTAGGGTGTAAGCCCTTTTAAGGTTTTGAGTCTGCGGGCGAAG
>JBAVOQ010000232.1:0-1947 GCA_049692235.1 Acidobacteriaceae bacterium | reverse complement strand
AACAAGCAGCGCCGGGTGAAGCCGCTGTTCAACAAATCGGTGCGCGACGGCGAACGCATGGTGCGCGAGCGCTTCGGAGTCGACGAGGACGTGTGCACCGGCGATCACGCCTGTATCAGGCTCTCGGGGTGTCCGTCGCTCTCGGTCAAGCACAGCGATAATCCGCTCAAAGACGATCCGGTTGCTGCGATCGACAACAATTGCGTGGGCTGCGGCAATTGTGGCGAGGTGTCGGAGGCGGCGGTCCTCTGTCCGTCGTTCTACCGCGCCGATATCATTCACAACCCGACCTGGTTCGACCGGTTTATCTCCGGACTACGCCGCGCTGTCATCGGCTTCCTGCAAGACCGGCGTGAAGCCCGCCGCGTTGTCTTCGCGGATTGACGCAAGGGACGCGAGCGTCATGAACGATCTATCGCGAACGCCGACGAGATTTACGACCGAGCGGCCGATCTGCGTCGCGGTTATGGCGTTGGGCGGTCAAGGCGGCGGCGTACTGTCGGACTGGATCGTGGAGCTGGCGGAGTCCCAGGGCTGGCACGCGCAGTCGACTTCGGTTCCAGGCGTCGCCCAGCGCACCGGCGCGACCATTTATTACGTCGAAATGCTGCCGCCGAAGGGTGGCCGTGCGCCGATCCTGTCGCTGATGCCCGCGCAGGGCGAAGTCGATGTGGTGCTTGCGTCCGAACTGATGGAGGCTGGCCGCTCCATCCTGCGCGGTCTGGTGACGCCGGACCGCACCACCCTGATCGCCTCGACGCACCGCATGTACGCGGTCGCGGAAAAAGAAAAGCCCGGTGACGCCATCGCCGATCCCAACATTGTCGTGGACGCTGCCGGTGTCGCCGCCAAGCGTACAATCGCTTTCGACATGGAGTCGCTGGCGAACAAGAACAACAGCCACATCTCGGCTTGTCTGTTCGGAACCCTTGCCGCGTCCGGCACCTTGCCGTTCGGCCGCGAAACCTTCGAGGCCATCATCAAAGCCGGCGGCAGAGGCATCGAGCCAAGCCTTAACGCCTTTCGCGCCGCTTATGACCAAGCGGCGCAGCCGCAAGCCGCCGCGCGGCCTGCGGTCAAAAAATCTGCCAAGCGCTTTTCGCCATTGCCGGCTTCCGCGGGGCGGCCCGACCTCGACAAGCTTCTGGCGCGCATCCGCGAATTTCCAGAGCCGCTGCACAACATGCTGTTCGCAGGCGTCAAGCAGCTCACCGATTTCCAGGATCCGGCTTATGCGAACGAATATCTCGATCGCGTCGCCAAGATCTATGAGACCGACCGCAGCAACGGCGGCGCCGCCAAGTTGTTCGCGCTGACCGCCGCTGCCGCCAAATATATCGCCATCGCGATGAGCTATGAGGACGTGATCCGGGTCGCCGATCTAAAAACCCGGCGCACCCGTTATGACCGCGTACTTCGCGACAATTCCGTCGGCGACGGACAGATCGTCTACACCACCGAATACATGCACCCGCGGCTTGAAGAAGTCGCGGGCACCATGCCGGCCGCGCTCGGCCGTTTCCTCGAAGCGCATCCGACATTGTTCGGTTGGGCGTTCAGCAAAGGCCGGCGCGTGCGCTCGGGCACGATCCACTGGTTCCTGATGCTCTATGTGCTTTCTGCGCTGAAGCCGATCCGCCGCACGACCCTGCGCCACAAGCGCGAAATGGCGCACATAGACAAATGGCTGGCGCTTGCCGCCATGCACGCCGCGAAGAACTACGATCTTGCCGTCGAGATCGTTTCAGCGCGCCGCCTGATCAAGGGCTACTCCGATACGCACGCGCGCGGCGAATCGAAGTTCGACCGAGTGATCGGCGCGGTGCCGCTCCTTGCTTCTCGCTCCGATGGCGCCGACTGGATGCGGCGGCTGCGCGATGCAGCGCTCATGGACGAGAACGGCATCGCGCTCGACGGCGCACTCAAGACCGTTGCGTCGCTTTAAGC
>JBAVOQ010000231.1:0-22620 GCA_049692235.1 Acidobacteriaceae bacterium | reverse complement strand
AAACAGCAGCGTCTGGTTGACCGTGTCAGCAATGAAGTTCTGGCCCATGAATCCAATCTAAAACAGAACCTGCTGCGCACACACTCTCGGCTTCGTCAAGAATCTATGCCCGACACACACCTAGACGCCCGCAGTCATTCGAGCCGCATGTAGATGCTGCAGCGCGTTCACTGAAATTTCCTGCTGCTGCAGAGCCACAATTCCGCCGGCTGCGGCACGTGCCGCTCCCAGGGTCGTAATCGTCGGAATGCGTTGGGTGACTGCGGCCCGGCGAATCGCCTTCTCATCGAAAAACGTATCCTGGCCGCGTGGCGTGTTGATGATCAACTGAATCCGGTCGCCCTTAATCAGGTCGACAACATTCGGGCGGCCTTCCTTCACCTTGAACACTCGCTCGACGACGAAGCCGGCCTTTTCAAGGACGTCCGCTGTCCCATGCGTCGCGACCAGTTTGAAGCCAAGCTCGACAAACTGCAACGCCAGCGCCGCCACCGCGGGCTTGTCATGGTCGTTGACACTCAAGAAGACAGTTCCCTTCACCGGCAGCTTTTGCCCGGCACTCAATTGCGCCTTGGCAAACGCTTCGCCAAAGCTGTCCGCCACTCCCATCACTTCGCCGGTCGATTTCATTTCTGGACCGAGTACCGTATCGACGCCAGGAAACTTGTTCCATGGAAAGACGGGTGACTTTACAAAATAGTGTGGACCGGTCTCCAATACGGCTTCACGATCCACGGCATCGCCCAGAAATTCGCGCAACTTGCGGCCCGTCATCAAGCGTGCGGCAATCTTGGCCAGCGGAACGCCAGTCGCTTTGGACACATACGGGACCGTGCGCGACGCACGCGGGTTGACCTCGATAACGAAGACGTTTTCACGCTGCACGGCAAATTGAATGTTCACCAATCCAATCACATTCAGCGCTCGCGCCAACTTATAGGTATGGGAGCGAATGGTCGCCAACACCTGCTCGGACAGGTCTACACTCGGCATAACGCACGAGGAGTCGCCCGAGTGAATGCCGGCCTCTTCAATATGCTGCATGATGCCGGCGATCACAACATCATTGCCATCGGCCAGTGCATCGACGTCCACTTCGATCGCGTCTTCCAGAAAGTGATCAATCAGGACAGGCCGTTGCTGCGAATATTCGACCGCCTCGCGCATGTAGTGCGTGACCGCATCGTCGTCATACGCGATGACCATCGCGCGCCCACCCAGCACGTAGGAAGGTCGCACCAGCACCGGATATCCGACACGTCGTGCTCCCGCAACAGCCTCTTCCACGCTGGTCGCCAACGCTCCAGGAGGTTGCGCAATCTTCAAATCGTCGAGCAATTTCCCGAAGCGCTTGCGATCCTCGGCCAGATCGATCGATTCCGGAGATGTCCCGATAATCGGCACACCCGCCGCCTTCAGCGGTAGCGCCAGGTTTAGCGGAGTCTGTCCGCCGAACTGCACGATCATCCCAATCGGTGCACCGGACGCAGCTTCGTGCTCGTACACTTCGAGCACATCTTCATAGGTCAGCGGTTCAAAATAGAGGCGATCGCTGGTGTCGTAATCCGTCGATACCGTCTCAGGATTGCAGTTGACCATGATGGTTTCATAGCCATCTTCCTTCAATGCGAAAGCGGCATGACAGCAGCAATAATCGAATTCAATTCCCTGTCCGATCCGATTCGGCCCGCTACCCAGGATGATGACTTTTTTCTTCTGCGTCGGCGTGGCTTCGTCTTCTTCGTCATAGCAGGAGTAAAAATATGGCGTGAAGCTTTCAAACTCCGCCGCGCAAGTATCGACCAGTTTGTAGACCGGCTGCAACTTCTGTTTCAGTCGAAGTTCGCGAATCTTGACGCCCGCGTCCGGCCCCTCCATGCCCCACACATCGGCCAGCCGCGCATCGGAGATACCCATGCGTTTGGCTTTGCGCAATAACTCCGGCGCAATGGTGTCGTAGGTGGTGGTGCCGAGATCTGCGACGCAATCTGTGATCTCTTTGATCTGCTGCAGAAACCAAGGATCCATGGAGGTCATCCACGCAACTTCTCGCACCGACTGCCCACATCGAAATGCATAGCGGATGTATGCCAGTCGATCTGGATGCGGGGTGACCAGGCGCTGCGTCAAGCGACGCGGTTCAATCACTTCCGCACTGATCGCCCGGCCGGTCTCCAATGAACGGAACGCCTTCATCAGGGACTCTTTGAAGGTCCGTCCGATCGCCATCACTTCGCCGACGGATTTCATTTGTGGCCCCAGGCCTTCGTCCGTGCCAGGGAATTTCTCAAACTGCCATTTTGGAATCTTGACAACGACGTAGTCGATGGTGGGCTCAAAGCACGACGGCGTCTTCTGCGTAATGTCGTTGGGAATTTCATCGAGCGTGTAGCCGACCGCGAGACGCGCGGCAATTTTCGCAATCGGAAATCCAGTAGCCTTCGATGCCAACGCGGAAGATCGCGAAACGCGCGGGTTCATTTCAATGACGACCAGGCGGCCGGTGGTCGGCTGAACGCCGAACTGTACGTTGGAGCCGCCGGTTTCGACGCCGATTTCGCGGATCACTTTAATCGCCGCATCGCGCATCGCCTGATACTCACGGTCCGTCAACGTCTGCGCCGGCGCTACGGTGATGGAGTCACCGGTGTGCACGCCCATAGGGTCGACATTTTCAATCGAGCAGATGATGATGACGTTATCCGCCAGATCACGCATCACCTCCAGCTCGTATTCTTTCCAGCCTAGGACTGACTCCTCGATCAGGCATTCATGCACCGGCGAAAGGTCGAGCCCGCGGGAAAGAATTTCCATCAGCTCTTCGCGATTGTAGGCCAAGCCACCACCCGATCCGCCCAGCGTAAATGAGGGACGAATGATCACTGGGAAGCCGATCTTCCCGGCAAACTCCAGCCCGTCGCGAAGATTGTTGACCAGCGCAGAGCGCGGAACATCCAGGCCGATTCGCCGCATCGCGTCCTTAAATAAAAGTCTGTCCTCCGCTTTCTTGATCGCTTCCAGCTTGGCGCCGATCAACTCCACGCCATACTTTTCCAGCACGCCGGAATCGGACAATTCGACCGCAAGATTCAGCGCAGTCTGACCGCCGACTGTGGGCAGCAATGCGAAGACACCCTTGCGATTGGCGCTGGCCAGCATCTCCGTTTCAATACGGATAATTTCTTCCAGGTACTCCAGCGTCAACGGCTCAATATAGGTGCGATCCGCCAATTCGGGATCCGTCATGATGGTGGCCGGATTGGAATTCACCAAAACGACTTCATACCCGTCGGCTCTCAGTGCTTTGCACGCCTGCGTGCCGGAGTAGTCAAATTCGGCCGACTGGCCAATCACAATCGGCCCCGAGCCGATGACCAGAATCTTCGTGATGTCATTTCTGCGTGGCATCTACCATCCGTTTCTATTTGTAAATTTCTCGACGATGACCAACCGCGACAACTAAGACCAGAAGTTCGTGGTCGCGCAACTCGCATAACACCCGATAGTCGCCCACCCGGTAACGCCAGCGTCCCTTCAAGTCGCCTGCCAAAGCATGCCCAAATTGACGCGCATCCGCCGCATTCGCGATCTTGTCTCTCAAAAACCGCGTAATCAAATCGGCTGTCGGACGATCCAGCTTCGCGAGTTGCTTTTTCGCTGTCGCTGTAAAACTAATTGTCCAACCCAAGCTCGAGTCTCACTTCTTCCAACGTGAAAGTGGGTTCATTTTTCTTGAGGACCTCATCGGCCAGCAACGAGTCTTCGCGGTCCTCAATATATTGCCGAATTGCTTCCTTTGCGTAATAACTCTTGGTGCGTCCGGTTTTCTTCGCCAGCCGCTCCAACCGTTTTTCCATTTCCGGTTCTAAGCGCACTCCAAGCATGTCTGCACCTCTCTGTTAAACAAGTTTAACAGAATTATCGATCAGGCTCCCGAACCTGCCGGTTGCTACTGAAGGCCTTCTTTGTCACTTCTTCCAGTCCTCCATCATCTTGCGGAAATCGTGGAATAGGTAATGCGAATCGTGCGGGCCTGGACTCGCCTCGGGATGATACTGCACGCTGAATAATGGCAGGCTGCGATGGCGCAATCCCTCCAGCGTATTGTCGTTCAGGTCGATGTGAGTTAAGTCAACTTCGCTCTGCTTCAATGAATCCGGATCGACCGCGTAGTTGTGATTGTGTGCGGTGATCTCCACCTTGCCGGAGCCCGTGTGTTGCACCGGATGGTTGCCGCCATGATGGCCAAACTTCAGTTTGTACGTCTTGCCGCCAAGCGCCAGGCCGATCAACTGATGTCCCAGGCAAATTCCAAACACAGGAGTTTTGCCCATCAACCGGCGAATATTTTCCTGCGCATACTTCACCGGTTCCGGATCGCCAGGACCATTCGACAGGAACACTCCGTTGGGATTGAGCGCCAGCACATCTTCAGCAGTGGTCGTTGCAGGTACCACGGTGACGCGGCAACCCTGCTTCGCGAGCATACGCAGAATGTTTCTCTTGATCCCGTAATCGTACGCGACGACGTGCAGATCCTGTTCCGGCATCGCGGCTGCCGGCCCAATCGCGAGCGGGTCTGCATTCGCCATCTGCGGGTCGTCCGTGTCCCATTCATAGCGGACCTTGGTTGTCACCACGCTGGCAAGATCTGTCCCATCCATCTTGCGAATCGAGCGTGCCTTGGCGATCAGCACCTCCGGATTTGACTCCAGTGAGGAGATCACACCGCGCATCACGCCGTAGGTGCGGAGATGGCGTACAAGCGCACGGGTGTCTATTTCCGAGATGACTGGAACGTTGAATCGCTCCAAGTATTCATCGGCAACAAGCTGGGAGCGCCAATTGGAGCTGACGGGAGAGAATTCTCGCGTCACCAAGCCTTCAATGTAAGGCCGGCTGGCTTCGTCATCCGCGTTGTTCGTTCCGTAATTGCCTATTTGAGGATTGGTGAGGACAACAATTTGCCCTGCATAGGATGGGTCGGTGAAAATTTCTTGATAGCCGGAAAGCGATGTATTAAAAACAACTTCGCCGTAGCATTCTGCCTTGGCACCGTAGCCGCGGCCCTGAAAGATACGCCCATCTTCGAGCGCAAGTATGGCCTGCATCGCGTCTCCACGCAGTGGATTTGATTCATCTTATCAGACTTGACCAGCAGTCCCCTGTGGAAGATAGGGACTGTGTATTTACAGTTTCGAACGCCTTGCTAGTGGACTACACCCATGTCATCTGTGGGCCAATAGACAAACGTCGCCTTGCCATAAATCAGGTTGCGGTTCACGGGACCAAAGTCGCGACTATCGCTTGAAATCAGACGGTGATCTCCCATGACGAAATATTCGTTTTGCGACAAGACCGTCTCCGGATAGGAGCGATCGTCTCGAAAGCGCATTGGGACGTAGGCCTCTTTCAGTGCTTTACCGTTCACATAGACCTGGCCGTCGTCGATGCGCAAAGTGTCACCGGGGACGGCGATCACCCGTTTGATATAGCTTTTTGCCGGATCGAGCGGAAAGTGAAAGACCACCACATCGTCGCGATGGATCGGCTCAAAGTGGTATTCGAACTTGTTGATGAAGAGCCGTTCCTGGTCTTGCAGGCCGGGCATCATGCTGGTTCCTTCCACACGCACCGGCTGATACAGGAATGTGATGATCAGGAAAGAAATGGCGACGGCAAAAAGCAAGTCTCGCGCCCAGGTCGGTACCGTCAAGGGCGTGGACGCAGGCTTCACGTCCTTAGGGTCAGCGCTTTCAATGTTTGTTGGATCGACCGAAGGCAAAGGGAAATTCAACCTCATTTTCATTTTATCCGAAATTGTTCAAGCCACCGATTTCTGACCCATCGACGGATCTCTGAATACCTCGTCCAAGCGTATTCCGCAGGATTCGTTGAAATGCTCTAAGCTACATCCAACGTTCTATGCGAGTTGCATTTTCTACCGGTCGTCCCGCGCACGCCGTGCTGCCAGCCAATTTGCTGGCGCAACGCGGAGAACAGGTGACAATCTTTACCGCAGCCTACCGCGCCCGGTTTCCGCGGCTGGCTCACGATGTCCGCCTGCGGTGGGTTCCGCAATTCGTTCCTTCCATCCATTTCTTAACCGGCGTGCAGCTTGCACGACCCTGGCAACGCGCCGACACCGCGCTCTACGACCATCTTGTGGCCATGCGGATCGCAACCACACGCGACTACTTCGACATCTTCTGGGCATGGGCGTCCGGCGCCCTGGCTTCTGGCCGCTCCGCACGCCGTCGCGGGGCCCGGTTTGTGCTTGATCGCGCCTGCCCCCACGTCGACGCCCAGCAAGCTTTGATCCGGACAGAGTGCGAACGGCTGGGTGTGCGCTACCAAGCCGAGCCATCTTGGTTCCGCGATCGTCAGCTTGCAGAATACGACGAGGCGGACATCATTCTGGTGCCCTCAGCCTACTCCCGCGCAACCTTCCCGACGGCGCTCCAGTCGAAGACGCTGGTCGCTCCACTCTTTGGACGCGTGCCGATGACGCAGGTCATGACTTCTGCAAACACAACTTCGGTGACATCAAAGAACACGAGTGCCGGATCGAGTGCACCCTTCACCTTCGGCACAGTCGGCGGACAGCCGCTGCGCAAGGGATTTGTATATTTGCTGCAGGCGTGGAAACAACTCCAGTTGCCCAACGCCCGACTGCTGCTGCGCACTGATGCGCCACTCGACCGGTCGCCGGTGTTGCGTGGCCTGCTGCGTGAGTTGCCGAACGTCGAAATCGTTCGATACGTCGACGATATGAGCGATTTTTACTGTCGCTGCGATGCCTTTGTCTTCCCCACCATCGACGATGGCTTTGGCATGGCGCTTCTGGAGGCCATGGCCCACGGGCTTCCTGCGATTACAACCACGCATTGCGGCGCCGCGGAATTGTTTTCGCCTGAAAAAGACTTAATTGTCGTCCCGGCGCAGGATGCGGAACAACTGGCGACCGCCATGCAACGGCTCTATTCATCTCAGGAGACACGTGCCTGCTTGCGGTCGAATGCATTGGGTTCGCTGCGGCGTATCGAGGGGGATGGAGCATACCATCTGTACTCAAAAACGCTGGATCAGATACTTGCGAGCAACGTGCCGGCGTCTCAGTAAACCCATCGTCGAAGCTCGGATTTCCCGCGGCCATACCATCGTTGCGAGATCCTTCTCTTGATAACTATTTTTTCCGAGCCACTAGTGTAATGGAGTAATCCGGCCAATGCATCGCGCGTGTGACAGCAGCATCAAAGAGAAGTGGTATCCAGCGAAATGGCAGGACAATCGGCCAGCTGATCATTTCCGAGGTCGCATTCGCTGCGATTCGCTTGAACGAGGTTAGTTTTTGACTCAGGAATCCGCTGCAGTATTCGATCCTCATCACTTCCAAGCCGGAAGCCTGGCAAAGGTGTTTCAGACCTTCGGGTGAATATCCGCGCCGTACATGACCGCCATCGTCCCCGGCGGATAAATTCTCGTTGTCGTAGGCCATGGGTTTGAAGCTGAGATTCGGCGTGGTCAGCAGCAAAACCCCTTCCGGCTTCAGGCATCGGGCGATGTCCTGCATCAACTTGACGTCATCCAGAATGTGTTCGATGCACTCACAACAGATGGCAACATCGAATTGCTCGGCAAGATCCGGGCGCTCATCCAGGCGGCGAACATCCTGGACCTCAAAGCTGGCAGTATCGGCGTTGCAGATTTTTGCTCGCTGTTGGGCAACGGTTTGATTCCTCGTGTCCCAACTTAAACCGAGGGCACGATAGCCGCGCCGTGCCGCGCCCATGGCAAATGCGCCGGTTCCGCAGCCCACGTCCACCAGGCTGCGGGAGCCGCTTGGCACGACCGGCAAGTACTTTTTGAGCCACAACCAGCGATCTAATACAAGGGTGTCACCATGTATCAGAGTGGCTGGAAATCCCAGGATACGAACCAGTCCAGATTTCAATGTCCACCATCACTCATAATTTATGCGTTGCCAGGAAGAAGCCTCTTCCGGAATAAGGCATACAGTTTTTTTACAATCTCCTGCATATTGAAGAGGAAAAATGAGATGGCTGCAATCGTCGCGCTAATCCAGAACCCCGCCGCGAACTGCAGTCGATACGTCATGAGATGCGTGTGGGTCAGCACCATGTCGGATGCCACCAACCCAATGAGACATAAGAATGCCAGCCGGTACACATACTTCAGCCTATGTTCTCCGGTGTGGGCAAAAAGCTCCTGATTCAAACCGATGATGCGAATCACTTGAAATAGCTCGACTCCAAGCCAGGAATACAGGAAGCCGAGCATGCCATACCCATGGACCATGGGAATCGCGATAACCACCAGAGCGATGTAGCTGAAGAACATGAGTCGCGCCAACCGCTCATGAGTGTTTGTCGAAAACTGAAACTGGAACTTGTGCTCCTTCGCGCTCAACGTCATGGAAATCGCGGACGTGACCACATACGGAAGCACCGAGAACAACTGCGGCTTATGCAACCAAACGGCCAATAGGACCGGGGAAATAATCAGCATCCCCAGATTCACGACAGGAATGAGGGAAAAGATCAACCGCTCGGAATAATTGTAGATTGCCGTTAGCTCCGGCCACTCCTGCCGTCCGTAGAGACGTGTAATTTCAGGGCCCAGCGCTTGCGTAGGCCCAATCAAAAGAAGACGCGACATGGAAAAGATGGTTCGCATGGCCGTAAACGCCACCACGACGAATGCTCCGGCTTCGCGTTGCAGGATCAGGACCGGAACCTCGAAGGAGAGGAACGTGCTCATGCTGATCAGGCCAAAGTAGCTGCTCGGCCCCAGGATGGCGCGCACCGCGCTTCGGTCCCATAAACCAATCTGCGGAAAAATGTCGGGCGCCACACGATGGATTTGCACCAGCACCAGCAAGATGCCCAGAACGTAGATTCCGGCCTGCAAAGCCGCCAGTACAGGGAAGGACCATCGCATCCAGGCGCCTGCGGAAGTCACGACGACCATCGTGAGGCGCAATCCGTTCACCCACAATACGCCTGTGTGAGCGCGGCTGAGCACCATAAACATGCCGGTAAAGTAACCGAACAACACACCGAGCAGGATTTGCAGTGCCAGAAAATAAAGCGTCAGCGACGTGTCTCGATGCGAAATTGTCAGCCGCAGCCACTGCTCCACTGGAAGCGCGAAAACAACGAGACACACGACTGCGGCGCTGCCAAGGATTCCAAGCAGCACGCGCAGCGAGGTCGATTGTTGCAGATGATAGCGGTCTAGTTCGTGACGCTGGTAGCGGACCGTCAGGTCCTGTGTCACATAGGTCTGGATGCCAAAATTCAGCGTGCTGAGGTATGCCACCGCGCCCGACAACGCAATCCATTCTCCGTACAGCGTGGTGCCATATTTAAAAAGAAAAATCGGCGGCAGCAGCAGCTTCGTGGCCAGGTTGACCACGTTGGAGGTCATCAGCGCAGCCATCACTTTGACGATGCGTGTCAGTATGCCCATTTGCCGTTCCCTTATTGTCGCAGAGCCGCAATTGATCCCAGACAACCGTGTTAAAAATGGTCATGCCAATCAACTCGGAATTTGTCAAAGAGGTCGGCACTTTCACCTGGCTCAGAAGGACTTTCGTGCGTCAATTTTCCAAGCGCATCCTCGGCAAAGACAACACCATTGTTCTTCCCACAGGCCTGCGCATGCGATTGCCGAGGACCAGCAAATTTGCGTCGGAAGTGTTTATCACCGGGGCAAATGTCGATTGGGGCAGCGAAGCGATTTTCGCCAATCATCTGGATGCTTCGGGTGTTGTTTTGGATGTGGGCGCCAACATTGGCTATTACTCGCTATACATGCTCCCCCGAGCTGGGTCCGTTCATGCTTTCGAGCCAGATCCGACGGCGCTGGCTATCCTGCGATCGAACCTTGCGGGCCATTCGAATGCGCATGTCCAGAGCAAAGCGGTTGGCAAATGCACCGGAAAGTCATCATTCATATTGGAACCGAATAGCGAAGTATCACACCTTGCCGACCCCTCAACCCGACTCGGCGAAGAACGCTACGAAGTCGACGTAACAACGATTGATCAATTTGTGGCCGAGAGGGATCTGCGCATTACTGGAATCAAGATCGATGTCGAAGGAGCGGACCTCGACGTGATTGAGGGCGCGGTCAAAACGCTGGGATCGCAGTTCCCTCTAGTGCTGACCGAGACAACACCGGATGAACGTCTGTTTGGCCTGATTCGGCCGCTCGGCTACAAGGTATTTGCCTTCATCAAGCACCCAAAGACTTCCAAGTTTCAATTGCAAGAGATCGTCCGCAAGAGCACTTTGCAAACAAAGATGCTCTTCCTCGTGCCAACCCGACTTCAGTCGACTTTTGAAAGCCTTGCACAAAAAAAGACAATTTAGCCCCTGGAAGATCGTGCCGCCCGAGAAGCTCGCTGCATAGGATCCGCTGGATATTTTGCCAGTAAGGTTTGCGCGGAGGCGCACACCTGTTCCACGCTGATTTCGTCGATACAGTAATCCACAGGAATGTCTCGGATCGACGGCCCGCGCAACACGCGGTAGCGTTCGGATTGGACCGGCAGCCATTCCAGCGGGCTCTGCCACGCGGGCGCGATTACGACGCCGGGTACTCCGACGGCACGGGCCACGTGAAAGGTTCCAGTATCCAGGCTGACAATCAGATCACATTGCGCGAGCAATGCCGCCAGCTCGGTAATGGTGGTTTCCCCAGCCAGCGAAATCCCCTTCTCCGTCAGATCCTTGCGCAAAGCGTCAATCGATACTGCATCCTTCTCCGTTCCCACGAAAATTGGGACCGCACCGGTCACGCTTGAAAGGCCTGAAATCACCTGCTGAAATCGAGCCGGCCTCCACTGGTTCTTCTGTCCCCCGCTATTTTGCGTGACAAAAACAATACGTGGCGCAGTCGGCGTCGCGAGAGAGGCGAGCCATTGCTCTGCTTTTGCGACATCCTGCTGCAAAAAAAATACGCGTGGCTCGCAAAAAGGAACGGGGTGGCCAAGGGTTCGCGCAATGTCGAGATTGCCCTCGATCTGCCCGCGTTCAGGATTGAATGTCAAGGGTGCATCGTAGAGTTCCGGAGCCAGCGTGTAGCCAGCCCGCACTGCGCTTCCCACCAGTAGGCTCAAAAACGTCAGTCGCGTTCGTTGGTTCCCGATCGTGGTGATTACGCATCGAGCACCTGCCCGGGTTGACTGGAGCAGCGCCCGCACGGCCCGTACGCTGCCCGAGAAATCTTCGAATGGGTTGGGCGTGACTACGCAGCGATCGATATATGGGCTGGAGTGGAGAACACTGGCAGCAGTCGTTGAAGCGGCCACGGTAATGTAACAGTCCGGCAGCGCACGTTTCAGCGCCTCAAACAAAGGGGTCGCATGAACAATGCTGCCGAGTGGGGATTCATACTGCAGCACCAGGAAGTTGCGGATACCCGCCAATTCGGCCTGCGAGAAGCAATCGCCACCGTGCAGTAGGCGCACGCCATGGGCGACCATCCGAAAAGCTGCTCTCTTCCATCGCGAACGTCGCGGCTGCAGCATCGCGGGCCCTTAGCAAAGTCAGAATTAGAGTAGTGTCCGGCAAGCCCCTACATTTTGTAGCGGCCAAGGTCTTCGTCGTTCAGATTTTCCAGCCAGCGCCGCAGTTCATCGGTGGAGAAATTCTCCACGCCGGCATTGGCCATGCGGGTGGTCCGCAGGACCTGGGCAGTAAGGTAGATGGGGCAGTCCGTGCGAAGCGCAAGCGCCAGCGCGTCCGACGGACGGGCATCCACGCTGATCAGTTCCCCGCCGCGCTCCATCCAGATCAACGCATAAAACACGTCGTCCTTCAATTCAGTAATCACCACGCGGCGCACTTCTCCATCCAGCGTGCGGATCAGGTTGGCCAGCAGATCGTGCGTCATCGGTCGGGGTGTCGCCGTTTTTTCAATCTCCAGGGCAATCGCATTGGCCTCAAAGATTCCCACCCAGATGGGCACCAAGGCGTCGCTCCCAATATCTTTCAGGACCACCATGGGCATATTGGTGACTGGGTCCATCATCAAGCCGCGAATCTTGACTTCCATTTCGTCGGCCTGCACTTCGCCGGCGCCGGATTGGAGTGGAAGACTCATGCCACACAAATTTCCTCTCTCGCGGAAACCGCGCCTGACTGCCCGCCATCCACAGCCTCGCCGAGGAGGCTGTTCGGAAAACTCTGGGTGATGCGGACATTCATGTAGGTTCCTGGTGCAGGCAGAATCGGTGAGTTTACTATGAAATTGACGACTTTATTTTGCGAACTGCGTCCGGAAATTTGGCCGCGGGCCGGATTATTCCCTTCAACCATAACTTCCATAATCTGGCCGATATACTTGCTATAGAGTGGTCTTTGAATCTCGCGCTGACTCTCCAGGAGGATTTGCAACCGCCGACTCTTCACTTCTTCTGGGATGCTGTCTTCCATGGAAATGGCGGGAGTATTGGGCCGCGCAGAATACTTGAAGGCAAACACAGCATCGTAGCCGACCTGCGCCAGCAAGCTCAGAGTCTGCTCAAAATCTTCGTCCGTTTCGCCTGGAAATCCGACGATGATGTCGGTCGTCAGGCTGATCGGACGTCGTGCCGCCTGAATCCAGGCAATCCGTTCCAGATACCATTCGCGCGTATATTCGCGCTGCATCCGCTGCAGCACTCGAGACGATCCGCTCTGCACAGGCAGGTGCACGTGGTCGCAGAGCGTGGGCACCGCATCGATTGCGTCGACAATGTCGCGCGTAAAATCGCGCGGATGCGATGTCGTGAAGCGGACCCGTCGAATCCCGGCTACCTGCGCCACCGCCGTCAGCAACTCGGCAAAACTCATCTTGCCCGACGAGTCGCGATAGGAGTTGACGTTTTGACCTAGCAATTGAATGTCCGTATAGCCGGCATCGGCCATTCGTCGCGCTTCGGCCAGCACAGAATCGGAGGTCCGGCTGCGCTCTTTGCCACGCGTGTACGGTACCACGCAATAGGCACAAAACTTGTCGCAGCCTTCAATAATGGTGATGTAGCCGCGATGTTTGTTGCTGCGGGCGGTGAATTCCGTCTCGAATGTCTGATCGGTCTGGCGGTCATCCAGGCCGGTGATGCGCTTGTTGCCCGCTTCCAGGTGCACCAGCATCTCTGGCAGTTTGCGATAGGAGGCGGACCCGGCGACCAGCGACACATAGGGCGCCCGCTCGAAGATCTTTTCGCCCTCCTGCTGCGCCACACAACCCAGCACGCCGAAGCGCTTCCCTTGTTTATGAAGGGCCTTGTAGTCGTTCAGGCGGTTGAAGACCTTCTGCTCCGCCTTATCGCGAATAGAGCAGGTGTTGTACAAAATCAGCGCCGCATCGACTTCGGTTTCCACCTGGCGATAGCCTTCCTGCACCAGCGTTCCAATGACTTTTTCCGAGTCATGGGCATTCATCTGGCAGCCGAAAGTTTCAATGTAAAACGTCTTGTCGAGAAGGGCCATCGCACCTGAAGTATAACGCAGCCGGTATACGTCCCGACCATCGGAATCGCGGACCCGGCTCCCGGCTGTTAGTACACTAACTGCATATGCCAGGCAGCGATTTGCAGAGCTGGAATCAACGATATCTCGCGGGCGAATTTGGCTTTCGCGAGGCGGATCCCTTTGTGATGGAAGCGGACAAGAATTATCTGCAGCCACTTCTGCGCGAAACTTCTGCCACTAGGTCAAATACGGGCCTCGATCTGGCCGGCGGTGCCGGTCACCACGCAGTTTGGCTTGCACAACAGGGTTGGAGCATGACGCTTGCCGACTGGTCTGCGGCCGCCCTGGAAATCGCCCGCGAGAAGGCGGCAGCCAGTCAGGTCGTGCTCGACGTACAGCAGGGGACGGCACTCGACGTTGTCTCCCAATACGCCAGCAACGGCCATCGATTCGGATTTGTGCTGGTTTCATTTTTTCTCGATCGCGCGGTGTTGCCGTGGCTGCCTAAGATTCTGATTCCCGGCGGCCTGCTGCTCTATCGCACCTACACCGAAGACAATGAACGCCTCGGCAATCCGCGCGGACCGCGCGATTCACAACATTTGCTGCGGTCACAAGAACTACTGGAAATCTACCCTGACATGAAAATTCTGCATTACAACGAAACAGTCGCCCAGAAAGGCGTTGCGGAATTGATCGCGCAACAAACGGAGACACACCCGAAGAAAATGGAAACTCATTGATGACCTCGACCCGCGCAAAGAAGCACAAAACGGCTGTCAGTTCCGGCCATACCCTCGATGGGCCGATCCCCGGATTGGTCCATCACTGTTTCGGCTGTTCGAAAGAAAATCGAAATGGACTGCACCTGCGCTTTCAGGACACCCTGGACAACGGCGGTGTCGCCAGCGAATTTCGCGTTCCACCGCGTTTTGAGGGTCCTCCCGGCCATGTCCATGGCGGCATCATCGCAACCATCCTGGACGAAGCGATGGGTAAGGTGAATCGGCGCAAGGGCATTGTCGCGCTCACCCGGCACATGTCGATCGATTACCTTCGACCGGTTCCGCTGGCAACCAAGCTTCGCGCCGTCGGTTGGTCAGTAAAAGAAGAGGGCCGGAAGCACTTCCACACCGGCGAAATCCACGCCTTGGATGGGACGGTGCTGGCCCGCGCCAAGGGCGTTTTTATCGCCGTCAACTCCGCTGAACTGTTTGAGAAATACAAACAGCGACTGACATTCAGCGCCGCGAATCGATAACCGGCGAAGCTGATAAACTTATATTTCCACGCTAGTTTTGCGTGGCAAGGAGCAGCCCCATGGCAAATCACCAAAGTAATGGCACCGCGAATCCAGAATCGGGTCACGGACTGCGCCTGAAGGTCGGCCTGGCAGAAATGTTGAAGGGTGGCGTCATCATGGACGTCATCAACGCCGAGCAGGCGGAAATCGCCGAAAAGGCCGGTGCCGTGGCCGTCATGGCGCTGGAGCGTGTGCCGGCGCAGATTCGTGCCGAGGGCGGCGTGGCCCGCATGGCCTCCCCGGTGATCATTAAGGAAATTATGGCCACGGTCTCCATCCCGGTGATGGCGAAATGTCGCATCGGCCACTTTGCCGAAGCACAGGTGCTGCAGGAGCTTGGCGTCGATTTCATCGATGAATCGGAGGTTCTGACTCCGGCCGACGAACTGCATCACGTGGACAAGCATGCCTTCAAAACTCCATTCGTCTGCGGTGCACGCGACTTGGGAGAGGCGCTGCGTCGCATTGCCGAAGGTGCCGCGATGATTCGCACCAAGGGCGAAGCCGGAACCGGCGACGTGGTCCACGCGGTGAAGCATCTACGTCAAATTGTGAAGGACATGCGTCAATTGACAGTCATGAGCGAAGAGGAACTGTTCGCGGCGGCGAAGGATCATCGCGCATCGTATGAACTGATCCGGATGGTTGCCAAGGCCGGCAAGCTGCCAGTACCGAACTTCTCCGCGGGCGGTATCGCAACTCCGGCGGATGCAGCGCTAGTCCGCCAGTTAGGCGCAGAAGCAGTCTTCGTTGGCTCAGGCATCTTCATGAGCGATTCGACTCACCTCGCCTCCATTGAAGAAGCAACCAGCCGCGCTCGTGCGATTGTTCGTGCCACCACATTCTTCGACGACCCTAAAGTCCTGGCCGAAACCAGTGCAGAATGCACTGGAGCCATGAAGGGATTGGCCGTGGCCGGAATGGATGCCGCCTCCATGATGCAGACACGCGGCTGGTAACTGCTGGTTGCAGATTCGACCTGATGTAGACAACGAAAATCTCTAGAAGATTGCGCATGCAGCCTATCCCTATCGTCGGCGTGTTGGCCCTGCAGGGCGATTACGAATCGCATGCGCGCGCCCTGGAACAGGTGAATGCGCAGCCTAAAATGGTGCGCACCGCAGCCGAACTGGAGCAGGTCGACGGCCTCATCATTCCCGGCGGCGAGTCCACCACGTTTCTGAAGTTGCTGGAGCGAGAAGGACTCTTCGCCCCACTGGAGAAGTTCGTCCGCACACGTCCGACATTCGGAACCTGTGCCGGATGCATCCTGCTGGCGAAGCGCGTCAAGCACCCCGAGCAAGAGAGTCTCGGCGTCCTGGATGCGACCGTCGAGCGCAATGCCTATGGCCGTCAGATCGACAGCCAAATTGTCACCGAAGAAACTTCTCTTCCCGGTGGACCGCTGGAGATGGTTTTTATTCGCGCACCCCGTTTGACAGATGTCGGGAGCGGGGTGGATGTGCTGGCGAGCCGGGATGGCTTCCCGGTATTGGTGCGCCAAAACAATATTCTGGCAGCCACGTTTCACCCTGAGCTTTCTCACGCCAATTCCCCATCCGAGAGCGACAGTCCGGACGATTTGGATCGCAATCCAGACCGACGCGTGCATCAATATTTTGCCCAGATGGTCCGCGATGCGTCGCAGGCGGCAGAAGCTTCAAAGTCCACGCAGGAATCTCGCACAGTCCAAACAACGGTGGCCGACCGCGAATGATCCAGTCCTGGCTTACGGGCACGACGGCACCTTTACTCGCGTTCCAGACCTCTTCCATCTGGATGCCACAGGCGGGTTCACTGCACGCGCCGGCCATCGACACATTGATGCGAGTCAGCCTGCTGGCTCTCACCGCTGCCGGCATTCTTGCACAGATCATTTTGCTTGTCGGCTTATTTTTGCCGCGCGAACGGCGACCCAGGTTTTCGCCCGCATGGCGCTGGATCGCATCTGCCATCTTTGCCATTTGCATGGTTTGGATGACGGTGGTCGCGGAGAATCTTTGGTCGACCATCCGTCTGACGCATGCTGCGCCCAACGCCGTGCAGGTGGAAGTGACAGGTGTGCAATTCGAGTGGTATTTTCGCTATCCCGGTGTGGACGGAGCGTATGGCGCCACCAAGCCGGACCTGGTCGATGCCGCGGGAGGCAATCCGCTCGGCCTCGATCCTGCCGATCCGCATAGTCACGATGACATCGTGAGCAGCGTCCTGGAACTGCCCGTCGATCATCAGGCGGAAATTCGACTCCGCGCACAAGATGTCATTCACGGATTCTTCATCCCTGGCATGCGCGTCATGCAAAATGCGACTCCCGGCATGCCGTCTCAGATTCACATCACGCCCACCCGTATTGGCAATTACGCAATTGTCTGCTCCCAGCTTTGCGGACTGGGGCATTATCGAATGCATGCTGTCCTGCGCGTCGTTTCACAACAGGATTTCGCCACTTGGATGGCGCAACACCAGGCCGCGAGTAAGGAGAACTAGCGCGTGACGAATTCAGCCCATCTCGAACCTCGCAAGCCGCGCTCCTGGCTGCGGCGCTACGTTTTTACTACGTCGCATCGCGTGGTCGGCGTGCAGTATTTGCTGGTCGCGCTTGCGGCAGTTGTGACAGGCGCGTTGCTGTCGCTGTTGATGCGCTGGCACCTGGCGTGGGCAGACAGCCTGATACCTGGATGGGGCTTGATCAAGCCGGAAGATTATCTGGCGCTGCTTACGTTGCATGGCACGCTGATGATTTTCTTTGTCACTTCGGCAGCACCGCAGAATGGGCTGGCCAGCCTGATTCTTCCGGAGCAATTGCGCGGTGCTCCTTACTCAGCCGCCGATAGAAACGGAACTGGCGCCGCCCCCCGATCTGAAGTTCGCATGGCGCTGCCGTTTCTGAATGCTCTCTCTGTGTGGTTCACCCTGTTCGCGCTGCTGGCGTTACTGGCCACGCCATTTCTTCCCGGCGGCGCAGCTATTTCCGGCTGGACCAGCTATCCGCCGCTCAGTTCAAATGCGCTGGCAGGACCGGGACAAAGCTATGGCATGGATGGGTGGTTGATTGCTATCGCCTTATTTTGCGTCGGTTCCCTGCTGAGTGCGATCAGCGTCATGGCCACGGTTCTTACCCGGCGCTTGCGCGGAATGAAATGGATGCAGATGCCGTTGACCGTGTGGTCCTGGTTCGTGGCTGCCTGCATGATGTTGCCTGCGTTCAGCGTTCTGCTCGCGGCTTGCGGGATGCTGTTCAGCGACCGTCATTTTGGCTCCAGCTTCTTCTTTCCCCCGGTCGATGTAATCAATGGCGTCGTACTGCACCATGCCGCCGGATCCCCACTGCTGTGGCAGAATCTGTTCTGGTTTTTCGGCCACCCAGAGGTCTATATCGCCGTTCTTCCGGCCATGGGACTCACGACAACATTGCTGGCCACATTCGCCGGGCACGCTCTAGTTCCGCGAACCTACCGAACCATGGTGGCCGCGACCATCGCGATTGGACTGCTGGGATTTGCCGTCTGGGGGCATCACATGTTCGTCAGCGGAATGAACCCCTACGTTGGCCGCGGATTTGGCCTGGCCACCATCGCCATCGCTATCCCATCCGCGGTCGAAGTGATTCAATGGCTGGCGGCAATTTTTGCCGGAGGACTTCGTCGTGCGACCCCGCTATTGTTCATCCTAGGCTTTGTCTCCCTGTTCATCGCTGGAGGGTTAACGGGGCCGATCCTTGCGCAACCCATTCTCGATAGCTACCTGCACAACACATTTTTTGTGGTCGCCCACTTTCACCTGATCATGGGCATGGCGGTTAGTTTTGCGCTGTTCGCCGCCATTTACTACTGGTTCCCGCTGCTCACCGGCAAACGCATGAGCGAACGACTGGGCCGCTGGCATTTCTGGCTGTCGCTGATCGGCGCCTACGCCGTGTTCTTTCCCATGCACTTTGCCGGCCTCGCCGGAGAACCTCGCCAGTACGCACAACTCACAGACACCGCCTCGTTCCTCCAGGATCTGCTGCCGCTGGAACGGTTCATTACCATGGCGGCTTTCCTTCTGGTGGCTGCGCAATTGCTTTTCTTTTGGAACGTGCTGCATAGCTGGATTCGCGGCCAGAAATCATCGCCCAATCCCTGGGGCGCGGAGACGCTCGAATGGGAATCCTCGCAAAGCCATTTGCCTGCGGCGTCCGTCCAATAGGTGTTCGAGATAAATTTTTCTATTGTGGCCGTCTCTCTGTTCCCTTTGCCGAACTTTTCATGCAATAACCGCATCGAATCAAGAGTAGACTTCCAGTATTCAGGAACGCGCCCTCTATGCCCGCTACGATTACTCAATCTCCGATTGACGTTGAACGCAAGGACCCAAGCAGCGGCGGACGTCCGCCGGTGCGTCGTCGACCCACCGGTGGCGGTGGCGGCGATGAAAATTGGGGAGGAGACCAAGCTCGACGGGGTCCTCGGGATCTTCTAACCCGCTGTCGCATGGGTCTGGGGGCTATTCTGACCGGCGACCTCATGTTCTTCGTCTGCCTGATCCTGGCCTTTTATGCCAAGCAGCACGCCAGCCACATCCAGATGCAAGACCAATACATTCTAGATTGGAGCCCACTCACAGTGCCTCCAATCCTTTGGATCAACACCGCGATCCTGGTATTGAGCGGCTTGACCATGGAAATGGCTCGCCGCAGCGTCTTTCGTGAGCTGGACGTCATGGAAGAGTGGCTCGGCCTCGGTCGTCCTACCAGCAAACGCGTCTTCCCCT
Source organism: Acidobacteriaceae bacterium (assembly GCA_049692235.1). Classification (GTDB taxonomy): domain Bacteria; phylum Acidobacteriota; class Terriglobia; order Terriglobales; family Acidobacteriaceae; genus JAKAAZ01. Next base: position 3,081 of record JBAVOQ010000231.1, on the reverse strand, counting down.
GGCTGGTGGCCACGCTTGTTCTTGGATGTCTGTTTATTGCCGGTCAGCTGGTCGCGTGGCGTCAACTCTATGGTGAAGGCGTCTTTATGGCGTCCAATCCCAACAGCCATTTTTTCTACCTGGTGACGGGCGCCCACACGCTGCATCTGATGTTTGGCGTCGCCGCTCTTCTGATTGCGTTGATTGCTTTACGATCCTCCCGGCGGATGGAAGTTCGCCAGGTGATCGTGGATACCGCAGGCTGGTACTGGCACGTCATGGGCGTGCTGTGGATGTTCCTGTTCGGCCTGCTGTTGCTGGCGCAATAACAAAACCAGCGCAACGCCAGGCTTACCCCTTCGGATCAAAGATATCCTCGATGCGGCAGCGGAATTGTTTTGCGATCTGGAACGCAAGCGGCAAGCTGGGGTCATACTTGCCGACCTCGATGGCGTAGATTGTCTGGCGTGAAACGCCAATCTTGTCGCCAAACTCGGATTGAGAAAGCCGTTGCTGTTCCCGCAGCTCCCTGACTCGATTTTTCACTGATACTTACTCTTGGCAACCCGCTTCCCAACCAGGAGCAGCGTGCCCATCAGCGGCCAGACCCATACCCAGTTGGCTGTCGGAACGCCGGCCATCTGCAGAAAACCATAGGTGAGGGTCAGCAATACCGTTCCAACGAACGCGAAGGCGAGAGACTGCATGTGGATCTTGATCTGGAGTTCGTCACCGCTGGAAAACATGCGCACAATCGAGCGCGCAATAAAGAGTGCGGGCAACATGGGAGTCAGGGCGACCGGCAAGCGCCAAATCTCTAAGGGATACTTCAGCACCGCCCACATGGCAATCGCTGTCATTGCCCCGTAGAAGAGAAATCCGACATACGCCTGGTTTCGATATTGTTTGCAGGTTGCGTTCACGACGTAAATCCTCCTTTACATTTAAAGTAAAGGAGGCTTTACGTAATGTCAAGCTACTATGATCGAAAATCATCAAATTGGCGGGAGCCAAAGAAGCACCGGCGTTGTGGACCGGTGCCTCCTGACGCGAACTACTTTTTCTTCGGTGACTTGGGCGCAGCTTTTGGAACGATCAGGAAGTTGTCGACGCTGAACGTGCCCGGGGTGGACTTGGCCTGCATATCCGCAATGGCCGCGTCCATCTCGCTGTCGACGACGCCATACAGAGCGACGTTGCCATTTTTCACAATAATGTGGATGGCGTTGAAACCTCGAGGCGGGTCGTAGGTGATGCCGCCGGCCATCCGCGCGACGCTGCGACCTGGTCCGATCGCTTGACGGGCAGTGCCTTGGTTGGCGTTATACCTCCGTAATGCGGGCTGGGTATAAATGCGGTTGTAGACATCGCCCCGGATGCGGTCGTCCACCATTGAGACGGGCAGAACTTCGATCTGATTGTCGACCGACTCGACTCCGGGAATCCCTTTGATGGCGTTGGTCGCGTCCTTTTTAAGGATGGGAATCGAAGCATAGCCCTTCAGGACGATGGATTTGTCATGCATTCCGTAGGTAATCCAATCGAACACGTTATAGTTGGTGAGGTTGCCCAACCTCTTCTGCACCTCTTTGGCTATGCGAAGCGTGTCTTGCTGTGACCAACCGGTTCCAGGTTCAGGAGCAGCGGTCTGGGCTGCAACGATGCCCGTGGAAAGCGTGGAAGCGAAAAGAACGGCGAGAACAGGTAATAAACGACGGGTGAAACGAGGCGGAAGGGTCATGGCGAACTCCGTGCGCAAGAGATTTTTACTTGGCGAAACAATACGCTGCGGGGAGCCCCGAGTCAACCTGTTCGAACGTGACACCGAATCGGCTGCGGATGGGTGCTTGTAGGTTTGTGGGATCGGCAGTTAGCGCGTCAGAAGCGCTTTCCGTGCCATGTTCGACGGACGTGGACCTGCACCGGGTCGTGATCCCTAAGGATCTACCGGCCACCGCCGACAAATTGGACAACTTCCAGTTTGTCGCCGTCTTCCAGGTACACCTCTACCCATGTCGCGCGAGGAACGATGTCGCCATTTCGCTCCACAGCGACACGGTCTGCTTTCAGTTGCAGTAGTTCGACCAGATGCTGCAGCGTACAGTTCGATTGCAACTCCTGGAATTCCCGCTCGCGCCCATTGATGGTGAGCTTCATCGGATCGCGACTTTCACGGATAGCGCAGTTCCCTTGGGGTAGATGTGTTTCAACGTCCAGGCTTGCTCACCTGGATGAAGACAAGGGTAGCACGGAGGCCGGTTTGGATTGGGATGTAGGACCGCCCGCGCGATGGAACGCAACCCCAGGTCTGTTCTGGGAGCGACGATTGAACAAAGCATTCCATAAGCGCAGCGTCCTCGGCTCGCGAACCGGCGCAGACTGCAGAATCTGCCAGCGCAAGGACACCAGGATCTGAATCGCTTCGTTCGAAGATCCCCCGATATTGATCAACTCATCGTCGTCGCCGTCATAAAGATAGCAATCGTTCAGGTAGTCGACGGCATGGCCAATCATCTCGAGCGCGAGTCCCTGTTCTCTGGTAAGAAGTCTCCGCAGGTTGCGAGATCTCGGATTCGCCGCGAGTGCCGTCGGCATATAGGCAATGGGCGCGACATCGCCCTTCCGGGACAGGGTCTCGAAAAGCTGGGGCTCATTCGAGTTTGTCTCTATTCTAATTTCGGCAGTATTCTTCCTTTTCGATGTGTGGTCTGCATCGGCCATCGGGTCTGTTTTGACGCTGGGGTGAGTCGTCACTGGGGGAACCTCTCTACCATTCATAGTGACGTTTCCGAGCCGCGCGATGGGATGAAAAGTGGGCCGTAGCAGGGTGCTCATATCATTTTGGAACTGCTTACCAATATGGAAAACCCGATGGTTACTGAAGTTTGCATCGGTACGTCTTGCGTGCTTTCTTCGATGGACTTGGAAGCTACACTCTTCGCGAGCACGGCTGTTTCTGCATTGTGCTTGTTTCCCTAGTGTAGCGTCTCATTATTAGAATCAGTTATTATATATTGAGGTTCATCTTATGATGAGAGGACCTCGATATGCGTGTTGCGCAGCCCATTGTTTTGAACGAAGAGACACGGCGGAAGCTTGAGC
>JBAVOQ010000230.1:0-1552 GCA_049692235.1 Acidobacteriaceae bacterium | reverse complement strand
CCTTAACCGGCTGCCCTTTCTCTTGCGGGTGACAGGGATCTCGTGCGAGAACCTCGCACTTGAGCAGCGAGACTGCCAAAAAGTTCTGTCGGGAACGCGGGAAGGGACTTGCATGGCGCAACAAATGCCGTAGAGTAACGGTTCATAAACACAGTGAGTTCTTCGGCCGGGCGTGGGGAAGCAGAAGGGGATTTCTCCAGCCGGCGCAGGTGAAGGAGCGCGGAGGGAGAATGATTTCCGAACGTCACCCATTGCGTCAGCTTTTCCAGGAAGTGGTTGCGGGATGTTACGCCTCGGACGGCATTCAGGATCCCGGGCTGACCAGCTACGTGGGTAATCTGCTGACGGAATTCACCGCGACCGACAAGCTGTACCGGATCCGCAACGCGGAAGGGAAGCCGGTGAAGGAGATCCAGGAGATGGTGGCCGCGGCGGACCCGGTGTTTGGGGCAGCATCGTCATTTGACGAGGAGCGCGAGGTGCGGCGGCACATTGGGGATTATGCGCTGTTTGCTACCGGGATGTACCCCGAATCGATGCAGCTGTGGCGGCACAGCGGGGAATCGAGCTTCTTCGAGATGGTGCGCACAGGCAAGGAAAGCTACTACATTGTTTCGCAGTTCGATCTGTTCGAGTACCAAAGGGAAGCGCCCTTGTTCGCGCGCCTGTCGGACGAGTTTGAACGCTGCATGCACGGCCTGACGCGCGTCCGCGAAGAGCTGCAGCGGATCGGGAAGCTCGCGTTCTAAGAGCGGGCCACCACCAGACCAGCTTCTCGTACTCCGCAATCTGCTGTCGCGTGAAGTCCAGCATGTTCTCGCCTGCGGCACGAGCCTGATACCAGGCCATCGTCCACTGGAGCGCCGTCTCGATGGTGAGGCGAGGTTTCCATCCCAGAGTTGCGTGAGCTTTGCTGGAATCCAGGCGCAGAAGGCCCGCTTCGTGAACTCCGGGATCGGCATCCCGAGTCCACGCGGCGCCCGGTCCCCAGGCGGCTGTCAGATAATCGGCGATCCCGCTCACCGGCCAGGCGTCATCCGGGTTCGGGCCGAAGTTGAAGGCCTCCGCCGCGCGCGGATCGTCGGCCAGCAGCCTTTCCGCCAGCGTTATATACCCGCGAGCCGGTTCCAACACATGTTGCCAGGGACGAATCGCGTCCGGCCGGCGGATGCGGACCGGTGTGCCGGCCTCAAACCCGCGAATCAGATCCGGAACCAAGCGGTCCTCGGACCAGTCGCCGCCGCCGATCACATTGCCCGCGCGCGCCGTGGCCAATGCGACGCGGTGTTCGCCGGGCCGATTCCCGGAAAAGAACGAATCGCGATACGCCGCGCTGACGATCTCCGCGCAGGCCTTGCTGGAGGAATAGGGATCGTGCCCGCCCAGCGGATCGGTTTCCCGGTACGGCCGGCCCGATTCCTGATTCTCGTAGCACTTGTCCGTGGTCACGCAAACTACAGCGCGGACGGACGGGGCTGTGCGGACCGCTTCGAGGACGTGCGCGGTGCCCAGGACATTCGTCGCATACGTCCCCAGCGGATCAGCATAGGAT
>JBAVOQ010000229.1:0-25015 GCA_049692235.1 Acidobacteriaceae bacterium | reverse complement strand
CGATCAGCGAGCGTCTGGCGTACTGTTCTCGCGGGAAGTTCTCCCGCATCTGGGCGCGCACGCCGGTGGCGCGGCGGCTGGTGAAGCGCTTGGCGGGGATGATGCTGTTGGCCTGGAGTTGTTGTCGACAGAAGATATGATTGCGCTCGGAATCGAACTCGGCGTCGGCCAGTACGCAGCCCACCGGGGTGTGCTGATGAGCTTGCCCAACCAGAGCGGGCAGTGTGGCGCAGTCGTCCCACGGAGCCTGGCGAGCGCTCTGCGACAGGAGGATCTGCCGTTCCACATCGACCACGGCCAGCCACTTCAGCCAGTGTCTCCAAGTGCGTTGCTTGTCTCCGAAGTGCTCCACTCTGCGGATGAAGTAGCTGCTGACCGCGCCCTGCGCGAGTCCCGTGGCATCGACGGCTACCGTGGCCGGAGTCGCCGCGGCGACCCACCTCCCCGGCATGCGCCGCACGATCTCGGTGAGCACCCGCGCCACATCCTCTTCGTTGAGCCGCAGCAGAAAGCGATACAGCGTGGTGTGGTCGGAACAGAATTGAGCCGCAGAGCGGAGCGCAACTCAGCGTGCTCGCTGAGCCGGACTTCGGCTTCCCGAAAGGTCCAGCCCTCATAACGCATCCGGCACAGCACCGCCAGCAGTTGCGGCTGCGTGAACTGCCGCTTGCTGAATTTCGTGCGCTGCGCCGGCACAACCGACTCGCCCACTTCCAACGCCAGGCGGGCGAATCGCACCCGTCCGATCTCAGCCATGTCGAGTTGCGGAAATGCCGGAGCAATCTCAGCTGAACTCCGTTTCCGCACCCTGCGACTTATCCTGTACCAAGCATGTCAACAGAACCGATATCCTTCGAATATGCGTAGAAATTGAGCAGGACATTCGTGTCAATAAAAAGATGCGTCCCATGCTTCTTTTTCGATGACATTGACCGGCTCCTAACCGCTGTTTCTACCGATGACAGGACACAAATAATCGTTCACCGATACTTATACCAAGAATGAGATTGATCCGCTCTCTTGTCCCACTCTGATTAAATGAGAGCATGAGCCAATCTGAACTTCTTGAGGCGAGCAACGTCGATGTATTGGTGATTGGGGCGGGGCCGACGGGGCTGGCGTGCGCCATCGATGTGCAGAATGCAGGGTTCGATACGCGGCTGGTTGACAAGGGCTGCCTCTGCAACTCGCTGTTTCATTACCCGTCGAACATGACATTCTTTACGACGCCGGAGTTGCTGGAGATCGGCAACATTCCATTCAGCAGTCCGAACCAGAAGCCGAATCGGCAGGAAGCGCTGGAATATTACCGTAAGGTGACGCAGCATTTTCGTCTGAAGCTGAACCAGTATCAACATGTGGATCGGGTGGAAGGCGAGGCGGGCGATTTCATCGTCCACTGCACGGACACTGCCGGGCGGCCGCACCAATACAGGGCGCGGGCGCTGATCATCGCGACTGGATATTACGATCGCGCCAACTATCTCAACATTCCCGGCGAAGATTTGCCCAAGGTTTTTCACTATTACCAGGACCCACATCCCTACTTCGACCAGGATGTGCTGGTGATTGGCGGCAAGAACTCCGCGGCAATTTCGGCGCTGGATTTATGGCGGCATGGTGCGCGGGTGACGCTGGTCCATCGTGGGGCGGCGATGCACAAGCATGTGAAGTACTGGATTCTGCCGGACATTGAGAATCGCATCGCACACGACGAGATTCACGGGCACTTTGAATCGGTGGTGGAAGAAATCATGATCGACTCTGTGCGGCTGCACACACCGGAAGGTCCCGTCACGCTGAAAAATGACTTTGTGTTTGCGATGACGGGATATCACCCGGATTTTCGCTTTCTGGAGGCGCTGGGAGTTCGTCTAGCTGGGACGGACCGCACGCCGGAGTTCGATCCGCATACGCTGGAGAGCAATGTTCCTGGAATCTACCTGGCAGGTGTGGTGGTTGCGGGCGTGCGCACGAACGAAATCTTCATTGAGAATGGTCGATTCCACGGCGCGCAAATTGCGGCGGGCCTGCGCCAGAAGCTGCGTACGGCGGCGAAGAGCCTTTAGATTATTGGTGCCATCGACGGCGCGAAGGGTGGAAATCGCCATCGAAGTGCGGCTCCAATAGAATGAAATCAACGACTTTGATGCGCCAGCTTTTCCCACGCAGTATTCGATGGCAGCTGATCTGGGGCACGGCATTATTGCAATGCCTGCTGGTGGCAGCCGTGTTTGGATACGTCTATCACGAACAGCGGAACACTCTGCGTCATCGCACGATAGAGCGGCTCACCTACCAGGTGAATGTGCTGGCGACTACCGCAGCCTCCGAATTGAAGGACGAACAACTGGCGCGCCTGCAACTGATTCTGGATGGAATGGTGGCGACACCGTCGATCCGCGCGGCGCGCATTACAGACATGTCCGGCGAGACGCTGGCCTACGGCGACGAGACTGGGAAGACGGCCTATCTACCGCTGTCAGCGGCGGAACACCAGCAGCTGCATCCATTGATGGCGGCGAGCGTCTTCGACGATGGAAGACGTGGAATCGTTGCGGCGGAGGAAATCGAAGTCGATAACGTGCCGGTCGCGGTGGCCTGGGTATATCCCGACACCGCGGAAGACCAAGTGGATTTATCCAGCCTTCTCCGCTCCGCATTATTTTTCGCACTGTTGGCGATTGCCGCCAACGCATTGTTTTCTCTTTTGCTGGCGCGGTCCGTGACACGCCCGTTGCGGGGGTTGCTGCGCGGCACCACACTGCTGATTCGCGATCCGGAGCGGAGCGATGTATTTCCCTTGAAGACGCACTCGCTGAACGAGGCGGGTGAATTGACGCGCTCATTTAATACGATGGTGGCGGCGCTGAAGGAACAGCGTGCCGGACTCAACGAAACGCTGGCGCTGCTCGACTCCATGCTGGCGAATGCGCCGATCGGATTCGCATTTTTCGATCGCAAGATGCGGTATGTGCGCATGAACCAGTTTCTGGCGGAGATGGACCAACTCTCCATCAGCCATCACCTGGGTCGCACGGTGCAGGAAATCTTCCCTGGCTCGGTGGGCACACAGTTGGCGGCGGCCATTGAGCAGGTGTTTGTCACGGGAGAGCCGATTCGTGAACTTGAAATTCACGGTGAATTGCCGACCGTGCCAGTGAGCCCGCGCATCTGGTTGATCAGTTTATATCCGGTGCGCACTGGAGGAGATCGACCGGCAGACCCGCGTGCGGCTGCACTGCGGAGCAATGGCGATTCGGCGACAGACCGGCAGCCTAATTCCTCGAGCTCACGCTGGGTGGGAGCGGTGATCGTGGACGTAACGGAGAGAAAGCTGTCAGAAGAATTGCTGCGCCGAACGGAAAAGCTGGCTGCGACGGGACAGCTGGCTGCCTCGATTGCGCACGAAATCAACAACCCGCTGGAAGCGGTGACCAACCTGCTGTACCTGCTGGATCAACAGCCGCTCGACGAGGAATCAAGACACTATACCGACATGGCACAGCAGGAAATCGCGCGCGTTTCGCAGATTACACAGCAGACGCTGCGATTCTACCGGCAGTCCTCGAGCCCGACGCTCATTCAGCCGGCCGACGTACTGGATTCTGTGCTGGAGCTGCACCATGGCAGAGCGAACGCAGCCAAAGTGCAGACGATTCGGCGGTACCGCGATGGGGTGGAGCTATACGCCTTCAGCGGGGAGATGCGGCAACTGTTTGCGAATTTTGTTGGGAATGCGCTGGACGCGATGCCGAAAGGCGGCAGGATTTATTTGTCGGTTCGGGCCTCGCAGGCGTGGTATCAGCCGGAAGTGACCGGGGTCCGGATCACGATTGCCGACACCGGTTCGGGGATGACGGAGGCGGTTCGCCAGCGAATTTTTGAACCCTTCTTCACCACCAAGGAAATCACCGGCACAGGGCTGGGATTATGGATCAGTTCCGAGATCATCGCAAAGCATCAGGGGACGGTGCGGGTTCGCAGCCGGCCCGCGGCCGCGGTGGCGGAGACAACTGAGAGCGACGGCACCGGTGAGGCTTCGACTGCATCCGACGACCTGGAGACTTCGGCGCGGAAGACCGAAAGCGGGACGGTCTTCATGCTGTTTTTTCCATTTAACGGGCTGTCCGACACAGCAACGACCGAAGAAATCGATTAAAGTTCTTTGCTGATTCAGAACAATTGTGGAACCGGCTAAGTTCCGCTGCATCTGCATATATGTAGGCGCTTGCGGTACCAAGGGCAGGCAAACATCAAACGGCGGACGCGAAGGAAGCGCGAGGTAGTGCATAATGCTTGCAAGGCCCACGTTAGGGGCCTCTCAATTTAGGAAACGCCGTGAATCTCCCCAACTCCATCACGATGAGCCGCATCTTTTGTGTACCACTGCTCATTTGGCTGCTTTCGCGGACATTTCCCTTCCACTCGTTTTACGGCGAGGCGGAAATCCTAGGGTCGGCGCTGTTTATCCTCGCATCGATTACAGATGGAGTGGACGGCTACCTGGCAAGAAAACGCGGCCAGATCACGACCATGGGGATGTTGCTGGATCCGCTGGCGGATAAGCTACTGGTGACGGCGGCTTTTATTTCCCTGGTGGAGATGAATCCGCGGATTGTTCCGGCCTGGATTGCAGTGCTGGTGATTGGGCGCGAGTTCCTGGTAAGCGGACTGCGTTCGATTGCAACCTCAGAGGGCTTTACGATTCAGGCCAGCGACCTGGGCAAGCTGAAGATGGTGACGCAGATTGTTGCGGTCGTGGCGGCGATTCTGGATCATCGCTGGACGGTGTGGCATTTCGGCTGGTTCATTCTGCCGGTGCACGTGATTGCCATTATCGCCGTCTACTTTATGGCGCTGGTTTCCATCATTTCCGCAACCGATTATTTTGTTGCATTCTGGCGCAAGATTGAGCGTGCGTCGGTGACGCGGCGGCGGGAGGCCTTCATTATGAGCAGGAAAAAAGACGTTTCCACCGTCGACCGTTTTTCCTGATTCCCTTTTCGATTGGGTTGCGTCCATTGAGTGTGGGCCGCAATTAGAGCGGATTTCCTATTACGACACCCATCCTAGATTCGATGATGGGCGTCTTTTCTTAGGGAAAAGTCGCGCGAAGATATATCGCTTCGACTACCCTGGAGGAAATCCGCTCTATCGCTTTTGTCTCCTCCTTGCAGCGAAGCCCATAAAAAACCCTCGTGAGCTGTGGGGCTCACGAGGGTTTTTCTGCAACTCAAATGGAGACAGCCATGCGTCTATGCGTGTGCCGCCTGGGCGGAGACGCGATGCGTTCCGTGGATAAAGTGATAGGGCGGCCACGGACCCGAGAGCATGATCTGGCAATCACGCATGGTCTGGCTGGCGCACGAATATTTGTTCTGATAGCGAACGACACTCTCGTGCTGAATCAGGTGGGCAATATCGAGCAGCATCTTTCCGCTGTCGGTGCGACGGCAGGTGATGTCTTCCTCCAGCGGGGAAAACATGCGATGGACCTGGACAAAGACGGCCTTTGCCTTGGTCTGGCGTTCTCGCTGCACCGTGGCCGTCTCGCGAAGCCGGGAAAGATATTCTTTTCCGACGCAAGGAGACGACTGATACTTGGGTGAATCGGGACCTGCATCGTCAAACACCACCTTCAGGTGCATCTCCGCTTTGCCGCGAAGACGTTCCACGTTGGCGGAGAACTGGCGTTGATTGCTGCGGACCGAGCGGCGCAAGGCGTCGTCATCGGGGAATACGGTTCCAAAACGGAAGGGCAATACGGTGGAGTGCTCAAAACAGTTGGCGATCACACGCGCATGTTCGACGGCCGATTTTTGATCTAAATTGTCTTCTGGATTGTGTTCACTGACGATGACTGCGAAATCACTGGCGGGGTAAAGGAAGATTTGATTTCCGAGGACACCAACCTGGCTATCGAACGGAACCGGTTTGCGATGATGAGCTAGTTCTGGAAATGCTTGTTTCTCTGCAATGCAATACGCATACCATGCCATGCTTAGTCACTCCATCACGCTGGAACGTAACGACTAGATACGCCCAGGCTGAAAGTTTGTTTTTGTTTGGACTACATCGAATGCGGTCTCCGAAAAGCAACTATGTACCGATACGTCAACAGCAGGGCTGCGGCGCACCAGCATCATCCTAGTCCTAACAGCGAAAACCGGCAACTGCTTCGAGCAAAAATGGAGGAACTTTTTTTGACGAGTTTTTCGCGGCGAAAAACTCGTCGTCTTGGCAACAAAATAGTGACGGCGAACACATGGGGCCTGTGAGGCTGAGTAGGGATGATTCAACAGTATGGACGGGCTTGCGGGAGGCGGAGAGTACTGAGTTGTTCGGGCAGACACGAGAGTTCCAGCCGGGCACAGAGGCTCAGATGGAACTCGTGGTTAGAGAGGGAGGGCGATCAACGAAGGCAAACTGCTTTATAGCGAAACCAGAATTACTGGAGTGTGGGCAGAGAAACAGGTCCCTCGACTGGTCACCGCGACGACTGCGGCGACCTTCGCTCGGGATGACATCTCTATATTTACTAAAAGTAATGCTGCGTTTGCTTCTAGTGTCCGTGGATGGCCTGCACCAGCTTGAGCACAAACATCAACGTCAGCAGGAACAGCGCGGCCACGGCGGAGTTGCGCACCCATCCAGCCATGGCACGCACCTGGTCGGCCAGATCCAGTTGATCTTCAGAGAGGTTGGTCAAGGAGTGGTTCAGTTCCGAGGCGTGCTCTTCGAGTTTTTCCAGTCGGCGTTGTTGTTCTTCAATCGCAGGGGTCAAGTCTGTTTGTGCATCCTTGATTGCAGAGAGGTGCTGTTTGAGTTCGGCGCGTAGATCATTCCTGAGATCGGCGCTTAATGTCATAAGACCGGGAGCCACGGCAGCCTCGCGCTTCGGGGCCACCACTCGGTCCACCAATGGGATCATCCAGGCAAGATAGGGAAGCATGTCCCCACAAATCCGCAATATTCGACGTACCATAGGATCTTTGTCCACCGGTCGGCGGGTATCGACGAGTTCGGTCCGCGGTCCGGTGTCTCCTCTCTTCATCGGCACTTTAAACATCTTGTTTCCCCGTTTCGGTGCGGGAGCGCAGAGCATGGGTCACTACGCGCCACATATCTTCTCGCGGGGCGGGCTTACCAGTCCAAAGCTGGAATTGCTCTGCCCCCTGCTGAACGAACATCTCCGCACCTGTAATCACTGCCAGCCCTTTGTTGCGGGCCATGCGCAATAACGGAGTGTCCATCGGGCTGTACACCATGTCGAAAACCAACTTGGCGTTCAGCTCCTTTTCCTCCAGAATGGTCTGCTGTTTACTGCCCACCATCCCGACCGACGTTGCATTCAAAATGACATCGAAACTTGTTTTGGCGACCTGATCGCGCCGAATTGTCTTCGCGTCCGCCTCCCGCGCCAGCTTTTGCGCGGTCTGTGGTGTGCGGTTCAGAATGAAGACATCGGCACCGCGTTGTCGTAAAGCAAAAGCCGCTGCCCGCGCCGCTCCTCCGGCCCCTAACAGCAGAATTTTCGCCTTGCGTAAATCCAACCGCTGCTCCAGGGGTCGAATCACCCCGGTGACATCGGTGTTGTAACCGATCAGCTTGCCATCCTGTGAACGGACGACGGTATTGCAAGCCCCGATCTTTTGGGAAAGTGCGTCTGTCCTGTCCAGGTGTTTCATTATCTCTTGCTTGAACGGCATCGTAACGCTAACTCCTTGTACGGGAACCTCGCGAATTAACAGCAGCAAATCCGCAAGACTGTCAGTTTGGAGCGCTAAATAGACAGCATTGACGGTTTCCCGATGAAAGGCGGTGTTCATCATGACAGGAGACAAGGAGTGACGAACGGGATTGCCGGCGACGCCGTACACCTTGGTTCCCGCGTCGACCTGATCGGCGCGATACGCCTCTGTCAGCGTGCGCGCGGCGATTTGCCCGGGCGCAGTTTCCTCGCCGAGCGTGGCGGAAGCGAATGTAAACCGGCTGCCGGAGCGCAGGCCGAGCACGCGGCTGATGACACCGTAATCGCCCATGCAGATGCCGATGACATTGCCTTCATCGCGTTTGGATTCCAGGAACCGCATCATGGTGACGTTGTCGGCCAGGTTGCGCGCGGTGGTCACGATCTTGATGAAGTCGGGCTGCAGCGGCTTGATGCGTTTGTAAATCTTCTCCAGGTCCTTGGTGGTTTTGAAGTCGTGATAGGAGATCAACAGGGCAGCTCCGGTGGCACGCAACTTCTTCCAGTCGGCGGCCTTCAAGGCTTCGGCGGTCTGCAGTTCGACATCCAGCAGGTCGAAACCGGCGGCGGCGGCTTTCAACAGGACTTCCAACTCGCTGGCGATGGACCCGGTGAATTTTCCGCCATTCACTTTGCGGCGACAGGTGGCGATTGCGGTGGCTTCGCGGTGCAACTCCAGGAAATTCTTCAATTTAGGAAGCGCGGCCAGGGGTTTGGGCAGGTAATCCAGTCGAAACTCGATCAAGGTGTTCTCGCGAACCGCCTCCTCGGCCTTATCCAGCATTTCCTGGGGTGTATTGCCAATAATTGCAACGCAAATGCGGCCAAGCCGCGAGCGAAGGTAGTGCAAACTTACATTCTGAGCGGAGTCTGTCATCATTCATTTTCCCGCACCTTTATTCAGGTGCAACTGCGGCATAGTATCAGGGTTGCGGTCCGATGCAACCTCAGGGCTGGATTGTCCAGCACTTCCGTACCCTACGAGCGGGTGATCCGGCGGTCGGTAAAAGTTCTCTTTCTCTTTGATTCTGCGGGGTTTCGTCCGTCAAAATTAAGATGCGACGGGGACCCTTTCGATGCAGCCAATCCTCGAGTTTCGGCCTGGCCCGCGCAGAAGTTCTTTAGTATGAAAAGTGGGCAGATGGTGGAGCCGCGTTGACCCCTGCAACTGCTGACACGTTGAATGTAGAACGGAATCGCTCATTATGCTAAATGATTTATCGCCTCTCGCCGCAAAGCCGCTCCACAATACGCTGCACGCCTGGGCCGGCGACCTGACACCGGACAGCCTGAAAACCTGGGTTGACCGCCATCTACAGGCCCATCGAACTGCCATCGATCAGCTTCTCACAGTTCAGGAGCCGCGAACAATCGATAACACGCTGGTTCCATACGATCGAGCAGTCGCCGCGCTGGGGATTGCGGGCTCGGAGGCTGGATTGCTGCACTCGGTTTGCCAGGAGAAGGGGGTTCGTACCCAGGCGGAAGCCATGGTGCAGGCGGTTTCAGAGGCGGCGGTGCAGCTTTCGCTGAATCCGCAGGTGTATCTGGCGCTGTCCTCTATCGACACGTCGAATGCAGATGGCGCCACGAAACACTATCTGGAGCGGACACTGCTGCAGTACCGGTTGGCGGGCGTGGATAAGGATCAAGCGACGCGGCAACGCATTCAGCAACTGCAGGAGCGCATCACGGAGCTTGGCCTGGCCTTTGGACGCAATGTGCAGGAACAAGGCAACACTGTGGTGGTGGATGACGCAGCGGAACTGGAGGGTTTGCCGGAGGATTTTCTGGCGCGTCACGCGCCCGATGCCGAAGGCCGCATCACCCTGACAACGGACTATCCGGACTACCAGCCGGTGATGACGTTCGCCAAAAGCGATGCGTTGCGACGGCGGATGTTTCTGGCGTACAACACACGTGCGTATCCGGCGAACCAGCCGATCCTGATGGAGATATTGTCGACGCGGCAGCAACTGGCGAAGACGCTGGGATTCGATTCCTGGGCGGACCTGGCGACGGCGGACCAGATGATGGGTTCGGCAGAGAATGTAAAAGCATTTCTGGCAGACCTGGATGCGGCCTCGAAAGCGGGGGCGGCTCGCGAATATTCGATGGTGCTGGAATTTGTGCGCAAGGAGCGGCCCGGACTGACCGCGATTGATGCCGCGAGCGCGATGTATTGGTACGAGCAATATCGACGGGCGGCATTCGATTTCGATTCGCAGTCGGTGCGACCCTACTTCCCTTACGAGCGCGTGCAGCAAGGGATTCTGGATACGGCGGCGAAATTGTTTCATGTGGAGTTTCGTCCGGCGCCTCTCGAAGGAGAGGATGCAGCGGCACGCTGGGACAGCTCTGTGACGGCGTGGGATGTGTATGATCGTCCGGCTGAAGCTGCGAGCAGCAATGAGAAGCAGGCGCAGAAAATTGGACGGTTCTATCTGGATATGCATCCGCGCGAAGGCAAGGACAAATGGTTCTCCGCATTTCCTCTGGTGCCTGGAATCGCGGGCGTGCAGGTTCCTGAGGCGGCGCTGATTTGTAATTTTCCTGGCGGGGATGGAAGGGGCAAGAACGCAGACCCGGGGTTGATGCAGTACTCCGATGTGGTGACGTTCTTTCATGAATTTGGACACCTGATGCACGCCATCCTGGGCGGACAGCAGCGTTGGGCAGGCGTGAGCGGCATTGCGACGGAAGGTGACTTTGTCGAAGTGCCTTCGCAGCTGCTGGAGGAATTTTTCCGCAACGCGAAGCTGCTGGCGGAATTCGCGCGGCACTATGAGACGGGCGAGCCAATTCCGGCAGAACTGGTGGCGCGGATGAATCGTGCCAGCGCATTTGGCCGCGGCAATGGAGTGCGTGGGCAACTGTTTTACACGCGGTTCTCGCTCGACCTGCATAACATTGACCCGACGACGATCGATCTGGACACGATGATGTATGCGGGTTATACGGCCGCGCTGCCGTATACGTGGGTGGAAGGCAACAGGCTGTACTCGAGCTTCACGCACCTGGTGGGATATTCGTCGAACTACTACACCTACTTATTCGACAAGGTGATCGCACTCGATTTCTTTCAACAATTTGACGCGAACAATCTGGTGGAGGGACCGGCGGCGCTGCGCTATCGAAAAGAAGTGCTGGAGCCGGGCGGCTCGCAACCGGGAGAAACGCTGGTGCAGAATTTTCTGCATCGCACGCAGAGCCTGCAGGGATTTGAAGCGTGGCTGACGGAAGAATTCGCGGGCTCCGCCACCGGTTGATTGGGTCGAGTCTGGGGTCTGACCGCGGAAGCCTGCGGCATTTTTGTTTCCGTGAGGGGCTCCGAATGCATCCAAGTGGATGACTAAGGTCGGGAACGGGGCTCCGCGGAAGAGGCGCGATCCTCTTTTGGCCAGTTCCGACGGCTGGAGCGCAAGTTGTGATTGATACACGGGAAACACCGCTGAAACATCCCAATATGCAAGCTTCCATCATTGATGACCCTCGCCTGTTGCTGGCGGCCATTATCGACTCATCCGAAGACGCAATCATCAGCAAGGATTTGAACGGCGTCATCACCAGCTGGAACAAGGCCGCGCAGCGCATGTACGGCTACACGTCGGAGGAGATTGTCGGGCAGTCGATTCTGAGACTGATTCCCGAGGAACTGCATTCCGAGGAAGATGAGATTCTGCGCAAGTTGCGATCGGGCAAGCGGCTGGAGCATTTCGAGACGGTAAGGATCAGCAAGTCCGGGCAACGAATTGAGGTCTCGCTGACGATTTCTCCTGTCAGGGACAGCGCCGGCCGGGTCATTGGCAGCTCCAAGATCGCGCGTGACATTACGAGTAGAAAACAGATGGAACGATCGTTGATCCAGTCGGAAAAGCTAGCGGCCGCGGGACGCATGGCGGCCACAGTCGCGCACGAAATCAACAATCCGCTGGAAGCGGTGCTGAACCTGATTTTCCTGGCTCGGGCAACCTGCCCGCGTGACAGCGAAACCCACGAATACCTGGAGACGGCCGAAAAGGAGCTGGAACGGGTTTCCCACATTGCGCGGCAGACGCTGGGATTCTATCGGGACAACGGCAGGCCGACGGAGGTGCTGGTCGACGAACTGCTGCGCAGCGTTCTTGCCGTGTATCGATCGAAGCTGACGACCAAGAACATCGCGGTGGACTATCGATTGGAAGCGATCGAACCGCTGACGGCGAGCCGCGGAGAGCTGTTGCAGGTGTTCTCGAACATCATCGCCAACGCCATCGACGCGATGGAGCCGGGAGGATCGCTTGACGTGGAAACACGGCAAGTGACGGATGAGAGAACCACGGGCATACAGATTCTGATCCGCGATAATGGCGTTGGCATTGAGGCGGAACACCTGACCCGAATCTTTGATCCATTCTTCACCACCAAGGAACGACACGGCACGGGTATCGGTTTGTGGGTGGCGAAGCAGCTGGTCGCCAAGCATGGGGGATCGATTGAGATCACCAGCAGCACCGCAGCCGGTAATCGTGGCACGGAGGCACGTATTTTCCTGCCGTCAGAAAATCGATCCAGCGGCACCGATGCCGATGTTGCAGGGCTTTCAAGCCTCAAAAGGTGAAGGAGACGCCGGCGGTGGCGTGCTGTTGACGCATGGCGCTGTCGAAGACCGGCCCCACCTCCTGAATCGTGTAATCGGGCGCATAGAGGTTGGCAAGAATGTCGTTGCGCGACTTCGACCAGAAATCAGGCTGAGAGATGAGGGTCTCACGATAATCCACGCGGACCATCCATCGTGGAGTGAGACGATAGCGAACGCCAACGCCATAATTGAAGCCGAATTGAAAGATGCCTCCGCCTTCCAGCGGCGGGGTTGACCCAAACTGGTAAGCAGCGGTAATGAGTCCTACGCTGCTTAGTCCGAGCCTGAAATAGCCCGGCGCCTTTTTAATGGGGGCGTCGGAGAGATGCATCAATTGCAGCGCCGGACCAACGGCGAGATAGGGTCGCCAGCGGGAGGTTTTGGGGCACCCGTTGATCAGCAGATCGTAGGTGACTTGCGAGGTTTGCAACCCGGTGTTGGCAAATGCAAACAGCGGATCGAGCGACGGCGTGGTGGTCTCGTGGTCAATAACAGAGAGGCCGAGGATGAACGTCGTGAAGGAGTGGTCATAACTGAATTCGTGAGAAAAATACTTTTGCGAATCCAGCACTACCGAGCCGCCGATGTTCCAGCCGGAATCGAAGGCGTTGCCGAGGACGATCAATAACGTGCTGCCGGACGGATTGGTGGAATTGAGCAGATAGCCGATCTCTCCTCCATTGCCGCCGGCGTAGCCAGCCCAGCCAGAATGGACACCCAACTCGACAGAAGGCGGGGTCCACGCGGCACGACGACGCTGTTTGCTGCCGGCTGCGGGAGTGGCAGAGGACGTCGCGTAGGCTTCATTCGCCTGAAAATCTTGTTCGATATCAAACTCCTGACCGCTGACGTTGACGACGCGAGCGGCCTTTTCACTCTCTTTTTTCTCTTTCGACTCGGTGGCGTAGCGAATGCCGGAGTAAGCGGTGACAGCGACATTGTCGCGCAGAACATTGTTGCGCATCGTCAGCACAGTTTGGCGCGTCGACCGGTCGAGCGCATTGCCGTGGATGGGCAATAGCACGGGCTGATCGTCAGCATAATCGGTGGCCGGCTTGTCGCAGTTGTTCAGTTGGATGACGGCGATCTTGCCATCCGTGAGCAACGCCTCGTTGGTCCCATTTTTCGCATCCTTCGGCACCCACGGACGGCTCACCAGTTGCACTCCGGTCACGCAGCCAGTGAGCATAAGATCGTTGACAACCTTGGCGCGTTCGTTGTCGATATTGGAGTCGATGAGGTGGATGAAGGTTTTGTTCTTCTTCGAAAAGCCGATGCCGATGTCGTGGGTGGAAGAGGAGTTCCAGACGGGTTCGCCCTGCCATGTGGCGTCGCTGGAAAAGATGCGCAGGTGATGGCGCTTGGAAAATGTATTAAGCGTTTTGGCGTAGGCGTATTTCGGCGGCGAACCGCCCAGCAGCAGGATTGACATGGGCGCGCGACGATAGCCCTGGTTTTCTGCAATGGAGCGAACGGTGCTGCAGGTGGATTGGGCGTTCAATTCGTCCACCGGCTCCCAGCCACTGGCGGCAAAGGCTCGTTCGATGGCGCCGGAGCTGCCGATGAACATCAGGTTGGTTAGATCGGATGGAACTTTGGAGCCGTCGGTGACGGTGCGAAACGGCATTTTTTGAATCACGGCGTGTAGCTGCGCTGCCTCCGCTACCGTCGTGGTCACCGTGGGCGTGGGGTGAATATGCTGCGCTGGAATCTCGATGGGAGAAGTGAGCTTGGCGGTCAACTCCGTCCCGGTAGGCAACAGGATTTCCGGTTCAGAAAAGCGAAGCACGGAGCTGGATGCCGCGACCGTGAAGACGGCGGCAATGGGATCGCCTAACGAGAGCATGCTCACCGTGCCCGAGGCGCGATGACTCAGCGTCGAGGTAGAACGGATGCCTCGAATGCGGCCTTCCTTATCGACACTCTCGCGCGCATTTTCCACCTGCGTGACCTGGGTAGAAAGCGGCACTGTGGTTCCGTCCTCCAGCACCAGGGTCTGCAGGACAAGGTCAATCTGCGCGTTCTCATGGACAAAGCCGAGACCCACCTTGCGGACCGCCATGATAGACCCCTTCAGAGTGACGCCGACGGGAAGAAGAACTTTTCCGTCGACACTGACGGGGGCGATCAAGAGACAGAAGACTTTGGTTCCCTTGGGTGTGGAGTAGGAACTGATGGGATGCTCAAGCCGCACTTCGAGGATGGAACCGGCGGGGATGGTTTCCGCTTGCCCGTGAAAAGCAAGCAACAGAAATGGCGTAAGAAAGAGCCATAGAACAGCTCGATGGACATCGCCGCAACCCATTCGATCATTCACTCCAAGATGGAATTGTGGTGGATGCCGCTGAGATGCCAAGGCAGCAATTCTGACAGAGCGTATCACATGCGCGCAAGGCTGAATCGCATGAAACGATTCTGCAGCGCGGGTTTGGTGAGGAAATCCATTTCCTGGATGCGGCTTCCCTGCCCATCGTGCCGCGAGATTCTTACTGCAGTCGCGCAGACCATCGCCGCGAGCGTTGCAGGCGCAGGAAACTGCAGAGCTTCTGCAGCGAATTTCGCGATCGATTCGGGAGTTACTTCCGTGCGACTTGCACGGCAAATGTATCGAGTGCGAAGATCGGAACGAATAAAAATGAGAGGCCCCCGATGAAGCTCAAATGTTTGCTGATCCTGTCTGTGATTGCATGCACCGCGGCTCCGCTACCCGCGCAAACCCCGGCATGGCAACCTGCCCCCGGACACATCACGTTGCACTTATGGCCGAATGAAGCGCCGGACGCGACCGCAAATTCCGCACCGGAGGTGGATACCACCACAGCGAAGGAACCGCTGATCGCGGGTAAGCCGCTGGTCCGGCTGGGGCACGTCTCCGATCCGACGCTGACGCTCTACGCGCCGAAGGAAAACAACACGGGCGCGGCGGTGGTTGTGTTTCCGGGAGGCGGCTATCAGATTCTGGCAATCGACCTGGAGGGGACAGAGGTCTGCGACTGGCTCAACTCGATTGGCGTGAACTGCATTCTGCTGAAATATCGTGTGCCCGACTCCGGACCATATCCGAAGTCCCCGGCGGCGTTGCAGGATGCGCAGCGCGCGCTTGGCATGGTGCGCCAACATGCGAGTGAGTGGCATATCGATGCGAACCGGATCGGGGTACTAGGTTTTTCCGCGGGAGGACACCTGGCCGCTGCGCTGAGCACACACTTCGATACACGGATCTATCCTGCCGTGGATGCCGCCGACCAGCTAAGTTGCCGGCCTGACTTTGCGATCATCATTTATCCCGGATACCTGGCGCTGGCGGAGAAGAACTTCGAGCCGAACCCGGCGATTGAGGTGACGGCGCAAGCACCGCCGACATTCCTGGTGCAGGCAGAGGATGATCCGGTGCACGTAGAGAACTCAATCGTGTATTTTATGGCGCTGAAACATGCCGGGGTTCCCGCTGAAATGCACATCTATACGCACGGTGGGCATGGGTATGGATTGCGTCCGACCGCATTGCCGATTACGCATTGGCCGCAGTTGGCGGCGACTTGGCTGCACACCATTCGTGTATTGCCGGGACCGGCGACGGCGGAGTGAGGCGCGGTCGAAAACCTCGATGGACTGACGCGGAAGGCACTGAGGCAGCAGCAAGGTACAGCGAGGCTGAGAGATCTGCTACCGCACCGATAATGCTTCGCGTTCGCCTTGGATGGTCCGCAGCATGGTGTCGTCGTCGGAATATTTGAATGACGCGAGGTTGCGCTGCCGCGCTTGCTGTTCTTCGACCCGGCCAAGAATCTCGAGGTCCTGTTTGGTGACGGGAGTGGAGCCCTTTGCCTGCAATGCGGCGACCAGGCCTTCAGCAGAAAGCTCGCCGGCCTCCGGCATGTCCTGCAAATACTCGAGGACTTTTTTCGCGCCCTCTTCACCATCGTGACGCGCGATGCCGACCAACCCGGTGCTGGCGCGGCGCGCCCATCCGACCACAAAAATGCCGTGCAGCGATTCGTTCAGTGCGAGGTCCCAGGCTTCATAGGCCGGCGCTTTCAGAGATTCCGGACCAGGCTTGGTGGCATAGCCATCGGGGCCCATGGGCAGGCCGACGGAGGGATCATGTTTGTCGCCGATGGCAAAGATCAAGGTATCGACATCGAGTGCGGCAGTGCGGTCGGTAGCTTTTGCCTGGGTGCTGCCGTCCACTCGAAGGGCGAGGTTATTTTCGGTGACGATCAGTTTCTCGATGCGTCCGTCCGGTCCAGCAATTATCTCTTTTGGCGAGGAGAGAAAGCGGAAGGTCAGCTTGGGACGGTCCTCCGCGGGAAACGTCTTGGTCAGAAATGGGAAGGTAGATTCGCCCAGCTTGTCCAGTGACAGGTCCTGATTGCAGGCCTCGCAGGTTTCTCGGATGCGATCCAGTTCGCGCAGAAAATCCTGGCGCGAAATGTATTCTTCCACATGCTCGATTTCTTTCTTGTCGAACTTGGCTTCATACGGTCCGCGACGCGCGACGACGATCACTTCCTCCGTCTGCCGATCCGGGCAATCTCTCAAAAGCCAGCGCATAATGTCGGCGGCAACGTTGCCCATGCCGATGATGGCGACGCGCTTGCCGGTAGAAAGATCTCGGGTGGCATAGGGAGGCAGTTGATTGTAGCCGTAGACGAAATCCTTGGCGGAATACACGCCGGAAGATTCTTCGCCGGGAAGGCCCAAGGCGTTGTAACTCTGAGCGCCGCAGGCAAACACCATAGCGGCAGGATTCATGGCGCGCAGATCGGCCAGCGTCAGGTCGCCCTGCTCGCCGATCTTGACGTGTCCGAAATAATGAACGTTGGGCAGCGCGAGAACCTTGGCAAACTGCTTGCGCAAGCCGAACTTCATCTTGTCCTTAAGGGGATAGATGCCGTACTCGGCAAGGCCACCGGGCTTGATATCCCGATTGAACAAAAAGACCTGGTGACCGGACATGGCAATTTTCTGGGCGGCAAACAATCCCGCTGGGCCAGCGCCCACAACAAACACAGTTTTCATAAGCTTCCTACTTCATAGCATAAATGGGAGGCGTGTTGGCGTGGTGTGACTGGGGTCACCAACTTGGTCAATGCTGGCGACGTTGAAACTTGCGCGGGGGAGGAACCCGTCTCTCTCCCAGGCACAGTGCCATGCTGCGTGCATCCCTGCGGATGGATGCATAGGTGAACTGTGCCCACAGGTGGGCGCGGGACGCTCAAGAAATATGCAGTGTAGCAAGCGAAACTCTCCCTCGACGATCGTGTCTACAGGAATGTCGGACATTGTCACGCTAAGCGGACAACGTTCGTAAATCAAGATGCACTCGATCACAGATGCACCTGAAATACCGGAGAAAAAGACATGCGAATTCACTCGAAAGTTGCGCTCGCTCTTGTTTCCCTTGCCGTGTCGTTGCCGCTGGCCTTTGGCCAGAATGCGTCGCCGGCCTCGGCACCCCCGCCTCCATCCTCACAATCGCAGGCCGGACCGAACCAGCAGTTTCGGCACCACGGCATGCACCAACAGCCGATGAATCGCCCCGGTCCATGGGATCGCGGAGATATGCGATGGGGCGGTGGAATGCATCGTCACCACGAATTCATGCTTGCAAGGCTGGCCAACAATCCTACATTCCGGGAACGGATCGGCATGACGCCGGAACAGGCGCAGAAGATTCGCACCGAAACGTTCGACTTCCGCAAAGCTGAAATTCGCAATCGGGCGGACTTGCAGGTGAAGAAGCTGGAATTGAGAGAGATGCTCTCAGCCGAAGCTCCGGACCGGAGTGCGATCAACAGCAAGCTGGAAGAAATCAGCGCCGCGAGATTGGTAGAGAGCAAGGCGGCTGTCAATTTCCATCTGGACATGCGCAACGCGCTGACGCCGGATCAGAAACTGAAGCTGCAGGAAATGCGGCAGGAGTTTTTTCACCATCGCTTTGGACCGGGCGGCCCTGGCGAGGGCTCTGGACCGCAATCGGGTCAATAAATAATTCAACGGAAAAAAGAAAGGCCTGAGATCCGCAGTCGATGCGGCCTCAGGCTTTTTCTGTCTCAGCGAGGCGGACATATGCGTATGCGAGGGATGCCTTGGCTGGATCGAGCGGATGCCAAGGAGCGCGGATTTATGGCGAGATCAAAAGTCGCGAGGCGCGTAAAAACTTGATAGTGTCAATCGATAGATTCGATTAGACGGCGAGTAAATATTTCTTTGGCCGTGCAGAGCGGCTACGGCGAAAAAAGAAATAGATCACGATGCTGACAAGGGCGGCGTAGGCGCACCATACCGAGGTAAACGCGTAGGACATGATCAGCATGACGATGATGAGGCCGACCATGTTGAGCCATCCCAGAATCACCAGATCCTTAAAGCCGGAGAAGAACAGCGCACCGCAGGTTGTGATGACATAGAGTACGGCCACGGGTTTGTTTGTCGTGAGCGGATTGTTGTACACGATGCTGTGTCCGACGGCGTAGACCTGCAGCGGGTCCATCATCAATCCCCACAGGATGTACAGCGTCAAGGCGCTGCCCAGGATCAGGAATCCCATCATTCGTCGACGCTGGCGTCGCGTCGGTTCAATCAGCAGCACACTGAGCGGCAAGAGAAACGGCAGCAGTCCCTGCGCGTACAAGACATAGGCCGCGGCAACGCCATGCAGGGCGGTCTGCGAAATCTTGCCATGTAATCCCAGCCAGACAAAGCCTTCGGTAAATTGATGCAGCGCAAACAGGCATGGCAGCGAGGCAAAGAGTAGTTCCCGTCGATGCTTTACCTCCGCGATCGTAGCCACGCCAATCGCTCCGAGTACGGCGCTTCCGGCAAAGTTAGCGGTCGCTGAAAAACACATGAGATCGTCTCCTGAAGTGCACCGAACGCTGCCAATTGGGTTGTCCTTACTGTAGATGAAACCGGTCGAACTGTGACGGCAAAGATGTGCGACACGATGGGTGCAAAAATGGATACACCTAGGGCGGAGAGTGCATCCTTGCGCAGATTGCGTGCGCCTGGCCCCGATTTTGCACTTAAGTAACAGGTGGAATGCACTTGCTCGTTGACGTGGATTCGGAGATGTCTCGATAGTGGAAGTAACGTTCCGTTTCTTGATCGAGGGGTTTTGTGCCTCACGCTGTTGAGCTTGCGCCGTTGTGTGTCGATGCCACGATGAATGGCACGGAGACGGAACCCTTCCATAAAAAGCTGCTCGATAACCTGTATGACGGCGTCTATTTTGTCGACCCTGATCGCACCATCACCTATTGGAACAAGGGAGCGGAGCGCCTGACAGGATATGCCGCGAGTGAGGCTGTGAGGCGGCATTGCTTCGACAATTTCCTGATGCATGTGGACAAGGCCGGGTGCAGGCTCTGCCTGAACGGGTGCCCGCTGAGTAAAACGCTGGCGGATGGAGAGCACCACGAAATGGAACTTTTTCTGCGGCATAAGCTGGGCCACCGAGTGCCGGTCCAAGTGCGCGTTGAGCCGATTCGTTCAGCCACTGGTTCCGTGGCCGGCGCGGTTGAAATCTTCACCGACATCAGCGCCGTGAAAAAACTGGAGCGACTGGCGGGTCATTTACAGGACCTGGCTTACTACGACTCGCTGACCCAGGTCGCAAATCGTCGGCATATTGAATTGAAGGTGCAGCAGGCGCTGCAGGAAGTTCGGCAATTTGGTTGCGGCTTCGGAATCGTGATGCTGGATGTCGACAGCTTCAAGAGCGTCAACGACAAGTATGGCCATCAGACGGGCGATCGAATGTTGAAGATGTTATGCGACACCTTGACCAACTGTCTCCGTCCGGGAGATGTGGTGGGACGATGGGGCGGAGACGAGTTTCTGGTGGTTGCCAGGGATGTGACCGAAAGCTCTTTGAAGCACCTGGCTGAGCGCTGCAGACACCTGATCGACGCGACATTTGTTCCCGTAACCGCTGGCGCGCCGATCCGCATCAATGTATCGGTGGGTGCGACCATATTGCGTGAAGGTGACTTGTGCGATGAGGTTCTGGATCGGGCGGACCGGCTGATGTATGCAAGCAAGGACGCCGGAAAAAATCGCGTTCACTTCGGTTGACGCTGGAGGCAGACGATCAGCGGATCGAACTACTTTGTCTGGGCCTCACGCATCTGGCGTTCTGCCGCTTTCAGCTGCTTGCTGGCCTCTTCCATGCTGCGCTGCATGACCCCACTTTCAATCTGCTTTTGAAGATCATCCATTTTCTGTTTGAACTCTGGGCTATTGATCTTGGCGGTGGCGGCATCGATCTGTTGCTGCACTTTGGACATATCCAACTTTTGGATAGCGTTCTCCTGCTGCAGTTCCGCGACTTTTAGCTGCTTGCTGGCCTCTTCCATGCTGCGCTGCATGACCCCACTTTCAATCTGCTTTTGAAGATCATCCATTTTCTGTTTGAACTCTGGGCTGTTGATCTTGGCGGTGGCGACGTCGATCTGGCGTTGCACTTCGGCCAGGTTGAGCGACTTCAACTCCGATTGTTTTTGGGCGATCTCCGCCATTTGCTGTTTGAATTCGGGACTATTGATATGCTTGGTGGCCTCGGTAATCTGCGCGTCCATGGCTGCCATATCTTTATTGAACTGTGCCTGTTGCTCGACGGCTATGGCATGATCCTGATTGCTGTCGATCACGGATAACTCGTGTTTGGGTGTTTTCGGATGGGGGTGAATGGCTTTCACTTTCCGGTGAGACGGCTTCGCTTCCGCTGGCACCGGAGCCACGGGTGGGACGGGCGCAGCGGGCGCCACCGCAGGATCGGACGCAAGCGGTGCGGGCAGTTGCGGCATATCGGGTGCAGCCGGCATATCGGGTGCGGGCGGGGGTGGCGCGGACGCGGGCGGAACTTCGGGGGTTGCAGACGCATCGGGTGCAGCCGGCATATCGGGTGCGGGCGGAGCAACAGGCGCAACCGTGGTGTCGGGCGGGGGTGGCGCGGACGCGGGCGGCGGAGCGGGCACTGTGACACCGGCGCCAGATGTCTGGGCCAGAGTTGGGGTCACGTGGAAGGAGGCTGCCATCACGATTGCGATGGTCATTGCGATCGCGCCGATTGCGATTCGGCCCAGCTTTGCCTGCATCGTCATGGTGCTCTTTTCCTGCATCAGTCGCATAATTCTTTCCTCCAATACGTTGTCTCCGAAAAGGCCAATCGCCTGCGCCGCATCGGCGAGATCGTGCTGTCGGAGGGTTCTGCCGGCCATGGCGAGCAGACATTTGGCATAACCGATTTCTGATTGCATGGCTCGCGCTGCGATTTCATCGCAGACCATCTCGCGAGTTCTGCGGATACGCTGCTGCACTCCGTAGGTCAGCGGATGCCAGGCCACGGGCAACGCCGCCAACTGGCAGAGGAGATTGCCCAGGTAATCGTGCCGGCGGACGTGCGCCAGTTCGTGCAATATGGCAGCCTGCACTTCATTTTGGGAGTGGTTGTCGAAATCTTCCGGCAGCAGAAGAACAGGATGCATGACGCCGATGATGACTGGGCTACGCACATCGGCAGACCTGCGCAGTTGCGGCAGCGTGGCCCGGAGGCGACGGCTGGACTCTTCAAAGATCGCATTCCACTGCGGCGGCAGCACTGCTGGCTCGGCGTCCAGTTTCAATTGTCGTGCGCGACGCCACGACGCCAAAATTCGGTAGAGGCCGAAGAGCAGGAGTGCGAAATAGAAGCTGATCAGCCAGTCTGTCGCTGCGGGAGACAGTCGCAATGTAGGGCGCGGAAGCGTGAAGAACTCTTTCGAAAGTTGAGGGCCCGCGACGAACTGGGTAACGATGGCAGCGGGAGGCAGTGCTTCCCTTCCGGCAATTGGCGACGCTCCCGTGCTGCAATCGGTGCAGGCTGTCTGGGTCACCGGCGGAAGCTGCGCACGGACCCCACGAAGCGGCAAGCCCACGGCGAGCGCGAGGACGGCGAGCCAGATGCAGTGCTGCATGCGCGGCCCAAATTTGCCGATGCGAATGAAGAGCCACGCGCCCGCGGCAAGCAATGGAATCTGCCAGGTTGCGTTGGCGAGGTAGTCGATCAGGATCTGTTCCATAGCGCTCCTTCCGGCTGTTCCCTACTGTTGTTCGGCCGCCGCAACTTTTCGCGCCAGCCGCTCTAGCTCTTTCGCGCTGATCTGGCGGGTGTCAACCATCGCCATCAGCAGAGCTTCCGCGGAGCCGCCAAACATGCGACGCACCAGGTCTTCGACGGCGCTTCCGGAGGCGCGTTCACGGCTGACCACGGGCCGATAGCGAAAGGCCCGCCCCTCCTGTGTACGCTTTACTTTGCCTTTGCGCAGCAGCACCATCAGCATGGTCTGCACGGTGGTGTAGGCCAGTTCGGCTTTCAGTTTCGGGACACTTCGGTCACCGTCGAGGCGCCGTTTTCCCATAACACCTGCATAATTTCCAGTTCCAGCGGAGTCAGGGTCTGCTTGGTTTTGTCTTTCGCGGGCGTGTTCACGGATTCATCTCCTAATCCTTTCGTAGATTAAGCCACAGATGCAACAATTCTGTCAACTAAAGGCTTAGGAGTTACCGGACGTGCCCTGTGCAATGCCCGGAAGTTGCCAAACAGGACACAGGCTGGCTAGACTTTGTGCGAGCGGTGCGGTGGTATGCACGGCGCGTCGAACATTTTTTCGAATGTCGCATTCCATGCTGGAAAGCTGCCGCAAACGTCTCTCATCCCGGATGACGTTTCCTACAGCGCCGGCAGTTCGCATGTACTCGCAGGCTTTACAACACAATCTGCTGCCCAGGAGATCTCCTTGCGGAATACTCGTACAATCCTCAACATTTTTCTTGCCCTTTGCTGCTTCGTTGCTTTCAAACCGACCATGCAGGCGCAGAGCCAGACGGCCAATGGCTTCGAATTGCCGCCTCCACCGCATGCGAAAGAGATTCATTTGAAGCATGTGCTGGTAATTGGGCAGACCAAGGGGTTCGAGCACGACTCCGTCACGGACGCGATGGTGGCGATCGCCAACATGGGGAAAAAGAGTGGGTTGTGGGACACGGAAATACGCACCGACACTGAGCTGCTGACGAAGAAGGATCTCGGCAGGAATGCGAAAAATCTGAACTACTTTGACTGCCTGGTCTTTGCCAGTACAACCGGCGAACTGGATATGGATGCCAGCCAGAAGCAGGACATGATGTCGTTTATCAAAGACGACGGAAAATGTTTTGTCGGCATCCACGCTGCGCTGGATACCAACTACACCTGGCCGGAATATGGCGACATGATTGGCGGATGGTTCGACCAGCATCCCTGGAGTACGTTCAATGCGCCCATCGTCAATGAGTCGCCAGATTTTCCTGCGGTGCGCCACTTCCCGAAAGAGTTTGTGAAATACGACGAGATTTATCAGCCGAAGGACTGGTCGCGCGACAAGGTGAATGTCCTGCTGAGCCTGGACGCAAGCAAACTCGATTACTCCAATAACCCGCGCATCCATCGTGCGGACCATGATTTTCCCGTGGCCTGGGTGAAGATGTACGGCAAGGGACGGGTTTTCTACTCGACACTGGGGCACACGGAAGAGTCGTGGGAAGATCCGGACATTCGCAAAATGTATTTCGAGGCGATCAAGTGGGCATTGGGCATGACAGAAGGCAGCGTTGCGTCGCATCCCAAGCCGGCTGCTTCCGGTTCGAACCCTTGAGCGTCTAATCTGAATTCAAGCGCAAATATCTGCGGCAAATTTGTCGGGCGGGGTGGAAATGCGTCCCGCCATTGATGGGCGCAGCAGAACAGGCTGATCGGGAGTAGCAAGCTAGACCATGAAAAAGTACCAGGCGATCGTATTCGCTGTTATCGTGGGAACCATTTTCTGCCAGAGCCGGCAGGCGGCGATGTATGCTGTCGCCGCGCAAACTTCCGCGACAAATAAGCCGTCGGAAAATTCGGCTGTGCAAATGGGCACAACCCAAAGCAGCGGACAGACTGAAGGTGCGACAGCGCATTCATCGTATTCGCGCCCGGACTCGGCATCGGTAGATCCTTCGGAACAAGCAAAATTGGGAGGCGCGCTATTCCAGCAGAATTGCGCGTTTTGTCATGGCCGCGATGCCGCCGGCGGAGAAACGGGTCCGGACCTGACGCGCTCCAAGCTGGTGGCACAGGACGTTGCGGGCGACAAGATTGCCGAAGTGTTGCGGATGGGACGGCCGGAGAAAGGCATGCCGCCGTTCACGTTTTCTGCGACGGAAGTGGCCGAGCTGGTCGCATTCATTCACGAGCAACGCTCCCAGGCAAAGCTCCACAACGGAAGCCGTCGCGGTGTGGACGTGGCGGATCTGCAGACAGGAAATGTTGCGGCGGGTAAGCAATATTTCAACGGAGCGGGCGGTTGCGCCTCCTGCCATTCGCCAACCGGAGACCTGGCCGGCATCGCCTCTCGCTACGAAGGATTGGAACTGGAAGAACGAATGCTGTACCCCGACAATGCAAAGAGCACAGTGACGGTTACATTACCGTCCGGGAAGACCCTGAAGGGGACGCTAGGTGTGTGTCGGGCATAGCGTTTTGCCAGGGCCGATTCAGTGATTAGCATGGCGGTGTTCAAACTTGGGCGCGGAAGCAGTAATCCGTGGGTGGGTTATAGCAAGCTTTCTGTGCCGTTTTG
>JBAVOQ010000228.1:0-3719 GCA_049692235.1 Acidobacteriaceae bacterium | reverse complement strand
GGGCTTCCCGCGGCGGCGGGGCATCTTGGCGCGAGTCTGCAGTTCAGCATAGGCCAAAGTAAGAATTGGCCTGCCGAGTACCGCTGGACGATTCTCCCAGCGCTTCCATTGTTCCTGCTCATATTTGAATAACAAGTCGTCAGCAGGAAATTCATCAAACGGGCTCGCCGATCTGTTTCGGATCGGTGTGACTTTCAATACTGAATGCTCACGAAGCCAGCCCATTTCCATTTTTCCAGAGGAATGAATTTAGTGTCCTCGCGCATTTTCTTCTCTTACCTCAGATTTCGCAACATAGATTTTTTGAGCGAGTAGGAGATGTACAAATCATGAAGAACACTGGGAGAGATTACGGCCTTGCCGAACGTTTATCTAGGCTGGGAGATGATGTTCTAGTTGGTGTGCCAGAGGTTGTTGGCGGCTGCATAAAGGCGCCGGAATATGGCGGAGTTGGAACGAAGTGGTGGGTGAAACGGCATGGAGCCCGACAGGGCTCCATGTTCGCTTGACGGAAATGCGCAACTCAATCAGAACGGCGGGTCGGTTTCGTTGCCGTTGCCGGACGACGGCGTAGTGAATGTTCCGCGCTGGTCGCGAAGCTGTTCGTGCAACTGAAGCTGATAGCGCCGCCAGATCACCTCGCGCAGATCATCGAGCAATTCGACTACGGCCAAGGCCTGCTCCGGCGTCCAGTCATCCTGGATGATGAAGGGAATGCCCCGCTGCAACCCTGACGGCAAGTGCCATGGCTTCATGATTTTTTCTTTCGTTGTTGGCGCCCGCGTTGCTCGGAACGCTCCTTCGCTTCTTTCAATCGGTAGGACTCTACCTCGATCGAAATCACCTCCGAGTGATGGATCAGCCGATCCACCAGCGACACCACGCAAGCCGCGTTCGGAAACACCTCCGACCAGTCCGAGAACGCCTTGTTGGTTGTCACGACCGTGCTCTTCGCCTCATAGCGCCTGCTCACCAGTTCGAACAGCAAATCCGCATGGCGGTTCGAATACGAGAGGTATCCGATTTCGTCGATGACCAGCAAATCCGGCGCGGCGTAGTGACGCAAGCGTCGGCGCAAGGCCGTGTCGCTGTCCAGCGCCGCCAGGTCCCCCAGCAGTTCGCCGGCGGTGGTGAACCGCACCGTATGCCCACGGATCAGCGCCTGATGAGCGACATTTTTTACCATCATGGATTTCCCCACCCCGTTGGGGCCGACCAGCACGACGTTGGCGGTTTCGGCGATGAATTCGAGCGACATCAATCCCTCGATCGCACCACGATCACAGCGCGCAGGCCACGTCCAGTCGAAATCCGCCAGCGGTTTGAAGCGCCCGATGCGGGCATCTTTTAACCGCCGTTCCAGACTGCGCCGGGTACGCTCCGCTTCCTCCCATTCGATCAATTGTAAAACCCAACCGGCTGTCGCGACCTCAGACCAATGCGCCAAGACACCGTTCAGGTGTAATGCCGCAGCACGCCTGCGTAACTGTTCATCATTCATCTTTGTCTCCTTTCACTTCCGTAGTTGTATTCGGATCCGTCAATTGATCGTAGGAGTTCAGCTTGTGCGGCTTGACCACCGTATCCCGATCTGCCACATGCTTCGGCAGGCACACCGCCACCGGCGGCGGCTGGTTCCGGGCTTCCCGCTGCACTTCCAATGCCAGGCGCACCGCATGCGGGTGCGGCACCCCGCGCGCCAGCGCGGTAACAACTGCCGTTTGCACCTCGGCTGCGCCGTAGCGTTCGACCAAGCGCAACAGTGATGAGGTGATGCCGCCCAAGCCTTCCCCGCGCTCGGCAGCTCGCGCCAGCAGCTCCGCGCTGGCGGGCACCGCCTGCGTCAACCGGCTCATGCCACGTTGCGCATGCGCCTGAGCCTTGCATTCGACCAGCTTTTCAATATGCGCGGGCTCTTCAACCTGTTCTCCCTTGTCGTAACTGCGCGGATGCGATGCGACGGTCTCCGGCCCATCAAGTATCCTGACCCGCTCCGGATCGGCCACCACGATGAGGATTTTGCGCACCTGCGTGTGCGGCACCGAATAGTCGTTCAGGTCAAAGCGCACATAAGGGGTCTTGCCCACCGAAACCGCAACACGCTCGTCCGTCACATAGGGGGTTGCAGGCAAGTCGAGCAGCCGTGGTTGCTCATGAACAAACGCTTCACGAACAGTCATGGCCTTGTCTTGCGGGCAGGGCCGGTCGTCCGCCTGCCCCAGGCACCAGGCCTCGGCCTGTCGGTTGAGGTCGGCCACATCTGCGAAGGTGCGTGCCGGCCAGAAGCTGTCGCGGATATAGCGAATGGCCCGCTCGACCCGACCTTTTTCATTTCCTCGCGCCACGGCTACTGGACGAGGCTGGTATCGGTAGTGCCCGGCGAATTCCAGAATCGTCGGATGAAACCGGATAGCATCACCCTGACGTTCGAGCACGGCGCTCTTGAGGTTGTCGTAAAGCAGGATTCTCGGCAATTTGCCCCATGCCTCGAAGGCACCAACGTGTCCGCGTAAAAAATTCTCCATCCTGGCATCCAGGAAGAAGCGCAGATAGATGCGCCGTGACCACGACAGCACCATGACGAAGGCCATCAGCGGACGCCTTGCGCGACCGATTTCCAGATATCCGAAGTGCCCCCAGTCAACTTGCGCCTGTTCGCCAGGCAGTGTAACCAGACGCAGGTAAGCTTCGGCGACAGGGCGCGGCCGGTGGTGGCTGATGAGATGACGGAAGTGGTCGGGGCCACCCGCGTAGCCACGCTCCTTCACCATGACGTAGAGTCGGCTGGAAGTCAGGCTGGGGAATTTCGCAAGGGTCTGGCGGATGAATGGCAGATAGGGCTCGATGCGCGAAGGGCGCGCCACACCGATGCGCGGCAGCCCGGCCTGGCGCAGTACACGTTCGACGCTGCCGTGATGGATATGCAGTTGCCGGGCAATGGTGCCGATACGCCATTTCTCGACGTGGTGATAGCGCAGTATCTGCGCTTCGAGTTCAGGGGTCATACTCATAAAGCGGTTCTCTCCGATCGGATAAACGTAAGGGGCGACGTATCCGGCGGCGCAGGAAGTCATTGCGCACGAATTGGGCTTGTAACCGGCCACAGAAATGGCAGTGCCAAGCCAACGGCAGTTTGATTTCCAGGCGCAACACCGGGTTGACCGGCAGTAAATCATTCGAGGTTTGAGGTGGGGAACCCTGATGCGTCACTTTTGCTTGCCGGGAACGGTAGCGGCGCTGGCGCGCAGCGTGGGTGTGGCGACCTCGCAGGCTCATCTGGTATCGTTGACCCGCAGCTTTAAGGGAATGGGCGCGAGCCATCTGCGCACAATCACCAGCGCAGTAGCGCTGACCACGGTCGCAGTGACTGCAAACAATGACCGCTGTGCGACAGCGGGCGCAAAGATAGTGTCGGCCTGAAGGTTCCATCGGCAATAAAAAGCCGATCGGAACTCGACAGAATCAGGCACTCGTGAAATACTTTACTCGCAACGTCGCCTGTCTTCGGCCTCTCTGGGCGAACGGGGCGCGGCATCGGTGAGAACGTGGTGGTTTGGAGCCGGTGTCGCGCCTGCATCCTTCCTTCGGCAGCCGCTTATTTACCCCATCTTCATCGGGGACGCCAGTTTCAACCAACTATTGAAATTACGATTCAGGACAAAACAGGACAGAAATTGTCTTTGCCGCCAGATTTACGCGGTTTTAGACCGCCGTTCACA
>JBAVOQ010000227.1:0-32334 GCA_049692235.1 Acidobacteriaceae bacterium | reverse complement strand
GTGTGAATGTGGAAATCGATAAGGCCGATTCCCACATTCACACCGCCACGACGACTACGACGGGGATGAATATTTCCCCTAAACCAGCTGGCTAAGGGATACGCATTCTGAGGGCAAGGTCAGTTTCTTGTTAAAACCGACTAATTGTTCCGCAAACGCGGTACGATTACTTTCAATCTCGGTCGACAGCGCAAGGGCTTGTACCTCGCTGGCGTTTTTTGCGGCGGAATTCCATCTGTCTATTTCTGAGGTTATCTTCGCAGTGTTCGCCACGGCGGACTTAGCGGCAGAACTATATTGGGCAATTTGAGCGTCGGCTTGAGCTGCAGAGGTTGCGGAATTGCCTACCTTTGTCGTTTCCTCTTCTGCTTGCTGGCGCAAGGTCGAGGCGGTTGAAGCCTCCTGTTCCGCTAACAACCTCGATTTACCAATGCGCTCTGCATCCTCCTGAGCCTGCCTAGCCATAATCGCCAAGTTTTCAGAGGTCGTACGGCCTTCTTCGAGGATTGCAAGGAGATTCTTTGCCCGAACATCTTGCTGTTTCAGCTGGTTAAGCTTGGCCTGATAGCCCAAGACCTGTTCCGAGAGGTTGTGCAGTCCGTATTTCCAGATTGATGTATTTAAGACCTCAACGGCGCTCCCAAAATTGACGATCTCGTCAGCACTATTCATGATGCCCTGCAAGGCCTTACCAATAGCCTGAAGATTGGATAAGAGCTCCTTCTGCACGGTAATGGGAAGTTGAATCAACTTCTTCTTCTCGATGGCGTCGATGAGCGTATTCCGCGCAGACCTCAGGTTGATTGATATCTCAGTGAACGTGACATCCCCACGATCAATGTTGAATTGGTTCGCCTTGGCTTTACTCTCGGCGGCATCAATCGCTTCGTCCGACAGCGTTGTACATATAGACCAAATCTCGGACAGGTACTCAGGCCGCTGCTGTTCAGGTGGCTGCACGTCTTCCATAGAATCTCCGCTCTGGAATCGGAATGAGCGCAAGACACCTCAGGAGCGTGAAGGTCTCAGCGGATTACTACGATTCACGATGATTTATTCTAGTGCAACCAAAATGGTGCGCAAGTTTTTTCGGGTGATATGGGTGCGCTATCCTCTGCGGCCGCAGCGCAAAGGGTGAGAAACGAGCCCGACGCCCCCATCCCCTTCGCAGTACACTGGCAATATGAAAATCGCTGGGCAGAACCTGCCGATACGATATGCGGCCGCCTTGATCCTGGCGCTGGTCAGCATCGCTGGGCTTGCACACCACACAGCCCATGCACAGCAGGCCGCCTCCACTCCCTGGACGGCAGCGCAAGTCACGCAACCGAGCCAACTGGCCTCCACGCTTGCCAAGGCCGAGAAGCCCGTCATGCTGCAGGTTGGCTTTCAGGTTCTATACAAAAGCAAGCACATTCCCGGCTCCATTTATGCCGGCCCCGCCTCCACCCCAGAGGGATTGGAAGCGCTGAAGCAGGCGGTCCGCGCGCTGCCGAAGAACGCGGACATCTACGTCTACTGCGGCTGCTGCCCGATCGGAAAGTGTCCGAATATTCGGCCGGCATTCGAGACGCTGAAAGCGATGGGCTTCACCCATCTTCACGTGGTGATGCTGCAGACCAGCTTCGGCAAGGATTGGGTGGCGCACGGCTACCCGGTCGCCGGCGAATCTGCCCCCGGCCAATAGAAATGCGCCTACGTCGCCGTGCCGGCGTCTACCCGTTCGCTATGACGCAGCGAAAAATGCGGTGAAGAGGAAGGGCAGGATGAAGCCCAAATAGGCGACCAGCATACACGCGGCCTTCAAACTGAATAAAAACCACGTGGGCCAGTTGATCCACGCGGGCGCCAGAAATTCCCTGTCGGGAGGCGTTCCCGCTCGTTCCTTTTTGCGAAAATAAACGAACCAGGTGAACGTCCCGACCAGATACTGCAACAGGTCAAAAAACAGCGCCAGAAAAATGAACAGCGCCCCCTGCAGCAGCGGATGCGGCAGCGCGGGCTTGGCGCCGGTGCCAATGTTGAACAGCCAGATCAAGCCGATGCCGGCCAGACTCAGCTGGCGAACAATTTGGCTGGCGATACCGGACAGCGTCTCGTAGGCGTTCTTGACGTCGTCTAATCGCACGGCTTTTCCTTCGCCTTCTTCGCGCGACCCACTGTGCCGGCGATTCGGGGCCCAGTTCCAGAGGTTCCACGCTGCACCTTGGCAGTGCGCTTTGTCGCAGCTTTCTCGGCGGCAACATTTTCCGCTGTCTTCGCAGTCCGCTTGCTGGTGGATTTCTTCGTTGACTTTTTGGATGTTTTCTTTGCCACCATCTTCGATCGACCTTTCCTTCTTTTACCCAACAGGCGATGGACGTCGCTGCTCGCCGGTTCGGCGACAGCATCATTCTGCCCAGCGCGCGCGCAACTCCGAAGCGTTGCTTAAAACGGCTTACCGCGAAACAGATACACCAGTTCAATCACCAGAATAATGACGACCGTCAACTCCAGAAAAAATGCGCGGCTCTGATTAAACTGATCCACCATAAATCGATACAGCTCCTCCGACGTGCGCACCTTCTGCGTGACCAGGTCCTTGTAGTCCGGGACCCCCACCTTCATCGCCGCCAACTTGTACAGTCGCGCAGAAAACATGTCGCTCAAGAACTTGATGGCATTGTCCGCGTGTTCCGTCAATTCCGCTACATCCAGCAATACAGTGTGCAGGCGAGTGGCGGAGCGAGCCAGCCGCCATCGCGCAAACATGCCGGTGCCTTCGTCGAGCAGCGTGTACACGCGGTCCAATTCCTTCGTCAGCAGATCGTCATAGTGTCGAAACTCCAGCAGCTGGGAGTTGGCATACTCCAGCAACTGGATCGCGGTCTCCGCGCCAGACGTGCTGTCGAAGATGAACGCGGCATTCCATCCAATGACGGCAAGATCGTTTGCATAGTAGGAAATGCGCGACTGAAGCACCTCATTGCATTCGCTCTCGGCAAGATGACCCATGTCGCCGCGCACCACCTGCGCGATACGCGAACCATACAGATGAATCAAATCGGCAACCGATGGCGAGCCGCTAATTTCGCGCACATGGAAGATGAGGTAATCTTCGCTGAGCCACTCGGCGTACGGTTTCACCAGCGCCGGAGCGGCGCGTGCCAGCCGACTGCGCACAATTTCCGTCGCCTGCGCTGCAAAGTCGACATCCCATACCCAGCGACTGGCCAGGCCGGTCAACTTTTCCCAGCCGCCGGAGAAAGCCAGCTCGAAGACCACGCTCAACACACCGTAGTCGTAATACTTGATCTCCCCTTGCAGTCGCTCGCCGCTCTCCAGCACCAGCGGTTCAATGGGTTCAACGACAGGCGGTCGCTGGTAGCGAACATATCCCGGAGGCGCATGCTTGGGAATAGTGTGTTCCACTGCGTGGGGGCGGATCAGCTCCCGCAATTGATCCAGACGGATCGCCTCACACACATCAAACTGCAACAACACCAGCACCGACCCGTGCAACATGGTTTCAGCGGATTCGATCGCGACCTCTGCCATGATGCAACCATCTTAGCCCCGGAAGGCGAAAGAGGAAGGGCGCTCGGCGGTGCCATTCCTAAAACTCAATTCGCTAGTGAGCCATTCGGAGTTGCTCAAACCTCGGGTAGGCTACGACCGCCAACCCGACGACGATAAGGGCAAAAGTTATGGAATACAGACGGATGATCTCTCTCCGCAAGCCACTTTTCGGAAAAGTTTTACGATGGAATTTCCAGGCTGGGAACCACCAGAAGCGGCTAAATTGCGACTCCGGCGAGACCCGGTTACTCTCTGCCACGAGTCGCCAGATAGCCTGAACGCACTTCAGGTAGCAAGCAAATGCAATCACGAAAACGATACTGCCGGTTACAGTCACGGTCCCTCCGCTTTCCTTGCAGTTTAATCCCACAAAATATTTTTCATTTGTCGATTGACTCCAATCTTCACTCGGCGCTACTCTGTGCCCATCATCCTCGTGCGCAACGACGTACTGCGAACCAGCCGACCGAACCGCCCATCCCACGGGCTCAAACTCGCCCGGAAAGATGCAGCCCTGCTGGCGGCTCAGCCATCCGAACCCTGTTCCCGGCAATCCAACAAAGTGCAATGTCCGCAGGCAGCTCGCGCTGCCTTCCGCCTTGGCGCAGCAGAATCCAATGGAGGCAAATAGTCTTATTGATGAAGAAAACCATCGAGATCACCCCCAACATCGAACCCATCTTCGGCACCCGCGACGAAAACCTTCACCTGATTGAAAACACCCTCAAAGTCCGCATCGACTTACGTTCGGACGCTCTTTATTTGGAGGGCGAACCGGAAGTGATTTCCCGCGTGGAGCAAATCTTCGCCGACTATGAGTCACTTCGACGAGCCGGCGTCACGCTGCAAAATGGCGAACTGAACGGGATGCTGAAACTGGTGGTCGCCGATAAGAGTGTGACACTGCGCAGCCTGGTCGACAGCGGCAAGCAGCGCTCCACCGGCATTCGCCGCATGGTGCAGCCGCGCTCCGTCAATCAGCGGCAATATCTGGAGGCGATTGAGCGGTCGGACATGGTGTTCGGCATTGGGCCAGCCGGTACAGGGAAAACCTACCTGGCGGTGGCGATGGCGGTAGCGGCGCTGACGGCGAAAAAAGTTTCGCGGCTGGTGCTGGTGCGCCCAGCGGTAGAAGCAGGAGAGCGCCTCGGATTTTTGCCGGGCACGCTCCAAGAAAAAGTCGATCCATATTTGCGGCCGCTCTATGACGCTCTCTACGATTTGCTGGAGCCGGACCGCGTGGACAAAATGCTGGAGCGCAGCGTGATTGAAGTGGCTCCGCTGGCGTTTATGCGCGGACGCACGCTGAACGATGCTTTCATCATCATGGACGAGGCGCAGAACACCACCAGCGAGCAGATGAAGATGTTTCTCACTCGCATGGGCAATAATGCCAAAGCCGTGATTACCGGCGACATTACGCAGATCGATTTGCCCAACCCGCGCAAGTCCGGCCTGATTGAGGCGATCGATGTACTGAAGAATGTTGACGGGATTGACTTCTGCTATTTCGAGCAGGGAGATGTGGTGCGGCATCAACTGGTACAGCGGATTGTCTGCGCCTACGACGGCTATACACGCGGTCAGCGGGAGCTGCCACTGGAAATCGCGGAACCGATGCGCAGTGGGCCCGAAGACAAGTCACCTGTGCAAACGCAATAACGCGGGGATCAATACGACTCGGACATTTGCTGTGAACAGGATTGACAGGGGTAGCTGGCGCACGGTCGCAGTTCCGTGCAGACGCGCATCGCTGAACCTGTGTAATTCACCGCTCCGGTGAATGCTCTGCGGTATCATGCTTCATGCGATGATCATCATCGACCCTGAAGCCCAGAGCAGTAGCAAAGGCAGAGCAGATGCGGCGCTCGCTCTTTCTGCGCTGCGCCTGTTTCTGCGGCGAGCGCGACAAGCTGTGCCTGTGACAGGCCAAGTCTCCGTGTTGTTGGCATCGGACAGCGCAATCAAGCGCCTCAATGGAGAATTTCGCGGCATGCATCACGCAACCGATGTAATTTCTTTTCCCGCGCTCGAAATGCCCATACAAAAATCTAGCTCGCGCCAGCGCCCCGTCCATCCTCCGGTGGCAGGGGACCTGGCCATCTCGCTCGACGCAGCGGCCCGTCAGGCCCAGCGATTTGGCCATCCTTTGATTGTGGAGCTAAAAATTTTAATGCTCCACGGCCTGCTGCATCTGGCGGGATACGACCACAAAACCGATGCCGGAGAAATGGCCGCCCGGGAAGAACAATTACGCCGCCGCTTTCGACTGCCCACCACCCTGATTGCCCGCACCGTAGGCCAGACCGCTCAACCCAAACGGAAGAAGGCGAACAACGGCGCCCCGCCCACGTCAGGCGCTCGCACAACCGCAGGCAAAAAACGGGCTGGCCAGCCATGACGATCCTGCAATTCATTTTGATTCTGCTGCTGCTCGCCATTCTTACCCTGGCCTCTTACGTCAACCGGCTGTATTCCGAGATGGGTAAATTTCTGTCGCGCGAGTTTCAGGAAAATATCGATGTTTGGGAGCAGCAAATTGAACCGCGCCTGGGGATGACGAGAGAACATGCGGCCCAGTCAGCTTCCATCCTGACGCTGTTGTCTTTGTCGTCGCTGGCGTTGGTGTTTGCCCACGTGGCGTGGCGCGCGCATCAGGAGAATGCCAACTCCTTCGCAAGCAGCGTCGCACAAACGGTTCTCGCCATTGTTCTCACCATTCTGCTGTTCCACGATTTTCTGCCGCAGTTGTTTTTCACTCGCACTCGCGGCCAGTGGGTGGCACGCCTCACCAGCATCCTGCGCGCGCTGTTCTACCTGATGTTCCCCATCACACTGGTTCTGGGTTTCCTGCTTTCGATTGCCGCCCTGGCGGAGTCCGATCAAATGCCAGTCGAAGAAGATTCGGCGGAAGCGGTGGAAGCGCTGATTGAAGCCGGCAAGGAAGAAGGCATTCTGGATGAAAGCGATCGCGCCCTGGTCCGCTCTGCCGTGGAATTTGGCGACAAAATTGTGCGCGAAGTGATGACCCCGCGGCCCGCAATTTTTGCCGTTCCCGCAAGCATGAAGCTGGCTGAATTCTCAGAGCAGTTGCGTACCCATGCCTACTCGCGCGTGCCCGTGTACCGCAGCAACCTGGACGACGTGGTGGGGATCGCATTCATGCACGATCTGCTGCACATTTCCGACGTCGAAGCGGCCAGCGTGACCGTCGGCTCCATTGCGCGGCCGGCCATGTTTACGCCGGAGACAAAAAACATTCAATCCTTGCTGCGCGAAATGCAGCGCGACAAACAGCACATGGCGCTGGTGATCGATGAATATGGCGGCCTCGCCGGACTAGTCACGATAGAAGACATCGTGGAAGAAATTGTGGGCGCCATCAGTGACGAGCATGAAACTGCGGTCGCCGAAGAAACCGCCCAGCCGCAGCCGGATGGGTCTTATATCGTGCCCGGAAATTTTGAGCTGAATCAGCTGGAAGAACTGTTCGACGACTCGGTTTCACTGCCTCTGGCCGAGGATTATGAATCGACCACGGTCGGCGGCCTTGTAACGGAAGAGGCGGGACATATTCCGTTTCCAGGGGAAGTGATTGAACTGGCAGGTTTGCGGGTGGAAGTGCTCGAGGCTTCGCATCGCCGTGTCGATAGCGTGCGAGTGCGCCCGGTAGCGGACGGCGCCGGCTACAAGACCGCGCCCTCGTCTTAAGAATGGCTCCAGGCAATCGCCAGCATCCATACCTATCATGCGGAAGCATCTCGCCACTCTCGTCAAAGATTTTCAGAAGCATGGCAAGCAGATCGCCATCGTCAGCTATCCCGGCAATCGCCGTGTCGTCACCACCTATGCCGAGCTGGCAATATTGGCGGGGCGCTTCTCCCGCATGCTGGCAGATCGTGGCATCGCGCCCGGCGAACGCGTTCTGCTTTGGGGCGCAAACTCCGCCGAGTGGGTGGCGGCGTTCTTCGGCTGCGTGCTGCGTGGCGTGATTGCGGTGCCGCTGGACGCAGGCGGCAGTATCGATTTTGCGGCCCGCGTGATTGCGGATGTCACTCCGCGGCTGATCGTGGGCGATCGGGAGCATTTGCAAAAAATATCGCAGACCGACGTGGTTTCCACTGCGCATTCCATGCACAACATCACCTTCGAAGATTTTTCTTCTACGCTGCCTCGCTCGCCGATGCTTGACCCCGACCCCTCGCTCAACCCGGAGACTCCGCTGCAAATCCTCTTCACTTCTGGCACCACGTCGGCCCCGAAAGGGATCGTCCATACTCACGGCAATGTTTTGTCCAGCGTCGAAGTTCTGGAGCGCGAGATCAAGAAGTATCTGCGCTACGAGCGCTGGGTGCATCCGCTGCGCTTTCTGCACACCTTGCCGCTGAGCCACGTTTTCGGCCAGTTTATGGGCCTGTGGGTTCCTCCGCTGCTGGCCGCCCAGGTGCATTATGAAGACAACCTGGTCGCTAGTCATGTGATGGAGCGAATTCGCCGCGAGCGCATCTCCGTCGCCGCCGTGGTGCCACGCGTGCTGGAACTGCTGCGCGTTCATCTACTCTTCAGCGATCCCCGCCTGCAGGGCCGACTCGATGCCGTCCGGAACCAGCGCGTCTGGAAAAAATGGTGGCGCATGCGCGATGTGCATCGCCGCTTCGGATTTAAATTCTGGGCCTTCGTTTCCGGCGGCGCTTCGCTTCCAGAAGAGGTAGAACAATTCTGGAATGCGCTTGGATTCGTGCTGGTGCAGGGCTACGGCATGACGGAAACAACCGCGCTGGCGACGCTGAACCATCCCATGCATCCAACACACGGCAGCATCGGCAAGCCACTCGCCGGACGCGAAGTGCGCATCGCTGAGGACGGCGAAATTCTGGTGCGCGGACCCATGCTGGCCGCAGGAACATGGCGTAGCGGCCGTATCGAGCCGCGCAGCGAGGAGTGGCTGCACACCGGCGACCTGGGTGCGGTGGACGCCTCCGGACAGATGCGTTTCCTTGGTCGCAAAAGCGATGTGATTGTCGCCGCCTCGGGAATGAATATTCATCCCGAAGATTTGGAGCAGGTGGTCCAGGCACAGTCCGGCGTGCGCGATTGCGTAGTGGTTGCATGGGAATCGCCGCGTGGGCCGGAGCCCGTCGCCGTGGTGATCCTGCAGGATCGCACCGAGAATGCAAACTTGGCGGACATTCTTTCCGCGTCCAATCGAGAGTTGCAGGAGTTTCAGCAGATTCGCAATATTCTGCGTTGGCCCGCGAACGAATTTCCGCGCAACACCATGGGAAAACTGTTGCGACGCGAGGTGGCCCCGTGGGTGGAGCAACAGCTTCGCGACGAAAATGCGCCGTCGGCTCTTACGGCCAGCCAGGACTCGCTGCTGCGCCTGCTGCAACAGGTCACCGGGCAGCAAGTGAGTGGCCTCGACGATTCAGCGGAGTTGGCCAGTGATCTGCATCTCGACAGCCTGGGGCGCATGCAGTTGACGATGGCGATGGAGGAGCAGTTCGGCGTGTCCATCAGCGATGATGCCGTGGCCGGCGCGCGAACGCTAGGAGATTTGCGTAAATTGTTGCATCCCGTCCAAGTCGGAGTAGGCGGTGCCACTCAGACTGTGGAGGCAAAACAGGCCGCATCAACAGAATCTGGGGTGCCCCAGGTCTCGCCTCTGAGACCTGGGATCAGCGATACCAACGCAGGTCCCGTACCCTCCTCGCGTCGAGGGTGGGATCAGCTGAGCTATCCCCACTGGCCGTGGAGCGCGCCCGTGCAATGGCTGCGCATGTTGTTTATTGAATTGAAGCTGCGACCATTGGTGTGGCTGCTGGCCCACCCTCGCATCCGGCGCGATGGCAACGTTCGCCGCGGCGAACCGAAGCAGCCATCAATTTATGTTGCGAATCACGTGACAGCGATGGATGTTCCGCTGGTCCTCTACGCCCTTCCGCATCGCGTGCGCGCGCACATGGCTGTGGCCATGTCCGCCGAGTTGCTGGCGGCGTGGCGACGGCGACGGGATGCGGCTGGAGTCGGCGCGGGACCGCTGCGCTGGTTCGCTCCGCTGCAGGCCTTTCTGGTGACGGCATTGCTAAATGTTTTTCCGCTGCCTGCAGGTGCTGGGCTGCGGCGAAGCTTTACTCACGCCGGAGAAGCACTCGACCGCGGCTACAACGTGCTGGTGTTCCCTGAAGGGCAACGCACACTGAACGGCGAACTCCAGCCCTTCCAAACCGGGATCAGCTTGCTGGCGCAGGAATCTCACACCCAAGTGGTACCCATCGCACTGGTTGGATTGTGGGAGGCTGCGCAGCGGAAAGGCCTTTCGCGACTGCGTCCCCCTGGACTGGAAGTGCGCGTGGGACAGCCGCTGCAACAGCACCCGAACGAGTCTCACGTAGATTTTTCCCGGCGTCTACAGCGTTCCGTCGCAGAGCTGTTGCATTGCGAATCGTGACCTTATTGCGACGAGAATCGTATGAAAATATTTGGGCCTATGCGAACCCGCGAATTTCCACGCATCTGAATCTTCCAGAGGAAGCGCAGAAAGCGTCTAAAATCAAATTACCTCTTCATGGCTGTGGCTCAGGTCCAGGTTTTGCTCGCCGTCTTGGATACGGCGCATTCCGCATCGTTGGCGCAAGTGCTGATGCAGGCCGGTGCAACGGTGTCGCTGGTCCAGGTGCGCTCCGCGGAACACCTGCTGGAGCAACTGCGGGAGCGGACACCAAATCTGCTAGTTTTGGAGCTGGATCAGGATGGCAGCCTGCTGGAGCAGGTGCGAGCGCGGCATCCTTACTTGCCTATCGTCGTGGCATTGTTTCGGCCCACCGAAAAAATTACGTTCAGCATCTCTCGCCTGGGGGCGGAGGACGTGTGGACACTCCCGCTGGATCCGGTCTCCATAGTGGAACGGGCGCAGGGTGTGCTGGAGCGCCTTCCGGTCCCAGTCACCGCAATGGTCCAGGAGCGGGGAGACGATGCCGGC
Source organism: Acidobacteriaceae bacterium (assembly GCA_049692235.1). GTDB lineage: Bacteria > Acidobacteriota > Terriglobia > Terriglobales > Acidobacteriaceae > JAKAAZ01. The sequence continues at coordinate 21,794 of JBAVOQ010000227.1, read as the reverse complement.
GCGGCCGCGACCACGCCAGCTCCGGTGATCGAGGACGGCGAAGAGGTCGATCCTTCCATGCCGCTGCTGCCGCCACCGGCGATGGTCGGCGCCAATCCACGCATGGCGGAGATTCGCAACACGGTGGAGAAAGTTGCGGGTACCGATGTCACCGTGCTGATTCGCGGCGAAAGCGGTGTGGGAAAAGAAGTCATCGCGCGCCTGCTGTTCGAGTATTCGCGCCGTCGGCAAAAGCCGTTCATCAAGGTGAATTGCGCGGCCATCCCTCACGACCTGCTGGAGAGCGAGCTGTTCGGCTACGAGGCCGGCGCGTTTACCGGCGCCACCCGAGATAAGCCGGGCAAGTTTGAATTGGCGAATCACGGTACGCTTTTTCTGGATGAGATTGCCGAGATGCACCCGATGCTGCAGGCCAAGCTGCTGCACGTGTTGCAGGATGGCACGTTTTCCCGCCTGGGCGCCAAACGCGATATGGCCGTCGATGTGCGTGTGGTATGCGCAACAAATAAATTGCTGGAAGAAAGGGTCCGCGACGGGTTGTTCCGCGAAGACCTGCTGTATCGCATCAATGTGGTCACCATCTTCCTGCCGCCGCTGCGCGAGCGCCGCGATGAGATTCCCGTGCTCACCGATTACCTGTTGCGGAAGTATGCGATTCAATATGGCCGTCCGCTCCGACGATTTAGCCCGGAAACCGCTCTGCGCATGACCCAATACGACTGGCCCGGCAATATTCGCGAACTGGAAAACCTGTGCAAGCGGTTTGTAATCGTTGGCAGCGAAACCCAGATTCTTCGCGAGCTTTCCAGCCATGGCCACGCTGAAGCCGCCCCACCGGCCGTCCCGTCGTTGCACGATCAACCCATCCCAGGCCAACTGCCAGCTCTTGCGGCCAGCGGAAATTCAGCCACCTCCGACTTGTCTCTGCTCGAGGTGGGCCGACGCGCTGCCTGGGAGGCGGAACGGCGCGCAATCCAGCAAATGCTGGAGTTGACCCACTGGAACCGGCGCGAGGCTTCCCGGCGCTTGCAGGTTAGCTACAAGGCGTTGCTGAATAAAATCAAGCAAATGCAGTTGGAAGAAAATGCCTCCAAGGAAATTGGCACTGGTGGCACAAGGGAGAAAAAATCTACCCATTAGTGGCATGCGGATGCCACCCATCCCCGGAAACATCGTGCAGGCCATTTTGCTCAAAGAATGCTGGGAAGGCGTCGCCTGATTGTCAAATCACTATTATTATGAATGAGTTAGTGGCGACTCTGGTTCATCGATGGGCGGAATGAGTCACGGATCGAGCTGCTTCCGCGAATTTGGCCTTTCGTTTGCACTGTTTATGGTCAAGATGAGGCATCCCAATCAGCAGTCCTCTTTCAGAATTATATCCCGCTATCATTGTCGCTCGGCAAGCCGAGTGGCTCCCTTCCTGTAAGTTCCTGCCAATTTATCTTCGCTAGCCTCGATGCAGGGCCCGCCAACGCGGGCCTTTCGCGTCTCCATGTATCCCAGGATCGACTCCCAGCATAAAATTTAGTGGTGTCAGCGAAAACAACTTCCCAATCCAATCGCACCAGAATCCAGGAACTTGACGCACTGTTCCAGCGGGGCGGCCTGACCCGCAGTCCGCACAAGAGGCGCATCGCAGCCAGTCGGGCGGCATCGAGCAAGAAGAAAACGTCCACGGCGGTGGAAAAGCGCGCTGGCCTGGCCACGTCAGCGCAGAAAAAGTCTGTAATAAAGGCGCTCGGGCCGGACATCCTTCGCGTTCCGCAGTGGCAGCAGTATGACTGGCTGATCCACGGCTTTAGCACGCGGATCGGAGGTGTGTCGACCGCCTATCGGCCGGGAGAGCGAAAACAGAAATGCGGCGAGCTGAATTTAGGATTGACCGTAGCTGATTCCCCGGAGAACGTGAAGCGCAATCGAGAACTTTTCGTGCAGGCATTGCTCGCCGACACGAATCACACGTCGAAATCAAAACGAAACAGCGCCCCAGAGTTGCGGCTGCTGCGCCAGATTCATTCCGGGTTGGTGCATCGAACCGGCGTAGAAGAAAAATCCGCCACGGCGGAACCTCTGCGCGGGGATGGCCCGCGCGGCGATGGAATGATCGCCACCGAGCCCGGGACACTCCTCGGCATTCAGACCGCAGACTGCATTCCGGTGCTGGTTGTGGATGTGCGCCAGCGAATTGTCGCGGCGTTTCATGCTGGATGGAGAGGAACGCTTTCACGGATTGTGGAGCGTGGGGTAGGCCGCCTGCGAGCGGAGTTTGGCAGTCAGCCAAGCGATTTAACAGCTGCCATTGGCCCAGGAATTGGACGGTGCTGCTACTCCGTTGGTGAAGAAGTACGGATGGAATTCGCCTCTCAATTCAGCTATGCGGAGACACTTTTTGAAGAAGTCTTTGACCTGGACCCAATCAAGGACAAATATCCCATGCTATTCCTGACGGCGCGCGCGCCCGGACACAGCAATCTGGGACCTAGCCTGCACCTCGACCTGGTCGAAGCAAATCGCCGCCAGTTGATGGATGCGGGAATCGCGCCCCAGAAGATTTACGCGCTGAATCTCTGCACGGCTTGCGACACCAGGCGCTTTTTCTCGTATCGCGGAGAGCAGGGTTTCACCGGCCGCATGGTCAGCGCCATCGGCATCCGGCCTTGATTCTTGCGATCCATTCAACGAACCAACATGAGTTGCGTGTCGAGCGCGACGATTCGATCGCGCCCTTCGGCCTTGGCTTGATACATGGCGGCATCGCATTCGTGCAGCAAGTCATGGATCGTGATTGAAGGATCATGACCGAAGTAGGTAGCAATGCCGATGCTCAACGTAACCGTGACCCGATTTTCTCCGTCAATGCCGCGCACGCGAGGACTGACCATCGAGATGGAGTCCACATGGTACCGCAAGCGATGAGCGACAATCAGCGCCGCCTCCGTGTCCGCCTTCGGCAACAGCGCAACAAATTCTTCGCCGCCCCAACGTCCGACGATATCGATGTTGCGCACGGAATTCCGCAGCTTGTCCACCACTTCGCACAGCACCGAATCGCCGAAGCGATGGCCATGACGATCATTGATCGCCTTGAAATGATCGAGGTCGAACATGATCAGCGAGAAAACTTCCCCGCTCCGCGAAGTCCGCAGCAATTCCTGCTCGCACAAGGCAGTGAATGACCGCCGATTGTGGATACCGGTGAGCGGATCGATGTTCGCCAGTTTCTCCAGTTCCAGTCGGATCTGGTGGCCTTCCATCCAGAACACACCAAATCCGAGACCGATGACCGTGCCAAGAAATACAACAGCCGCTGTCGCCTGCAACGGGTTGGGCTGTTCTAGTCTCACCGGCGTTCCAACCACAAGAACAATCACACTTCGAATCAGATTGAAAACGGCGAAGCCCAGCAGAAGCCCAATGTTGAACCAAACCGGCGCATCCATTCCTTTTTGGTACGTTTTCTTCAGCAGCCACGCGCTCTCGCTGACCTGCACTGCCGCCAGCAAGCCGAGAGTTACAGCGGAAAGTTGCCGCAATTCGTGCGAGTGCAGATAAAAAAAATAGCTCAGCACTTGAGCGATGAGCAATACGATTCCCAGCCGAGGAACTCTCGACTCGCTCTCGCTCAATTCCAAAAAGCAAACGTGCAGAAACACAAACACCAGCAAAATCAGTGCGTCTGCGAGCAATAGAAGGGAACCCTTACCCTGGTCGACAACCGCTGTGAACGCCAAGGCTGCCAGCGCGCCGGAGGCAAAAGAAGCCCCAAGCCAGCCGACACCTTTAAAAAATGGATTGGTCAGACGAACAATCATGAGACCGATGCATCCGCCGCCAAGCAGAATGGAGCCAACAAATAAAATGACGTGGGTTTCCATGCCAAACACCAGGGAACAGACGCAATCCGGCGAAGATGACACAACTCGCGCGAATTTGTGAAATGTCAACCCGAGTGTAGCCCGATTTGGCGCCGGTCGCGAGTGACGAAAGTTTGAAGACCATCCGGTCCGGCCCAGCTCGGAATGTTCTCTCGGAGATCGTCCGCAATGGCGGGTCGCCGAATCCAGATCGCGAATGATTGTCTGTCTTCCGCAATAAGAGATGGCGGAGCGACGCGTGTGAGCTTCTACTCCCAACGCAGCAGAGCCGCGCTCCTGGCAGGAATATCGCATTCCGCCGTTCCGTTGGTGACCGCAACATGTTCCACCCGGCTTGGCCTCCATGAGCCCGCCGCGCCGACAGGCGAACCGGCAAAGGTCGTGTCCTGCTCATCGTCCAAACTGGGAGCGATCAGGCGCTCCAGCGAGATGCGCTCGCCGGAAGAATTTGCCTGCAGCTTCAGGCGCACATTCTTTTCGCCATCCTTATTGATGGCCACGGCACGCAGTTTGCGCTGAGCGTCCACCGCGGCATAAGCAACAAAAAGCGGCCCCGCATCGCCCGCATCCAGTTGGCTCGCAACCACGCGGCCGCCCAACAGCTGCGCCATCACCAGCAGCGCGTAATACTCCGGGCGCGCGACGAAGCCGTTTTCAAGGGTGCCGACAACCGGCGCGTACCATCCATATCCGCCGCCGTGGAAGTTGATGCCGCTGCCGCCGATCGCCAGCAGCTGGAACATCAGGTCCAGGGCCCACAGCGACGACGCAAAAGTATTGCTGACTCCTGGCTTGCCGCCGCCATAGCAGGAGTTCGTTTCAGTCAGACGATACGGCAGATGCGATTCCGCCATTGCCTGTCGAATCTTCGGAACTCCCGACACCCACCGTGGATTGTCAGGGCTGAGCAGCCGCTGAATGGTCATGGAAGGATCGCTGACCGGTCCCAACGCATAGTAGTGCGTGGACAATTCAATCATGTCCTTGCCAAACTGCCGCGCGAACTGAACCAGCCAGTCACTGCTGCCCGCCGTATCTGGACCGGCAAACTTTGCATGTGGAACTCGCGCCTTCACCGCGTCATAAAATGTTTTCCATTCTCTTGCGAAATCCGCATAACTGTATCCTTTCGGGCGCAGGCCATTGCCGGGGAACAGGTCATCCTCGTTGCCGATCTGGAAGCTGATCAGCCGATCGCCCAGCGCGTCTGCAACAAAAGCGGCTTCTTCGGCCGCCTGCTGCGGCGTGCCCTTGCCGAAGTTCAACCCGTACATGGCACGCCAGTCGACCCTATCCAAAAACTGTCGCAGATTGCGGATGGACTCTGGGGTGGTCTGCGTGTCTGCTGGAGGCTTATGGCCTTTATCCGGACCAATCGGCGCGGACGAAGACGCCGCATTCTCCGCCGGATGCGGCGTCCAGAATGCATACTCACTGGAGTTGCCGCCAATGCGCAGCACGCCCTGTCCCAGCGGACGCAAAAATCCTGCCAGGCCATCGTTCTCCGCGGAAAAATAATTCGGGTGGGACAGCTGCGCCGTCTCATAACTCAGCCCGAGAAAATCCTTCGGGATCGGCTGTCCCGGCTCATTCATCTCGATGGTGAGGCGCGCGGATACTCCCGCAATGGGTTCAGCTCGGAGAATCTTCGGGAACGCGGATACAGCGGCCGTCGCGACGGTAGAGCACAGAAATTTTCGACGATTCATGACGCAGACAAGTGAATCACCCACACCACGGAAATGCAAGCCACACGCTGCAACGCCCGATCTGTTTTGCAGATTCGCACGCCAAACATTTCCCAATCGATGAAAGCCGCAGATAGTTCCCCGAATCGGGCACGGTGGGGATAGCATGGAACAGGAATCAATTTAGCCTGCATCCAACCGCCTCAAAGAACATCTAGTTGTCAGCATTCAGACCCAAAGTGAAACCCCTTTCTATATCTCTCTTTCAGGAGCATTGAACTTGCCTCGAGACAGCTTAATGCCCCAACGATGCCCATTGCTGACTGTTGCACCTGGATCGGGTTCTCCGGTTTCGTCGCCGCATCGGACCACCGCATGGCCGGCTGCATCGCAAAGTGGACCGATAAGAAGAAGCGCGAAATGTGCTCGATACGGATGCTGGCTTGTCTTTCTCGCGATGGTGCTGGCAATTCCCGCAATGGCGCAAGAGACGCCGAGCACCACTCCGCTGCCCGCGACCAGATCTCCCTCCACTGCGGGCAGTAGCTCTAGCCTCCCTGACAATCCACCGCTGGAGCCCGCAACAGCCACGACAGGGAAACAGACGAAACGCATCCTCTACGTTGTCCCCAACTTTCGGTCAGTATCTGTCGACGTAGTTCTGCCGCCGCAAACCCCGAAGCAGAAATTCATCCTGATGCTGCAAGAGAGCTTCGATTACTCTTCATTTATCTACGTGGGTGGCGTCGCGGGTGTGGCCGACGCGGAACGTTCCACCCCCGAGTTCGGCCATGGCGCAGCCGCTTACGGTCGCTATTATTGGCACTCATTTGCGGATAACGTTGCAGGCAACCTCTTCACGGAAGCGCTGGTTCCCATTGCCACGCACGAAGATCCTCGCTATTACACGATGGCGCGCGGAGGCATCCTCAAGCGCAGCGCGTATTCGGTCAGCCGGCTCTTCATCACCCGCACCGACCTGACGGCTACCAATAATGCGCGTAACACATTCAACATTTCTGAGATCGTCGGCAACGGCGCGGGAGCAGGGATCTCTGACCTCTACTACCCCAGCCAGGAGCGCACCTGGACGAAGACCGGACAAAAATGGATCCTCCAGATCGGCCTCGACGGCGGCTCCAATCTCGTCAAGGAATTCTGGCCCGACGTCAACGCCCACATCTTCCACAATGCGGACTGGTAAAGTTTTTTCAACCTGGGTGAAGAGGCTTTCGCATCCGGGCGATGCAAATCAAAACTCTGAATCCACGCAAATGCGATCACGCGGAAAGATGGCTCGCGGGTTGAACTTCGGTGGAGCGATCCACGACAGATCCGAGCCGATCCGCGCCATCTCCAAAGTAGTTTCGCAGCAGCCTGTTGCTCGGTTCGGAGTAGAAGCTTGCGACTGCATCTCCAAATAATCCCGAAAAAACGATGACGATCCCGAACAGCACCGGGACTGCGCCTAAAGGTTTGCCGAATTTCACGAACATGCCGAATACCGCGATGACAAGAAACATGTGGGTCAGGTAGATCTCATAACTGCGCCGCCCAAGCCACAAAATCGGAATGAGAATTCGCGGCCCTCTCCACTGCGTCTCTGCGGAAATGGCGATCAGCAAACATGTCCCCACCGCAAGGATCGTCATGTCCAGCCCATTGCGCTCCAGGCCCAATGCGTAGGCGGCGCGCGAAAAACCCAGGATGAAGGTTACGAGAACCGCGCCCGAGATGCCGCAAATCCATAGCTGCTTCCGCGAAAGATGCACATGCGCGAGCAAGAGTGCCGTCAGGCATCCCAGCGCAATTGCATCCATCGCGCCTAAATACGAGTACTCATGCCAGACCGGGTTGCCGTGGTTAAGGACAGTCCGGCCAAACGGCCCAAGAACGACAAACCCCAGCAACAGCGCGGCCAACAGTTTTCCTCGTCCGAACAGCTTGCACACCAGCGGGAAGAAAAGGTAGAAGGTTTCCTCGACGGAAAGCGACCACAGAATGTCCCAGCTTCCTGGAAGATACCCGTGCGTCGCCTCCAGCACATTCACGCGAAACGTCAGCGCCGCCAACAGGGCGCTTCCCAGTCCTCCCGTTTTTTGACTGACGATAAAATGTTTTACGCCGGCGAGGTGAAGTGCACTCAATACCGCCAGCAGAAGGAGCAGCAATGGCGCAATGCGGGCGAATCGAAGCAGGTAGAAATCGCGCGGACGCACGTTGGCAGGCGAGCCCCATCGCCGAAGAGTCGTGGATGTAATCAGGAAGCCGGAAACGGCGAAAAACATCTGCACGCCGAACTGGCCATTCCACACCAGCGAATAGATCAGTTGCTTTGGCAGTCCCTGTGTATACGGAACCCGCGCAAACAACAGCTGCATATTCACGTGGTTCATCAGCACGAACAGGATGGCAAGCCCGCGAATCAGGTCGACGCCATCCAGCCGTTTCCAACTCTTCGCCAGGGCACGACGCGCAGGACTCATTTGATGAGTGTGTCAAACTTGACGCGCGAGCGGACAAAATTCGTAGACGTGTGTGCTTAATCTTCCGGCGCGTCGTAGCATCTGCGGCCCGGACCACAGCGCGCCAGATGGACATAATTCTCGTCGGGACCGGCGGGACCCTGTGTCAGCAAACACCAGTAGGACGAAGAAGCGTGGACTCCCGGCAACCAGTTCGCCGCCGACTGCGGGCTGGTGCCATAGGCATTCTTGGTGCGGAGGCAGCGGCAAGGCGGCGACTTGACTCCAGCGGCGGTTTCAGTTGCGCTCATAATTTTCTCTCCTTGCAAATCATCCCGCGGCCCGCGGGTCGCGACCCATTTGTCCGGCAGCCAGCAGAACCGTGCGATAGATGGCCACAGGAAACATCTGAACCTTGTATGCATTCATTGAAAGCGGCTGCGCGCCTTCCATGGAGGCCTTTCCGGCGGCGCGCGCAGATTCTTCAGTGATGGGCTTGCCCACCAGCGCGGCTTCCGCTTGCGACGAGCGGCGCACGACCGGCGATGCAGCGCCCATGGTTACTACTGCGCGGCGACACATGTCGCCATCCATCTCCAGCACTACGCCCGCATCGGCGATGGCCCAGTCGGAGCTCTGCTTCTCGCCGTATTTCTGATACGCGGAGCGAGTGCCTGCGACTGGCTTGGGAATCATTACGGCGGTCAGCAACTCATCCGGCTCGACCACGTTGAACTTGGTCGGATTCGCTTCCGGAAGGACGTACAACTCCTTGATGCCGACCACGCGTTTGCCGCGTTTCGCGCTGGTCAGCTCCACCGTGGCATTCAAGCCCAACAGTCCCACGGCTGCCGACGATGGCGCTACCGCGGGACAACCACCATAGTCCATGATGGAGTGATATTGATTCAACCCGCCGAACGCGAAGCAAATTTCCTTGCCCTTGCGCAGGCATTGAAAATCCTTCGACCGAAAATACCAGCAGCGATTTTCCTGCAGCAGATTTCCGCCCAGAGTCGCCATGTTGCGGATGTGCGGAGTGGCCGCGCTGCCGCAGGCATCGGAAATAATTGTGTATTGCGACCGGATCAACGGGTGCTCGCTGATTTCCGTCAGCGTGGTCAGCGGTCCGATATGCAGGCCCTCCGGCGTTTCGCGAATGCCGCGCAGCGAGGAGATGTTGCGGATATTCACCAGCTTGGTCGGCGATTCCAGACCCTCTTTCATCCGGTCCAGCAGGTCGACTCCACCGGCCTTGACCACAATGCCGTCCTTTGCATTCTGGCTCAGTTGCGCCAGCGCTCCGCTTTCCGTGGTGCAGTCTGCGAGTACGAACTGGTTCATGCGTTACTCCTTTGCGGGGCCTTGCTCAGGGTTTCCAGTACCACTGCGGGCGTCATCGGCAAGCTGCGCATGCGAACTCCAGTGGCGTTGTAAAACGCGTTGCCGATGGCGGCTGGAGCCGAGATGATTCCGGCCGCTTCGCCAATGCCGGAGGCGTCCGTCGAACTCTGGCCGATGTACGACTCCACCAGCTGCACATGCAGCTGAGGAATGTCCCGTGAGCCTGCGATTTTGTATTGATCCAGATTCGCGTTCACCATCAGGCCATACGTTGGATCGAGCAATCGATTCTCGTAGAGTGCATAGGAAGTTCCCTGGATCAAGCCGCCGTTGATCTGATTGATGACCTGCGACGGATTCATCGGGCGACCGCAGTCATGCACGGCGAAGAATTGCTTCACGTGGATGATGCCGAGTTCCGTATCCACCTCGATCTCGGCCACATCGACGCCGCCATAGGTGTCGTAATGTTTCTTGTCGTAGTCGGGAACGCGCCGCACCTGAGCGGAAACCTCGCTGGTATCCATTTTGGCGGCGGCGCGACGGAAGCTGATCGGCTGCATGTGTCCGCTCTTGCTGTGGACTTCGCCTTTCGTCAGGACCAGGTCATCCGCCGTCGTGCCCAGCGCGGGCGCGATACTGGCTAGAAATTTCTGCGAAGCCTGCCATGCCGCATCGCGCACCGCAGGGCTCAAGGAAGCCGTCGTCACGCTGCCACCCGAGTTAGGACCGACCGGATAATTTGTATCGCCGATTTTTACAGAGACCTGCTGCGGCGGCACTCCGAATTGCTCCGCTAGAATCTGCGCCATCACCGTCTTGATGCCGGTACCGATGTCCTGCACCGCGGAGAGAACTTCCACCGAGCCGTCGCGATGGACGCGCACCTCCGCGGCAGAATCCATCTCAATGAACCGATACCAGACAGACTGGGAAAGACCGACGCCCCGCTTAATTGGACCGAGATCCGCGTTGGGCACAGGATTGCGGGATTTCCAGAGCGCGCTTTCACGCACAATCTGACGCTCCACGCGTCGCACTGGATTGGTGTCAATCTTCTCGCGGAACTCCAGCGGCTCCATGTTCAGCTTTTCCGCCATCTCGTCAATGGTTTGTTCCAGCGCAAAAGCTCCCTGCGGATGTCCAGGGGCGCGAAATGCAGCGCCAGGACCAGCATTGATGAACACATCGTTTTCTTCAGTATGCAACGATGCCGACTGATATAAATTCGTCGCCGGTCCAGCGCAGCCCGCGCCGGTTCCGCATCCAGCCGTGCCAAAGCTGATCAGCTTTATGGCTGTAAGAGTGCCATCCTTTTTGGCGCCGATCTTCAGCGTCTGGTCGGAGCTGGGACGATTGCCGACAGAAAGTTGCTCCCCTTTGCGATCGAGCAACAACCTCACGGGAGCGCCGGTTTGCCGCGACAGAATAGCAGCGACGGTTCCCTCGTTTCCCGCACCGAACTTGGCGCCAAAGCCTCCGCCCATAAATTCCGTAATGACGCGCACCTGAGACTTAGGCAACTTAAAGAAGGATGCCAACTCTTCCCGCACGCTGGCGGTCCCTTGCGTCGAGGCCCACACGGTCAGCAGATTCGGTTTCCAGTCCGCCACCACGCCATGGGTCTCCAGCGCGTTATGCACCTGCACCTGGGTGGTGTACTTCGACTCCACGATGAAGTCCGCGTCTTTGAAACCTTGTTCGGTATCGCCGCGCTTGTTCACGGAAGGTCCGTGCACATTGCCCTTTTGAGGAACATCCTCCGGTCCGCCGCCACCACCCGCGGAACCTGCCTCATCTGCCGGCCCGGGAAAAACCGGCGGAGCATCGGCTTGACGAGCCATCTCCATGTCCGTAACAAAAGGCTTGGGAGCGTATTGCACCTTCACCAGCAGTGCAGCTTCTTCTGCAATGTACGGATGCGTGGCTGCCACCGCCGCAATCGGCTGCCCGGCATATCGCACGATGGGGTAGCGGCTCTGGTCGAGCGATGGATTGCGCAAAACCGCCTCGCCCAGCACATGCTGAATCACGTACACGCCCTTGACGCCCGGCATTTTGCTCGCCGCTGAGGTGTCGATCGAAACAATACTGGCGTGGGGAACATTCGCCGTCACCATCTTGGCGTACAGCATGCCCGGCAATTGAATATCCGCCGTATAGCGGCCGCTTCCGCTCACCTTGGCGTGCGCATCCCAGCGCTTGGGAGACTTGCCGATGTAGTCCAAGCTTGCGTTGATCGGCAGCACCGGCGGTTCGGTCGCCGGAACCTGGCGCTGTACGTCATGCAACGTGTAGCCCGGAACTCCGTACGGCATCGTGACCGTTTTCGTCGGTGTCGTCGGTGTCGATTTCGCTGCAGCCGCTGCCGGATCAGATTTCTTGGTCGCCATGTTCTCTCCTACGCGTTACGGATGGATTCTTTGCCGGACGCGCCCGCCGCTTCCAGCGTGGCCGCAAAAATTCTAGGATAGGTTCCGCAGCGGCACAGATTGCCCGCTGTCGCCTGTCGCACATCGTCTTCTGTGGGATTGGGGTTTTTCTGTAACAGGGCGGAGCAGGCCATCACCATGCCCGGGGTACAGAAACCGCACTGCATGGCATCGTGCTTGATAAAGGCCGCCTGAACGGGATGCAATGTCTCTGGATCGGCCGCGCCGGTCGTCTTCGACAGCCCTTCAATCGTCGTTACCTTGCTTCCAATTGCGTCGATCGCCAGCGTCATGCAACTATTCACCGGCATATTGTCCAGCAGGACGGTGCAGCCGGAACATGATCCGCGATCGCACACTACCTTGGTGCCGGTCAGACCCATGTGGACACGCAAGGCATCGGCCAGCGTGGTTCGCGGCTCAAGCTGGATGGTCTGTTCTTTGCCGTTCACGTTCAACGTGATCGGCACCGCGCCGGGGCCAAGCTCTTTCACGCCGTCCTGCTCGCCACGGGTGGCGGCGATAGCTTCGCGACTGAATACCTGCGCCCCTTCCAGCAACGCCGTCCCGGCGGCGGCAACACCGGCGCCCTTCAAAAATCCGCGTCGCGTGATTCCCTTGGCGGCTGGGCGATCTTTGGCCTGGTTAGGTTCCGCAGCATCAGAATTCTGCGGTGCAGAGGAAGATGAATCGTTCGGCTGCGGAGGAAACTTCGGTCCTGACATTTGTTTCTCCTGGTTTCGAATGAAGAAGGAGCTTGTGGCACATCGGACGATTCGAGTGATTGGTTGGAAACAACCTCAAGCGAGTCGGGCCAGCCTAAAAAGGTCTCACATCTTTTCAATTCTTCCGCGAGTGAGCTTCGCGATGATTCTAGTCTGACACCCCGGGGAATAGTTCTGCAACTGGGGAGATGATCTTTCGACGCCACACCCTGCGCCAATGTTTCATTTCAATTTCATGAATATCATTTCGACGGATTTCCCTCCACGGTTGCGTGCAGATTCGGGTGGTCCAGCCCCTCGATCTTCTGGCCAGGTTTCCCCTCCAGATCGAACACGACCACTTCGTTTTTCCCCGGTTTCAGCCAGGGCGCGGGAACGTACAGCGTCTTCTGCGGTCCAATGTTCCAGAAACGTCCCAGAGCGCGGCCATTCAGCCACACCTCGCCCTTGGTCAGAGCACTCGTATCCAGAAACGTATCTTTTGGCGTGGTCACAGTGAAGCTGGCGCGGTAGAAACAGGCTCCGCTGCATGGCGCTTTCGAATAGGCCAACTGGCCCGGCTTCAACATCGGCAACGGGTAGATCTCCCACCCAGTCAACATTTTTTGCGCCAGCTTGACCCGGCCCACAATGCCGGCCCGTTCCGCGGGCAGTGACGGGCCAAAGTTCACTCGACCCGTATTCTCTACCAGAACATCCAACTGCGCGTGGGCCGAGGATACATGCAACGGCAGTTGATATTGTCCGAGCCGACGGTCGACCGTGCCCGCCAGCTTGCCGTCGACGTACACCTGCGCGTAATCGTGCAGCGCATCGAAGGTCAAATCGCCGGTCACAGGACCTTCCACCTGGGTGCGATACAAAATGTAACCGTATGCCTGATCCACTGACTCCATGGAAAGCGGCCGCTCGGAGTGCGTCGGGGCCGGCAGCGACTTCCACAAAGAGACATCCTCGACCAGCGAAAATGCCGGCAACGTCATCGTCGGCTGCACCGCGGGCACGGGGGGCGGCGTAACCCCAGTATCCTTCGCGATGATGGCGCGGAAGTGATCATACTTCGGCGTCGGTCGGCCGCTTTCATCCAGAGGCGCGTTGTAGTCGTAGCTGGTCACATCCGGCTCATAAATTTTGCCGTTGGAGTTGGCCCCGTTCATCCAGCCAAAACTCGTTCCACCGTGAAACATGTACAGGCTTACCGAATAACCCTGGCGCAATATCCAGTCCAGGTCCTTGGCCTGCTGGTCGGGCGTATCGGCGGTGTGCGGCGCGCCCCAGTGGTCGAACCAGCCGTCCCAATATTCACCCGTCATCATCGGTCCGTTGGGACGCAGTTGTTTCAGCTTCGCGAAGCCTTCTTGCGCGTCTCCGGGTCCAAAATTGATCACCGCCGGCAGCTCAGGAAGCGAGCCTCTCGGAACCTGCTCCGGGCCGTCCGCGGTATAGAGCTGCGCCTTGGTAAAACCCGCGTCCACCAGCATGTGGTGGATGTCTTCCATATAGGCGTGGTCCTGGCCATAGGAGCCATATTCGTTCTCCACCTGGACTGCAATAATGGGTCCGCCGTTGCCAATCTGCAATGGCGCCAGTTCCTGGCCCAGCCGCAATAGCCATGCCCGTGCCGCCGCCAGAAACTGTGGATCTCTCGACCGCACCACCATGTTCGGATCTTTCAGCAGCCACGCCGGGAAGCCGCCAAAATCCCATTCCGCGCAGGAATAAGGACCCGGTCGCAGGATCACATACAGTCCCTCCCGCTGCGCTTCTCGTACAAATTCCGCCACATCCCTGTTGCCTGAAAAATCGTAGACGCCAGGCTTCCGCTCATGCCAGTTCCAAAAGACATAGGTGGTGATGGAGTTCAACCCCATCGCCTTGGCCATGCGCAGCCGGTCGCGCCAATAGGCCCGCGGAACCCGCGCGTAGTGCATTTCGCCGGAGATGATCTGGAACGGTTTGCCGTCCAGCAGAAACTGTCCATTTCCCGCCACGAAGGTGTGCGGTTGCGTTTTTGCGGTGGCTAAGGCAGGCATGGTTGCAACCAGGCTGCAAAGCAGGACAATCCACGCCCATCGGCGCTGGCGAACCATCATTCCATGTCTCCTTTTTCTCCATACGTCGGGCGTTGCCTCGCTGCCGCGGCTGGTTGCAAACGGTTGCATCTACGCGCCCAGAAAAACCTTCCCTCGAAAAATATCTGCGCTTTTTAGCCTACTCCAGCTAGACTGGTGCCCAAGGATTTCAGCCCGCTATTCTGGAGGCGAGAAAAGCACATGACAGCCATGGAAGCAGCCATGCAGCAACCTGGGGAATCTGCCGGCCTCAGTCAGGTGGAACGAGTCGTCGACGCGTTTGTGGCGCCGACCAAAACCTTTACCGATATTCGCAGAGATGCCAGCTGGTGGTTGCCCTTTCTGCTCAGCATCCTCGTCAGCGTAGCGTTTGCCGCCTCCATCGACCGGCAAATTGGCTTCGAACAGGTCGCTCAATCCAACATCAACCGCAGCGCGCAAACACAACAGAGAATGAGCACCCTGACGGATGCACAGCGACAACAAAGCATCCATACGATTGCTGCCTTTACCCGGGTCGTCAGCTATGTCTATCCCGTCCTCGGTCTGATTTTTGCGCTGATTTGTTCTGGCATCCTGATGATGAGCTTTAATTTCGGACTGGGCGCAAGGGCTAGTTACAAGCAGTATCTGGCTGTATGGTTCTATGCCGGGCTGCCCTTTCTCATCAAGTTCTTACTGGCGGCGATTGCCATTTTCGCCGGCGTCAGTGCGGAGCAATTCGACATCAACAACCCCGTAGGCACCAACGTAGGCTGGTATCTCACCTCGGATGTTCCCCTGTGGATACGTACCCTGTTTTCCTCGGCGGACATCTTCACCCTCTGGGTGGTGCTGCTGTTGATCCTTGGCTGCTCCACCGTTGCTCGCGTCAAGCGCAGCAGCGCCGCAATCGTCATTATCGCTTGGTGGGTTTTGATTATCCTGGCCGGCACAATCATGGCCGTGGTCCAGGGATAGAGCAGTTCCACGATAGATGTTGCCAGCGGGACGGGACTTTCGCGCAGCTCGCCACGGCCAGCTGCACCACGGCTTTCTTGATGCCACCATGGAACTGCTCTAATCGAATCCGTGCATGAACCGGATGCATCGAACCAATAGAGTGAGGTTGTGCGCGGATGAGTGAGTGGGTCAAGTTGTGTCGCCGCCAGGATCTTCCCGCGGAAGCCGAGGCAAAGGAATTCTGTGTTCGTGGCCACACCCTCTGCGTCGCCACGCTGAATGGAACGCCGCTGGCTCTGGATAATGTCTGCCCTCACCGCGGCGGTCCGCTGGCCGAAGGGACAGTCGAGCATGGCAAAATTGTCTGCCCCTGGCACCAATGGGAATTCGATCTTGCGACGGGCGAAGCGTCCCATTCGCCGGCCACAAAAGCGACCCGCTATCCGCTGCGCCTCCAGGGTGACGACATTCTGGTGGAGCTCTAGAAATTGCATCTTACTGGAAATGCTGCCGCAATTTCGTGTCGAACCTGCGCCGTCTGAATCCGAGATGCAATCATGACATCACCCTATGTTTTCGAACGCGAACAGTGGGTACCCGCTTCGCTCGACGAAGTCTTTCGTTTCTTTTCTGACGCCGGCAATCTCGAGTTGCTCACTCCGGAATGGTTGCGCTTCCAGATCCTGACGCCGCAACCCATCCAGATGTTCCCCGGCACACTGATTGACTACCGGCTGCATTGGCACGGGATTCCCATGCGCTGGCGAACGGAAATCACGGCCTGGCAGCCGCCCCACAGCTTTGAAGATCTTCAGCTGAAGGGGCCCTACAAGCTGTGGCACCATACCCATCGCTTTCAGACCGTCGACGGTGGCACCCTCATCCGCGATCGAGTGGAGTATTCGCTGCCCTTTGGACTTGTAGGGCGAATGGTGCATGCATTTTCTGTGCGCAGAAAGGTAGAAAGTATTTTTGCGTTCCGCGAGCGGAAGGTGGCAGAAATCTTCGGCGGCAGAAACTCCTCGCGCCCCTAAATCTGCCCGCCAAGAATCCCTACTCGGATCCGCCTGGCAGGACGTTGGGACACTTCGCCTGCATCCACTGTCGATAGGTCATCTTGTCACGCCGTGGATTGAATGCCTCTCCCGGGCACACCGGACATCCTACGGCCTCGCGCAATTGGTCGCTCCAGGAAGCGTGTTTGATACGCCCATCCGGATCCCACAGGTCCTGCGAATCGTTTCCCGTCGATGCCAGAGAAACGGTGTAGTTGGGAGATATACCCTGTGTCCAGTCGGCAGCCGGCTGCTCCGGCGCTTCGCCTCCCTGCACGCTGTAGGAAGACGTGCAGGCCACCGTTCCACCCTTGCCGTCGCTACACGTTGCGGAGGCGCTGCGCTTGGGACTGCTGTGAGCATTGCCCATCGTCTGCGTGTGAGGCTTGGAGCCGAAAACATCGGAGCCTCCGGGTGAATCGCCGCCCACAGACGGCAATACGATTCCCACTTCCAAAATTGCATCAGCCTGTTTTGGGCTGGAAACAATGGTCAGGCAGGTATCCTGGTTTAGCTGCGCGGTCGCGGCATTCGCCATCACTGTCGTCCCGGCATCCACGTACACCTTGCGCACCGGTTTTCCATCCGGCGTCGTCAGGGTTCTCTCGGCTTTCTTGGCGGAGCCCGTCCCAGGCATGCAACAGAAGATCAGCATTCCGAGCACAATGAGCCGCATCGGTGAATTCACCAGCCTGCCCGGCAGCATGTTTCTTCGCGCGTTGTAAAGATCTCGCGTCATTGCCATCTCCTCGTGCTCAATCGAAATTATTTTCCAGCGCGGCCAGCGTTTTGTCCAGACTCGCGACGTTCTCCACATGCAGGCAAGTCCGGCTGGAATCCATCGGTCGCATCAGCCCGCACAGCACCTTGCCCGGACCCACTTCGACAAAGTGCGTCACATCGGCCGCGATTAATTGCTGCTCACACTCCACCCAGCGAACCGCCCCGGTCACCTGGCGAATCAATGCGTCTCGCGCGGACTCGCCGGTTGCTACCCAGGCCGCATCGACGTTCGAAACCACGCTCAGCTTGGGCGCATGAAATGCCGTCGCCTGCAGATCGCGCGCCAGCCGATCCTGTGCCGGCTGCATCAATGCGCAATGGAATGGCGCACTCACTTTCAATGGAATCGCGCGTTTCGCGCCTCGCTCCTTGCACTTCGCTGAAGCCAATTCCACTGCGGCCGCCGCTCCGGAAATCACCGTCTGCTCGGGAGCATTCATGTTGGCTGCCGATACCACGCCGCCCGATTCTCTCGCCGCGTCGGCGCACGCTTCGATGACAATATCCGCCGTGATTCCGAGAATCGCCGCCATCGCGCCCACTCCCGCCGGCACCGCTTCCTGCATATACCGTCCGCGATTTCGCACCGTCCGCACCGCGTCCGCAAACGAAAGCGTTCCCGCCGCAACATGCGCCGAATATTCTCCCAGCGAATGCCCCGCGGCAAATTGGCCCCTAATTCCCCGCTCCGCCAGCACCCGCAACGCCGCCACGGAAACGGTCAGAATCGCAGGCTGCGTATTTTCCGTCAGCCGCAACTCCTCTTCCGGCCCGTCAAAACACTGGCGCGAAATGGAAAATCCCAGCGCCTCGTCGGCTTCTTCAAACACCGCGCGCGCCACTGGAAATGCCTCGCACAGTTCGCGGCCCATCCCAACAGCCTGTGATCCCTGGCCCGGAAAAAGAAATGCAATAGTTTTAGAGGAGTGTGAGGTCGTGCTCATAGGTCTTTTTTTATTCCGCTGGCGCGCCGTTCAAGGCCACTAACCCCTGCTCAATATGCGCATTCACGTTGGCCTGCGCAAACTCAGCAGCCACGCGAATGCCATTCATAATGGCGCGATCGTTCGAGGAGCCATGCCCCACAATGCACACCCCGCGCACGCCCAGCAGCGGAGCGCCGCCATATTCCGACTGATCCAGCCGCTTCTTAAAGTCGTTGAATGCCTTGCGCGAAAGCAGCGCGCCCACCTGCGCCGTTACCGTGGAGGTCAAAGACTCCCGCAGCGATTCCCGCACCAACCGCGCCAGCCCTTCCGACGTCTTCAGCGCCACGTTGCCGATGAACCCGTCGCAGACCACCACATCGGCATGGCCGTTATAGATGTCGCGACCCTCGACATTGCCCAGAAAGTTCATGGGCAGTTGCTGCAGCAGCGGAAAACTTTCCCGCGTCAGCTCATTGCCTTTGCCCTCTTCTTCGCCAATCGACAACAGCCCCACGCGCGGACGCGCAACTTTCAGCACGGCACGGGCATACATCTCGCCCATCACCGCAAACTGCTCCAGATTTTTCGGCTTGCAATCGACGTTCGCGCCCACATCCAGCAACAGGCAAGGCTTGCCCGTACTGGTCGGCAGCACTGCCACCAGCGCAGGACGATCCACGCCTGGCAGCGTGCCCAGCACCATCTTCGCCGTAGCCATCGCAGCGCCTGTATTGCCGGCCGTCAAAAAGCCGGCAGCCACGCCTTCGCGCACCAGTTTCAAGCCGACTCGCATCGAGGAGTCGCGCTTGGCCCGAACCGCCTGCACAGCTTTTTCGTCCATGCCAATCACTTCACTGGCCTGAACAATTTTTATAGGAAGATGACGCGCGCCGACGCGATGCATCTGCTTGGCGAGCAACGGTCGCAGCGTGCGCTCCTGCCCCACCAGATGGACCCGCACCTCAAGCTGCCGACACGCCAGGATTGCGCCGCGAATTTCCGGCTCTGGCGATTTGTCGGAACCCATGGCGTCAAGCGCGATGTCAATCAGCATGGAAGAAGGCGGTTAGCTCTTTTGTTCCTTTGTCGCTATGGCCAGGACGTCGCGTCCTTTATAGGTGCCGCATTTCGGGCACGCATGATGCGGCAGCTTGCGCTCGTGGCAGTTCGGGCATTCAGAGAGCGCCTGCGTCGTAAGAAAATCGTGCGAACGCCGCTTGGCGGTGCGTTGTTTGGAGTGGCGTCGTTTCGGATTCGGCATGAAAATTCCCTTTCCCCGCCGCTCGTCCCTCTCCTCTCGATCGCGCGCCATCGAGGCGCTATTCCGGTGAGAGTTCTCAAAGGCGGGTGCAACAAACTTTTTAAAGCATTTTCATAGCGAGTGTAACGTTATGGGTGCCCCATCCTCGCGAAACCGGATCCCGACGAGCGCAGCTCGGTGGGTGGGGAAGCCAGGGTGGGATAGCATGAAGCCCGCATTACATGAACAGTGAAAATGCACTTGAAATTATGGCTTGTCCTGGCTGCGAATCAACTGCGGCTGCAATGCCTTCAGTTGGTTCCAGCGCGGGTCGGTCGAAGCGGTCGCGCAATCGCAGGGATCCGTGTTGCGGTTCCGGCCACACTCCTTGCAAAGCCCTTTGCAATCTTCGCGGCAAAGGTTCTTGGCTGGAAGCGCCAGAAGGATCTGCTCGCGCAGCACATCTTCAAGCAATAAACCGTCTCCTTCATAGTAGCCGATTTCGGTCTCCGATGTGGAAATCGCGCGGTCCGTATTGTCCAGATCCGCCCCCGCCGGACGAAAAATCAGGTCAAAACTGGCCTCGATCGGCTGCTCCACCGGGTCCAGACACCGCGCACAGGCCACTTCCATCCGCGTTTCCAGGCTGCCACGGATCCGGATGTCCTCCACAATATCGTTGGGCCCGCGATGCTCCTTCAGCAGATCGGCGCGGCCTTGCGTGTGCAACACCCCCACCTGCTGCATATCGTCCACAAAATCAATGGTTCCCGGAGCAAGAGATGCATCAAAATCGATGGCCTGCCGTTCAAGATCGGCAACGAGGAGCTTCATCGCGATGCCTCCAGGCGAGTGTGAAATTCGAGCCGCGCGTCCGCAAATTCCCCCGCAGCCCTCTCCATCGAGACTAAGTCCCCCAACCCCGCCAGTCAATCCGCGTCGATTTCCGCGAACATCGAATCTGGGGTGTCTCGCCGTTGAGACATGGGATTATAGGATGGCTTGGTTCGACTAATCGGGATGTGATTCCTGGTTCAACCATCACGCCAAGCTAGGGCCTCTATAACAGAAACTGTTCCAGCTTCGCGGTCAATGCCAATTCATTGCGGGTATCACACTCCCAAACGACCAGTACATTCCAGCCGAGAGCCATCAGAGCCGCCATTGACTTGCTATCGCGTTCGCAGTTGCCCTCTCTCTTAGTTGACCAGAACTTACTGTTTGTGGCCGGTGTCACTCTTCCCCATCGACAATCGTGCATGTGCCAGAAACATCCATGCACAAAAATCACCTTGCGCCGTGATGGAAAAACCAAATCCGGTTTGCCCGGAAGATCACGCCGGTGCAGGCGATAACGATAGCCAAGTTTATGGAGCAGTGAACGGACGATCTTCTCCGGCTTTGTGTTTTTGCCCCGAATGCTCGCCATGTTGCGGCTGCGCTGTTCGGGATTGTGTACATCGGTCATATGTGCAGCGTGTGTTTTACCCGCTCTATAAAGTCTTCAACTTTCAGAATGGTGATGGTATGCCCGGCCGGATAGCTTTTCTGGAGCGGTTTCGGCACCACCAGAGTTACGTGCGCCTTGTGCATTTCGGTAAGCTGATTTCCCGTGATGCCCTGTTGCAAGGTGAATATGTGCTTTGACGGATGCTTTGGTGCTTCGTTGAGAACCTGCCTCCAGCGATCTTTACAGGTTGTTTTGAGCCCAATGACAAACAATTTGCTGTGAGGGAATGAAGAGTCAAAATATGCAGCTTCGTTGGGAATGATTACATCGGGCTTGCCATCTAGACCTAATGACGGACGCATTTTGTGCGGAATCTTTGCGCGCGTCAGAAGATATTCAACGTGATTTTCGAAGGATCGTCCAGCCCTTGCCTTACGCCTGTTCATAATTATTGCTGCCGGCGAGATAATCCTCCACATCGGTGAAAATCGTGCCAATTTCAAGCAGGCATAGCAGCGTTTCAGTCACCTAAACAGGCGGTATTCAGCATGCATCAAACGCGTGGGGTCAACATTATTGCCCAATCTGCGGTGGAAAGCGTATTCATTATCTCTTCGTTAAAGCTTGGACTTTGGTCGAATAAAATTCGTCAAGAACATCCACGTTGACCTTGCCCGCGTAAAACGTATCCCTTAGCGAGCTGCTGTAATAGCGAAAGGGACGGGCAGATGAGGAACGGTAAACGAGGCAGGTACACGCTTGAGTTCAAGGAGGAAGCGGTG
Source organism: Acidobacteriaceae bacterium (assembly GCA_049692235.1). Taxonomy (GTDB): domain Bacteria; phylum Acidobacteriota; class Terriglobia; order Terriglobales; family Acidobacteriaceae; genus JAKAAZ01. Next base: position 9 of record JBAVOQ010000227.1, on the reverse strand, counting down.
CGGCTGGTG
>JBAVOQ010000226.1:0-15826 GCA_049692235.1 Acidobacteriaceae bacterium | reverse complement strand
AAACAGCAGCGTCTGGTTGACCGTGTCAGCAATGAAGTTCTGGCCCATGAATCCAATCTAAAACAGAACCTGCTGCGCACACACTCTCGGCTTCGTCAAGAATCTATGCCCGACACACACCTAGTTGACCACTTGCACCATGAAGTGCATTTTTCGGTGGCCCAATCCGCAGAATTTTCCGCATTTTCCCTTGAAGTCGCCCGTCTTAGTCGGAGTGACTTCGGCTTCCGTTACCTCACCTTTTTTCATCACGCTGTTGATGCCGAGCGCAGGAACTTCCAGGCTATGCTCAACATCGTCCGACGTCAGCTCCAGCTTCACGGTCTGATCTTTTTTCAAGGTAATTTCAGCGGGAATAAACTCATACTTCTTGGCTTGAATCGTGATAGTACGCGCCGGGGTGGCGGTCGCCCCTGGTGCCGGCGCGGCATTTTCCTGTGCTATCAACGGCCATCCCACCAAGGCCAAGGCTGCAACCAGAACCAGTTTCGCGGAAACAAATTTCATTCGATATCTCCCAAACTTTGTGTAAAGGATTAAATCCCGCTCCCCAGAATTAGCAGCCGGGCATTCAGAACAACATGCAGAGTAATCTTGCGGAATAGAGTGTTATGGGTCGGCCTCCGCGATGTAACCCAACCGAACTCGATGTGCAATTCAATGGGTTAGACGTGCGGAAAGGCAATCCGTACACAACGGACATCTGGAGCGACGCGAATTTGTTTTGGAGCGAATCGAAAATCAGGCAGATTTCCCGGCACGCTCTGCCGATGCGATCCGCTCTTCCGCCTCGCGGATGACACGATTGGCTTCGTCATAGTGCCGGGCTTCGTCGCCGGCCTCGTTCCACATTTTCTGGCCGAGCTCCAACTCACGGCGTGCTTCGGTGACGTTGATCTCGCTGGGTGGAATGGCGCCCTCCGCAAGGATCGTCACGCGATCCGGCAGAACTTCAACAAAACCCTGCGCGACAAATAGCTGTTGATCGCCCACATCGCCGCCATGGATCGTCACTTCGCCCGGGCCAAGTTCGGCCAGCAGCGGCGCATGCGCGTACAACACCTCCAGGTAGCCGGTGGCGGACGGCAGCGACACGGAGTCCGCGGTTCCGTCGATGAAAATCTTCTCCGGCGTGACCAGCCGGACGCGAAGTGAATTGTTGTCTGCCATCGATCTCAAACGCCTTTACGCATGCTGCATCTTGCTTGCGGCTTCAAGAACTTCGTCGATATCGCCCTTCATGTAGAAGGCCTGCTCCGGCACGTCATCGTGCTTTCCATCGATGACTTCCTTAAAGCTGCGTACTGTATCCGCGACTTTCACATAGCGACCCTGCAGCCCCGTAAACTGCTCAGCCACATGGAAGGGCTGCGAAAGGAATTTCTGCACCTTGCGCGCACGCATGACGGTCAGCTTGTCTTCTTCCGACAATTCGTCGATGCCAAGAATCGCGATGATGTCCTGCAGGTCTTTATAACGCTGCAAGATTCGCTTCACGCCCTGCGCGACATCATAGTGTTCCTGGCCGACAATGCGCGGCGTCAAAATCCGCGAGGTCGAAGCCAGCGGGTCAACGGCCGGATAAATTCCGAGTTCTGACAGCGGTCGCGATAACACCGTGGTTGCGTCCAGGTGGGCAAACGTCGTCGCCGGAGCCGGATCGGTCAAATCGTCGGCAGGCACGTAGACGGCTTGCACGGACGTAATGGAGCCGTTCTTGGTTGAGGTGATGCGCTCCTGCAACTCGCCCATTTCGGTGGCCAGGTTTGGCTGATAGCCCACCGCGGAGGGCATACGTCCCAACAGTGTCGACACTTCAGAACCAGCTTGGGTAAAGCGGAAAATATTATCGATGAACAGCAGAGTGTCCGAGCCTTCTTCATCGCGGAAATACTCGGCCACGGTCAGTGCCGTCAGCGCCACCCGCAAACGCGCTCCGGGCGGCTCGGTCATCTGCCCGTAGATCAACGCAGCTTTCGATTTGTCGGGCTGCTTCAGGTCGATGACGCCGGATTCCTGAAATTCCAACCACAGATCGTTGCCCTCACGCGTGCGCTCGCCGACACCGGCAAACACCGAAAATCCTCCGTGCTGCGAGGCAACGTTGTTGATCAATTCCTGAATGATGACGGTTTTTCCGACACCCGCGCCACCGAACAATCCGGTCTTTCCGCCCTTTAAAAACGGCTGGATCAGGTCGATGACCTTGATGCCGGTCTCAAACATTTCTTCGCGCGTCGACTGTTCGTCGAAGGCTGGCGCGGAGCGGTGAATCGGCCGTCGCTCTTTCGCATCTATCGGGCCCAACTCATCCACCGGTTGCCCAATCACGTTCAACACCCGGCCCAGCGTCGCGCGGCCTACCGGAACGGTAATTGGGCCGCCCAGATCGAGCGCCTTCATTCCGCGCACCATACCTTCGGTGGCTTCCATTGCGATGCAGCGCACGCGGCCTTCGCCAAGATGCTGTTGCACCTCGACGATCACGTCGAGTGGCGTGGGAATATTGAAGCCTTCGCTGGTGACTCGCAGCGCCTGATAAATCGGCGGCATGGTCGCTTCGTCAAACTGCACGTCGACCGCGGGTCCAGCAACCTTGATAATGTGTCCTATATTGTCTGCCATGATTCGTTAACCAAATCCTTTGCGACTGCTTCTATGTTCCGTTTGTCCGTCTACTCTGACTCTTCTTAAATCGCGGAAGCGCCACTGACGATTTCAATGATCTCCTTGGTAATTGCAGCCTGGCGCAGCCGATTCATCGTCAGCGTATAGGCATCAATCATGTCGGAGGCATTATTCGTCGCCGCATCCATCGCCGTCATGCGGGCGGCATGTTCCGCCGCCACCGACTCCAGCATGGCGTGATACATCTGCGTCGCAACATAGCGTGGAAGCAACGCTCCCATCAATTCGCTCGGCGACTGCTCATAAATGTAGTCCACTTCCGCAGTGCCAAATTTGCTGGCCTCTTCGTCCGCCTGGCGCGTGTCCTCCGCCAGGATGCTGACGCCGGCGCTTTGGGCTGCCTTCGCCATCTCCTCGCGCTCTTCCCGCTCCATCTCGGTAACGACGGCAATGTCCGGTTTGCCGACTTCAAGAATCGGTAAAATGCGCTCCACCACGATCCGCTGCGAAATTACCGATTGAAATTCATTGAAGACCAAATAGACTGCATCGGTCTCCTCGGATGCATATCGTTCGACTAACAAATTCGAGAGCTCTGCTGCCTTTTCGAAGCTCAGCTTGTCGAGCAGCCCGGCGTGTTCGCCGGTCACGTCAACCCTCGCTCTGCGGGTACGCGTCAGCTGGCTCTGCGTTGACTGTTCGCCGTCGGCGATGGACGCTAGCCCATAGCTGCGCCGCAGCACGCCAATTCCCTTGCGTCCGACAATTTCAAGATCGATGTCGAGTTCCGTATGGTCCTCGATAAACCGGTGTGTGGCCTTCAGAACATTCGCATTGAACGGCCCTGCAAATCCCTTGTCGCCCGTCACTACGACCAGCGTCACGCGCTTCTCTTCGCGAGACACCAGCAACGAGTGTTTTGCCTCGCCTGTTTCGGGATCGTAGATATCAACACGACGCACCAGCGAAGCCAGCACGCTGGCAATCATGCGCGCATAGGGACGCGCCGCAAACGCGCGCTCCTGGGAGCGACGCAGCTTGGCCGCAGCCACCATCTTCATCGCCTTGGTGATCTGTCGCGTGTTTTTTACGCTGCGGATGCGACGCCGGAGATCGAGAACGTTTGCCATCGATTACGCTTGCTTCCCTGTTGCCACTTCGGCACGCGCCCTCTCATCTCGCTTGGAACTTTCCGCCGGAGCCGCTTTCTTGGCATCGACACTTGCATCCGGAGTATCAGCGAAGAAATTCTGCTTGTACTCCTTGATAGCCGTGCTCAGTCGCTTTCTCAGATCGTCATCCAGCGCCTTCTTGGTCGCGATGTCTTTCAGAACCGTCGAGTGCGCTGCATCCATGTACGGGTAGAACCCGCTTTCGAACGCGCCCACATACTCGACCTTTACATCGTCGAGAAAACCGTTCGTTCCGGCGAAGAGAATCGCGACCTGCTTTTCCATCGTCAACGGCTGGAACTGGGGCTGCTTCAGCAACTCCGTTAAACGCTGTCCGCGATTCAACTGGCTCAAGGTGGCCTTGTCCAGATCGCTGCCGAACTGCGCGAATGCCGCCAGTTCGCGATACTGCGCAAGATCCAATTTCAGCGTCGCGCCAACTTGCTTCGTTGCCTTGGCGGCTGCCGAGAAACCGACGCGGCTTACAGACAGTCCCACGTTGACTGCCGGCCGAATTCCGGAGTTGAACAGATCGGTTTCCAGGAATATTTGTCCGTCGGTAATCGAAATGACGTTGGTGGGAATGTAGGCCGAGACATCGCCCGCTTGCGTTTCAATGATCGGCAGCGCGGTCAGTGATCCGCCGCCCAGCTTATCGCTGAGCTTGGACGAACGTTCCAGCAATCGCGAGTGAAGATAGAACACGTCGCCCGGATACGCTTCCCGTCCTGGTGGACGACGCAGCAGCAAAGAAATTTCGCGATACGAAACCGCGTGCTTGGACAAATCGTCGTAGATCACCAGCGCGTGCCGGCCGGAGTCGCGGAAGAATTCGCCGATCGCGGTCGCCGCGTAAGGCGCAATATATTGCATCGGCGCCGGCTCGGAGGCCGAAGCCACCACGACGATGGTGTAGGCCATCGCGCCATGATCGGTCAGCGTTTGCACCACCTGCGCCACCGACGAACGCTTCTGTCCGATCGCGCAATAGACGCAGATCAGATTGTTTTTCGCGTTGTTGATGATGGTGTCGAGCACCACCGCCGTTTTACCGGTCTGACGATCGCCAATGATCAATTCGCGCTGTCCGCGGCCAATCGGAATCATGGCGTCAATCGCCTTGATGCCGGTCAGCATCGGCTCCCGCACTGGCTGACGATCGATCACGCCCGGAGCAAGCCGCTCCACCGGCAGAAACTGATCGGTTGCGATGGGACCCTTATCGTCGATCGGCTGGCCCAGCGCATTCACCACGCGACCAATCATCGCGTCGCCGACAGGCACGCTCATGATCTTGCCGGTGCGCTTGACCTGGTTGCCTTCGCTGATCTCGGTGTAGTCGCCCATCAAGACAGCGCCTACCTGGTCTTCGTCCAGGTTCATCGCCAGTCCGCCAACGCCGTGGGGAAACTCCAGCATCTCGCCGGCCATCACCTTGTCCAGGCCGTGAATGCGGGCAATTCCATCGCCCAGGGAGATGATCGTGCCCACTTCGTCGACGCGAACCCGCGACTCGAAGTTGTCAATTTGCTCCCGAAGTAACTGCGAAATTTCGTCTGCTTTGATCTGCGCCATTCTGCTTCCAGTTCAGGTTTTCAATAGTGGGTTAGTTAATCTGCCATCATCTTTTCGCGCAGCTCTTCCAGCCTGCCGCGAACGGAGCCATCATATACGGTGTCGCCAATGCGCAAGACCACGCCCCCCAGCAGCGATGCATCCTGCTTGTATGTTGGGCGAATCTCGAGGCCGGCCAGAGCCGCTGCTTTGGCTTCAATCTTTGATTTTTCTTCAGGGTTCAATTCGCGAACGCTGGTGATCTCCGCGTCGCTGACGTGCAGCCGACGATTGATTTCGTTACGATAGTTGGCGGTAATCGACTCAACGGCATGGATGCGGTCGTTCTGCAGCAGCAACGCGACAAAGTTCCTCACCTGCTTCAGCATGCCGATCCGCGGCACCATCGCATCCAGAACCTTCAGCTTTGTCTCAAGTTGGATGGAAGGGTTTTGAAAAACTTCTCGCAGCTGCCGGCTGTCAGTCCACGTCGACTGAAAGTCTTCCAGCTGACGGTCAATTTCTTTTGTATCTAGTTTATCGGCCATCACCACATCGGCCAGGGCATGAGCGTATTGCAGCGCAAAGGCGTCCATCAATTCACCCCACCGCTGCGACGTTCTTTCTCCAGGTCAACAAGAAAAGTCTCTACCAGGGAGCGGTCGGCTTCTGCCGACACCGCAATCCTATGTTTCGCGCGCTCAATCGCCAATTCCGCAGTCATGCGCTTCAGCTGGCTTTGCGCCTTGCTGCTGGCGGCTGCAATTTCCTGGGCGGAGGAGTCCAGAATCGACTGCTTTTCCTGCTCCAGCGTGGCTCGCATCTGCTTCTCTTTTTCCACGGCGTCCTGCTGCGCCTGCGTTTTAATCCCGTCGATTTCGGTATCCAAACGCGCCAGCCGCTCTTCCACACTGGCCAACCGACGGTTTGCGTCTTCGGTCACCGTACGCGCCTGCTGTAGTTCTCTTTGGATCCGCTCCGTACGTGCACGCAATGTCTTGGGCATGATCCGCGCCAAGAACCACACAATAAAGGCCACCACAACCAGAAAATTCAGCCCCTCCAGCCAACGCGACATCACTTCCACCGACGTGCCGAACATATTCGCCAGCTTTTGCACGGTGGCCGAATGCCGGTAGATATTCACCTCGTCGCCGGGTTCAGGATTGTCAATTTTCTTCTGCTCGATCTCTTCCCTGCGCTGTGCCTGATGCTTGGCTTGTGCTTGATTCACCGACGGTTGCGCTGCAACATCGCTTTGTGCGGCTGGTTCGGCCTGCGCTGCGTGCCCACGCGGCAATGCGAGGAACAGCAACGACAATCCGCACACCGATATCATCAAAGTGTGAAGTCGGAAAAACTTTCGAGTCTGTGAACGCAACCTCACCGTAGAAGAAATCATCCGGCTTGCTCCCGCGAGGATGCGGCGCCTGCCGGTAGAATCCGCTTCAGGATTTCCGCGGAAAGCTCGCCGACCAGACCGTCCAGTTCCTGTCGCGCCACCTGCATACTGTCTTCAATCGAGGCCATGGCGGCCACAGTTTTTTCCTGTGCGGCTGCCCGCGCCTGGGCAAGAGCGACTTCCGACTCCAGGCGAACCGTCTCCAGGTGTTCGTGAAGATCGCGCAGAATTTCCGCCCGCGCAGCCCGTAGACGCTCTTCGTATTCGGTTGTCTTCTGTTCCGCGGCGGCAACGGCGGCGGCCGCGTTCTCAATGGCTCCCTGAGTTCTTGAGTAACGTTCTCGCAGTACTTTCGTCAGAGGGGTGTGAACCAGGAATCGATAGGCTGCCACTGTGACCAAAAACAGCAACATGGTCGGCACGGCGCCGAGCACAAGTCCTCCAAGCTGTTGTAACAGGTCACTCATTGTGCAACGTGGTTTCAGATTCGCCAGCAGCGGAACGACGCGGGAATCTTATGGATTCATTGTTGGTTGTTTGTTGATGGAACACTCAGTTGTAACAAAGGGTTCGCCGGAGTGTCAAACTGGCACGGAGGAAGTTTCTGCCTCGTTTCACATGTTGGAATCATTCTTTCACGAGAATCGTACGAGCGGAATTCAAATCCCCCAAACGCGACGAAACGAAGCCTCGAATTTCTGGCCTCACACCGCGGGCAGTACACCCATCGAAACTCGATTTCGGCTCGGAAATATGGCGTTCGAATGTTTCAATACGGAGAATTTCGCAGGGATTTCTAAATTTCATTGAACTGGAGGTTGACTTCGCCCCACGGAGGCCTACACTGTTGGTAACAGCCTTGGACCTAGTCCTAGGTCCGGCAAGCCGAGTGCCCAGAATAGTAGCCCAACATTCGGGCACTCGGTCTGCTCATCTCCACACTTCCATCCCCCTCAAAACGTCCATTCAAGCCTGCCAATATTTTCTATATTTCCCCAACAGCGATGCAGGACCTCGCACGCGTAGGTGAGTGTCTTCGCCTTGAAATGTTCTGTCCAGAATCACTGCGCCCGCATCCAGCGCCGCCAAGACCCCGCCTTCACTCTGCGGAACTATCATCTCCCGATCTTCCAGCGGATCGGATTCCAGCGCTGTATCCAGTGCGGCTAGCAGCGCGTTCATGCCGGTTTTGGCGCGGGCGGAAACCTCGATGGCTCCATTTTTCCCGGCTCGCTCTTCTTCCGGCAGCAAATCAACCTTGTTCATCACCTCAATGCGGGGTTTGTTGTCGACTTCCAGATCGCGCAGAATTTTTTCCACTTCCTGGCGATGCACGTCCACCGACTGACTGGAAGCGTCCATCACGTGGATCAAAACCTCCGCCATCTGCACTTCTTCCAGCGTCGCGCGAAAGGCCTTCACCAGCGTAGGCGGCAGCGCCCGAATAAATCCCACCGTGTCGGACAACAAAATGCGCCGTCGCGACGGCAGCGTGATCAGGTGCAGCTTGGGATCGAGCGTCGCAAACAAGCGCGAAGACTCCAGCTGTCCGGCCTGCGTCAGCGCATTGAACAGCGTGCTTTTTCCGGCATTGGTGTAGCCAACCAGTGCTACCGTCGGCACTGGGACCGAGGTGCGTCGCTGCCGTTGTTGCCGTCGGATATCTCGGACGGCGTCCAACCGGGTGCGAATCACCTGGATTTTCTGTCCGATTTTCCGGCGATCTGTCTCTATCTGCGTTTCACCGGGTCCGCGCGTTCCAATGCCGCCGCCTAGCTGTGACATCGAACGACCGCGACCCGCGAGTCGCGGCAGCATGTACTCCAGTTGCGCCAGCTCCACCTGCAACTGCCCTTCCCGCGTGCGGGCGTGGGAGGCAAAAATGTCCAGAATCAATTGTGTGCGATCAATCACACGGCAAGGCAGCGCGTGCTCCAGTTCGCGCAGTTGGGAGGGCGACAAATTCTGCTCGAAAACGACCAGGTCAGCGCGGGTGGCTTTGGCCTGCGCGCCGATTTCTTCCAACTTACCCTTGCCAACAAGCGTGGCCGGATCAGGATGTTCGCGGCGCTGGACAATCACATCCAGGACATTTGCCCCGGCGCTGATGGCCAATTCACGACACTCTGCCGCTTCGTCGGAGATTTGCGATATGGACCGACCCTCAATGAGTTCTTTCAGGGCATCGGCATGGATGTCCAGGGAGTCACCGTCTTCTGGCTCCCCTTGATCCCGGATCGCACGAACAGCCCCTTTCGCCTGCCGCGCAGACGGAGTAAGGCGCTGTCGATATTTTCTCCCGGTAAACTCGCATACGACAATTAGGGTTCGCTCCCGCCGGTCCTGCCCGGGCGCCATCTCCCTGCCTCGTTGCGAATCAAACGCGTCGATCATTCGAACATCTTGCCAAAGTCACCGCGCCCGGACGTGCCGACCCGCAATAAGGTGAGCGCTGTCACGAAGCCGTGAAGCTCGATGGCGTCAGCACGGGAGCACTGGCCACTCCCGACCCGGACGATGCGGGACCGTGGCCTGCCCCGACTGCGGCAGAGGTTCCTGTGCCGGTAGCCTGTGTGCCCACGGGTCCATGACGATGTTCGGCCATCAAGACTGGCTTGCCGCTGACGACTGTGGAGATGGCATGCTTGAAGATGAGCTGTTCCTGATTATTGTTTTCCAGCAGAACAGAATATTTATCAAACGACCGGATACGTCCGGTCAATTTCACGCCGCTCACCAGATACACCGTAATCTGCGATTTATCTTTGCGGACAGTGTTCAAAAAAGTGTCCTGAATATTTTGTGCTGTCTTGCTTTCCATTTGTCATCTCCTTGCTTGACTGCGAGTGGTTCAAAGCACGTTGCTCAAAGCGGGCGGACAGTCACCCATCTGCAAGTTCTACAGCCATACCGGTTCATCCTGCCCAATGGCGGGCGCAACTGCACCGTGCCAGTATTGTCTATGAATTTGAGCAATATCGCCAGAAGACAGTCGAATACCGCACAAAATATGGCTTGAGATTTGGATGCAGCGATCGGTATCGGCGTTTCATCGACTCACTTGGCAGATGCGCTTTTTGTTCGACCGAAAGCTTCGGCCCCTCTCGTTGACTGGGCGTCACGGCAGGACGGAGCGCCCCGGTCTACCTTGTCATCGCATCGATACATCGCCGTTCCTGGGACGGTGCTAGCATGAAATGTGCCGTCCAGCCCGATCCCCGCCCGCAATGCCGCCAGCAATGTGCCAATGCTGGACTTTTCCCGCCAATATCAGCAAGTTCGCGAAGAAATCCTGACTGCAATCGAGCAGGTATGTGACAGCCAGCACTTTATTCTCGGCCAGCAAGTGCAACAATTTGAAACCGCCGCCGCCCAGTTTTGTGATGTAGCGCACGGCATCGGATGTGCTTCCGGCACAGACGCGTTATGGCTCGCACTGGCTGCCGCCGAGATCGGTCCGGGTGATGCCGTCCTGACCAGCCCATTTACCTTTTTCTCGACCGTCAGCTCCATCGTCCGCGTGGAAGCGCGGCCAATCTTGGCCGACATTGACCCCAGAACATACAACCTGGACCCGGCGCTGGTGGCCGCGACCCTGAAGAATCTGCCAAAAAACGCACGCGTTCGTGCCATCCTTCCGGTCCATTTGTACGGTCAATGTGCGGATTGGGACCCATTTACGCAGTTGCAGCAGGAGTTTGGTGTCCTCCTGATTGAAGACGCCGCCCAGGCCTTCGGAGCGACGTGGAATGGACGCCCCGCCGGCAGCCTGGGGGACCTGGCCGCTTTCAGTTTCTATCCCACAAAAAATCTGAGCGCCTACGGGGATGCAGGCCTGCTGACCACCGGGGATGACGGCTTCGCCGACCGCGCGCGAATCCTACGCGTCCACGGCATGCGCGAATGCTATTTCCACGAAGAAATCGGATGGAACAGCCGCCTGGATACGATCCAGGCCGCCGTGCTGCTGGTGAAACTTCGCTACATTGAGAAGTGGAATCAGGCGCGACAGCAGCGGGCAAAAATCTACGATGAATTATTTACGCAGCAGGGTCTCGCGGAATCGGGCCCTTATCCCGAACGCGGCGTCGTGCTGCCGTACGTCGATCCACGCGGAACCCATGTCTTCCATCAATATGTGATTCGCGCCCCACGCCGCGCTGCGCTGCGCGTGTTCCTTGCCGAGCGCAGCATTGGCTCCGAGGTGTACTACCCGGTCCCGCTCCACCTGCAAAAGCCTTTTGCGAGTCTCGGCTACAGCGAAGGATCATTTCCAGAGAGCGAGCGCGCCGCCAAAGAGGTTCTCGCGCTGCCTATGTTCCCTGAGCTAACTCTGGAGGAGCAACGGCGAGTCGTCGCCGCCATCGCGGAATTCCTAAGTTAGCCGAATCTCGCTCGCCGGTTTACCCGCGTTGCTTACGCGTCTCTGTGATTGCTGAACTTTAAATCCAGCGCCAGCTTGTTTCCGGCCGCGATGCGGTCCGAGAACTCCTCCATCTGCGACTTCGACATCGGAGTGAAGGATTTCCCCCACGCGACGTTCTGCTGCAGCATCTCGAGCGTCGGCATCCCCACCACGGCCGCGTCAACCGGCAAGCTGAGCGTGTAACGCAGCAGGTGACCCGCATCGCTCTTATCCGGTCCTGGACCCAGCAGACCCTCCTGGCCCATCACCTTCATTGCCAAAATGCCCAGGTTCTTCTTGCGCGCCGCCGGCAGGGCGACATCCTGAAAGCTCATTGCCTTCGACAGGTTCAGACCATCGTGCGGACCGAGCGGCATCCCCTGCATGCCCGCATTCAAAGCCATCTGGACGCAGTCAATATCGTTGTGCTCAATGGCAGTCTTCAATACCGCCGGATTGTAATGACTTGTAATCCCGATGAAGCGTGTCACCTTTTGCTCGCGCAGTTTATACAGCGCGTTCATCACGCCGTTCTTCGCCTCGACCTTCGCGAGATCATCCTCGCCCTGCAAGCCATGCACGTGAATCAAATCGATCTGGTCGGTCTGCAGCCGCTTCAGGCTGCCTTCCAGTATCCGCATGGCCGTGTCGCCGTCGCGCGGCTCAATTTTGGTGGCGAGAAAAAATTCCTTGCGCCGCGTCTTCGCGACTTGTCCCACCCAGGTTTCACTTTGCCCGTCGCCGTATCCGTAGGCAGTATCGAAATAGCTGATGCCCGCGTCGAGTGCGTGATTCAACACGTTCACTCCGGCGTCTTCACTTCCATAGGCCAACAAACGGCTGCCGCAACCCAACGCCACAATGGAAACACGCGCGCCAGTCTTCCCCAGAATGCGCGTTTGCATCGCCCCGGCCGCTTCCACTGTTTGGCTGCCCAGCACTACCGCCGCTGCGCCCGCGACTGCCGTTTTTTCTAGAAACTCTCGTCTCGAAATTCGATCTGCCATGGCAACCTCCCTGAACCCTTTCGCTGGCGCTATTATCCTCGCAAATCCAGCGTCTAGTAAAGCGCGGAAATCCATCACGAACTTCCTTCGAACCGTTTCGAATCGAAAGAAAAAGCAGCTTTTATATTTGCGAATAGGAGGTTGGGGTCAGCACCAGGTTCGTAATATTGCTGACAATTTCCTCAAAGTTGAATCGAGGCGAGCTGGTCAATCTCTTCCACTCCGGATCGGCTCCAAAGGCCGCCCACTTGGCATTCATCTCTCCCAAATCCGGATAGCTCAACATATAGGTCAGCTTCGGCAAGCGCGGCCCCACCAAGACATCGCCGTAGAATACCGGCCAGAATCCGGCACGCTGGAACACATCGAACTCGCCGCTGTGAAACATCTCCACCTTGCGGACATGCGCCTGGTTGCTGGGACTTTCGTAGGTGCGTAGTTGAAAAATGCGCTTGCCGTGTTCCGCCGTCACCGGTGGAACCGTCAATTTCGGCCGCCCCTCAAACGCAATCATCAGAGAGCTTTCCACCCGTACGTACGCCGGTTGGCTGGCGGGCGCATTCCAGAAGGGGTCTGCGGCCTTCATAAAGGTCGCATCCTGCGCCAGCTGCAGATGTGCGGTCACCAGCGTCTCCAGCCGTATGCTCGGAAGCAGAACATATAACGTCGGCGTCTCTGGCCCCAGCGTCAGAGTGAAAGCACCGACCGGCGAAATTCCCAGCCGATTCAGCGCCGGAATCAAAGCTTCGGAAACGTATGTATCCGTCAGCTTCGTCTGCGGCCCAGTCTGCATATGGTACTGGCGGAGTTCGTAATATTCGCGCGACGTTCCGTTGGAGGCAACTTGCGCATCTGACGCGTTGCCGGCCAGCGCGAAGGCCGATGCTGCAAGCGATGACGTTAAGAACTGACGTCGTTTCACGTGGGTCTCCAATCTCTACAACATGCATGCAATTGAAAAATCCTCGCAACGCAACAACAGATCGGGCTAATGGCGTCGATGACGCCGACCCGGATGCGTCGCTCGAGAGCGGACAGCCCCATTCCCTGTCGACCCAGGCTTGGCCCCTTGCGAAGGTACCACCCGCACCAGGTTCCCTTCCATTCGGAACGTGACCGTCTTCAGCGCTGCCGCATGCGGCTTCCCTGTCTCCGGATCCAGGCTGACGTTGTTGCCTTCGGCCATTTGGAAGGTGAATGTCGGCTCCGGTCCGTTAGGATCTTTCGGGTCTCCGGGCGTAACTTTCACCGGGAAGAATCCGACGACATCATGCTCACGAAATGCAGTTCCATATCGATGTCGGCGCGTGTCCCAGGTGAAGACGCGTACTTGATCAAAGTCAAACGGAAGGCCCTGCTTGTATGGCGTCAGCACCGTCAGATATTCCGGCACCTGCCCGTTCGGCTTGCCGGAGTCAGGGTCAGACACGGTTCGCAGAACATACGCGCCTACCATCCGTTCACTTTCCGCGTATTGCGCAACATCATCCGGCACATCCACCTGGAAATCGCGCGCCAGCATCCACCCTGTGTGCCCGGCGTTATCGCGGGCCAGCCACCAGTCTTCCATGGGAACCGCGGGAGCAAATCGCGAGTCAAAGCTTTCCTTGTGAACTTTTTCATGACGCGCAGGCGGAGCTTTGACTGGAGCGGTGGGCAGCCCCAGCACGTTGTTTGCGGCATATCGCGGAACGGAAGCACGCTCCAGCATTGCAACTTTCGTGTTCGGGGCCAGCAGCGTAAAGCGTTGCGTGGTGCGGCCGGGCGTCAGGTGCATATACAGCTCGTTATAAAGCACCGCCGTCGCTACCGGGGTCTGGGAGGCATGTTGTTCCGCCAGATTTTGAAACGCGTCATATTCGTTCTGATCGATGACCGCGTGTTCCTCAATCCATCCCACCGCCCCATCCGGCGTTTTCACCCTCATAAAGCGCGGAATATGCTGCAGCACGGTGAGCCGCTCGCCATTTTTCACTTCAACCACTCGATTGGCCACCACGGCAACACGGTCCCGCAAATACATATGCTTCACGGAGACGTAGACATGCTCCGCAGAGGAAGAGGGTCGAAAATGGCTACATCCGACCAGCAACGCCACTAGGCTGAAGACCAGCGCAGATCGAACAGATGAGTTACAAGCGGATGTGCTCCAACCAGTTCCGGCAGATCGACTCGAATTGAGGGAAGGCAAAAATTGCCGAAGAAAGTCCGACATAAATACACAGAGGAAGAAATCTCAGTTTACGCGAAATCGGCGCCAATTTGAGCGGGTATGTTCCCCAATGGCGCCATTATGGGACGACGGACAGTGCGACGGCACCCGTAGGATCGGTTCCGGTTGCAACGGATGTAACGGAGTCCAGCTTGCCTGCGGTCGTCGCGTCGAAACTGAAGACCTGGAGATCCGGCGAACCTCCGGAATTCACCACAAATACGTACTTGCCGGTGGAATCGAGCGACATCGCATTCGGCGAGGAACCTGTCGAAAACGGAGAACTGCTCAGTGGAGTCAGCGTGCCGCCCGTTCCCAGCGTATATCCCGTAATGACATTGGCTGTGCGATTCGCGACATACACGTAGGTATTCGTTGGGTCCACCACAATAGACTGCGGGCCGAGTTGTGAAGCAAACGGCGAACCGGTCACCTCCTGCAGCGAACCACCCGTTCCAATCGTCAACACTCGAATTCCCGATCCAGCCTCACCTACAAATAAGTAAGCGGAGTTTTTGTCTGCGGCAAATGTGTTGTCGGAGGCCCCATTCCGCGGTGCCAAATGTACCTGACTGCTGACCGCGCCGGTGGTGCTGTTGAACGTGAATCCATCCGTGCCGCCGGGCCCCAGGCCGATATACACATACTGATTGTTCGGCGTCACATACACCTGAGTAGGATTGCCGGGATTCAGCGGGACTGTTCCCTGACTGGTCTGAGTGATGACACCCGTCGAAGTATTGATTTGGAAGATCAGCAATTGCGGCGAGCTTTTGGACACCACGAAGAGCCAGTTGCCACTTGGATCGATCGTCATCCAGGTTGGGTAGAGAGCCTGCACGACCGGCGATCCCCCATTGCCCAAGGTCAATGCGCCATTGGTGCCGATGGTGTACACAAAGATGGAGCCGGCTAACGTGGCTACGTAAAGGAAGGCTCCATTCGGCGTTGCGGCCAGCGCGGTCGGTGTTGTCCCGAGTGTGTAGGTTGAACCGGTCAAGGTCGTGAACGCGGCCGTCGGAACCGGAAACCCTGCCAATGTTCCCGTGGTTGCGTTCGCAACATACGCATAGGAACTGTAGGTTCCACCGCCACCGCCACCGCAATTGTTGTTCGCCTGGCAAACTGACATGAAAAAACCGCTGCATCCCGTCGTTCCGATCAGGACGATTGCAGCCAAGAACGCGCTACCGATCCATGCGTTTCTGGAATGTAGGAGGGATTGAGCCTGGTGTGTCGGCGAAGCCATACCTCATTTTACTCATGAGACTAGCTTTGCGGACAGCGCGCGTACCCCTCTGCTGTCTCAGCCTGACGTTGCTAGTGTAGTGTCTCAAGCAGATCGTCTTTTATTGAGAGCGGTTTGAGCGCGAGTCACCTTTTCCAGGATGTCGGTGGCCTTGGCGGTCCAGATGAAGGGCTTGGGATTCTGGTTGTGACCGTCGA
>JBAVOQ010000225.1:0-63420 GCA_049692235.1 Acidobacteriaceae bacterium | reverse complement strand
TCGACGGTCACAACCAGAATCCCAAGCCCTTCATCTGGACCGCCAAGGCCACCGACATCCTGGAAAAGGTGACTCGCGCTCAAACCGCTCTCAATAAAAGACGATCTGCTTGAGACACTACACTAGCGCCGCACCCGCTGCAATCTCACCTTCATTCACGAAACTCCCTGATCCTGCTCGCCCAGCGCGGCTTGACAGTGCTGCGATTCAACTTTAAAGTCGAGCTATAGGCGGCGACGGAATATTGACGTCCGCTTCGAATGCGTCCCTCATGCAAACTCCCAATTACTTCTGGAATTACGTGCCGCTGCTGCTCCAGATTCTGGCCGCCGTCGGGCTATCCAGCATCATTGTTCTGGCGTCGTGGCTGGTAGGACGCCACCGGCCGGGAAAAGTAAAGTTGTCGACGTATGAGTGCGGCATGGTGCCGCAGGGAGATGCGCGCGGGCGTTTTTCTGTTCGCTTCTATATGGTCGCGATGCTTTTTATCCTGTTCGACGTGGAAGCTGTTTTCATGTTCCCGTGGGCTGTCATCTATCGCAAACTGCCGGCCATCACCGGCTCCCGCTTCTTCGGCTTCTGGGAAATGCTGGTGTACATCGGCTTCGTCCTGGTGGGCTACTTTTACATCTGGAAAAAAGGCATTCTCGAATGGTCCCAGGATAAGGCAGACCTATAGGTCAAATACATTGCAGGCCGACTCGTTGACCGTCTCTGCGCGGATTTCAGAAAGAAGAACCGCTCATCGTTTCTAACCGGCATACCACCTGAAAAGGATTTACGCGCCAAGGCATGGGACTTGTGACTGAGACTGACGAAAATAGAGACGCTGTCCTAGCAGCCCATGCGGACCACCGGGCCATTGCAGCGCTTACCCAACATTTACCAGGCGCTATCCAGAACGCAAAGTACGATCGCGGAGAACTTACCCTGACCATCGCCCGCGAATCGATCGTCGCCGCATGCCAGGCGGTGCAGGCTGTGGGCTACAACTTCCTGGTCGACGTCAGCGGCGTCGATTGGTATCCGAATCAGCCCCGCTTTCAGATTTCCTACCACATCCTTTCGCACTCGTTGAAGCAGCGCATTCGGTTTGCGGTCCGGGTGGAGGAAGGCGATCCCTCCGTCGACAGCATCACCGGCGTGTGGCCCGCCGCCAATTTTTACGAGCGCGAAGTTTTCGACCTGTTTGGCGTCCGCTTCGGTGGCCATCCGAACATGCGACGCATTCTTTTGCCGGAGGATTTTCAGGGCAATCCGCTGCGCAAAGATTTCCCGGTGGAGGGCTATCGCTAATGGGAAACCTGATGACCGCTCCCATTGCCGTCGACTCCAGCGAAGATCGCACCATGATTCTGAATATGGGGCCGCAGCACCCCTCCACCCACGGGGTTCTGCGCCTGGTGCTCGAAATTGACGGTGAAGTCGTGGTCCGCGTCGCTCCGGACATCGGCTTTCTGCATACCGGCATTGAGAAGACCTGCGAAGCGAAGTTTTATCAGCAGGTGGTGCCGCTGACCGACCGCATCGATTACATCAGCCCGATGCATAACAATCTTTGCTACTGCCTGGCCGTCGAAAAGCTGCTGCAGCTTGAAATCCCAGAGCGCGCACAATGGCTTCGCGTGATGCTGAGTGAGCTGACTCGACTCAACTCCCACCTGGTGTGGCTGGGCACGCACGCCATGGATATTGGCGCGCTCACCGTGTTCCTGTATTGCTTCCGGGAACGCGAGCAAATTCTGCGCCTCTTCGACGATCTTGCAGGCCAGCGCATGATGACGTCGTACTTCCGCATCGGCGGCGTATCGCTCGAACCGCCGCTGGATTTCTTTGGCCGCGTGCGCACGTTTCTAAAAACCCTACCGGAAAAGATCGACGAATACGAAAACCTGCTCACCGGGAATCGAATCTTCATCAACCGCACTAAGGGCGTGGGGCTGCTGAGCCGCGAAGATGCCATTTCCCTGGGAGTGACGGGACCACCATTGCGTGCCAGCGGAGTCGACTGGGATTTGCGCCGCGATATGCCGTATTCCGGGTACGAGAAATTTCAGTTCAAAGTGCCGGTGTCGACCGATTGCGACGTATGGGCTCGTTACGTGCTGCGCGTACAGGAGATGCGCGAGTCAGTCAAGATCGCGACCCAGGCGCTCGACGGCATGCCGGAAGGCCCAATCAAAGCGGATGCGCCTAAGATTGTTCTGCCCGACCGCGAGGCCATGAAAACCCAGATGGAGGCGTTGATCCATCACTTCAAGATTGTGACCGAAGGCTTTGGCGTTCCCGCAGGTGAGGTTTATCAGGCGATCGAATCTTCGCGCGGCGAAATGGGCTATTACGTTGTCAGCGACGGCACAGCGAAGCCCTATCGCGTGCACATGCGCAACCCAACCTTCGCCACCCTGCAGGCGATCGAGAAAATGTGTGTTGGCCGGCTGATCGCTGACGTTGTGGCCGCCATTGGTTCGATCGACATCGTCCTTGGGGAAATCGATCGATGAGCGCCACCGCCGAGGTTTCTCTGGAATCACCCGCGTCATCCCAGCTCGCGGCAGAATTGTGGATCTCGTTCGCTTCCCTGCTTCGATCGCACGTGGCCATGCATTCGATTGCCGCGCCGTCTCATTCGCTGCGCCTCCATTCCAGCAAAGAGGCTCGGTTGGATGTGCTGGGTCCATTCGGCAAGCTTAGTATTGTTGGGCCCAA
This sequence comes from Acidobacteriaceae bacterium, assembly GCA_049692235.1. GTDB lineage: Bacteria > Acidobacteriota > Terriglobia > Terriglobales > Acidobacteriaceae > JAKAAZ01. Next base: position 60,711 of record JBAVOQ010000225.1, on the reverse strand, counting down.
CGCGACCGGAATCGGCGCCACGGAGTTTCGCCCGGAGAATGGTGAGCTGGGCGACGAATATGCAACCTTTTTCTTCACACAAGACGGCCTGGTTCGCCTGGAAGGTATGGAGACCGCGCTGGATGTCGAATCAGCCGTTGAATATTTGCTGCGCAAGGTGCAAGCATGAGTCTGACAACCATCGTCGAAAATCCAAAATTCGGCGAGACCATTTTTTCTCCGGAGCTTGCGGCCCGCTTCGACAAGCTGGTCACTCTGTATCCGCAGCGTCGTTCCGCGTTGATTCCCATGCTGCTGTATGCGCAGGATGAAATCGGATACGTCTCGGATGCGGCCATCGCGGAGATTGGCCAGCGCCTCGACATTACGGTGCTGGATGTGCGGAACGTGCTGACCTATTACTCCATGCTGCGCACCAAGCCGGTTGGCAAATACAACGTGCAGGTCTGCACCAACATCAGTTGCATGTTGCGCGGTGGCCAGGAACTATTTCAGCATTGCAAAAGTCGCCTCGGCATCGGCCACAAGCAGACCACGCCGGATGGCATGTTTTCACTCGAAGAAGTGGAATGCATCGGAGCCTGCAGCTGGGCGCCCGCGATCCAGGTGAATTACGACTTTCATGATGAATTGACGCCGGAATCGCTCGACGCGGTCCTGGATCAATATCGCAGCAAGGCCGGTCAATAGGAAAATGCCCAGACTCGTCTCCCATCCCGAGGAAGTCAAGGTCGTCAGCCGCCGTTTTGGTCAGGGCGCGACCGATATCGATCGCTATATCGAGCTGGACGGATATAAAGCGGTTCGCCAGGCGATTGAACAGGGGCCGGATTGGATCATCGCGCAAATGAAGGCGTCCAATCTGCGCGGCCGCGGTGGTGCTGGCTTCCCTACCGGCATGAAGTGGTCGTTCGTGCCCAAGCAGTCTGAAAAGCCAAAGTACGTTCTGGTGAATGGCGATGAAAGCGAGCCGGGCACCTGCAAAGATCATTTGATCTTTCTGCACGATCCTCATTCCGTCATTGAAGGCACCATTATTGCCGGGCTCGCCATCGGTGCCAAGCTCGGATTCATCTACCTCCGCGGCGAGTATCGCTACCTGCTCAAGATCATGGAGAAAGCGATTGCCGACGCCTACGCCAAGGGATTTCTCGGCAAGGGAATTTTCGGCTCCGCCTTCGACTTTGACATCGTCTCCCAAACCGGTGCGGGCGCATACGAAGTGGGCGAAGAGTCGGCGCTGATGGAATCGCTCGAAGGCAAGCGCGGCATTCCCCGGATCAAGCCTCCCTTCCCTGCGGTCGTCGGACTGTACGGCGGACCCACGGTCATCAACAACGCCGAAACCATCGCCTCGGTTCCGCACGTTCTGAACATGGGGCCGGAAGCGTATGCGAATCTCGGTTCGCCCCGCAATGGTGGCACGCGGCTGTTCTGCATAAGCGGCCACGCAGAACGTAACGGCGTCTATGAGCTGCCCATGGGTTACAACCTAAAAAAAATGATTTACGAAGTCGCCGGCGGCATTCGCGGCGGTCGACAACTCAAGGCCGTCGTCCCGGGTGGCTCTTCAACGCCGGTTCTTCTGCCGAGTGAAATCGATATCGGTATGGATTTCGATCAGGTGGGCAAAGCGGGCAGCATGCTGGGCTCCGGCGGCGTGGTCGTTCTGGACGACACGGTGTGCATGGTAGAGTTTGCGCTCCGCACCATTCAGTTCTACCAGCACGAAAGCTGCGGCTGGTGCATTCCCTGCCGCGAAGGCACAGACTGGCTCAAGAAGACACTCACCCGTTTCCACGCAGGCGGCGGCGAAGCCAAAGACATCGACAACATCCGTTACCTGGCGGAAAACATGCTGGGCCGTACCTTCTGCCCGCTGGGCGATGCCGCTGCCATGCCGACCATCGCATTTGTGAAAAAGTTTCGACATGAATTTGAAGATCATTTAAACGGCAAACCTTGCCCATGCGGACGGACCCCTGAATCCCAGACCTTGGCGCCCGCATTGGTTGAGGTTTCGTAACTGCAAGACAGCAAGCGAAAGAGCACCGAATGGCTGATGTAACACTCACCGTCGACGGCAAAACAATTACGGCTCCTGCGGGAACGCTGTTGATTGAGGCCTGCCGCAAGGTCGGAATCGAAATTCCTGCCTTCTGCTATTACCCTGGCCTGTCGTTGCAGGCGGCGTGCCGCATGTGCCTGGTGCGCATTGAAAAAATGCCGAAACTGCAAACGGCCTGCACCACCCCGATCGCCGAAGGCATGATTGTCTCGACCGAGACGGACGAGATCAAGCAAGCGCGCAAAGCCATGCTGGAGCTGGTGCTTGCCAATCATCCGCTCGACTGCCCGGTGTGCGATGCGGGCGGCGAGTGTGAACTGCAGGACATGACATTCAAGTACGGTGCAGGGGGCTCGCAGTTCGTTGAGATTAAGAACCACCGCGAGGAGCAGCAGTGGTCCCCGGTTGTCTTCTTCGATCGTCCGCGCTGCATTCTCTGCTATCGCTGTGTTCGGGTCTGCAATGAAGGGATGGATGTAGCCGCGCTGGGCATTCAGCAGCGCAACGTCGGCTCCGTCATCGCGCCCAACGACATCACGTCGCTCGATTGCGAACAGTGCGGCATGTGCATTGACATCTGCCCGGTGGGCGCTCTCACCTCCGACACCTATCGCTACAAAACGCGGCCGTGGGAAATGATCCACGTGGGCACCATCTGCACCCATTGCGGAGACGGCTGCAAGACAACGTTGGGTGTGCGCCGCAGCGATGCCGGTATGCAGATTGTTCGCGGCGACAATCGCGACAAGAGCGGACTAAACGGTGAATTCCTCTGCGTGAAAGGCCGCTATGCCTTCGACTTCGCGAACAACGACGAGCGCCTGACACAACCGCTTGTGCGCCAATCTAACGGCGAATTCACCCCTGTCAGTTGGGAAGATGCGATCAAGGTCGTTGCCGAGAAGTTTCGCGCAGCGCGTGACGAGCGCGGCGGTGCCAGCATTGGCGTCATCGGCTCGACACGCATTACAAATGAGGAAGCCTACCTGCTGCAGAAGACAGCACGCAGCGCCTTCGGCACCAATAATATTGACCATCATCGCACGGTGGATTATGTCGGCTTTATGCGCGCGCTGGCGGGCCAGAGTCATCGCATGGCCAGCGTTGCCGACGCAGCCTCCGCACCGGCCATCTTCGTCCTCGGCAACGACCCGACGGAGCAACATCCGCTGCTGGCGTGGAATCTGCGCACCAATGTTCGCCACAACAACACGCGCATCTACCTGGCGAATCATCGCGAGGTTAAATTGCGCCATCAGGCAAAATCATTTGTTCGGATCCCTGCGGATGCATACGGCGATTTCGCAGGGTTCCTGGACGGCGGTTCTGCGAGATTCGGCGAGGATGCCGCAGCTCTCAGAGAGGCTCTCCACAATGAACCGAATCTGCTGATTATTTTTGGCTCGGAACTGCGCGGCGAGGCCATTGATGCCCTGGTGAAGTTCGGGCTGTCGCTGCCAGACACAAAATTTGCCTGCCTGGGCGATTATGTGAACTCGCGCGGCGTTGCCGATATGGGTCTCTATCCCGACCTGCTTCCGGGTTATCAGCCCCTTGCGCAGCAGAGCGCCCTACTTGCCGAGTATGGCTCGCGGGCTCCGCAGCAAGCGGGATTGGATATTGCGCAGATGTTCGAGGCCGCAGCTCGGGGCGAGCTTGCCGCACTCTATATTGTTGGCGATGATCCGGTGGAGCGGCTTGGCATTTCCGCGGAAGTGCTGCGCAATACGTTTGTCGTGGTGCAGGACATGTTTATGACCGCGACCGCAAAGCTGGCGGACGTGGTATTGCCGACGGCGAATCTCTACGAGAAATCTGGCACGGTTACGAATACATTCGGAGATTTGCAACTGGTGAAGAAAGCCGCGGATCGCGCCGGGGTGCGGTCTGATCTGGAGTTGATCGTTCGCATTGCCGACACCATGGGAGAAGATGTGCGCACCCTGGTTCCCTTCGGCAAGGGCGTGCGCGCCGACATGGGGCAATCTCGGGGCGTGCAATCGGGCGAAGCGGATCGTCATGGAATCTGGCTGGCGGCGCATAATCTCGAACCGAAGTTAAGCCCGTTCGATCCGAATGCGATTCTCGATGAGATACAGCGGCTGGTGCCCGGATATGACTTCGACCGCATTGATCTATTGGCCGGCTCAAGCCAGCATGTTGCCCCGGATGGGGCGGGTCTCGTGCAAATCTCGCAAATCGTCAACCGATCGGATGGCGTGTCGCCTTCGTGTGACACGCTGTTCACCTCCGGAACGTTGGGGCATTACAGCGAAAAGCTGAACGAAGTGGAAGAGTTTCAAGCGAAAAAGAGCATGGTCGCTGCAGACTGATGTCGAAAGAATTACTTTGAGGTCGGGCACGTTGCGCTGCACTTGTGTGCGCGGGTCATGAGGGTTTTGAAGTGGAAATGATACGCACGTGAATATTCTGATTTTTGTTCTCTTAAATCTGCTGAAGGTCGCCGTGGTGACCGTCATCTTTTTGATGGCAGTTGCCTACACGGTGCTTCTGGAGCGTAAATTGGTGGGGCGCATTCAGAATCGCTGGGGACCTTCGCGCGTCGGCCCCTTCGGACTGCTGCAGCCGTTGGCCGATGGCCTGAAGCTTTTCTTAAAAGAAGATTTGATGCCCACCGCGGTGTTTCGCCCGCTGTTTATTCTGGCGCCCATCATCGCGTTATCCTGCGCGTTAATCTCCATCGGCGTGATTCCGTTTGGCGAAAATATTCGTTGGCACGGTGTCGACATGTTCCAGATCGCCGACCTGAATATCGGCTTGCTGGTGATCCTTGGCGTCACTTCCATCGGGGTCTACGGCATCGCTCTCTCCGGCTGGTCGTCGAACAATAAATATTCCCTGCTCGGATCGCTTCGATCCTCCGCGCAAATGGTTAGCTACGAACTGGCGCTTGGCCTCTCCGTGATTGGAATCGTATTGCGCACAGGATCGCTTCGCCTGCGCGATATCGTCAATCTACAGAACACGCATGGCATCCTCTCGTGGAATGTTTTTGGCGGGTTCCAGTTTGTCGCCTTCTTTATTTACTTGTGTGCTGCATTTGCCGAAACCAACCGCACCCCCTTCGACTTGCCGGAGGCGGAGAGCGAACTGACTGCCGGATACCATACCGAATACAGTTCCATGAAGTTCGCCATGTTTTTCATGGCGGAGTACGCCAACATGATTACAGTTGGCTGCGTCGCCACCGTGCTCTTCCTGGGCGGCTGGTCCAGTCCCTTCGGCAATCTCTTCCCGGCATTCGGCGGACCGGTCGTGCAGGCGCTGCTGCCTGTATTCTGGTTTGTTCTTAAGGTGTTCAGTTTTCTGTTTCTCTACGTCTGGGTGCGCGGCACGTTGCCGCGTTTCCGGTATGACCAGTTGATGGGATTTGGCTGGAAGTACCTTTTACCGATTGCCATTGTGAATGTAATGGCAACCAGTCTGGTGCTGGCATTCCATGGCTAACTATTCACAGACATCCGCTGTAATTGGACCACGATGAACGTAGCGATTTTCATCCTCTTCGGACTTTTGTGCCTGGGCGGCGCGCTCAACCTGCTGCTGCAGCAGCACCCGATCAACAGCGCTCTGTCGCTGATCGTGGTCATGTCCTCCCTCGCTGTTCTGTACCTGTTGCTGGGCGCGGAATTTCTTGCGCTGGCGCAAATCATCGTCTATTCCGGCGCCATTATGGTGCTGTTCGTTTTCGTCATCATGCTGCTAAATGCCGGTGAAGAGGAGCGCACCCACGGCAGCCGCGCCGCATATCTGGCTGGCATTCCCGGCGTACTGGCGCTCTTTACCGTGCTCGCTTCTACATTTCTCACATTGCGCATCAGCTTTGGAGGCACTCGGCTGGGCTCATTTCTGGTCACCACCGGCGACCTGAGCCGCGTATTATTCCGCAACCTTCTGCTGCCGTTTGAGGTCACGTCCGTATTGATCCTGGTCGCAATTCTCGGCGCGGTCGTTCTCGCACGGAAGGAGCATTGAGATGACCGTGCCCATTGTCTGGTATTTGATCCTAAGCGCTGCGCTTTTTTCGATCGGCATCTGCGGCTTCCTCATCAAACGCAACATCATCACCATTTTCATGTCGATTGAGCTGATGCTGAATGCCGTCAACCTGGCGTTCGTCACCTTCGCCAATCACTGGCACCAGGTCAGCGGCCAGATCTTCGTCTTCTTCGTCATGGTCGTCGCCGCTGCGGAGGCGGCTGTCGGCCTGGCCATCATCATCTCGCTGTTCCGCTCGCGCAATACGTTGAATGTCGACCAGATCGACTTGATGAAACTATGAGACCTTCTTTGCATCTTTGGCTGTTGCCGCTGCTTCCGCTGGCGGGCTTCGCGATCAATGGGATTCTGGGCAGACGTCTGCCCAAAGCGCTCGTATCCGCAATCGCCCTGGTCTTCCCTGCTGCAGCGTTCGTGCAAGTTCTGTGGATTGTGGCACGCGTGAATCAAGGCCTCGCCCTGCCCTACCTCGAAAGCTTTGCAACTCCATGGATTACGGTTTCGGGTTTCCACGCGAACTTCTCGTTTCTGCTGGATCAGTTAACGCTGGTCATGTTGCTGGTGGTCACCGGAGTTGGCCTGCTGATTCACATCTACTCCGTCGGCTACATGGCGGCCGAGGAAGGCTACTGGCGCTTCTTCGCCTACATGAATCTGTTCTTGTTTTTCATGTTGACGCTGGTGCTGGCGGCCAATTTCCTGCTGATGTTCGTCGGCTGGGAAGGTGTCGGACTCGTCTCCTATTTACTGATCGGCTTTTACTACACCAAAGACTCCGCCGCGAATGCGGGCAAGAAGGCCTTCATCGTCAACCGCGTCGGCGACTTCGGATTTCTGCTGGCGATGTTTTTGATCATCGCCCACTTCGGCACGCTCAGTTTTCGCGACGTGTTTGCGAATATCTCCGCGCATCCTGAATTACAGGGCGGCTTTCTTACGGCCATCGCACTGCTGTTGCTGCTCGGCGCGACCGGTAAGTCGGCGCAGATTCCTCTCTATGTCTGGTTGCCGGATGCGATGGAAGGCCCCACGCCAGTCTCGGCGCTGATCCACGCAGCCACCATGGTGACGGCCGGCGTTTACATGCTGGCGCGCGCACATGTCTTGTTCGGACGCTCGCCGCTGGCCTTGGCGATCGTGGCCATCATCGGCGCGGCGACGGCATTCTTCGCGGCGACCGTCGGAATTTTGCAGACCGACATCAAGCGCGTCCTTGCCTACTCCACTATCTCGCAACTCGGCTATATGTTTTTGGCCTGTGGCGTCACTGCCTACTCGATGGGAATTTTTCATCTGGTCACGCACGCCTTCTTCAAGGCGCTGTTGTTCCTGGCCGCGGGCAGCGTGATTCACGCCCTCGGCGGCGAGCAGGATATGCGGAATATGGGCGGTCTACGGAAGAAACTGCCAGTCACGTTCTGGACCATGACGGCCGCGGTTTTGGCGATTAGCGGACTGTTCCCTTTCGCCGGTTTCTTCAGCAAAGATGCGATTCTGGCGGCGACCTTCGAGGCTCCGGATGGAAAGGTTTTGTGGGCCGTCGGCCTGATCACCGCTGGCTTGACGTCTTTCTATATGTTCCGAATTTGGTACATGACATTTTTCGGCGCAGCCCGATATGACGAATCCAGCGCCGGCCATGGGGAACATGGCTCCCACGGTGTGCATGAAAGCCCCTGGACCATGCTGCTACCGCTTGTCATTCTAGGCCTTCTTTCCCTTTCCGGCGGATGGATCGGCTGGCCCACTGTCCTGGGCGGACATGATTGGATTGCACATTTTCTTGATCCGGTGTTTACAAGCGCGGCCAACCCGATTCCATCGGCCGCTGCGACAGCCACCGACGTTCAGCTGGAACGAATTCTTGCCGGCGTGTCGATGCTGGTCGCTCTGTTTGGATGGTGGCTCGCGGACCTGATGTACCGTCGCAAGCCACAGCTGGCCGTGAGTGCTGCGCACAACGCGAAGGCGCTCTACTCCTTGATATGGAATAAGTATTGGGTTGATCAAATTTATGGAGCCGTCATTGTCCGTCCGATTCTGGCGTTCTCAAGAAACGTGTTGGATCGCGGCATCGAGACCGGCGTCATCGATGGCGCGAATACGGCAATGACGGCGACCGCGAACGGGGCGAGCGCAGGTATTCGCCGCATGCAATCGGGAAATATCCGCTCCTATGCAGGCTGGCTGGCTGCGGGCGCGGCTGCGGTTTTAGTGGTGGTGCTGTACCTAGCGCATTCGTTTTAAGTAAGGAAGGACTTTCAAGTTGAACGCAAGCATTCTTACATGGCTCACCTTTCTACCCGCGGCTGGCGCGGTGGTGGTGCTGTTGTTGCCGAGGCGCGGGCGCGCTCCTCAGCTATTTTCTCTGCTGCTGACGCTGTTTCTTTTTGTGATGGCCCTGCATCTGCCGACGCACTTTAACTATCAACAGCAGCAAGGCTTCCAGTACGAGTTGAACATTCCCTGGATCAGCAATCCCGCCATCCAGTACCACGTTGGCGTGGATGGACTGTCGATGTGGCTGGTGGTGCTGGTGTCCTTCCTGGCGCCGCTCGGCGTGCTCATCTCCTGGCGCGTGATTCAAGACCGCACTCGCGAATTTTATGCGCTGCTGCTGTTACAACAGACCGCGATGTACGGCGTCTTCGTCGCGCTCGACCTGATTCTCTACTACGCGTTTTGGGAGCTGTCGATCGTTCCCCTGGCGCTGCTGATCGGCATGTATGGCCGCACGAATGGGCGTGGCGCCGCCATCAAGTTTTTCCTCTACGCCTTCATCCCGTCCGCGCTTCTGCTGGTCGGAATGTTGTGGCTCTATGGACAGACTGGAACGTTTGACCTGGTCCAGTTGCAGCAGCAGATGCATGGCTGGAACACAGGAGCGCACGCGACTGGACTGTGGTTAGCCTCTCTCGCGTTCTTGCTCGCCTTCGCCGTTAAGGTGCCGGTATTCCCGTTGCACGGCTGGCTGCGCGATGGCATCAGTGAAGCTCCTACCGCCGTTGCTATGATTCTCGCGGGCAAGCTCGGCCTGTACTCCCTGCTGCGCTGGCATGTCGGGCTTTTTCCTTCTCAGGCCGCACATATCGCCCCGCTGATGGTCGCTCTTGGCGCCATCGGCATTCTTTACGGAGCGTTGATGGCCCTGGTGCAAACGGACTTGAAGCGTCTTGCCGCCTACGCTACGTTAAGCGCCGTCAGCTTCATCGTGCTCGGCATTTATGCCTTCACCGCAGCCAGCATGGATGGCGCCGCGTATCAAATCCTGAATGAAAGCATCTCGGCGAGCGCGTTCTTCATGTTGCTCGGCATTCTCTATGAGCGATATGGGACCTACGATATGGGCAAGCTCGGCGGCGTCGCGACCAAGTTGCCGGGCCTCGCGGTACTGTTCCTCATCACCACGTTGTCGCTGATCGGGCTGCCTTCGTTGAATGTTTTTGTCGGAGAATTTTTGATCCTGAGCGGCAGTTTTCAGACCCATCCTGGCATCGCTTCCGCGGCCACGTTGGGAGTGATTCTCTCCGCCTCCTACATGCTATGGATGGTGCAGCGGGTATTTTATGGCCAGCCTTCAACCGCAGTTGCCGCGCTTTCAGCCAAAGATGTCAATTGGCGCGAACGAGCCGCCGTATGGCCCACGATTGCCCTGATGATCGCCATGGGCGTAGCTTCCGTCTTCTGGATGCACGCCATTGACCTGACGGTTCCCGCACTGGCTCCAGCAAAAGCGTCCATAACTTCTGCCGCCTACGCCAAGCTCGCCTCCGCTCCAGTGGCGCCTGCGATGACGCAAGGGGTGGCTCGATGAACCCGTCGATGAGCTTCTCCACGGTCGCTCCCGCATTGAGGATTTTGCCGGAAATCATCATGACGCTCACCGGCGTGCTGGTCATGCTGGTCGAAGCTGTCTTGAAACCAAAAACCAGCCGTAAGCCGCTCGGGATCGTCGCCATTCTTGGCACTCTCGCTGCCATCGCAGCCAGTGTGTATCAACTTTTCCTCCCTGCGGGAGCGGCCTTTTTCGGCACTGTGCAGTCCGATGCCTTTAGCGTCTTCTTCCATCTGGTCATCGGCGGCATTGTTCTGGTCACGCTGTTGATCTCCCTCGACTATTTTGAAGGGCATACCAGTTATGTCGGCGAATACTATGCGCTCATCCTCTTCGGCGCGACCGGCATGATGTTCATGACCTGCTCGGTTGAACTGCTGATGGTCTTCATCAGCCTGGAGATTTCTTCCATCTCCACTTACATCCTCGCTGGCTACCGCAAGCGCAGCGCGACCAGCTCTGAAGCCTCCATCAAATACTTCTTGCTGGGATCCTTTGCCACCGCATTTTTTCTCTATGGCATCGCGCTGTGTTTCGGCGCCACCGGCTCGACGAATCTCTATGAGATCGCCAAAGGTGTTGCCGGTGGAGCGTCACCGCTGCTGTTGACGATTGCCTTCGGCATGATGCTGATCGGCCTCGGCTTCAAGGTATCGCTGGCTCCCTTCCACGTGTGGACTCCCGATGTCTACGAGGGTGCACCCGCCCCTGTCGTCGGCCTGATGTCGACCGCGCCGAAAGCGGCGGCATTTGCTGTGCTGCTGCGTATTACCTATGGCACTTTTGGAACGGCAACCCACGTCTGGATGCCGCTGGTATGGATTCTCGCCGTGCTGTCGATGACGATTGGCAATCTGGGCGCGCTCACCCAGCGCAACGTGAAACGCATGCTGGCCTATTCTTCCATTGCGCACGCCGGCTATCTGCTGGTCGCCTTCACCGCGCTGGCGCCCATGGGAATTGCCGCCGCCAGCTTCTATACCGCCGCCTATGCCGCGATGAATGTTGGCGCTTTCGGCATCATCAGTTATCTTTCCGGTTACAACGAAGCCCGCACCAGTCTTAGCGACTACGCGGGTGTGGCGCGGCGTCACCCGGTCGCGGCGGCCGCCTTCGCCGTCTTTCTGATTTCGCTGATTGGCATTCCCTTCACGGCCGGCTTCTTCGGAAAATTTTATGTCTTCACCGCCGCAGTCAATTCCGGCAACGCATGGCTCGCGATCCTGGGCCTGCTGAACAGCGGCGTGGCCGCCTTCTACTACCTGCGCTTGTTGGGCCAGATGTATATGGTTCCCGTCGAGCCTCCTCGTGAGGCAGACACCGCCCACGCGCGGCCCGCGTTTGTGCTCGCAATGGCAATTCTGGTGCTGGCAGTATTCGCTTTGGGAATCTTTCCCGGACGAATCCTTGACCTGGCCCGCGCTGGCGCCGCCACCTTCCACGCGCAACCTGTCCCTGAGCAGCCCACGCCGGGATTGGCTTCACTCAACCATTAGAACCAACCCCAGGGTGACTGTATCGGGATGAATCGTTGAAGGATTATGCAGCGAAGTTGAAGCATTATACGGAATAGTTGAAGCATTATACGGAATAATTGAAGGATTATACGGAATAGTTGAAGGATTATGCGGCTTGGTTGCGGTGTGGAAAGCTAGCAGCTACAGGTATTTAGAGCAGTTTTTATGGTCGGAAGAGGGACAATCCATGCCCTTTTCGTTAAAAAAACGGTGCGACCGTTCTTTCCACCCACTCAAGCGTCGCCTCGACGACCAGACGGCTTGAATTGGAGCAGCCGGGTAGCCACAAGGGTCTCTACAGCTATTGTACCGCATTGGGCCAATATTCATTTCCATGGACGAGGCTGTCAAGCGGTGTGGGTGAGCGTTCCGCTGCAGGCGGTCCTGGCCCTCCCTGCTAAAGCGCTGATTCCAAGCATGATCGTTCCAAATCGCGCATTGCCTGCTCTTGCTCTGATTGACGCAATCCAACTCACAGCTTTTGGCCGACAAACACAAACGGCCTCCGTCGCCGGAGGCTGTTCGCGTGAAACTTGAGGTTTCTTACTTTACCTTGATGAAAATAATGGCGAAGGTGAACAGCGCCAGCGACTCAATAAAGGCCAGGCCGAGCACCAGAAACAGGAAAATTGCCGGCCGCGCGCCTGGGTTGCGAGCGATCGCCAGTGAGGAAGACCCCACCGCGTAACCCTCACCCAATCCGCAAAGCCCGGAGGCAATCGCCATCGAGATGCCGGCTGCAATCGCCACCGCACTGGCATGGGAATCGCTGCCGCTGGCCTGTGCAAAGGCCGGAACGGCCAGGCACAGCACCGATAGCGTCATGAAAACATTTTGCATGGTACGCATGTATGTAACTCCGATAGTTTCTTAAGATCTCCCGCCAATGAAAGGTGGACGCCTGCCCTGCTGCGTCCCCTGACCCACCTTCGGGGGTACTACCGCTGGAGGGAATGCAACTCCAGCAAAGCTCAAATTTTAGTGCTCGTGCGCAATCGCCTGGCCAATGTAAATGGAGGCCAGCATCATGAACACATAGGCCTGAATCAGTGAAACCAGCAGGTGCAGCATAATAAACGCGACTGGCAAAAAAACGGGAACCAGCATGAATGAAATCAAGATCAACAAGTCGCTGGCAAACATGTTGGCAAACAGACGGACCGTGAGGGAAAGCACGCGGGCCAGGTGAGAGACCGGCTCAATCAAAATCATGAGCGGGGCAAGCCACCACACTGGTCCAACAAATTGCTTGGCGTACTTCGCCTTATTCTCTTTCAGCCCTTGCAGGTGATAGTAGACAAAGGTTACCAGCGCCAGCCCCAGCGGCACGACAGGGCTCGAGGTGGGGGTTTGTACGTCCGGTACCAACCCCAGCAGATTGTTGATCAGCACAAACATGACCAGAGCCGCCAGATACGGCAAATAGACCTTGTATTTGTGACCGATAATCGGCTCAGTCTGGTTGGTGACGAATTCTTCCACCATTTCCGCCAGACGTTGCGGCACGCTGGGCTTTTCCACACTCAATGTCAGCCGAACCAGAATGAAGAAGACAAGGAGGATCAGGAACGCGATCACCTCCATGGTGAACACGCCGTTGATCGGCGCCGCAGGATTGAGCGGTGGATGGCCAATCCAGTTCATCATGGCTGTCACCGGGCCGGCAAACAGCTGGTTCAGTATGTGGGCAAGGAAATGTTGAAGGGGCATCGTTCGTACTTTCTGTCCAGGTTCTTCAAGCTTTGGGGCATCAGGCCAACGTCGGATGGATGGGCGGCATCATCCGGTGCGAAATACCAGCCGGATCGATTCCACCGTCAGGGCAAGCAGCGATACAGCCAGCCCAGCCAGCAACGCATAAACGGAGCCATGCAAACTGTCTAGACTAGCATATAAGAGCACGCCCGCGACTGCCAAACGCAGGAAAAACATTACCAAAACGCGGCCCATCGGAACTGGAGTGCGCCCTTCTTCCATCCTGGACATCATCGCTGAAAGTAGCTGTAACCATTCCACAATCCCGGTGGCAGAGATGGCTACGCCGATGACAAACGTCAGGCAGGTTCGCCAGCCTAGCCAAGCCCATAACACCGGCGATGCCACCAGCACGGCTGCGCCGGCGAGAATCAGTGCGCGGCGAAGCGTGTGGCGAATATCCTCTTCATTAAACTGAATCAAGCCGCCTTGTGGCGTTGGGGTCAAGGTCTCGGGCGGCTTGGATTCACTTGTCGGGACAGGCGTACTGGTTTCAGGAGTCATTGATTGTCGTCGCTGCGATTGGCGTGGTTGGCCATGCGAATAACCTGAACAAATCCGGCGGCAATCCCCACTGCCAGGCCAGCGATTCCAATCCAGGATTGATGCAGTTTATGGTCGAGATAATCCCCGATCGCCCATCCGATAATGCAGGAAAGCGGAAGCACCAGCGCAATCTGGATCATCGATTCCGCTTGGACGAATTCTCGTAGCGCGATCTTGCGCTGGTTGTCGGGCTTCTCGGGTGTCGGCATAGGGTTCAGGCAGGGTCAGCCGGTTACGGCCGTCCCTTGCCAAGCCTACAACAACACCCGCAAAGACGGAAACGATTGTTCGCCGACCGGTTTCGCGCCAGGAGGTTTGCCTCAGCGCCGATGCGCCCCTCTTCCCATTGCGCGGCGTAGTACGATTACGGCACACGAGAAATCCCCCGCATATTCTCAACCAAAATATCCCGCAATCGGGGAGGAAACTTGCGCCAGCTAACCCTATGTCTGTTCGCTCTTTTTCTTTTGCCTGGTATTGCCTATTCGCCTTCTGCACAGGCACAGCAACAGGACGCGCCGGCCATGCTGGGCTTCTCTCCTGCGAACGCCAAGATCGAATCCGATCTGGAGAAGCGCTTTGCCGCCATCCCTGACCCGCAGCGCATGCGCGCCAATATGAAGCTGCTGAGCGCCCGGCCGCATCACGTGGGATCGCCGTACGACAAGCAGAATGCCGAATGGATCCTGGCGCAATACAAACAATGGGGATGGGATGCCCATATCGAAACCTTCCAGGTTCTCTTTCCCACGCCGAAGACCCGTCTGCTGGAGATGGGGAACTTTCGAGCCACACTTGCGGAACCTGCAGTCGCCGTCGATCCAACCAGCCATCAAAAAGACGAGCAACTGCCGACGTACAACGCCTACTCCCCGGATGGAGATGTGACCGCGCCGCTGATTTACGTGAACTACGGGCTGGTGGAGGACTATGAGCAGTTGGCGCGCTATGGAATCTCTGTTCAAGGCGCGATTGTTATTGCGCGCTACGGCGTTAGCTGGCGAGGGATCAAGCCAAAGATTGCCGCCGAACACGGCGCGATCGGCTGCATCATCTACTCCGATCCGGCGGAAGACGGATATGCCGTCAACCAGGTTTTCCCAAATGGCCCCATGCGCCCCGCAGAAGGTGTCCAACGTGGCAGTGTGCTCGATGCGCCGAACTATCCCGGCGATCCACTCACGCCTGGAATCGGTGCGACCGCCGATGCCAAACGCCTGAAGCGGGAAGATGCGCCTTCCTTGCCGAAGATTCCTGTCATTCCCATTTCGTACCAGGATGCTCAGCCATTGCTGGCTGCGCTGCAAGGGCCTCCTGTTCCCGCCAATTGGCGCGGCGGTCTTCCCATCACGTATCGCATCGGTCCGTCGAGCACCAAAGTTCACCTGAAGCTCACATTCAATTGGGATCTGAAGCCGGTCTATGACGTGGTCGCGACCATGCGCGGTTCAGAAGATCCGGATGTATGGGTGCTGCGCGGCAACCATCACGACGCGTGGGTCAACGGAGCCGACGATCCCACCTCCGGACAAGTCGCGTTGCTGGAAGAAGCCCGCGCTATCGGCCAGTTGGCCGCTAACGGATGGAGGCCGAAGCGGACGATCATGTACTTCTCCTGGGATGGCGAAGAGCCCATGCTGCTTGGCTCAACCGAGTGGGCGGAGCAACATGCTGCCGAGCTTCGCAAGCACGCCGCGGTCTACATCAATAGCGATGGCAATGAGCGCGGTTATCTGGCGGCGCAGGGTTCCCATTCGCTGGAACCCCTGGTCAATCAAGTCGCTCAGTCGGTCACCGATCCGGAGACGAATGTCTCTGCATGGCAGCGGCTGCGTGCGTGGGAACTGCTGCACGGCACCCCGGAAGCGCGCAAAGAGATCGAAACACGCAGCGATTTTCGCATTGGACCGCTCGGAACCGGGTCGGACTTCACCGCGTTTATCGATCACCTGGGCATCGCTTCCTTAAATGTCAGCTACGGTGGAGAAGATGATGGCGCGGGTGTCTACCATTCCATCTACGACGATTTTTATTGGTACTCGCACTATGCGGATTCGACCTATGTTTATGGTCGCGCGCTGGCGCAGACAGACGGCATCCTGGTGCTGCGTATGGCCCAGGCGGATGTGTTGCCCTACGATTTTGCAGCCCTGGCGGACACGCTGCATATCTACGATCGTGAAGTGAAGGACCTGCTTGCGGTCCGGCAAAACGAAGCAAAAGAGCGCGCCGCTGCGCTGCAGATGAACGCGTACGCGTTGACCAGCGATCCGAAACATCCCATGGTTGCTCCTCCTCCGATGGCAACACCGCCCTATCTCAACTTCGCGCCGCTCGACAACGCGTTGGCATCGCTCGACAAATCCGCCGCCCATTTCAATGCAGCTCGAACCCGCACGCTGAGCGGAAGCATTCCGCCCGAGCGTCTGGCCACGATCAATCAGGAGTTGATGCAGGCGGCGCGAAAACTAACGGCTCCGCAGGGTCTGCCCCGCCGTCCGTGGATGCAGAACCTGATCTACGCGCCCGGATGGTACACCGGATACGACGCGAAAACCTTACCCGGAGTTCGCGAGGCCATCGAGCAGAACCGCTATGACGAAGCTACCGCGCAGATCGTTCTTGTGGGTCATGTAATTGAAGATGAAGCCGCGTTTGTAGAGCACGTCGCAACCGAGTTGGACAACGCCCCGGGCGCAAAATAGTTTTCCAAATTGAGATTCAAGAGGCGGCAAATGAAAGTTCGTAACCCATTTTCACGAAGGAGGGAAAGTATGAAGTTCATTGCGCGCGCAGCCGCTCTGGTGTTTTTCGCTTCCACAACGCTCCTCGGTCAACAATTTGCTTCGATGCCCGGGCAAGGCCGCTCCATGGTTGTTACAAAGTTCGGCATTGTTGCTGCGCCACAATTTCTGGCGTCCCAGGCCGGCGCCCACATATTGGAAGAAGGCGGCAACGCGATTGATGCGGCCATTGCCGCCAACGCGGTCATGGGGGTGGTGCAGCCGTATGTCAACGGCATGGGCGGCGATCTATTCGCGCTGTACTATGACGCAAAAACCGGCAAACTTTACGGACTCAACTCTAGCGGATGGACGCCCAAGGCACTCACGATCGACTATCTGAAATCCCATCACATCGACAGCATCGATCCCATCGGAGTTCACAGCATCGACATTCCGGGATGCGTTGCGGGTTGGCAAGCCCTGAAGGATCGCTTCGGTACGCTTCCGTTCAGCAAAACTTTAGCGCCCGCGATTTACTATGCGCAGAACGGATTTCCATTAGCCGAACGCAATGCGCGCTACTGGGTCAGCAAGAGAGATATGCAGCAACCGGGATATAAGGAGACCTATCTCCCCGGCGGTGTAGCGCCACAGCTTGGTGACCTGTTTCGCAATCCTGCGCTGGCAGACTCCCTGCGACAAGTTGCAGCGCATGGCAGAGATGCTTTCTATAACGGCCCCATGACCGACACCATGGTTACGTTTCTGCGAGAGCAGGGCGGTACGCACACGCGAGAAGACTTCTCGGATTTTGAACCGGAATGGGTGGAACCGATTTCCACCACTTTATCGCGGATGGACCGTCTACGAGTTGCCGCCGAACGGACAAGGCGTCGCCGCGCTTTCCATGCTGAACATCATGGAACAGTTTCCGATGGGGCAGTACGGTCATAATTCCGCCGTTGCATTGCAGGTGATGATCGAGGCCAAGAAACTGGCATATGCGGATATGTACCGCTACGTCGGCGATCCGCGCTTTACTCCCATTCCTATCAAGGAAATGCTCTCGAAAGATCTGGCAAAACAGCGCGCAAAGTCGATCGATATGAACAAAGCGTCCTGCCAGGTTCTGCCTTCAGACCTTACGCGGTACCTCAACGCCCATGGCAAGACGACCATCTATCTTTCCACCATCGATAAAGACGGCAACATCGTCTCGTTGATTCAGAGCAATTACGAAGGCTACGGCACGGGAATGGTTGCGCCCGGACTGGGCTTCTCCTTTCAAGACCGCGGCGCGGGATTCAGCCTGACGCCCGGTCAGCCGAATTCGCTGGCGGGGCGCAAGCGGCCGCTCCACACCATCATTCCAGCCTTCATGGAAAAGGGAGACATGCACATCGGGTTCGGCATTATGGGTGGATGGAACCAGGCCCAGGCGCACGCGCAATTTGTTGCTAATGTCGTCGACTATGGGATGAACGTACAGGCAGCATTGGAGCAACCGCGTTTTACCAAGCCAACATTTGACGGCTGCGACGTGCAGATGGAGCCCGGCATTCCGGAAGCAGTGCGGGTGGAGCTGACCAAGCGGGGACAGCAGATTCAGTTGTTGGAGCCGTTCTCGTTTGCCGTAGGGCAAGGGGAAGCCGTCGTCCGGGATACACAACGCAACGTCAATTTCGCCGGCTCCGACCCTCGTTCCGACGGAGAAGCCATTCCCCAAGAGCCTCCGACAAAATAGCGTCGGTGATTCCAAGATCGCCAAGGCCACAGTTGTGAGACGGCCTGCGCGTGTAAGACGTTCTGCACGATTGCGAACCGCCTCTACACTGTCGATGGAAGATCGTCTGCCGCAAGATCGGGACGGCTGTACCGCAGGCGATCTACGGCTAAGATGCTGACTCGGACGATGCCTCTCGGGTGCGTCGTTCCTCTTCCGTTAACGGCGCATTCACATCCAAAAGTCCCGCAGGAAGGCGCATCTCTATGCGTCGGGCCGCTACGTCGATTTTGACCACGTACGCCTTCGCGAATGGAATTTCGTATTCAATCCCGTCCGCGCCCTCAACAATCAACAGATCCGCGGTCTGCGCCTGTTGGATCACATCTCGAATCGTACCGAGGACGCGCGTTGGAGTGGCTCCGTCGGCGGGTACGTCCACGCACTCGCAACCGATCAGATCGCTGATGTAGACCTGGTCAGCTTGGAGTGGCATGCGTTCCGCAGACGGAATGACCAGGTCCGCTCCCCGCAAGGCTTCCGCCGCGGAGATGGAATCCACGCGGGCAAATTTCAGCACCACTTTGCCTTTGTGCAGCCAGGATTGTTCAAGCTGAATTGGGATCAATGGAAGATGATTGCCGCGCCATAGAAATGCGCTGCGCAATTCCGCAAATCGATTGGGGAAATCAGAGAGGATATCCGCCAGCACTTCGCCTCGTCGTCCCTGGGGTCGAATCAAGCGGGCTACATGCACCCAGGCTTCGGTGGCTGCTGGCCTTGAATCTGTCACAGCGTAATTGTTGCACGTGGGGGGACACGATGCATGCTGCAGACTCAACTGGGAAAAATACTACGTTGAAACAGAATCCGTCTTGGCTTCTTCCACAATCTCCAGGCTGTACCGATGATGTAGCTTGACGCTGACGGCTCCTAGAATCGTTCGTAACGATCTAGCCGTCCGTCCCTGCTTGCCAATGACCTTTCCGACATCTGTCGGGTCGACCCTCAGCCGCAAGACGGTGCCAGCTTCGCTCGATGTTGCGTTGACTGAAACTTCTTCCGGCTTATCCACTAATGAACGGGCGATTGCCGTAATTAACTCCACCGCAGACGGCTCCGCAGAACTCTCTGACATCCCTTAACCCCATAAGTGAAACGTTGAAACCTGATTGCGTTTATACCTAATTAAAAACGATTTGTCTGCTTATTTATCGTTTACTCATTAGTCACTAGCAAGGTTACTATTGGGGGTAAACTTGCTGCCGCCATTCATTGAATTGTCATTTTTGGGCAGAAAAGATGGTTCCACAGGCCGGAAAAGCCAAATGGAAGGACAAACTGAAGAGCGCGGCCAGAAGGCCGCGCTCTCACATAATTGGCGCACTTGTTGGCGCCATCAAAAACCCTTTTGGAAATTGAAATCTACGTTGCTTGGGCTACCGGCGCGGCTACTGTCGCGACCAGCTTGTTGACTCGATCGGAGAGCTGGGCACCCTTCCCGGTCCAATAGTCGACGCGATCTTTCTTCAAATCCACGGTTGCGGGATTAGTGCGAGGATTGTACGTTCCAACCACCTCAAGAGAGCGTCCATCGCGGGCACGATCCTTCTCGATCACAACGATGCGGTAGTACGGTTTCTTGCGAGCGCCTACGCGCGAAAGACGAATCATCAACACAGCTTATATATTCCTTTCTGATAGCAGGAGAGAAGGCGGAGTCATCGCCGTAGACGAACTGCGTCCCTTGGATCCTGAACCTACAGTATCGTGGATTTTCGGCCCTGATGCAAGCGGCCCAATCGACTCATAGGGCCGAAAACTGCGAGAATATCCGCAGCGCAAGGTCTAAAACAGAAGGAACCCCGCCATCAGCACAACTCCAAGGAAAGCCGGCGCCGGACGCCGACGCTGGCGAATCGCATGGCTGCTGGCCCTGGGCGTGATGATCAGCTATCTGGACCGCGTCAATATTTCCGTGGCCCAACAGTCGCTGCACCATACTTTCGGCCTGACCACCGTTTCTTTCGGATATTTGTTGGGCGCCTATAGCTGGACGTATGCCATGCTGCAACTGCCTTCCGGCGTCCTACTGGATCGCTTCGGGCTGCATCGCGTGGGCGTCGTCAGTTCGTTTATCTGGAGTGCCGCCACATTCGCAACCGCTGCCGCCCAGGGTGTTGTCAGTTTATTTTCCTCGCGCCTGCTGCTCGGGGTCGGCGAATCTCCCATCTTTCCCCTCAGTGCAGCCGCCGTTGGATATTGGTTTCCGGAGAAAGAACGGGGACTGCCCACCGCCATGTTCGACGCTGCTGCCAAATTCAGCCCTGCCGTGGGCGTTCCCTTCGTCGGCATGCTGCTCATCCATTTTGGCTGGCGATTCAGCTTCGCATTCACAGGCGTTCTGAGCCTTGTGTACTTCGTGCTATTCGCCCAAATCTATCGCAACCCCACGGACGATCTGCACCTTTCCGCCGCCGAGCGCGCCTATATTCAAGGCGGCGAGAAATCGCCGATAGAAGTCGGTGCTCCATCATCTTCCTACCCACTGGGCTATCTACTGCGGCAACGCAAGATTCTCGGCGCAATGTTCGGCTTTGCCACCTACAACTACAGCTTCTATTTGCTGCTGACCTGGCTGCCCAGCTATGCCGTTGCAGGCCTGCACCTGACGCTGGCGCATGCCGTGTGGGCGGCCAGTGTGCCATGGTTGTTCGCTGGCATCATCGATATTTTTGTGGGCGGATGGTTGGTTGATGCGCTGATTCGCAAGGGACATGATGCTGCACGCGTGCGCCGGAGAGTTTTGTTGCTGGGGATGGTTTGCGGCCTTGGCGTTGCAGGGCCCGCTTTCACACATCATCCGATTCCTGCGCTATTGTCGCTTTGTGTTGGGATTGGAGGCCTCTCCGCCGCTGCCCCGGTCGGATGGACACTACCCGGCTTACTGGTACCGGCCAGCAGCACTGGCAAGGTGGGCGGAATTATGAACTTCGGCAGCCAAATCTCTGCCATCATCGCGCCCGTGATCACTGGGTATCTGACCAGTTGGACGCACACGTTTGCCGCCGCATTCGCGTTGGCAGCTTTCCTTCTGCTGATTGGAACCATCAGCTATGCATTTCTGCTGGGGAAGATTCAGCGGATCGATGCGCCGCAAATAGAGGCTATCGAGGCGTAGTTCGTTTACGGTTAGCCAGCAGCTTCCTGCGTTCGGCGATCAACTTCCTTCGCGCAGTCGGCGGCATCGCCAGTACATCTTTTGTGCGCTTGGGTAATCTTGCATAGACCAGGTCATGCCCATGCGCGAGAAAGCTCAGCAAGTCGCGGCTCGGAATCGCATCCCAGCGCGTGAGAGCCACCCAGAAAATCCGCGCCATGTAAGGCGCAGGAATGACACCATCGATTTCTAAGAACTCGGTAAAGCGCTCCTGCCCTGCGTGAAACGAAATGACACCCTTGCCGTCTTCGTCGAGATTCACCAGCGCGAACATCTTGCCGCCGATCGCCTTGTCTCCCACCCAGAAGACGAGATTCGCACCCCACTGCATCGTCTCTTCGACGTGCGGCAACTTCAACAGCGCTTCGCGAACCTGTTCAGCATCCATGGCAACGACTTTCCACGCGGTCAAGCGTCGTCTTATTGCGGCGCCGGATAGGTTTTGCTTTCGTCTGTGCGGGAGTTGTAGACCACCAGCTTGCCGTCTGGATAGGCCAGCAATCGAATATAGTGGCCGTCTGAGTCGCTCTTCACGTTGGCTCCTCTTACGTTCGCGATGTAGGGCGTAGCCACATTGTGCTCCGCTCCGCCTTCGTCGGAGTAGTGCAGCTGCCACAAGTCCTTGATCCGTGGCGATTTCTCAATCGTCTCCCAGGGAACCGGAGAGCCGCCCTTATGTTCCCCATTGTCCATAATGGCCACTCGAGGCGCGATGCCATCCACAAACGCCGGACTGCTACTGGGATACCAGCCATGATGGGAAACCACGTAGACATCCATCTGACCCAGCTTGTTGTTGGGGCACATGAGCTGCATTTCCTTGTCCCAGGTCAGGTCGCCCAAGTCCACCAGGCGCATTTTGCCGTACTGCATCACGAACCCGACCGAGCGGCCATTTTCGGTTTTGTCTGGCGTTCGCGTCAGACAGCACTTGCAATATGGATTCGGCTGGCCCTCGCCCGGCAATGCCGTAGCCATCGTGTCGCCGTCTGCGCTGACGATGGTGGTTGTCAGGCCAGTCAGCGGAATTGTCTCGCCAGGTTTTGCCAGGATGTGTTTGACGTGGGACTGCGCCAGCACCGCCTGATACCGCTCAAAACCTTGCTCCGTGACAGCATCGGTCGTTTCGCGATTGACTCCGTGATCGATGAAGGTGTCGACATGAATCTTTTTGACCAGATTGGGAACGCCGCCCACGTGATCCACATGAAAGTGTGTGATCAGCAGGTAGTCAATGTGGTCGATCCCAGCCTCCTTCGCCACCTGCAGGATACGATCCGCATCGCGGTCGTCATTGTCGGGCCAGCCTGTATCCACCAACAAGGACTCATGCGACGGGGTGACGAACAGCGTCGACTGGCCGCCTTCGACGTCGATGAAATATACGGTCAGCGGCTTGGCGAAGGTGACCGCGTGCTTGCGAAAATTCGCGGTCTCCGTCTGCGCTTGCACCCGTACGGCGTCAGCAAAGGTCACAAAGAGCGCCAAGCTGAGCGTGGCGAGAACGAATTTTCGACGACCTTGTAACGCTTTGGATGGATACATCTGCTTCGAGTGAACCATTTTCTCTCCCATTCTGTGCCCGCCCGTTCATGACGACGTTTTGGCACGCTTCGCGGGTATGGCACGCATCGCTCCGGTGGATATTCCGCCGTCCACCAGCAGGGTCTGTCCGGTGATGTAGCGGCTCTCCTCGGAAGCAAGAAAGACGATCGCACCATCCAGATCGCCGGCCGCGCCGGGTCGCTTCAGCGGAATGCGGTCGACCAGATATTCAACCCACTCCGGATCCTCGTAGAGAATTTTGTTTTGATCGGTCTTGAACCATCCGGGAGCCAAACAATTCACGGTGACACCGTGTCTGCCCCACTCATCGGCCAGACTCATCGTCAGTTGGCGAATGCCGCCGCGACTGGCTGTGTAGGGCGCCAGTCCCGCGTAGCCTGCAACGCTGGTCACCGAACCAATATTGATGATGCGACCGTAGCCGCGCGCAATCATCTGCGGCGCAATCGCTTTGGCCACGAAGAAGCTGCCGCGCAGATTCGTGTCGAGCACCTGGTTCCAGTCCTGCCAGGAAACGTCGAGCGCAGGCTTGCGCACATTGCAACCCGCGTTGTTCACCAGAATATCGATGGCGTCGAACGCGGCGAGCGCCTGTTCGGCCATTGTTGCAATGCTGGCCTCATTGCGCACGTCAAGCTGGAGAGCGACCGCCTTCCTTCCCATCGCGTGGATCTCCTCTTGAAACGGAACGAGATCGGCCTGCTTACGGCTGGTCAACACAAGATCGGCACCACAACGAGCCAGCGCCCGAGCGAATCCTTGCCCCAGCCCGCGACTGGCTCCAGTCACAAGCGCGACGCGGCCGGTCAGGTCGAACATCGTTTTCCGCCCTTCTGCTGATTTGGGGCTCATGCGGTCGACCCCGGCGTTAAAACCACCTTCATCAAATTTGCTTCGCGCGCGTAAAGGCGTTCGAACCAGCGCGCTCCTTCTGCCAGGGGCGCGATCGCCGACAGCATGGGCGCGACATCGATTTTCTTATTAGCCATCAGCTCGATTGCTTGCGGATATTCGCCGGCTGAAGCGCAAGAACCCTGCAGCCGAATCTGTCGCGTGACGACGATCTGCAACGACAACGGCACTTCAGGCGCAAGGTTCCCGACCAGGGTCACCGTTGCATTTTTTCGCGCCGAGGCAATTGCGGTTCGCACAGTGGCCGCTGTACCTACGGCCTCCAGCACAACGTCGACGCCGTGGCCGCCAGTCCGTTCGCGTATCTTTGCCGCCACCTCATCGCTGGTCGTTGCTGCGCCGGCAATTATGGTTTCTGTTGCGCCGAGTTTCTTTGCCAGTTGCAATCTCCCAGCGTCGATATCGGTGACAAAAATGTCACCGCAGCCCGCCACGCGCAGCGATTGCAGAATCAGCAGCCCAATCATGCCCGCGCCCACCACCAATGCGGTGCTGCCCTTTTCTGGGGCCGTCAGCACCACCGCGTGCAGCGCGACAGAGACCGCTTCAATCATCGCGGCATCGGCAAAGCTGAGTGACTCTGGCAATCGATACACGATGCGCGCCGGAACAGCGACATATTCCGCGAAGGCACCGTTGCGACGATAGTCTCCGCAGGAAACGCCCAGCACCTCGCGACGATCACACAGATTGACCGCGCCCTCTTTACAAAAACGGCACTCTCCGCAAGAGATGGTGGAGTCAAACGTGACGCGCTCGCCGATCGCATACGTGTGAACCGCAGTGCCCACGGCGACAATCACGCCTGCCGCCTCGTGACCCATCACCAGGGGCGGTATGCGGCGCCCTGTCGAGCCGTCAAAACCGTGCACGTCGCTGCCGCAGATGCCGCACGCGGCCACCTGGATCAGCACCTCATCTGCCGCAGGGGATGGTACTGGCAAATCCACCAGTTGCAGCTTCCGGTATTCCGTCAATTGCAGCGCTTGCATCGGTTGACCAACCAAGCCATGGTAAACGATGGCCGTCGAGATTCGAAATCGCAGCATCCGATCTGTGCGACGCCAAAAAAAACGTCCGCTGGCCTTCTCTCACTCGAAGAACGCTCGAGCCGCATCTGCGACAATGGACTCTTCATGCCTCACCACCCAACCCAACTTGCGTTCTGGATTGCCACCTGGCTGCTGTGTGGTCTGGTGTTCATTCTGATCCTGTGGCGTCCGCGTCGCATTCCGGAATATGTCTGGGCCGTCGCCGGTGCGGTGCTGTTGGTGCTGTTTCGCCTGCTGCCGCTTGGCGCGGCATGGTCTGCGGTTCGCAGCGGGACCGATGTGTATCTCTTCCTGGCAGGCATGATGCTGCTGGCGGAGCTGGCGCGCAACCACGGCGTCTTCGATTGGCTGGCCGCCGAGGCCATGGGTCATGCGAAGGGATCTCAGACGCGCCTGTTTGTGTTGGTGTACGGCATTGGCATTGTGGTCACGGCGCTGCTGTCGAACGATGCGACGGCCGTTCTTCTTACCCCGGCTGTGCTGGCCGTTGTCCGTCGCGCAAAAACTTCTCCGCTGCCTTACCTGTTCGCCTGCGCCTTCATCGCCAATGCCGCCAGCTTCCTGCTGCCTATCTCGAATCCGGCGAATCTGGTCGTTTTCGACGGCCGACTGCCGGCACTGGTTGAGTGGCTACGAATCTTCCTGCTGCCTTCCGTGGCCTCGATTGGGATGACCTTTCTCGTGCTGTGGTGGCACAGTCGCAAGGACTTGCTTCCAGCGATCCACGACGGAGCGCCTCCGGCGACGCTCGATGTCAGGGGACGTCGCGCAGGCATTGGGATTTTACTGGCCGCGAGCGCATTGCTGGTCACCTCCGGGCTGGGCGGGCCCGTGGGACCAGCCACTTGCCTGGCTGGCATTCTGGCCATGTTTTTCGTTGCACGCACGGATGGGCACGCGATGGCGGCATCGCTGCGCTCGGTTTCCTGGAACGTGATTCCGCTGGTGGCGGGACTGTTTGTCATGGTGGCGGCGCTGCGAGAGGTAGGAGTGCTCGCGATCTCTGCCGACGCGTTGACAGCCGCCGCCGCATGGCCGCCCATCGCGGGTTGGAGTGCGGTTGCCTTCGGATTCGGCATTGCCGCGAACGCAATCAACAATCTTCCCATGGGGTTGATCGGCGCGTCCGCCGTGCTGACGGCTCACGGTACCCGCGCCATGCATGCCGCGGTGCTGTTGGGCATCGATCTGGGCCCAAATCTCTCCGTGACAGGGTCGCTGGCAACCATCTTGTGGCTGATCGCCATGCGCCGCGAAAATATCGAAGTGAGCGGCGGGCGATTTCTTCGTGTCGGGGCTCTGGTGATGCCGCCGGCACTCTTTCTTACTGTGCTAGCCCTGGTGCTGACGCAGCATAGATGACCGACCCTGCGACCGTTGCCATTCACTCAGGATGAGTGGTTCGAAATTACCTGCTGCTAGGGATTCTTCTCCACGTAGATCGCTTTGGGTGCGGTCAGCTTGATCCCGCCGGCTTTGGACTGAACCTGTACTCTTTGCCAGCCCGTACTCCCGGTCGCAAAGATCAACAGGTACTGACGTTCCAACGATTGCTTGAACTGCTTCAGGAACGGCTCAAACGAAACCGGACTCGACATCGCCATGGAATAAAACTGGCCGCCGGTGTCGTCGGCGACATATTGCAAATAGCTCTGACCCATCAGAGTGCTGAAACTGCGCGATCCACCGCCGAAGGTGTTTCGAAAGTAGATCGAGTACACCAGAAGTCTGGCTTTTTGAGAGTCTTGAATTGCGGCCGCCACATAAGGGTCCTGCATATCGCGCGACCTGTAATAGGGATCCTCGCCGTTCGTCACCATAAAGACCACGCGACGGGCCTTCTCTTGCGAAGGCCAATTCTTCGCCAGGTCGGACAAGCAGAAATAGGGGCTTCCTGTGATGCCGGGAATGCCATTTGTAAGCCGCAAAGAATCGGCTGCCTTTTTGTGATCTGCCGTCAGCTTTTGTGCCATGACCGCCCTGCCGTTGTTCATATACGCGACCGCAACTGACGTCGACGCAGGAAGCGCCTGAATGAACTTCCTCAAGTCGGGAAATTGCAGCGCCAGGTACGACCGCGCGGATTCATCAAACAAAAACACCAATTGCGTGGGCTCGGTCACGTCGTTGATCGGGGTGACGCTCTCAACAGCTGATGGACGGCCCTTCACCTTCACGGTAATGTCGCCCGGCTGGAGAGGCGCGGCGGCCTGCGGTTTGTCGGCGTTCACTGTGACGATCACCTGCGCTTTTCCGGCGGTATTTTCCGTTTGCGCCAGGGCAGAAGATCCGACTCCCAGACCTGCGCCTGAAATTGCAGCGACCAGAAAGGTACTTGCAATGCGATACGTTTTCATACTTCCCTCCAACCCATCGCTTCTCTTGTATTCCTCGAACACTTCGCCGGGCAAGCTGCTTGGTACGGCGAGCCCAGCCGGCAGAAACTCTATCCCTGCGATGTTAGACGCACACCAGGATCAGTCGCCGGAATTTCCTTGGTTCCTTGTAGCTGAACCAAGGTTGCCCTATCCAGCCGTTTTGTATCGCACCTGGTGCCATGCCCACGCGTCGGCGATGATGTCATCCAGACCGGGGGATTTCGGCTGCCAGCCCAGTTCTCGGATGATTTTGTCAGAACTCGCCACGAGGATGGCCGGATCTCCAGGGCGGCGCGGACACTCCTCAACCGGGATGGGATGACCGGTAACGCGGCGAACCGCCTCAATCACCTCGCGCACAGAGAAGCCGCGGCCGTTACCAAGGTTATAGATCATGCGGTCATTCTCTTCGAGTGCCGCAAGCGCCAAAAGGTGGGCATCGGCGAGGTCGCGAACGTGAATATAGTCGCGTATGCAGGTGCCGTCCGGCGTCGGATAATCGGTGCCGTAGATGCGAATATTTTCCTTTCTGCCCAGCGCCACATCCAGGATGAGAGGGATCAGGTGCGACTCCGGTTCATGCGATTCCCCGCGTCCAGCAATGGCACCAGCGACATTGAAGTAGCGCAGGCTGGCGTAGCGGAAGCCATGAATGCGATGCAACCAGGTCAGCATCTGCTCCACCAGCAGCTTCGATTCGCCGTACGGATTGGTAGGGTGCAGCGCAGCGTCTTCCGCGATGGGAGTGCGCTCCGGCTGGCCGTAAACGGCGGCGGTGGAAGAGAAAACCAGCTTGCGGACACCGGCCGCCAGCATGGCCTGAAAAAGAATTAACGTGGATGCGCTATTATTGCTAAAATACAACTCAGGACACTGCATACTTTCGCCCGCTTCAATCAGGGCGGCAAAATGCAGGACGGCATCAATCTTGTGGCTTCGGAGAGCGGCTTCCATCTTCGTTCGGTCGCCGACTTCCCCTTCGATAAAGGCCGAGCTCGCTGGTACCGAAAGGCGTTTGGAATGGGACAGATTGTCATACACCACGACACGATGCCCGGCCGCCGCGAGCAGGTGGGCGACGGTGCCCCCTATATAACCAGCGCCACCGGTGATGAGTGCGTTCAATTGGATTATCTCCTTATATATCAATGAACTTTTCCGTTGTCGGTGCAGTACAGCTGGGATTGTTGATCGCTAGAGATGGTTGAAAGTTGAGGATAGGAGAAGGATTGTTCCTGGACTCACTGAAATTCCCTCAGATAAAGCGAATCAACGATTTCCTGTTTCTTGATGATAGGCCGAAAGCGCAAGTTTGCATATTTTGACGGGTCGGGTCCCCCCACTGGTTAATGTAACGATACCCGGCTCCGATAGACATGCGAGAATTTCATTTCAAAATTTCTAAGTTGTGGCATACTCATTGGCAAACATAGCCAATTACGCAGAGCTTAGGAGCCTTTTTCCGGGCTCTGAGATTCACAGCATCAAACAGGCTGGAGTGCGGCCGTATTCCACTTTGACCTGGCAAAACTGTACTCGTCAAATACGAGCAGCATCCAAGATTGTATGGCTGCTCGAAAAATTTGGCAGAGATGGATTTCACGTTGGATTTGAACCTTGTTCTCTGCTGCGGTTCTTTGAAACATTCTTTGCCTGTGCCCAATTCGGAGTCGGCAGTATTTCAAAAGATACCCTGACTGAACAGCCAGCCGGATGTGCCGGTACCGAAGAAAGATGTTGCTCCAAAAATTCTGAATCTGCGAACGTTTGAACGCGTTGAGGTAAAAGCGGTATGACAAGTTTTGCGACAAGAGAGCATTCAGTCCGGCCTGATACCGGACTGCCCCCCCGCCGCTCGAGAGATCGAGAGCGCGTACCTTCCAGTCGACAACTAGCCACGTTCGGACTCCTGCCAGAACCAGAGGGAAGAAATAAATCCTTCATCGTAAGCCTGATCGTCAATGCTTCGGCAATCGCGCTGGTTCTGATTCTGTCCATCTTCATGGTTCATCAGGTGGTACAAAAGCCCGTGATCGAGACCGACCTCCTGCTCCCCATTACTCCTGTGAAGCCGGTGCGGCCGACGATTCACGTCAAGCCTCCGATCATTCCTCCCACTCCGGATTTGCTGAACCGGATCGCGCCCAAAATTACCTACCGGCAGGCCACTCCGACTGAAACTCAGCCGAAGCTCGCCCGGGTTCATCTGAATAATGTAAGTGAGCCCGTGCTACCGCCGTACCGGCCCGACTCCGTTGCCTTGCCGGCGCAGCCGAAGGTAGGTCTGTTTCACACGAATGTTCCAACTGCGGTCGCGAACAACATGGGCCAGACGTCGACAAAAACTGGCGGCTTTGGCGATCCGATGGGAGTTCACCCAAACCCGGGCGCAAACCGTCCGGCAACTATCGCAGCCTATGGTAGCTTTCAGAGTGCGGTGGGCGATTCTTCCGGCTCCGGCTCTGCTCGGCGTGGAAAAGTTGGCGGGGTGAATTTCGGTTCCGGATATGCCAATGGCGTCCCAGGCGGCAGCGGACATGGAAAAGTGGCGTCCGTTGGTTTCTCTGACGGCGTGGCTGGTGGCACCGGAAACGGTCCGCGCGGCAAGGTCACGCAGGGCGCCTTTAAGGACAACACTGCAGTCGAGACACCCAAGGTGATGGTGGCCAATACCGGCAATGAGACGACGGTCGAGGTGATTTCTCACCCACGACCGGAATACACGCCGGAGGCCAAACAGCTGAAGATCCAGGGCGACGTTGTTCTGGAGGTTCGCTTCTCGGCTGACGGGCGGTGTCACGTCATCCGGGTGGTTCGTGGGCTAGGTCACGGGTTGGACGAGCAGGCGATTCGGGTGGCAGAAGAGACTCATTTTAAGCCAGCAACTCGCGATGGGCGGCCCGTCGACATTACCACATATTATCGAATCGATTTCCAGCTAGCGTAATTCTGGGCAGGCGTGTTTAAACTTACGTAACATAAGGTATTACCATTTTGAAATTTTTGGTAACGTATCGGTAATGTTCACGTATGATTGGATCGGCTTCCAGTGAGCGTAATTGTGAGCAAACAACCCTAAACCAGGTAACCCAAGGAACACAATGATGCGATTTTCGAAACTTATCCCTCGAGGTTCACGCAACAGAGGACTGGCCCTCCTTCTGCTGGTGTCCATCACTCTCCCTGCCTCGGCCCGGCACAAAAAAAATCAACAGCCTATGGGCAAGCTGACCCCCCAGATGGTTCGCCTCATCGATTTGGCCTCTGGCCATGAACGGGGTGTCCTGCAGGCGCTGCAACAACGCACGCCTGTTGTCGAAACTTACATTCAGGACTTCAAGCCGGATACGCAGTTGAGCGCGGTACCCACCGATGACCACTATTTTCTGGGCCGCGTGGATTTCGGCAAGGTCATCCAAGATAATCGCTATCAGCAAGCTGGCGCCAAGAAAAACGCTCTCAAGGGTTCGGTCATGTTCGTTAATGGACTGACCAAGGCGTTCAAGATCGAATATGTCGCCCAAGGGTTCGTGCAAATGCTCCTGCTGGACGCCAATCACTTCGATCGTCAGCATTATGATTTTGTGTTCGTACGTCGCGAGTTCCTCGGCGACACGAGGACAGATCTCTTCGATGTGACGCCGAAGTCCGGATCCGGCTCGGGTCGCTTCATCGGTCGTGTCTGGGTTGAAGATACGGGCGGCAATATCGTTCGCTTCAGCGGCACCTACACCAGCAACAACGGCCACCAGGTCTACTATCACTTCGACAGCTGGCGCACCAATGTGCAGCCCGGCCTCTGGTTGCCAACCGCGGTGTACGCAGAAGAACATGGACCGGGAACTGTTCCGGACCAGGCTGGCTTCTTCCGCGCACAAACCTGGATTTGGGGCTATTCGTTGCGTCAACCCGCCTCAACCTCCGACAACGCAACCGTAAAGATTGACGCTGTATCCGATCAGAGCGAAA
The DNA here is from genome assembly GCA_049692235.1 of Acidobacteriaceae bacterium. Classification (GTDB taxonomy): domain Bacteria; phylum Acidobacteriota; class Terriglobia; order Terriglobales; family Acidobacteriaceae; genus JAKAAZ01. The sequence continues at coordinate 29,424 of JBAVOQ010000225.1, read as the reverse complement.
GTGCGCAGGACGTCAGCCCGCTGCAAGCTTCCCGCATGTGGTCGCAACAAGCAGAATCGAACATTCTCGACCGTCTCTTCCAAGCCGGCCTGTTGGCTGCACCCAGCAACTTTGATAAGGTGCTGGAGCAGGTCACCAACAACCTCATCCTCACAAATAACATTTCATTACCGGAACCCGTACACTGCCGTGTTCTCTTGACGTATCCCCTGGAATCTTTGACCATTGGAAACACCATCGTACTCAGCAAAGGCCTGATCGATACCCTCCCCTACGAAGCAGACCTGGCTGCAGTCCTTTCCTTCCAACTGGCCCACTTAGAACTGGGGCATAAGGTCGATACAGAATTTGCTTTCCCTGACAACCTGATGTTCGCCGATCAGGCGACCATCCGCCGAGTACCTTTGCACCACAGCGACGCAGAGAACCAGGCCGCCGCGAAGAAGGCAATCCAGCTCCTGGAAAACTCTCCGTACAAAGACAAGCTGGCGGATGCTGGCCTCTATTACAAAATGCTACTCGCTCGCTCCAAGGAATTACCGGCCTTGATGCAGCCCCAACTTGGAGACTCGCTGTTCACCAGCCCCGCCGACGATCAGGTCTGGATGAGCGCATTGGTCGCCAAAGCACCCAAACTTGATATGGGCAACGTCCGCCAGATCGCGGCTCTGCCGCTCGGAAGCCGCGTTCGCGTGGATTCGTGGAATGACTCGGTCGATTTACTCAACTCCAAACCCGTTGCGGTGTTGAGCCCAAGCGATAAGATGCCACTCGAATTGACGCCTATTTTCTTTAGGCTCCGCCCCTACGGGCAGGCAGCGCCAATTCCCGCGTCTACTGGAGCAGCCTCCCCGGGTGACAGTACATCTAATCAATGACGTAGACTTACACTAGGAGGCAGATACAAAACAGTATCTGCCTCTAGACATACAAGTTCTTCTTGCATGGGGGAGGGTTTTTACGGTGGGGAAAAAACTTTTTAGTGGGCTGGCTTTTTTATTTTGCCCGATATTTCTGCTTGCCCAGGCGGTCGCTCCAGTCACGCCGAAACGAGCGACCATCACTGCGGGAGGTTATTTCTCCTTCGGACAAACAGATTACGGCCAACGACATGCATTCGGACCGGGCGCATACGCAGATTTCGATTATCGCGTGTGGCGCAATATTGGAGTCGGAGTGGAAGGAGAAGTACGTTTTCTGAATTTTCTTACAGATTCAAGTTCCGGGGCAGGAATCTCTGAACAGAATTTTCTGGGCGGACCACGTGTCACGTATGAGCTTGGCCGCAAGTGGATGCCCTACGTCAAATTTCTGGCCGGTGGAAGTCGCTTCCACTACCCAAACTTCATTTCCAACCAGACGTACAACTACACGACTTTCGCTGGCGGCGGTGGCGTCGACTATAAGCTCACGAACCGTCTTACCATTCGCCCTGCCGATTTCGAATATCAACATTGGCAGTTTCCACCCACTGGCCTGACCCCTTGGGTGTATTCCGCTGGTGTGTCCTATCGCCTGTTCTAGCAGAATATCTAACGTTTACGCTCGCATCCAAGCCCTGGCTCAAGCCAGGGCTTTTGTTGTTCCGGCCAATGGAAAACAACCGCGCGTGGCTTCAGCAACCTTCGCAAAAATCCTCTAGGATAAGAGTTTGGCCCACATCCGATGAAATTCTCTTCTCAAGTAACACGCGTCCGTTTTGCCCCTTCCCCTACCGGTTTTTTGCATGTGGGAGGAGCTCGCACTGCACTGTTCAGCTGGCTGTTTGCCCGCCACACCGGAGGAACTTTCATCCTTCGCATCGAAGACACAGACTTCGAGCGGTCTTCGGCCGATATGGTCACTGGGATCCTTGAGGGCATGCGATGGCTCGGGATGGATTGGGATGAGGGCCCGTTCTATCAATCCCAGCGCCTCGATCTGTACGCTCGTACCGCTGCCGCCTTGGTTGAAAGCGGCCACGCCTACCACTGCTTCTGTACTCGGGAAGAGTTGGAGTCTCGACGCGCTTCGGCTACGGAAGCCGGAACTGTGCCGCGCTACGATGGCCGCTGCCGCGCCATTTCGCGTGCTGAAGCCCAGGGGCGCATTACCCAGGGGGAATGCGCTGTGGTGCGCTTTATGGTCCCGCGCGAGGGCGTGACGGTCTTCCAGGATGCCGTGTTTGGCCCCATGGAGTTTGCCAATGCCGAACTGGAGGACTTTGTCCTTCTGCGCTCTGACGGTATCCCGACCTACCACCTGAGCGTCGTCGCGGACGATCTGGACATGCGAATGACCCACATTATTCGTGGCGCCGATCATCTCTCCAATACCCCCAAGCAGGTCCTGCTGTATCAGGCATTGGGCGCTTCCCTACCCGTCTTCGCGCATCTGCCGCTGATTCTGGGACCGGATAAAACTCGTTTGTCCAAGCGCCACGGAGCGACGAGCGTGATGGCTTACAAGGACATGGGAATCGTCCCCGAGGCCTTCCGAAATTTTCTAGCGCTCCTGGGATGGAGTCCCGGCGAAGCGGCGAAGCAGGCCGACGGTCCCGATCGCGAGATTTTTTCGACGGATGAATTGATTCAGATGTTCTCGCTCGACGGCATAGCCCACTCGAATGCAGTCTTCAATAACGAGAAACTCGCCTGGTACAACACGGAGTATATCCGCGCCTATGACCCTTCCCGGTTGCTGCCCCTGATCGAAGAAGAGTGGCGCGCCGTGAACTACCAACCCACCCGCAGCCGCGAAGAAATCCTCGCAGCGATCGCGCTTCTGCAGTCCCGCGCGCGCAGTCTAAAAGATTTTGCATCCACGTTTTTGGCCTATTTTGGCAACCACTTTCCCATGGACGAAGCCGCTGTGAAGAAGTTTCTTTCCGATGCCGCAGTGCGACGGATGCTGGCTGAACTTGGAAATCGATACGCCGAGGTGCGCGAGTTTACAGAGGCCTCGACGGAAGAACTGCTGCGCGCGTATGCCACGGAAAAAGGAATCAAGGCCGGCGCACTCATCAATGGTGCCCGCGTCGCCCTCACAGGCCAAGCCGTGGCGCCTAGCTTGTTCGCCGTAATGCTAAGCCTGGGGCAGGAGACGGTGGTTCGCAGGCTGCAAGCTGCGGAAACATTGACTGTCCAGTAGCTCTGTTGCGGCAATCGCCACCACTGCAGCTACATTAATTCTTCAATAAATTTTTGGGCAATGTCGGCCGGGATGCGGTTGTTCTGGTGAACCAACGGTCCGGCATTCAACACCGGTTCCGAACCATGCAATGTCGGCAGATCTGTCCGTTCAAAAAATTTACCAATGGGAATCTCTTCGCCCCAAAGCAGGGATTTTTCCATGGCGGCGGACCAGTCGCTGGGATCATACTCTGCGTTGTCTTCGAGCTTCTTGACGCGTGGGCGGAACCATTGAAATGTATTGTCTTTGTTGTAGGTCACGCATGGGCTGAACACGTCGATAAATGAAAATCCCTTGTGCTCAATACCGCGCTTAATCAACTCTGTCAGGTGCTTCTGCTCCCCGCTAAATCCGCGCGCGACAAACGTGGCCCCGGCGGCCAGCGCCAGCGCAACCGGATTCAGAGGCGTCTCAATGTTTCCATAGGGCATGCTCTTGGTCTTCATGCCAATGCGGCTGGTCGGCGATGTCTGGCCGGTGGTGAGCCCGTAAATCTGGTTGTCCATCACGATGTACGTCAGGTCTACATTGCGGCGGATCGTGTGTATAAAGTGATTGCAGCCAATTCCGAATCCGTCGCCATCGCCGCCTGTAACCAGCACCGTCATGGCATGATTCGCAAGCTTCATTCCCGTCGCCACCGGCAACGAACGGCCATGCAACGTGTGCATGCCGTAGGTCTCAATGAAGCCGGGAAAATTCGACGAACATCCGATGCCGCTGATGGTAGCCACTTCGTGGCCGGGGATTTGCAACTCCACCAGAGCCTTTTGAACCGCGGCGAGCACGCCGAAATCGCCACAGCCAGGACACCAGTCGGGGTCTACTCTCCCTTTCAAGTCTGCCATCGCGATTGCCTTGGGAGCCACTCCAGCTAGTTCAGTCGCCATCTTTCGATTCTCCTTTGCAAAGGAAGCGGTTGTCTTTGGCTCACACCATGATTTCGTGAGTCGGTACAGAAAGCTTGGTCTTGCCTGCCAGTTGTTCCTTCACGGCTTCAACAATGTGGTGGGGAGCAAACGGTTCTCCGTCGTACTTGCGAATGTTTCCGTCGGGAACAAAGCTGGTCTCGCTGCGCAAATAGCGTGCGAACTGGCCGCTGAAATTGTTTTCTACGATGATGGTGCGGTGCGCGCCATGCAACAGATCCAGAATCGCGTCCCCATGCAGCGGAACCAGCCAGCGCACAATCAAGTAATTCGCGGAGATCCCCTGCGCGCCGAGCAATTCGCACGCTTCCTCGATCACTCCGTAGGTGGATCCCCACCCGATCAAAGTAACGTCCGAATAGGCCGGCCCATGCAGTTCCGGTGGCGGCACGGCGGCCGCAATCCCGTCCACCTTGCGCATGCGCTTTTCCATCATGGCGCGGCGCTTGCCGGAGTTGGTGTACTCGTCGCTGATCAGCACGCCATCTTCATCGTGCTCGTCGCTCGATACGACGTGCGTGTATCCGGGCAACCCGGGGATGGCGCGGGGAGAAACTCCGCTTTCCGTGATCTTGTATCGCTTGTAGGGTTCGTGGTCCCCCGTCCCGTTCGAGGTGATCATTTCGCCGCGATCAATTACAGGCGCAAAATCAAGCAACTTGGGGTCGACGCTGAGGCGTCCCTCTGAAAGCAACAAATCGCAGAGGACAATTCCAGGACACTGGAACTTCTCTGCGACATTGAAAATCTCTGGAATCAATTTGAAGCAATCGGCAATGTCGAGCGGCGCCGCAATCACTTTCGGGTAATCGCCAAAGCCTGCGCCCAGCATTTGCCATAGATCGCCCTGCTCGGTTTTCGTCGGTACTCCGGTCGACGGACCCGCGCGCTGGCAATCAATCACCACGATCGGAATCTCTGCCTGCGCGGAGAGCCCCATCCCTTCGCTCATCAACGCGAAGCCTCCACCAGAGGTCGCGCACATCGCACGAACGCCAGCATGGGCCGCGCCAATCGCCATGGTGACAACGCCAATCTCATCCTCGACCTGGCGCACCATGATTTCTGCCTGGCGCGCGTGGCTCGCCATCCAGTGCAGCACGCCGGTCGCGGGACTCATCGGATAGGCAGCGTAAAATTTAACGCCAGACGCCGCGCCTCCCATCGCCATGGCCACGTTGCCGCTCAACACCGCATAACGCGCGTCGGTCATTGGAAGAGCCCAGGCAAATGGCTTGAAGTTTTGTGTGGCGTAATCGTATCCCGTACGCGCCAGGCTGACGTTTTCGTCGATGACAGCCTTTTCCTTTTTCTGGAACTGCTCGGCCAGCACGCTCTCGAGGGCAGGAAAACCAACGCCCATCATGCTGAGCGCCGCGCCAATTGCAAGCGTATTCTGTCCCACCTTATTACGAGTGATATCCGCCATTTTCGAGACTGGCATGGGACAAAGCTGGACACCTTCGGCCGGCGTGCCCGGCTGAATCAGGTCAGCGTTGTACAGACACGCACCACCCGCTGTCAGCAGGCGAAGATGTCGATCCATGGTGTCTTGATTGAGCGGGATCAGCAGGTCGAGATGATCGCCGGTGTTGGAGATTTTTTGCGGGCCGGTTCGAATGGTCAGAAACGTGTGGCCGCCGCGGATAATGGATTGGTAGGCATTGTAGGCGTTCAGATGCAGCCCGCGTCGACTAAAGATTTTCGCGAAAATGTCGCCCGGCGTAGCTACACCCTGGCCAGCGGCGCCTCCGATCCCTACAGCGAAAGACTGACTCATACGCGTCTCCCTGGAGCTTTATCAGGTTTTTCCGCGCCCGCGGATCTCCCAATTACTTAGACTTTTGGCGGTTCAAAAGGTTCACAAACACGGGCAGGATTCAGTTGTGTGCATCGTAGACTGTGCGACGCAACTCGGTCAACAGGTCTTTGCTACAGGGAGACATTCGGATGCTAATGCGTTTTAATCAATCTCTTTAGCTTCCGATCGCGTAGTATGGTTCAGACTCTCTGCTGAGTTCCCCCCCCAAACAGTAGAAATCCCTTCGAAGAGGAGAAATCTCCGTGACAACAATCCCGCCACAACCCGACCAGATAATGCAGGTCGGCCTGGCCTTCTGGTCCTCAAAAACCCTTTTAAGCGCTGTCGAAATGGAAGTCTTTACCGAACTTGCGAGGGGCCCTCAGGATCTGGATTCTCTCACCGGCCGGCTGGGCCTGCATCCGCGATCTGCCCGCGATTTTCTCGACGCGCTAGTCGCATTAGGATTTCTCGAGCGTCACGACGGAAAATACTCCAACACGCCCTCGACGGATTATTTTCTCGACAAGCACAAGCCGTCCTATATCGGTGGCATGCTGGAAATGGCCAACCGTCGCCTCTTTGGCCACTGGAACAAGCTGACAACTGCACTGCGCACCGGTCAACCCCAAAATGAGGCAGCGCACGGCGATCCAGATTTCTTTGGCACCCTCTACTCTGACCCGCAGCGGTTGAAGGGATTTCTGCGTGCGATGACAGGGGTCAGCCGCACCGCAAACATGGCCATCGCTTCGCGGTTTCCCTGGGCAAATTACAAAAGCGTCGCTGACGCCGGCGCTGCACAAGGCGACCTGATCGTTCAGATAGCGCTCAAGAATCCCCATTTGTGCGCGGTCGGATTCGACCTGGCGGAGGTAGCGCCCATCTTTGAGCAGTATGTCGAAGACCATGGACTGTCCTCCCGTGTGCAATTCAAGCCGGGTAATTTTTTCCGTGACCCTTTGCCTCAAACCGACGTGATTATGATGGGTCACATTCTGCATGACTGGAACCTGGAGGAGAAGCGCTTCCTGATTCGTAAAGCTTGGGAAGCTCTCCCCAGCGGGGGCGCTCTTATCGTCTACGACGCAATGATTGACGACGACCGATCGAAGAATCCCCACGGCTTGTTGATGAGCCTGAATATGCTCATTGAAACTCCGGGTGGATTCGACTACACCGGAGCCGACTGTATCGGTTGGTTGGAGGAAGCCGGTTTCAGCCAGGCCCGCGTTGAGCATCTTTCGGGATTGGATTCTATGGCGGTGGGAATCAAGTGAAGGTAGCCCGAGTCGACGCCATGACATTGCTTGCGGAGTTGTGGGCTCTCTGGTAATAACAGCTACCCAGTACGCTGGCGGAGCGTCAAGACGCGGAAGAATACGTGCACGATAAAGAGAATGTCAGAGCGGAAATGCAGGCGTTCTGCTGGAGCGGGAGACGGGGATCGAACCCGCAACCAACGGCTTGGGAAGCCGCTACTCTACCATTGAGCTACTCCCGCCCGCCTGCTCAGTCTATCAAACGCGCGTCAATTCAGCGGCTTCCTCAAACTCAAACTCCGACCCCGGCAGGTTCCAGCGTTGGACCTTCGCCGCTTGCACCATCTCCTCCACCATCCGAAGCACTGCAGGCGCCGCGCCGCGAACTGCATCGCTGAGCCGCTCTTCCATTTTGAACGAGTCCCCACCGACCGTGATGAGATAGGCGACCCTTGGAACGCGACCGTACAGCTCGTGCGACATCCAGAGCAGGCTTTCTGGACTCATGTGGTGCGTCATGAGTCTTGCTGGTTTCGTGGTGGGTTCCACGGGGAGAAGGGATATCTGTCCGGGCTCCGATGTCGCAGAGCAGTCCAGGAAGATCACCGTGTCAGCCGTGCTGATGGGCTCCGCCATCTCTGGCGTGAACTGGCGCGATGCCACCACTTCCAATTGCGAACTGACAAATTGTTCCTGGGCCCTCGAGGCCACCCAGCCGCCGAAGCCATCATCCCCCCGAAGAGGGTTGCCGCACGCCAATAGCAAAGCGGGAGTCATCCGTTACGTCTCCTCTCATCCAGATGGTTTCCATCCGGGTCCACCAGTTCCACCACCAATGGCATTTGGCCATACGCGTGGGTGGAACAACTGAGACATGGGTCGAAGGTGCGAATCACCGCTTCTACCCGATTCAGCATTCCGTCGGTCAGACGGTTGCCGTCGACATAGTGCTGAGCCACCTGCAAAATGCCACGATTCATTGCGTTGTTGTTTTGCCCGGTGGCGATCACCAGGTTGGCCCACAACATCTGGCCGTTCTCATCCACCTTGTAGTGGTGCATCAGCGTGCCGCGGGGAGCCTCGGCCATGCCCGCGCCTTCCAAGCAGTTGACGCCTGCCGTTGCGCGCACGTGGGTATCAAGGATGTCGGGTTCGGCCAGAATACGTTCGATGGCTTCAATGCCATACAGAATCTCAATCAGGCGCGCATAGTGGTAATAGAACGAGCTAAGAACGGGCCCTTGCGCCAGAGCTTTGAACTCGCGCAACTCAGCATCGGCTCGCGGAGTACCGGTGTGGCTTACCAAATTCAACCGCGCCAGCGGGCCGACGCGATAGCAGCCGTCGGGATAGCCCATCTTGCGGTAATACGGAAATTTCATGAAGGTAAAAGGCTCCACGGCCTCGCCGAACTCCTGATCGAACCCAGGTGCGTCGATTCCATCGGCGACAACATCTCCAGCGGTGTCAATCAAACGCAACGCACCGTCGGTGAACTCCAGGCCATCGTCCGGCGCGACCATACCGAGAAACAGGCTGGGGAAGTTGGCGAAGACAGCCGCTTCTTCCTGAAAGCGATCGGCAATCTGCTTGTATGCATCCATGGCCAGCATGATGCTGGCGCAGGCATCCGGGATCATAGCCAGAATCTCGTCGCGCTTGGGGATCGTCAGCGGTTCCGTGACGCCACCCGGCACCACCCATCCGGGATGAATGCGTTTCTTGCCAAGAATTTCAATGATCTGCTGGCCAAACCGCCGTAGCTGAACACCCGCGCGTCCGACCTCCGGCATCGACTTTACGACGCCGAAAATATTGCGCGCCGCCTTGTCGGAATCCATGCCCAGCAGCAGGTCCGGTGAAGACAGATAGAAAAAACTGAGCGCGTGCGATTGGATCATCTGCGCCAGGTTCAGCAGCCCGCGCAGCTTTGCCGCCGTGGGAGGAATCACCACCGCCTGGATCGCTTCGCATGCTTTGGCCGAGGCGATGAGATGGCTGACCGGACAGATGCCGCAGATACGCGCCATGATGGACGGCATTTCGTAGAACGGACGCCCCTCGCAGAACTTTTCAAACCCGCGTACCTGGGTCACGTGAAAGTAGGCTTCTTCCACTCCGCCGGCACCGTTGGTCTTCAGTGTAATCTTGGCGTGGCCTTCCAGGCGAGTTACCGGATCGATCACAATGGTTCGCGACATCGTCATCCTCTTCTCAGGCTCCAAACCGGGTCAGGCTGGCCACATCCGGCATTCTGTTTGCCATCAGTTCCGTCAGCACGGTGTGGAACGTGGCCGCCGAAGGCGGGCATCCGGGCAGAAACAGATCGATGTGGACGAACTCATGGACCGGCCGCACTTTATCGAGCAGCTTAGGAACAACAACGGACGGCGTTTGCTGCTGTAGGTCTGCGTTGTCAAAGTACGCGCGGCGCAACACCGCGTCCGGGCCAAAGGCATTTCGCATAGCAGGAACATTTCCGGTGACAGCGCAGTCGCCCATCGCCACCAGCAGGCGGGTGCGCTCGCGAATCAGAAGAATTTTTTCAATGTCATCGCTGCTGCTGACCGCGCCCTCAACCAGCGTGATGTCAACTTCTTCCGGGAAGGTCTTGATATCGACCAGCGGACTGTAGACCAGGTCAAACTCGCTGCTCAGCTCGATCAGCTTCTCGTCCATGTCGAGAAACGACATGTGACATCCTGAACAGCCATCCAGCCATGCCGTTGCCAATCTCAGTTTGGTCATTGTCCTTCTCGCATCAGGTTCAGGTACGGTAAAAATTCCGGGTGCTTGGGATGAGGCACTCCCACCTTGCTCTTGTCGAACAGCGCGCCCGTGGGACACACCTGCACGCACTTTCCACATTTCGTGCAGGTCGAAGAGCCCCATGGATCGTCCAGGTCGGTGATGACGCGGCAATCGATTCCCCGCCCGGTCACATCCCAGACATGCGCGCCCTCAATCTCTGCACAGACTCGCACGCAGCGTGTGCACAGGATGCATCGATTGTGATCGGCGGCGAACCGCTCATGCGACAAATCCACCGGCAACTTTGGATTGCGATACGGCAGGCGCACATGGGTCAGGCCTTGCGATTGCGCAATCGTTTGCAACTCGCAATTTCCATTGGCCACGCAGACCGCGCACACGTGATTTCTTTCCGCAAACAACAATTCCAGAATGGTGCGGCGATAATGCAGCAGCCGGTCAGATTTGGTCGTGACCTCCATGCCTTCTTCCACTTTCAGCACGCAGGCCGGAAACAATTTCGGCGATCCTTTAATCTCCACAAGGCACAGCCGGCAGGCACCCACTTCGGTGAGCCCTTCCAGATGGCACAGCGTGGGAATAAAGATGTTGTTCTCCCGCGCCACATCGAGAACCGTCTGATCCTGGCGGGCGCTGACGTCCACGCCGTCGATGATGAGGGTTTTGACATCCACCGCGGCGCTCATGCTTCCACCTCTGCCAGTTCCGCTGGCGGCTTCGCATCATTTGCGCTGCAGGCACACACCCCAGCCGGACAGCGGTGGTTCTCGATGTGCTCCATATACTCGTCGCGGAAATACCGGAGGGTGCTCAACACGGGATTTGGCGCCGTCTGACCCAGCCCGCACAAGCTGGTATGTTTCACCACGTCGCACAAATCGATCAGCAGGTCAAGATCCTGATGCGTGGCCTCGCCATTGCAAATCTTGGTTAGCAGATCGTACATCTGCGCCGTGCCTGCGCGACATGGGATGCACTTGCCGCAGGACTCCGTCATGCAGAATTCGACGAAGAAGCGCGCCACATTCACCATGCAGGAGGTGTCGTCCATGACGATCATGCCACCTGAGCCCATCATGGATCCGGCCCCGATCAGCGCGTCATAGCTGATGTTCAGGTCAAGGTGTTCTTCCGGCAGGCATCCGCCCGAGGGGCCTCCGGTTTGCACTGCCTTGAACTTGTGTCCATCGGGAACTCCGCCGCCAATCGAGAAAATAATTTCTCGCAGCGACATGCCCATGGGAATTTCCACCAGGCCGGTATTCGTAATCTTGCCGGTCAGCGCGAAGACCTTCGTGCCCTTGCTGCGCTCCGTGCCCATGCCCGCGAACCACTCCGCGCCGTTGCGCAGGATGGGCGCAACGTTGGCAAATGTTTCGACGTTGTTAATCAAGGTGGGACAGTTCCACAATCCGGAGACCGCAGGATACGGCGGTCTCGGTCGCGGTGTGCCACGCTTGCCTTCAATCGACGCAATCAGCGCCGTCTCTTCTCCACAGACAAATGCGCCCGCACCCAGTCGAATTTCGATATCGAAGTTGAACGGGGTTCCACAAATATTGTTGCCAAGAAAACCGCGCCGTCGTGCCTCACGCAACGAGGCCGTGAATCGGCTGACCGCCAGCGGATATTCGGCACGCACATAAATGTAGCCTTTGCTCGCACCCACGGCGTAGGCGGCAATCGACATCCCTTCGATGACTCGCTGTGGATCACCTTCCAGGACGCTGCGATCCATGAATGCTCCTGGGTCGCCTTCGTCGCCGTTGCAGATGATATATTTCGGCGAGCCAATAGCCTTGGCCACGGTGCCCCACTTCAAGCCGGTAGGATATCCGCCACCTCCACGCCCGCGTAAGCCACTTTTCGCAATCTGGTCGATTACCGCCGCCGGATCCATTTCCGTCAGCACCTTCAGCAAGGCCGCATACCCACCGCAGCCGATGTATTCGTCGATTTTTTCGGGGTCGATGTGGCCGCAGTTTTCCAGCACCACGTGTCGCTGACCCTTGAAATAGTCCTCCAGCTGAATATGCAGCCGTTCTACGGGCTTCTGCCCGAGGCTCTCGATCACCTGGCTTGCGTCGGAATCGTGAAGGTGGCCATACAAGGTCTTAGAGGGCTCAAGCAATGCCAGCGGACCTGCCGCACACAATCCCAGGCAGCCGGAGCTGCGCACATGACATCGTTTGCCGGACACCTCAGCTTCCTTGACCAGAGCGTCCTTCAACTGGTCGCTGTGCTGTGCAAGACAGCCAGCGCCCATACACACATTCACTTCGTAATCGTATTTTTCGTGCTCCAAACGCGCGCCTTCAGCGATCTGCTGCAGTTCTTCGCTAGTCATTTCGCTGCCCACCCTTCGAACTGCTCGAAGATCCGTGGCATCTGGATGTGCCCTACCTGTTCACCATCCATCAATGCGACTGGGGCAAGGCTGCACGCACCCACGCATCGCACCGTCATCAGCGAGATATTGCCGTCCGGCGTCGTCTCTCCGACCTTGAGGTGCAAATGCTTTTCGGTCTGTGCCAGCACTTTATCCGCGCCTTTGATGTAGCAGGCAGTTCCGGTGCAGATGGTGCAGGTATGGCGCCCCGGCGGCTTCATGCTGAAGTAGTGGTAGAACGTGGCGACACCGTAGGCCTGGCTCAATGGGACTCGCAGCGACCTGGCCACAAACCGTATGGAATCTTTATCGAGGAATCCAAAGGACGACTGGACAGTATGCAGCGTCTCAATCAGGGCATTGCGTGAATAGCCGTGGCGGCGCATCGTTCCGGCCACGATTCGCCAGCGCTTATCTTCTGACGGCAGCGCGGGTACTTGATAGACAGACATGGCTCCTCCCGCTGTGCTTCCCCGGTTGAATTGCGGCTTTGTTACTGGCATCGTCGCTTCGCGGGAACCAATTTGCGCTGCGACAGACATTGCGAAAACCATTGCGTGTCTTCGCTTATTGTTTCAGGAGAAACGGCTACAGGTATGTGAGCGTCGTCACAGTTTGGAGAAGTGAGTTGCAAGCGATCCGCGAGACAACAAAGGCGGCATCCAATGCCCGCATTCGCGTACAACGCGTCATCAGCGGCGCAAAATAACTGCGCCGCTTGTGCTCTCTGGACTACTACTTCGACGCGGCTGGGTATGAGGGTGGCGCCTCGCCGGCCTCGTGATTCGGCGTATTCGACAAGGTGAACTCGAGAGTGTTCGCCTTCGACAACTGACTCCAGTCAATCCACCAGTTGCGTATCGGGGAGCCGTCGAGAGAAATCGTCTTGACGTACTTCTTCTCCGGCGCGCCGGCAGCGACAATTTCCAGCGGATGATCGCCCAGCAGCAGTTTCACTTTAGGAAAGACGGGACTATTCGTCGTCACGCCGCCTACGCCGGGAATTTCCGGGTAGAAACCAAGGTCGGCAAACACCACCCAGGACGAAGTTGCGCCCAGGTCGTCGTTGCCGGGCTCTCCGCCCGGAGTGTCAGTGAACAGGTCACCGAGCGTTTTGCGCACCACTTCCTGCGTGCGCCACGGAAATCCCGCCCAGTTGTAAATCCATGGATCCCCGAAGCTGGGTTCGTTTCCGATGAAAAAATACGGCTCATCGAGATGATCGAACTCGCCATATCGGCTGAAATAGCTGTCCAGTCGCTCTTTCGCCGTTTCGGGGCCACCGATGGCCGCAATCACGGACTTCAGATCGTATGGAATCATCCATGTGTATTGAGCCGAGTTGCCTTCGATAAATCCTGTGCTCTTACCAGGCGTGAAGTCCGGCAGAAATTTACCGTTCGCGTCGCGCGCGCGAATGTACTTCGTGTCCGGGTCAAAGATGTTACGCCAGTATGCGGAGCGCTTCAGAAACTCCTGTTGGGTTTTGGCGTCGCCCATGGCTTTGGCAAATTGCGCGATCGCAAAGTCGGCGTTGGTGTCTTCCAGCGTTACCGACGCTGCGCCACGAATCGCGTCCGACTCGGGAATGTATCCCTTGCTCATGTAATCGGCCAATCCAGGACGTTCCGGATACAGGCGAACATGCGCTTTCGGATCGGTCGCGCCATGCAGCATGGCAGTCATAGCCGCCTTGGTGTCGAAGTCGTGTCCGCCGAAAGCATAGATGCTGGCGAGGATCGGATCCGACGGGTCGCCGGCCATCACGCCGCTCTCATCATTGGCGACGGGCCAGATCGGCAGGCCTCCGCCTTGTTGCGCGTCCACCACCAAAGACTCCGCAATGTCGCTGCCAACCTTCGGCAGCAGCATCGTGATCAATTGGACCTGGCTGCGATAAATGTCCCATCCGGAGTAGTTCGCGTACTGTACGCGTGCTTCGGCCTGGTGGACCTTGCCGTCAAATCCAAGGTACTCGCCATTCACATCACTATTCACCGACGGATGCAGCATCGCGTGATAGAGCGCGGTATAGAAAACGGTACGATCCGCCGCCGTGCCACCACTCACCTGGGCATGGCTCAGCGCTGCATTCCAGGCATGGCTCGCATCCTGCCGCACCTTTTCCAGATCCCATCCGGGAATCTCTCGGTTCAAATTCAACTCAGCGTTCGCAACACTGACGTAGGAGATCCCCACCTTCAGATGGACTGTTGTCGTGTTCGGATTGAAGCTGAGATATGCGCCAGTGCGCGGCCCGCTGCTGGAGGTACTTCCGGGGTTCACCTGCATCTCGTTGAAAGTTCCCGCGGCAGCCGGATCGCTATGCGCCTGCAACACAAAATACACTTTGTACCGATTTTCCGTACCGCAGAATCCTCCGCTTGGAAACCCACCCCGTTACCTTGGCTCCAGCCACGTCGACGTGCGCGTCATCCACCTTGGTCAGGTTCCGGCTCAGATCAATCAGCAGCGTATGGTTGCTGCTCCCCGATGGATAGGTAAACTGCGCGATACCAGAATGGACTGCTGCCGCAATCTCGACGGCGATTCCAGAATCCAGACGGACCGAGTAATATCCCGGCTGCGCCACCTCCTGCTGGTGGCTGTAGCCGACACGATACGGCGTCGACAGCACTGGTGGCGGATATTCCGGCGTACCCAGGATGGGAAGGATCGGCACATCACCGTAGACGCCGCAGCCTGGGCCGCTGAGATGCGTCAGACTAAATCCGCGCGTGACTGGTTCGCCGTAATCGTAGAACTGGCCGCTCACCGGGTCCGGACTCCAATAGAGCATGCCGAACGGGACAGTAGCTCCCGGCACCGTATTCCCATGATCGCTCTGGGAACTGATTCCCGTGCCGATCATCGGATTTACCTGGGAGACTGGGGTTTGGGCTTGTTGAGCGAACATCAAGGTAGGCAGTAGCAAGCAGGCAAGCAGGGGTAGCTTCATTTGGACCTCATTCAAAAAGAGAGTTCATCGCGCATCGACCAGTGTTGCACAATTCCGCACCGTATGTCGGTGATGGCAGGTAGCTACGACAATGCGGTCCAACCTGTCACTCTAGCCCATGGCGACGCAAGCCGCGGCAATGTCGCCAATACGCTCCCCCAGGGCCGCGGGCACAATCCTGCACGCCTGAGCCGCTGCAGGCAGCGCTTCCCTCTTCATGGCGGCGCGCGCGGGCTCCAGAAGGCTGTCGCCAATGCGCATGGCAATTCCGCCAATCACAATCAATTCCGGATTCAGCAGATCCACGAGTATGGCCAGCGCTTCTCCTAATCGAGTTCCCGTGCTGCAAACGATCTGCCGGGCCAGTTCATCCCCTTGCTGCGCAGCATCGGCCACATCTTTCGCGGTCAGGATTCTGTTCGTCGCCATTTGACCGACCAGAGACGTTACCTCGCCCTTCTCCGTCGCGGCCGCAACTCGTTCGGAGGCAGCCTGCGCCATTCCGCCGCCACTCGCCCAGCCCTCCACCGATCCAGCTTTGTTGTAGCCAACGGGTCCGGAGGCCGTGAGCCGCACGTGACCGATCTCGCCGGCCATGTCGGTTGACCCGTGATACAGACGCCCCCCGATGATGATGCCCGCACCCAAACCGGTTCCCATGGTGAGGAAAATCATATTTTGTACGCCCTGTCCGGCCCCGAATCGATGCTCGGCGACCGCTCCGGCGTTGGCATCGTTTTCCAAACGACAATCGACCTTGAACTCGTTCCTCAAGACATCGACAATCGGAACGTCATTCCAGGTAGGCAAGTTTGGAGGCGATTGGATCACTCCGCGTTTCCGGTCGAGCGGACCGCCGCAACTGATTCCGATCGCTTCGATTTGCCCGGGGCGAAGCTCATGCGTCAGGATCATTTGATGAATCGTCTGACGAATCAATGTCAGTGCGTGATCTGGCCCGTGTTCCGGTAACGTCGGGAACGCGATGCGGTCCAAAATCGCCGGTAGTTCGGAGCAGAGGACGACGGCGGTCTTGGTGCCGCCAATGTCCACGCCAATCCATACTTTACTCGCCACCTTGACGAAGCTCTTTTCTTCACTCATAGAGAACTTTCGCTATCGAATCGATCCGAATACATGCGCAAAAAAAATCCCAAGGAATGGCCGCTTTTTCTGGCCGTTCCATCCGGCCTACCACTTCTCACGAGCGGCCAAGCCGGCTTGCTAAATCCTCCATTGCCCATCCATCCCGTCGACAGACGCAGTGGTTCGAGCCCGAACTTTTCAACCTCGAGACTGCAACTGCTCTTCCACCATCTCGCAAATCGTGTGAAACAAGAATTGATGGCCTTCCTGAATCCTCGCCGTCACTCCGCTGGTAACGAGCAGTTCGATATCGGCGAGCCCAGCGCATGTGCCCCCATCCCTGCCGAGAAACGCAATCGTCTTGATTCTCAAATCCCTGGCAACCACCAGAGCACGCCGGACATTGGGGCTTCGGCCGCTGGTAGTAAATGCAATCAAGATGTCGCCGGGCTTCCCGAACGCTTCCACCTGTCGCGAAAAGATTTCGTTAAATTCGTAATCATTCCCGATTGCCGTCAGATCGCCCCCCTGGGCCGCCAGCGAAATCGCCGGATAGGGACGCCGATCCTGATTGAAGCGGCAAACAAATTCCGTGGTGAGATGCGACGCGTCTGCGGCGCTGCCACCATTGCCGCACGCCAACAATTTGTTTCCAGCGAGCAGCGCATCGGCGATGGCGCCGGCCGCGCCGAAGATCTTTGTCGCCAGAGATGCGACTTGCTCCAGCGTCGCTTTCGCATCCCGCAGGTTCGTTGCGATCACTTGGTTCATCCGTGTTTCCTGACTTTCTCTATGGCGTTGTCCTCGGTGTTCGCGGGCTCACGCGTCTGCAGATAGGTCGCCACGTAATCGGCGACAGAGGCCTCCAGAGAAGTGAAGGGCGCTGAGTAACCGGCGTGTCTCATTTTCTCCATGGGCGCCTGCGTGAAGTATTGATACTTACCTTGCAGGATCGCCGGCATCTCGATGAAGTCAATTTGTGGCGGCAGCTTCATCGCAGCAAACACCGCCATCGCCAGGTCCTTCCAGCTTCTCGCCAGCCCTGTTCCGCAGTTGAACAGGCCGCCGCCGTCACGACGCCCTAGAAAATGCAATGTCATTGCGACCGCATCTTTAACGTAAATAAAATCGCGTTTCTGTTCGCCGTCAGCATAATCCGGTCGATAGGATTTGAATAACTCGACTCTGCCGGCCTTTTGAATCTGCTCGTAGGATTTCGCGACCATCGAACGCATATCGCCCTTGTGGTCTTCGTACGGACCAAAGACATTAAAGTATTTCAACCCGACGATTCGATCGAACAGCTTGTGTTTTCGCGCCCACAGATCGAACATGTGCTTGGAATATCCATACATGTTCATAGGTCGTAACGTGGAAAGCTCCATCACGTCATCGCTGTAGCCGTGGCTGCCATCGCCATACGTCGCCGCGCTCGAAGCATAGATGAAACGAGTATTTTCCCGCAGGCAATAGCCGCACAAAGCCTGAGTGTAGTGGTAGTTATTCTGCAGGAGGAAATCCGCATTGCGTTCCGTCGTCGAACTGCAGGCCCCAAGGTGGATCAGAGCCTCTAAATCGGCGACTCTTCCCTTCTCCACGCGGGATAAAAACTCGTCTGAATCGACAATGTCTTCGTATTGCAATCCGATTAAATTGCGCCATTTCTCGTCGTGGCCCAGGTTGTCAACCAGCAGAAGATTATCGTACCCGCGGGCATTCAGTTCCGCTACTACGTTGCGGCCGATAAATCCCGCTGCGCCGGTCACTACGATCGGTTTCTTCATTCCCTCTCATCCTTTGCGTGGACCTGCAAAATGCGCTGGATCGTATTTGTCGTCGAGCGCCCTTCCACCATATCCGCCAGCACGACGGTTCCACCGTTGGCCTCCACCAGCTCGCGGCCACTGACATAGTGAGCCCAATCGCTTCCCTTCACCAGCACCTGCGGCAGAATTTTCGCGATGATGTCCTTGGGCTCTTTATCTCCAAACAGCACGACAAAATCCACCGCTCGCAACGACCCCAGGACGAAGGCCCGGTCCTGTTCGGAATTGATCGGTCGATCGTCGCCCTTGTTGGCTCGAACCGATGCATCTGTATTCAGACCAACCACCAAAGCATCCCCCTGGTTCCGAGCAAAGGTCAGATACGTCACATGGCCTCGGTGCAGAATGTCAAAGCATCCATTCGTAAACACCAGCCTTTTTCCCTGCGCAACCAGCTTATCCCGCTCGGCCCGCATTTCCTCCACGGTAATCACCTTCGAGTGGTCAATTTGCATTTTGCTCCTTTGCCCTCAGGCTCATCCCTCTCTCGGCGGCGCTACGCTAACTGCATCACCTTGAATATTGCCGGAAGCTGGCTGAAATCCGGGATAATCAGATTGGCTCCAGCCTTGATCAGCCGTGATCGTTTCACGATGTTCCATCCAAACCCCCGCACCTCATCGCTGGCAACGCCGATCGACAACCCTCCACTTTTTCGCGTCTCTCGCATTTCCACAGGGCCATCCCCAAAGGTCGCAAACTGGCGCCCCGCAAGATCATTTTCAAGAATGATCCGGTCCACTACCAACTTCTTCGCCTCTACTGCAATATCCCCGACCGCCCCGAAGATTCGGCCTTCAAACAGGTCCGCATATCCCATCGCCTGCGCCTCGGCTACGACATCGGCCTGATCGGTCCCGCTGGCCAGATACAGTTTGATTCCGCGCCGGTGCAGTTCCTGCAACAACGCCATGGCATTCTTGATCTGAAAATCTGCCGGCGAAAGCTCACCCGATTTCAATTTCGACAAGCGCGTTTCGATCATCTTGAGCAGCTGCTGGTTAAAAATGTGCTTGTACCTATGTTCATCCAGAATTTCATTTTCAGGTACAAAACCTGACTGTCGCACCAAGTCAACCAGCCCTTTCATCTGCACCAGGGTTTGGATGCCTGTGGTGCGATCGATGAAGGCGCGAACCTCTGCCGTTATCCTGGCAGCCCGGGCAGGGTCAACGTCATCGTATGCCGGCCCAAGAACCGCCTGCACCATCATCGGCTCCATGATTTTCTCCCAGCCTTCCCGCAGAGTGGAGAGCGTGCCGTCGTGGTCAAAGATGCAATGCTGAATCTGCAGATCGGTGGGCAGATCGCCAATCACTTCGATCTCAGTCCCTTCAAGAAAGCGCGCTCGATGGGGGGCGTCCGCCAGCTCCGGCTCAAAAATATAATCCGGCTCAGGACCGGCCGCGAGAATTTCCGTCTGCTTCGCAGTTCCGGTGGCGCGAAGCTTTTTCACTGTGATTGAGGCTGCCAGGTTTGCCAGCTTCGCAGCCGTCCACGGATCTTGTCCGCTGCCCAGAGCCGCTGCCAATGCCGCCACGACGGTGTCGCCTGCACCTACTGGATCCGTCTTCTCCAGAACCTGAATTCCAGGGATCTCATGCACTATCTTGCCGTCGGCGACCAGAATGCCATGCTCTCCGCGGGTCAGGAAGGTTGGCTTTCCCGTTCGTTGCGTGATACGCCAGACGAATCTCTTTGCTTTCTCGGTTGCAACCGAATCATCGATCGGCTCCTGCAGAAAACGCGCCGCTTCTGCAACATTCAATTTCAGCACGGCACCGCGGTACAGGTCCGGGCGATGACGTGCGTCCACCAGAAAAAGCGTTTTTGGATACCGCACGATCACCTGATTGATGCGCTCAATCATGGGAAGACTGTTGACCCCGCGTGAGATCTGCTGGTTCAAAACAACGACATTGTTTTCGCCCGCAGCCACATCGAGGGCAGCGATCAATGCATCCATCGTTCTCTTCGACAGCACGTTGAAGGCGCCAAAATCAACCCTGTTCTCTTCCTGGTCGCCGTTCCACGGTTTGGCGTACACCATGGTTTGCCAATGCGGGTCTTCTACCATGTAATCGCGAATCGCCGGGCCGCATGCACGCAAAAGACGCAATAACTCAGCGGCAAACAGATCCGTGCCCACCACGCCAATCGCCTGCACCTGTCCCACGCCAAGCGCGACCAGGTTGGCAACAACATTTCCGGCGCCACCAAGCGAGTACTTCTGGCTGCGCACTTGTCGTACGGGTAATCCAGTCTCGAGAGAAATTTCCGGCTGTGCCGAGTCGAGTTGCCAATACGCATCCAGGCAAAAATCCCCCAACACCGCGGCTCGAAGACGCGACAGCGGAGCAAGAGCCAGGTCAAGCCAGGATGATTCGTTTACTGCACCGATGACCTCACCCATTTCGCCTGCACCGTCTACGACGAGCCGACGAGTACATGGTAGGCTCGATCTGCAAAGTTCAAATTCGGGTTTGGCGGTGGTTTATCATTCCACCCTCGCCAGAACATTGTCGTCATCGCTCGATGCCATGATGACGGAAGCACGCAAACTTTGACTCAGTCGTTAGTTTCTTGCTCCGGGGCATGAACAGGCAAGCCCGCATCTACCCGGTGTCGTCACCCCGGCTACAAATCACTTCGTTTTCTGATACGGTCGAAGCGTTCTTATCGCTGGAATTCACCCGAGGCACCTATTTGCGGGGCACCAGGGGCTATTTACACCGCACAAATAGGATAAATCAAGGCAACGAACCGAAACAATGACGGCTTAGAGCTGAACCTATGCTAGCAGTTTCCCCTTGTCAATAGCTTTCGAAACGTTATGATAGACCTTAGAGAAATCTTAACCTGCTAAGAAATCATGGGCGCAATTGGGCCTTCCATATACTATGGATTGAGAAAGCCCGGAAGATCGCCCCCGTCAAAATGAGCATGATAATCGAAGCGTTAGAGGCTGTAAGCGAAGGCTGTGCATATCCATTTCGGCCAACGGCAAGTCTCACATCCAGGCGTATGAGGGGAAGGCGAGTGTGATGGCCAAGCAAACTTCTTACACGATGCGCGACGTTGCTCGTCTCGCCGGAGTCTCTATCTCGACAGTATCGGCCGTGGTCAATAACAAGGGCATCGTCGGCCCTGAGTTAACCGCTGTGGTGCAAAAAGCAATTGCCGCCATGAATTTCTCTCCCCATGCGGGAGCTCGCGGCCTGCGCACTGGACGCACCCACATGCTGGGACTGGTTGTCCAGGACATCACGAATCCATTTTTTGTGGAGGCCCTGCGCGGGGTTGAGGATCAAGCCATCGAGCACGGATACGAAGTGCTGGTCTGTAATTCCAATGACCGATCCGACCTGGAACTCCGCCACCTGGACGCGTTGCACACCAAGCGCGTCGACGGAATTCTCTTGGCGCCCACCGACTCTTATACCGTGCGCGAGACCCTCGGCCGCGATCGTGCCCCAATCGTCTTTATCGACTGCATTCCCATGAAGGTGAAGGTGAATTGCGTTGTGACGGACAATTTTGACGCTTGCTACAACGGGGTTCGTCATCTGATCGAACTGGGGCATCAAAGAATTGCCGTGATTTGCGGCCGCTTGACCCACTCGACAAGCATCGATCGGGTGGAGGGCTGCCGCAAGGCGATGCAGGAATCGAATCTTCTAATCCGCGAAGAACATCTGCGTCAAGGAGATTCGCATATTGAGAGCGGATATCGTATTGGTCACAGCCTGCTGCAATCCTCCGATCCTCCGACCGCAATTTTTACACTCAACAATCGCATGGCTCTCGGAATTCTTCGGGCGCTCACGGAATTGAAGATACCCTGCCCGTCTCGCGTCAGCGTGATGAGTTTCGACGATGCCGACTGGGCGGAGGTTGTGAGCCCAAGTCTTACCACCATCGGACAACCTACATATGAGATGGGAATGGCGGCGGTAGACTTGCTCCTGCGTTCTATTGTGCCGGCAGCGGAACAGGCAGAGTTGAAACCGCAGCAGATCCTCCTCAAGTCCACCTTGCGCGTACGCGGCTCCACGGGTCCAGTTCCAAGGACATAATTGCTTCTGCCAAGTTGTTCCTAAACAGAATAGGCTGAATCAAGTGAACCAAGTGCAGCAGCCGGAGACGCGGTTTGTGCGTAAGCCAGAGGAACGTCCTGGCCGCATGCGCTGGTTTGTCTGCGCACTCCTGTTTTTTGCGACCACCACTAACTATATGGACCGCCAGGTCCTTGGCATTCTCGCCCCCATCCTACAGAAAGATCTGCACTGGACGCAGCAGGGCTACGGCAACATGGTCGCGTGTTTTACCTTTGCCTACGGGCTTGCGTATCTGCTTTCCGGACGGATCATCGATCGCGTGGGAACCCGCAAGGGATATGGCTTGTTCGTCGGCATCTGGAGCGTGTCCTCGGCAGCGCATGCATTCGTCAGCAGCGCTTTCGGATTTGGCATGGCACGATTTTTTCTGGGCATCGGAGAGTCGGGAAACTTCCCTGCCGCGTTGAAGGCAGTAGCTGAATGGTTTCCGAAAGAAGAACGCGCGCTGGCCACAGGCATTTTCAATTCCGGCACAAATTTTGCCGCTCTGCTGGCTCCCATCATTATCCCGTTCATCGCACTCCGATTTGGATGGCGTTACGGATTCATCTTTACAGCCAGCATGAGCATGCTGTGGCTGATCCTATGGATGCTATTTCCGTACAATCGCCTGCGCCCACCAGAATCGCAGATCATCGATAACAGTCTGACGCCCGTGGAGTCGGCGGAAAAGCGGTCGCTGTGGTCGCTGTTATCCGATCGCGGAACCATCGCCTTTGCAACCTCCAAATTCTTGACGGATCCGGTGTGGTGGTTTTACTTGTTCTGGGGGCCGCTGTTTTTGACCAGTCACTTCCATATCACCATCACGCAGATGAGTCTGCCCCTGGTCGTCATCTACTTTGCGGCGAGCATCGGCAGTGTCTTCGGAGGCTGGCTCTCCGGGTTCTGGATCAAGCGCGGACGCTCAGTCAACTTCAGTCGAAAGGGCACGATGATGCTGTTCGCAATCGCCGTTCTTCCAGTCACGTTTGCGGCTCACGTTGCGACCCTGTGGATGTCCGTCGCGCTGATCTCTCTTGCCGCGGCGGCGCATCAGGGTTTTTCATGCAACCTGTTCTCCACACCGTCAGACATGTTCCGGGCTCAATCCGTCGCCACGGTCGTGGGTATCGGAGGAACTGCGGGAGCACTTGGCGGAACGGTTCTCGCCGCCTTGGCTGGATATATTCTCACCCGCACCCACCACTATTCCCTGCTGTTTACGGCTTGCGGGTTCATGTATCTCCTTGCGGTCCTCATATTCCAGATCCTGGTTCCTCAACTCAGGCATCAGGACAGCGGCACAGCAAATCCGGCGTGAGATGGCTGCGAATTTCGGACTCATTGAGCGGATCATCGACGCGATCCCGAACAGTGAGGCCTCGGCAATTTCCGGGTATTGTAGAAGGAAAGCTTTGTGGCAGATATGCGAAAAGTATTGAAACTCGATCCGCGCGATAACGTACTCGTAGCGCTGACGGCGCTTGCAGCCAATCAGCCGGTGACCTATGGCGGTACAACGTATGTTCCTCCTATGGATGTGCCCGCTAAGTTCAAATTTGTCGAACACGAGATGCCGGTGGGCTCAGAAGTCATCATGTACGGAGTGATCGTTGGCAAGGTACGCGAGCCCATTCCTGCAGGCGGCGTGCTGACAACCAGAAATTTGCAGCACGACGCCAGTTCTTATTCGACGACGCGCACACCGCACCCATGGACTCCGCCTGACGTCTCTTCTTGGCAGGACCGCACATTCCTCGGGTATCATCGCGCAGACGGACAAGTGGGCACGCGAAATTACTGGCTGGTCCTGCCGCTCGTGTTCTGTGAAAACCGCAATGTCGAATTGCTTCGAGAAGCCTTTGAGGAAGAACTCGGCTATCGCAAACCGAATGCCTACCGCCGCCAGGTGCGCGACCTGATCCTTCATCGTCATCCCTCAAACGCCGACACCAACGAAGCCGGCGTGGCAATCGACGCAGCAACGAACCCGATCTTTCCCCACGTCGATGGGGTACGTTTTCTTTTTCATGAAGGAGGCTGCGGCGGCACGCGGCAGGATGCGCGTGCGCTCTGCGGTTTGTTGGCTGGCTATATTCAGCATCCCAACGTCGCCGGTGCAACGGTCCTGAGCCTGGGCTGCCAGAATGCGGAAATATCCATTCTTCTGGAAGAAATTCGCAAACGCGATCCACAAGCGACAAAACCTGTTCTGATCTTCGATCAACAGGCGCTAGGCCTTGAAACCAACATGCTGGGTCGCGCCATCGATCAAACATTCGCCGCGCTGGAGCAAGCGAATACCGCACGACGTTCTCCCGCTCCGCTGACCAAGCTGACCGTTGGACTGAAGTGCGGCGGCTCGGATGGTTTCTCCGGCATCTCTGCCAACCCCGCTCTCGGTCAGGTTTCCGATATGCTGGCGGCGCTCGGCAGCAAGTCGATCTTGTCCGAGTTTCCTGAGTTATGCGGTACGGAGCAGGGGCTGATCGATCGCAGCGTCAGCCAGCCAATCGCAGACCGTTTCGTGGAATTGATGACCACCTACGCGGCGCGGGCGAAGGCTGTCCACTCTGGATTTGAAATGAATCCATCACCGGGAAATATCCGGGATGGACTGATTACAGATGCCATGAAATCTGCTGGGGCCGCGCGCAAAGGCGGTACGTCGCCCGTGGTCGATGTCCTCGACTATCCCGAGGTGGCGACGACACCTGGATTGAGTCTTCTCTGCACCCCCGGCAATGATGTGGAGTGCGTCACTGCCCAGGTGGGAGCAGGCGCCAACATTGTTTTGTTCACTACTGGGATGGGAACTCCCACCGGGAACGCCATCACGCCCGTGTTGAAAGTGGCGACGAACACGCAAATGGCAACGCGCATGTTCGATATCATCGACGTCGACGCGGGTAGCATCATTACCGGCGATTCGACCATCCAGCAAGTTGCGAACGATATGTTGGAAACGATGATTGACGTTGCCAGCGGACGCCGGCACACCAAAGCCGAACTGAATGGTCAGTACGACTTCATCCCGTGGAAACGTGGGATTTCGCTGTAGCTCCGAATTTGCGCGCCCATGGCATTCGCTAGGGCTTGCTGTCGATCGGCGTCGACTCTCCTACTACAGCGCCTCGATATAACGCATCCAATTCCTCCGTCTTGCGATGGAAATTGACGCGACGCGGTTCTGTGGAAGGTGCTGTCGCCAGCCATTCATCCACAATTTCCTTGCCCAGCATCTCGCCCGTATATCGCATGCTTAATACCAGCACGTTGGCGTTGTTGGCCAGCCGGGCAATGCGTGCTGAAAACCCATCCACGCACAGGGCCGCACGCGCGCCGGGAACTTTATTGGCAATGATGGTCACGCCAGTCCCGGTAGTGCAGAACAGCAGCCCTTGATCGCATCGCCCGGCGGCCACATGCTCCGCCACTGCGCGAGCTGCATCGACATAGTCTGCCAGCTCTCCGCGACATTGGCCACAACGAAGCAGCTCCACACCCTTCTCTTCGAGATACGCACAAATTGCCGTTGCAAAATGCGACGCGCTATCGCTGCCCACTGCCACCTTCATGGTATTGTTCCTTTTCAGTTTCATTATCGCAGCGGAAGACGAACCGAAACCTATCTATACCGGCGAAAGTATTCTGGGGGCATACCGAATCAGAATGTTGAATAAGTTCATAAGAGTTCTGCGACGCCTGATGGATCAGGGCCTCGCCGCATCCTTGATCTGGAATGCGATCGGCCTGCCCTGAATTGTTGCCTGGGAAGTTTCTGGCGGAGAGGGGGGGATTCGAACCCCCGATAGCCTTGCGACTATGTCTGATTTCGAGTCAGGTGCATTCAACCGGGCTCTGCCACCTCTCCGTTCATTATAAACGCTTTACATGCTATTTTTTGGTTCTCCTTTTGCCGGTGTCAGTACTGGTGCCAAACCTTGGGGAAGAAAATGACGCCAACCTGTCTACGGCGGCAGCGTTATGCTCGGGCGCGAGATGTGCGTAACGCATCACCATTTGAAGGGTCCGATGACCGAGTAGCTCCGCTACCGTCCGCAGATCGACTCCGGCCATAACTAGTCTACTGGCGAAGGTATGGCGGTTGCAATGCCAGGAAAAATCCGCCACCTTTGCCTCTTCCAGGGCTGACCGGAACCAACCCCTGGATGATTGGAGAGCTATCCCGGTGCGCGCCGAGGGGAAGACATAGTCCGCTTCATTTTTGAGGGTCTCGAAGGCTGCCAGCGCGGCGGCATTTAGGGGGATGTGGCGGGCCCTGCCATTCTTCGTTTTTGGGAGGCTCACAATCTTGCGCTCGGAATCGACCTGGGTCCACCGAAGCGAGTACTGCTCAGTCATGCGCATCCCGGTGTTGAGCGCTAGGTCCAGGTGCGGGATGAATTCAGGGAACCGTCTGGTAATGACCTTCCGAAGCCGCAATTCTTCCTCGGCGCTCAAAAATCGAACCTTCGAATTATTCTCAGTTTTTCGCCGTATCCCCGCAGCGGGATTCCGGTTGATCTTTTCGTTGTCGATTCCGACGCGAAATACAAGCGAGAAGGCTGCTTGCCACCGGTTCCGCGTCGATGGCTTCCACTCGCGATCATCGGCTAGATTGGTAAGGTACCGGACGATCTGTTGTTTGGTGATTTCGTGCGCTGCCCGGTCGCCGAACTTATTGCGCATCTCGGTGAGCTTGAGTCCCAAGTCATATGTCACTTTAGCGTCATTTTCAGCTTTGCTGTGCTCGATTGCATCACCTGCGAGATCGCCGAACGTTACCTTTTTGCGGAACTTCTCAGGCAGCTTGGCTTCCTGGAGTGTCACTGCCCGGCGCTTTGCGACCAGGTCAATCGCATCGGACTTGCGCCCAGCCTTTTCGCGGTGCAGCTTGCCCTCAGCGTCCATCCAGCGAATCCACCAGATACCGGAGTCGGGGATGCGCTCGTAGACGCCACGTGTCTTTGCCATGTCGACGACTGTACTCCTGACTAACTATTGCGGCAAGTCAGATTTTCTCGACTCTCGGGTGATCCGCCCGGGCAAAGCGGAAATCTCCCCAGCCGGAATCAGTACACGTTTGCCGATGCGACGGGTGTTGAGCTGCTTCCCCGCGATCAGGTAACCAATGGTGCGGACGGATACTCCCGGGGCGAAGGCCGCTTCTTTTTTCGGGTATAAGAGCCGGTCAATTGAGGCCAGTGCGGATGTATGCGATGTGGTGCGCAAGGCGGTCATGATGTGTAGTACCGCCGGGGTTGAATTTTAAAAGATTCGAAGCGTTTA
Organism: Acidobacteriaceae bacterium; assembly: GCA_049692235.1. Classification (GTDB taxonomy): domain Bacteria; phylum Acidobacteriota; class Terriglobia; order Terriglobales; family Acidobacteriaceae; genus JAKAAZ01. Next base: position 1,837 of record JBAVOQ010000225.1, on the reverse strand, counting down.
TTTTTCGACGACAAGCGATAAAGCCGAATTTCCGATTTAGGCGATTTGGAGTGCGATTATCATTATGTCCTCCCGCCGAACCCGTTCAAAGAAACTGCATTCGGTAACAAACCCTTATTGCCATCGGTGTGCTGGGCATAGGAACCGTATTCTGATCGCAACCGAATCCGATAAAGACATTGAAACAGCGGAGATTACCGGGATAGCCTTCAAGACGACCTTCGACCTATTTATATGTCAAGGTTGTGATCCCATTCCTGTCCGGCGTGACGAGTACTGCAGCGATCCTGGCACTGTATATCCAGAAGAAGTCTTGGGGCGAAAGTCACGACGCTTCGGACGGTCGTCATCGCATCCAGTATTGGCCTGGGATCAAATTACGAGCACTTCCCGATTGGCTCTGGGAGATCAAAGTGACCCCCTTCCGGGAGACGCTTGAGGAAACCTATCGTGCGTTCAACAAGAATCAGCCGGTTCTTGCGGCTGCAGGAACTCGTATTGTGTTCGATCTTTTGGCTCGCAAGCTCTTAGGTATAGACGCTGGGTCATTCACGCAGAAACTCGATGCTCTCTACAAGGACGGACACCTCAGCGAAAAGCAGAAAACGACCATAGGCTGTCCAACTAATTACGGGGTGCTGTAGTTCATTTTTTAGCTTTGGTTCGGAACGATGCGGAATCGTCGCGCAAGGTTCTGAGGATTACCGTTGTATTCCGCATGCTTGTAAATCACGAAACGGGCGAGGATTTCGTCACCGACCTGTAACGTTTGCCGCCGCTTCGTGAACCACCCGACGCGGTCCCCATGCTCCGTGTCGAAGTGAAAGCAGTGTCCGTGGCCAATCGTATAAGGGTTGATGGCGACCACTCGAAAATGCATTTCGCGCTCGCCGTCTCGGTACGGGGGGGTGCTGCCGATGTAGTTGGGCACGGGCCCAGTATATCCCGTGGAACACCTCTACTTCGCTGGAATGGTCCGGCTGACATGCTTACCAGACTTTAATCTGATCGTAATTCTGACCTCTCCCCCAGACTTAGTTACAACCAGATCCCATCCATCCTGCCAGCGCATCATTGAGCGACCGCGACACTTGACGGGATAGATTTCAAGTTCGCATTTCTCGCGATCAACCATGAGTCGTCTCGCAAGCGCGAATGACGCGAGCTAGTTTTGAATGATAGTGGGTACCATCCCAATGGATGTCTGCATATACTACATACTCGTCCCAACATCTTATGGAGTCGATAGCTTCATGGAGTTTGCCTAGGACGATATGTATGAGCGATTGATCCTTACTGAGGAGATACCGATATCCCCCCTGAGGGATGCTCTCGAGGATGGTAATCAGAGCGGAGGAATCAGGGATCTCGTCGATAATGAAGTCAAGATTACTTTGGGGGAGTTCATCGAGGCCTGGATCAGGACCAAGTGGCTGCTCTCTGTCGATTTCCTCAACTCTGGCATTCGTAGAAGCGTCGACAATACGGGTAAGAGCATCATTGATGCAGGTCCTCAGGTATGCAATCGAGTTCTGGGCCTCACAGGCCTTTTTCAAGGTGTACTTGTCGAGCGACGCGATGGCCTGGAGCAGCTTTATATACCGACTCAAACGATTCGTACCATGCTTTCCTGCGTAGCCCCAAGGGCAAATTCACAACCTGGATTGGTCCGGGCGCTTGCACAGGCAACGGGTCGGAAGGGTGTTTTGGGTCTAGGTGTGTGTCGGGCATAGATTCTTGACGAAGCCGAGAGTGTGTGCGCAGCAGGTTCTGTTTTAGATTGGATTCATGGGCCAGAACTTCATTGCTGACACGGTCAACCAGACGCTGCTGTTTC
>JBAVOQ010000224.1:0-15748 GCA_049692235.1 Acidobacteriaceae bacterium | reverse complement strand
ATAGAGATGACGCAACAAACCACCATCATCAATCCCTTTGCACTCAAATGCAGCTCCACACAATGGGTGCAGGCCGCCGCCGCTTGAGAAAATGTAGAAACTCCAGGGGCACGACTTCAGTCGTGCCGTAAATGGCTGAAAAATCCGTGGGCTTCAGCCCCTGAGCGACTTTCTATCGACTTAATCAGACCTTTCCTAGAGTATTTGTAAACGATTTTGCCGACACCTCCGATCCGGGAATCCTTCTATACTGGGAGGGTCTTCCGACCGCTTCCGCCTCCGGGCATACCCTGGCGGTTGCGGCGGCGTTCCGCATGCGGGAAGCAGGCAGGAACCAAGGGCATGGCTGGAAACGGCTGCGCCTCCCGCGATTTGAGGCAACACCAAATCGCATTGGAAAGGAAGCTCGACAGCCGTCGGCCCCTGCGTTGCATGGGAGTTGCGCTGTCTTGCTCCCTGCGAGCCCTTTCCCGCATCCGATACTGGTAGAGAAATGGCCGCGACCGCAACGCACTCTAAAGTCCGCTCGCTATCCGCCCAGTCGCGCCTGACGGACAAGCACGGCCGCGCCATTACGGACCTGCGGGTCTCGGTCACCGACCGCTGCAACTACAAATGCGTGTACTGCCGCACGGGTACTCAGGGCGCGCAGTATGCCGAACTACCCATCGCAGAATATCTCCGCATGGTGCGGGTGTTCGTCGAGCTGGGTATTGAAAAGGTCCGGCTGACCGGTGGCGAACCGCTCCTACGCAACGGCCTGATCGGAATGATTGCCGAGCTGGCGCAGATGCGGACCGCTTTTACCGCCGACGGTGCGCAGCTTTCGCCCGCCACGGGTCAACCGCTCGACATTGCCCTCACCACCAACGGACACTTACTGGAAGATCTGGCGCGGCCGCTGAAAGACGCCGGGCTGAATCGCATTACGGTCAGCATGGACGCGATCGATCACAACAAATTTACGCGCATCACGCGCGTGCCCGACAGTTTCAACCGAGTTCTGGCCGGGGTTCGCGCTGCCAAACGCGTCGGTCTCGATCCGGTGAAAGTCAATTGTGTTCTGTTGCGTGGATTTAACGAGGACCAAATCGTCGAGTTTGCAAAATTCTCTCGCGATGAAGGCGTGATTGTGCGGTTCATTGAATTTATGCCGCTGGAAGAAGACCGAGTGTGGACGCCGGAGGTGGTCGTTCGCCTGGAAGAAATCGTTACGGCGCTGAATACGTTCCAGCCGGTGGTTCCGCTGGCCGCCAACACCGCCAGCGAAACCGCGCTGCGCTACACATTTCAAGATGGCCTGGGCGAAATCGGCATCATCGCGCCGGTGTCGCATCCGTTTTGCGGACATTGCAGCCGGGTTCGCCTCACCTCCGACGGCAAACTGCGCACTTGCCTGTTTTCGCAATCCGACCATGATTTGTACGGAGTCCTGCGACGCGGCGGCGGTGACACCGACCTGGCGGAATTTATCCGGCGCACAGTCGACCGCAAAGAAGCTCGACACCACATCGGGGAGCCGGATTTCCTGAAGCCATCGCGCAGTATGGTGCATATCGGCGGATAGAATGAGCTTCGAATCACCGGCCGGGAAGTCTCTGCTTGAAGCTGTCTCATAAACTCGAAATCGCTCGATACGTCTAGGGTGAGACCCGCAATCAAAGCGGGTCTCAGGTCGTTGCCGAAGCCGTGGCGCCATATATGAGACAGCTTCTTCGCACCGGCTGCGGTAGAATGCTGCAATAGTCATGGCTCGGTTTGCTCCCTCCCCTGCATCGCGAACAATACCCGCGGCACGCTCTTAGCGAGCCCACCCAATACGCTGATAGAAGGGGTTCTGCTGATGAAAACGATTCGCTTTCCGGACGGCCAGCCGGCGCTGGAGATTCAGACCTTTCATGAGGTCGCGCGCGCGCTCACGTCGTCCGTCGACCTAACCGGCATATTGAACGGCATCATGCAGCAGATGACCCGGTTCTTTAGCCCGGAAGCCTGGTCGTTGCTCATCGTGGATGAGAAAAATCATCAACTGTATTACGGCGTCATCTCCGGCGGCCAAACGGAAAAACTGCGGCACAAACGCATTCCCCTGGGCCAGGGAATTCCGGGCTGGGTGGCGCTGCACGGCGAACCGATGATCCTGGCCAGCGTCCCCGAAGATCACGATTTAGCCGACGAACTGCCGGAGAACAGCACCCGGGTTGAGTCCATCATCTGCCTTCCATTGCGGGTGCGAAACCGCACCTACGGCGTGCTGCAACTGGTCAATTGCCACCCGGAGAACATGGACAATCATGAGATATTTTTTCTCCATGCTCTCTGCGACTACGCAGCCATCGCCGTGCAAAATGCGCGAGCCTTCGAACAAATCCAGCAGCTGACCATCACGGATGATTGCACTGGACTCTTCAACGCCCGCCACCTCTACGATCGACTGGAACATTCTCTGGAGCGCAGCCGTCGCAGCGGCAAACCGGTGAGTTTAATCTTTTTCGATCTCGATCATTTCAAGCTGGTCAACGATACCTACGGCCATTTGAAGGGCAGCAAGCTACTGGCGGAAATCGGCAACATGGTGCACGACAGCCTGGGGCTGATTGAAACCGCATACCGGTACGGCGGCGATGAATTTGTGGTCCTGATGCCGCATCAATCCAAACAGCGCGCCTTGGACCTGGCGAACCGGCTGATGGAGAAGCTGCGAACCACCACGTTTCTGCCGGAGTCAGGGCTGAACCTGCGCATCCTCGCCAGCTTTGGAGTTTCAAGCTTTCCGGAGGATGGTTTGGATATTCACGCCGTCATCCGCGCCGCGGACGCAGCCATGTACCACGTGAAAAATACGACCCGCAATGGAGTCGCCGCCGCCGGACAGTTCCCTACCGCCCGAAACGATTGAAAGCGAGAAATCACCTGGGCACGTTTATCTCACACCGACGGGAGCGAAGTTGCTTTTATAGCATTTCGCCCATTGGTGTAGAGTGCCATCTCCAAATAGATCGTCATCCTGAGCGAAGCAAAGGATCTCTGTATTTCCGAGGAAAGCCAATGCCCGGATTCTTCGCTTCGCTCAGAATGACGAGGTTTCCCTTTATCGCAACCGGGCCTCTGACTAGTCGTCGCCAGCCTTATGCAGATGGATATCGCCTTTTTCGGCGACAATGTGCAGCAGCGGCCCGCCTCCACCCACTTCACCAGTCGCAGTGGCGCGATCGTTCGCCGAAGTTTGAGACAGCTTGAAATCTGAATTGATTTCGCCGTCGCTGGCGACGCCCTGCACCGAAAACTTGGCTTTTTCCGGGACCGTAACATCCACCGAGCCATTGCGGTTTGCAATGTCCATGGCGGCGATCGGGTCGACCGCGTTCACGGCGATGCTGCCGTCGGAATTCTTGACCGTGACCTGGCCCTGGATATGTTTCAGCGAGATGTCCATCGCGTGGGTGCTGACCAGGATGGGCCCGAGAGCATTTTCCATTGTTACGTCGCCATCGCTCAATGTAACGGTACCCTCGACCCGGGAAGCCTGAATTTCGGTGCGGCTGGAATGCAGGTGCAGCGTTCCCTGCAGATGATCCAGATTCACATTCCCGAAAAAGTCGCCGGTCAAGGTGGAAGACCCCGTGACTTGCGACAGCGAAACATCATTCATACGACCGCTGATCGCGAAGTTTCCCTGCAGGTCGCGCCCGGTGAAATCCCCTTGATGCATCGCCACCTGGGTTACGCCTACGATGCTCGTCAGTTCCACATCGCCCTGGTTGGAGTTGACGGTGACCGCAGCCTTGCGGCCGCTGACGGTCACATCTCCGTGATCGACACGCACCTGCGCCGCCGCGACCGCAGGCAATGTGATGGTCATATCGGCCACGTGACTGTCGCTGGATGGCATATGCACCGTAACCACGTTTCCTGCCGATGTAATCAAGGGTTCCAGCGCGTCCAGTTCGCGCTGCGCCTCGTGTTCGGAACTGCTGTACACGGTTTTGTCGACCGTCAGATGCATTTGGTCGTCACTGCCGGCGGTCACAATCACATCGCCGTGCCCATTTTGAATGACAACGCTAGCATCTGCCGGCAGGGCATGCGAGATCTGCTCCTTGGCCTGATGTTTATTGCCGAACATCTCCGCCAGGTTGACATCGTCGCCGAGCTGCAACTGGTCCCCAACAGACTGCCAGTTCACGTGGTTATGCGCGGCGATAATTCCTACGAACGCCAGCAGGAGAACCAGAAAAACGACTCCGCCACCCAGCCGAATCCGTGATTGACCGGCCAACAACAGCGATTCCACCGCCAGTAAGACACCCGCGCCGATTAAAAGCAGCGGCCACCATTGCCCATACCAATGCCAGAAATAGTCGACATTGATCCTGTGCATGGTCATCAGCAACGCCAGCACGCCAATGGCAATCAGAAAGAGCGGGCCGAGAATCGATCGGTGCGCCGTTCCGCGAATGGAAGCGCGATACGCGGCACGCTGCATTCTCGCCTGCATCTTCCACTGGGCTCGCTGCGCTTTCATCTGCGCACGTGAAGGTGGATATTGTGGCGGTGTTTGTGGAGGCATGCCCATAGTGCTACCGGCCTTCTCTGCCGGGATCATCCGGCGCGGGCGGCTGCGATTGGACAAACGGACCAGAGCCCACGTTGGAAGTTGGAGGCGCAGGCCAGGAGCCGGCAATGCCCCCTAAGGGCTGGCTGGGATTGTAGGCACCCGTGCTGGCTGCATATTCCTGCTCTTCCTGCCGGGCACGAACGTCGGCCGTCCATACCGCACGCTCCAGAATCATCAACAAGCCAATCACAATCAGAATCAAAGGCCAGCTGGTATCCCAGTGGAGAATATTCCACTGGTTTAACAACGCCAGCACGCCGATCAAAATCAGAATAACCGCGCCCCGCAAACGGCGAATTTGATACCAGCGATTCATCTTGCACCTCCCACAGGCGGCTTTTGGCTACGACAAATCACCATCCACACGCCGATACCAATCAACAGAATCGGCCATCCTCGATTGATCCAATGCTCGCTGAGAATGCCCAGGTTGCCCAGTAAGAACGCTACGCCCAGAACAATCAAAATGACCGCACCCGTGTGAATTCCACGATTGGGTCCGAGTGGCCCGGTGGAACAAAACGGATTCATTGGGTCCGCTGGGTTTGGCGGAGTCGGCGGCGTGTAGGGCGGCACGTACGGCGGAACATAATCCGACGCCGGAGCAAAGCCGGAGATTGGCCCAACACTTCCCACTGGCGGCACTCCCGTCGGAGCGGGATTTGGGGGCTGATTGGCCGCGTTCGGAGATGCGCTGTTGCCAGCCCAGGGATTTGGCGGCGGCGTGGGTTTGACGCCGAACCAATGTGCAATATCGTTTAACCCAAGCGGGTTGGGCAGCGGGAGGCCGTCGCGGCGCGCAATGGCGGTCTGATAGGCGTCAAACACCTGGTAGACGACCCACCCAAAAACGACCACACCCAGCACACCGTTGTAATGGGAAAAGTCGACCAGGAGCGCAAAAATCACCACATGGGCCAGAGCTTTGGCAAACTGTCCGTTGTACATCGCTCCTACGCCCGGGATCCACCCCAGGACAAAGGCAAGCCATGGCGTCGCGCCCCAGTTAGGCGGCACATTCCCTGAAAAGCTTGGCGCGCTCGAAATGTATTGATAGCCGGGACCCGCGGTGTACTCATTTCCCTTGCCGTCTGACACGTGGATGCCGTCTGGGGTTTGGACAAATTTTGCCCCGCTCCCCACATTACTCACCGAGGAAGGAGCCGCGCCGATCCGAGCTGCCAGGCAGGGCTCACAGCTGACGATATTGTTAACCTTATGAACACATTGATCGCACAGCGGCTTTCCGCAGAACTGGCAGTAGGCTGCAACCGGTGTATCGGGATGATTTGCACAATTCATGCCGAGTTCCTTTCTTTCACAGAAAAACGACCCAACTGAAACAAGTGTGACGAAGCCTGCGAGGCAGGCCGGCAGACAAATTCAGAGAGCACTGTAGACATAAACTGGGGGCGCCCGCTCTCAACGGCATTCGAGCCGGACCGGGGTTGCAGGGTCATGGACGCGTCGATCACCGGGCCGCTGAAAATGGGTGCGGGTTCAACCGGAGTGGAACGGTACCGCTGCGCATTTTGATCCTTGACCGGCGCAACCTCCATTCGTTCTCGATGGACTCCATCGCGATCGCTCTTATCGTTTCGGTCGCTGCGATGACTCTTGCCATCTCTTTCGGATCCCTGCTTGCCCTGAGGATAGCTGGTCTTTTCCTGCACAGGCGCAGAGTCCGCAGCCTGACGCAGTTGATGTACGCGAGACTCCACTTCATACACGATACGAAGATTCTCGTAGTAATGCACGACACGGGCATTGGCCTGCGCATATTGGCGTGTGACCGCCCGGCGCATCGCCTGCGGTTCCAGATCGGCAACGCGAAAACTGGTGAGCTTGACCCCAACCAGGTTCAGTGTGAGTGAAATAGAGAAGAAGGCCATGGCGGCAACCAGGGCCATACGCGGCTCAAAGACCGTTTTCCGCAGTAACACCACGGAAGGACGCTGCCAGACAGGGGAGGACATCGCAGACGAAATCCCGTCATGACCGAGGGCTCGGTTGTCCCCGACTGTCTCACCTGGAATGGGGGCCGTCTCGGAATCAGGGAAAGAATAGCCCGGCAGACTGTACCGCTCCGCGGCCCGCGCATCTGTTTCCGCAGGAATCTTCGGCGACGACCACCGCGCATGGGATGTCTCCGATGCGCCCGTGGTTCTGGCGAGAATCTTTGCAACCAGATCCGACGGGAGAACCAACGGTTCCAATTTCAGCATCAGCAGCCACTCGCGGCCCTTGCGCGCCTGGGAGATTTTCTCGCGACAGGACGCACATTCGCTCGTATGGGCACGAACCTGCGCGGCCACTGTCGGGGCTAATGTGCCCTCGGCAGCCTCAACCCACAACAGCTCAACCGCGGCGCAGTCAAGCTTGTCCGATGGGACGTTCGCCGACTTTCCAGCCGGCTTGTCTCCAAATTCGCCGTGGTCCTTCATTTACATCACCTGCCTTTTAGTACGTTCCAACAGCCTTGCCAGTTCCATTCGCCCGCGACTGATGCGCGACTTGACAGTACCTTCTGGAATGCGCAAGACTTCAGCAATTTCCTTGTAATCCATATCTTTTAAATCGCGCAGAATCACAGCTTCCCGCAGCTCCGGAGACACCTGCAGCAGGGCTTGCTGGACCAGCGCCTGCAATTCGCGATCCATGCAGTTTTTGAGCGGATCGGCCTGCTGCGTGTGGAGTTTTTCCGCCGGTGAGGCCGAGGCGCCTTCCGGGTCCTCCCACCCCGTGTCCAGGGAACGGGTGGTTTGTTCAGCGCGGGTGCGGCGGAAATGATCCACCAGCAGGTTCCGAGTTAGCGTTGTGAGCCAAGTGGGAAAGCTACCGCGCTCAACATCGAATGTTTTCAGGTTGCGATAGACCTTCAGAAATACATCCTGGGTCAGATCTTCCGCGTCGCCGGCCGATCCAGTGAAGCGATAACAGAGGCCATAGACGCGACGGTGCTGCGTCTCAACGATCTGCTGCCAGGCATGGCCATCTCCTTGCAAGCAACGTCGTACGAGTGCGTTGGTCTCTTCCGCGGAGTCGGAATTTGCTGGCATCCGCTGCCTTGGTTCAGATATCCCCTTTGAAGGGGGGTTAGAAATCTGGCCCACCCGCCGCGGCGGGCCCCGGCGATCCCGCAGATCAAATCGCGTGATGCTGCTGCACGGGTAGGGTAAGGCCGACAATCCCATAACATAGGATACGCGGGCCACCACGCTTCAGTTCCCTCACATACTACAGAAACCATGGGAACTGAGCGACAGGATTCTTCGTTGCAGGGGCGTGGGCTACATATCGTGGGGAACGTAGTCCGAGGCGACCGGGTTTTCGTACAGCGAATAGTCCCGGCTGACAACCGTAATGCCGCTCTCCGTCACCAGGTAACTCTTGCGGTCTTCATTGGCGTCGTAGCCAATTACCGTTCCCTCTGGAATCTGGACATCGCGATCGATAATGGCACGCCGAATTCGACAATGGCGTCCAATCCTGACATGGGAAAAAAGAATGCTCGAATCGACTTCCCCATAGGAGTTGACGCGGACATCGTGCGACAAAACGCTGTTGCGCACGGTGGCCCCGGAGACAATGCAGCCGGCGGAAATGACAGTATTGATGGCCATACCCGTACGTCCGGGCTCGCCAAACACAAACTTGGCCGGAGGATACTGCAGCGGCCGGGTACGCATGGGCCAGCTTTTATCGTAGAGATTGAAGATGGGGGTGACCGAGGCCACATCCATATTGGCGTCGTAATAGGCGTCGAGCGTGCCCACATCCCGCCAGTACAAGGCCTCCTGCTTATTCTCATCGACAAAATTGAAGGCGTACATTTTGTACTGGCCCAGCATCGCCGGAAGGACATTATGCCCGAAATCGTGCTGTGAATTCGGATCTTCCGCGTCGCGAATCAGCGCCGGCAGCAAGGCGTCGGTGTTGAACAGATAAATGCCCATGGACGCGTCCACGCTGTCGGGATTGAAGGGAGAGCGCATGTTGGTTTGCTGCGGTTTCTCCTGGAAGCCGGTGACTTCTCCGCTCCGCGACACCTCAACCACACCGAAACGAGAGACCTCCGACGGATCGATGGGCAGCGTGGCCAAGGTGACGTCTGCCCCTGAATCGATATGTTGCTGAACCATGCGACCATAGTTCATCTTGTAAATGTGATCGCCGGAAAGCAGCAAGACCCGCTTGGGCTGTTCGCTGCCGATGGAATAGATGTTCTGATAGACCGCGTCCGCCGTGCCCATATACCAATTGGAGCTGACCCGCTGCATGGGCGGCAGAATTTCAATGAACTCGCCTAGCTCAGTGGCCACCACCGAACCCCACCCCTCGCGGATATGTCGATTCAGCGAGAGCGCCTTATATTGCGTCAGGATGTAGATCCTGCGAAGGTCGGAATTGATGCAGTTGGATAGCGTGATATCGATGATGCGATAGTTCCCGCCGAACGGAACAGCCGGCTTGGCACGATCGCGAGTCAGCGGATAAAGCCGCTCGCCGGCCCCGCCCGCCAGAAGAACTCCCAAGGTGTCTTTCATCGAGGGCATTGGATTTGCCTATCCTGCCAGATTAGCGATTCGTTGCGAGTATACCAATCCATACACACTTGTCATGCCCGCTCCGCAATCGTTGAGCGACGCTATAAGAGACTTGCAGAGACACATCTTTCTTAACATAAGATGCAGAGCACTGGCATCTCGCGATGCTGACCCAAATTTTCGATGCGACAATGAAGGAGATGCGCTTTCAACCCACGCTTCGACCGCGAACACAATGCTGCAGCTAACCCGCGCCGGCAAACGCTTCGGCCACAAACTCCTGTTTGAAAAGATCGACTGGCAGATCACTCCAGGAGAGCGCACCGGGCTGGTCGGCGGCAACGGCACCGGCAAGTCGACACTGCTTCGCATTCTGGCTGGCCTCGACACTCTGGACGACGGTTCCATGGAGTCGACGGGCGGCATGACCTTCGGCTACCTGCCTCAGGATGGCTTGCAATTGCATGGACGCTCCGTTTTCGACGAATGCCTGTCCGCATTCGCCAAGACCCAGGCGCTGGAGCACAAGATTCAACGCCTGCATTCGCAGCTGGCGGACCTGCCGCCTCATTCCGGCGAATATGCCGCCGTCATCGAGCAATTGACGCGCAGCGACGCTGAATTTCACGCTCAGGATGGCTACACCATCGAGGCTCGCGTCGGCACGGTATTGTCCGGCCTTGGCTTTTCAAAAGAGGACTGGCAGCGCAAGACCGAGGAGTTTTCCGGCGGCTGGCAGATGCGCATCGCCCTGGCCAAGCTGCTGCTGGAGAAACCTGATCTTCTGTTGCTGGATGAGCCCACAAACCATCTGGACCTGGAAGCCAGAAATTGGCTGGAAGGATATCTCCATGCCTATCCTTATGCGTACGTTCTGGTCTCGCACGACCGCTTTTTCCTCGATATCGCGACGGACAAAATTGTCGAGCTGTGGAATCACCGCCTGTACAGCTACACCGGAAATTACGAAAAGTACTTGCAGCAGAAGGCCGAGCGCCAGGTCCAACTGGAGGCCGCGTATCGCCACCAGCGCGAACACATTGAACACCTGGAATCCTTCATCACTCGCTTTCGAGCGCAAGCTACCAAAGCGCGTCAGGTGCAAAGCCGCGTCAAGGAGCTGGAGCGGATCGAGCGCATCGAACTGCCGCCCGCGGAAACCGAAATCCATTTCACCTTTCCGCAGCCGCCCGCCAGCGGACGAACCGTGGCCGAGGCACAGCAGATCAGCAAAAGCTATGGCGCGAAGGAGGTGTTTTCCGGCGTGCAGTTCACCATCGAGCGCGGCGAGCGCATCGCGCTGGTTGGCCCGAATGGCGCCGGGAAATCAACCTTGATTCGCCTGCTGGCGGCCATGGACGAGCCTACGACCGGCCAGCTTCGTCTGGGACACAATGTTGTGCTGCAGTATTTCGCCCAGGACCAGTACAAGGAGCTGGATGCCGACGCCCGCATGCTCGACGACATCGGACGCAGTGCTCCCAGGATTCCTCAGACAGAATTGCGAAGCCTGCTGGGGTGCTTTCTTTTCTCCGGTGACGATGCGTTCAAGCCGCTCGGCGTGCTTTCCGGCGGCGAACGCAATCGGTACGCCCTGGCGCGCCTGTTGGTGAGCCCGGCGAACTTTCTACTTCTCGATGAGCCGACGAACCACCTGGACATGCGCGCCAAAGAAGTCCTGTTGGAAGCGATCCGGAATTTCACTGGCACAGTCGTCTTCGTCTCGCACGATCGCGCGTTTATCGACGCGTTAGCGACGCGGGTCTTTGAAATTCGCGATGGCGCCGTGCACGTCTATACGGGAAATTACGAAGATTATCTCTGGCAGATTTCGCGGCAGGCCGAAGCAGCGGCGAAAACTCCCGCTGCGGGGGGTGGAAAGAAATCGAATGAGAATCTCGCACCCGCAGCCCTGTCTGACCCATCCTCGAACGGACAGTCAGAGGTAAACGCCGCCGTCAAACGCCTCAGCCGCATCAATCCAATCCGCCTGCGGCAAATGCAGGACCGCTGCAGCACCCTGGAAGAAGAGATTCCGCGAATCGAAGCGGCCATACAAACCACCGAAGAGCAGTTGGCCGTGTATGTTTCTGCCGAACACTACCAGTCGCAGCAGAACCAGCTCGACCAGATGCGCGCCGACCATGCGGAGATGTTGACCGAGTGGGAAGAATTGGTCGTGCAACTGGAAGAGCAGGCCGCAATCTCGTAAGAGCGGCTCAGGGACCAAGGATCTGGAGACGCAGCTTCTAATCCCACTCAAGCCAAAACTTGGCTTGAATGGCACACCCGCTTGATTGGTGAAGTTGCGGGTAGACCCCGGACTTCAGTCCGGCTCACGCGGATCTCGCCACCGGTAGACCCCGGACTTCAGTCCGGGGAACCGAGTTCGAGTCTGCTGCCGCGCCTTTAGGCGCTGAGGTACACTGCCTGCCCCCCATCAGGAACCGTCCAAACTCAACGCTTCTTGCGGAATCTTATCCCCGGACTGAAGTCCGGGGTCTACCCGAGTGTTGACACCTCGTAGGAAAGTGCCTGCTCGCTCCTGCATAATGCAGATACGTATGGATCTTTTGTGGAAGCCGGAAAACTGGGCGGAGCGCCTGGAAGAACTGCAGTCGTTCGATCCGGAGCGCAAGGAAGCTCCGCTGCGCCGCGACGTTCGCTCGCTGGGAATTCTACTGGGCCGCGTGCTTCGGGAACAGGCCGGAGATGCGCTGTTCCAGGCGGTGGAAGATTTGCGCCGCATCACCACCGATGGCCGCGAAGCGCGGCTGCAAGGCAACGTGAAGAAAGCCGATTTTCTGTTGGCGGAAGCGATTGCCCGCATTGCCACCTGCGATACCGGATTCGCAGAGCAACTGACGCGAGCCTTTGCCTTTTATTTTGAACTGATCAATCTGGCGGAAACCAATCATCGCAAGCGGCGTCGCCGTGCTCATCGCCTATTGGGGAGTCAAAGCCCGCCGCAGCCGGGAGAAATGCGCGGCACATTGCGACGCATGCGCGAAGCTGGCATCACCGCCAGCGAAGCCATGGATTTCCTGGCGAAAATTTGCGTCATCCCAGTGTTCACGGCCCATCCAACCGAGGTCGCGCGACGTTCCGTTCTGTTCAAGCGGCGACGCCTCGGCGAAACCCTTGAAAGCCTGAATCAAATCCCGCTGCAGGATGAGGAACTGGCGGCTCGCGAAGAAGACATCCTCGCGGAAATCACGGCGCTATGGCAGACCGATGAAGTTCGCAGCCATCGCCCCTCGGTGCAGAACGAAATCAAACTCGGCCTGGATTATTACGACATTGCCATCTTCGAAACCTTGCCGCAGCTCTTCGAAGAAATCGCGGGCGCGCTCCGCGATGAGTATGGCCTGAAAATTGAGGCGAACGATCTGCCCCAGGTGGTACGATTCGGTTCCTGGATCGGCGGCGACCGCGACGGCAATCCATTTGTCACGCCAGAAGTGACCTGGCAAGCCATCACCATGGCGCGTCGCAAACTGATCGAGCATTATTGCGCGCGCATCCAACTGATCCTCGACCTGCTGACGCCTTCCATCCAGCGAGTCGGTTTAAGTCCGGCGCTGGAGAAGAAACTGCATAGTTATTCAGCGCAGCTGGAACGCTCCGGAGCCGGCATCGATCAGCGTTACCCTAATGAGCTGCATCGCCGCTTCGTCTTATGCATTCGCATGCGACTGGAAGCCGCTGCGGGGGAGTTGCATGATTCGTCCGCGCCCGTCGGCTTGCCGCCGTATCGCTCCAGCCAGGAATTGCTCGACGATCTTCACCTCGTCCGAGACAGCCTCGCCCAGGAAAAGAGTCTCCGCCTGGCTCGCGGTCTGATTGATCCGCTGGTCCGCGAAGTGCGCACCTTCGGCCTGCATCTGCACACCCTCGATATTCGCGCCCACGCCCGCCAACTCACCCAGGCTCTCCGCGAAATTGAAGAGAACTGCGACCAAAATTCCTCGCAGGAAAACTTCGCTACCCCGCTGTCGCGAGAGACAGCCGACGTTCTGGCCACCTTCCGCGCCATCGCGCAAATCCAGCGCGACGAGCCGGTGGAAACGATTCAGCAATACGTCATCAGCGGCGCCACCGGCGCGGAGGATGTCTGGCGCGTGCTGCACCTCGCGCGCACCCATGAAGTCTCCTGCATGGCCGGAGAAAATCGCGCTGCCATTCGCGTCGTGCCTCTGTTTGAGTCCATCGAAGATCTCCGCGGAGCCGCCGCCATCTGCCGCGAAATCTGGACCGCCCCTGCCTATCAGCCATTGTTGGAATCGTGGCAGCGCCGCCAGGAAGTCATGCTGGGCTACTCCGACTCCAACAAAGACGGCGGCATGCTCACCAGCACTTGGGAGCTATACAAAACGCATCGCGCCCTCTACGCCGTCGCTCGCGAATGCAACATCGACCTTCGTCTCTTTCATGGTCGCGGCGGCACAGTCGGTCGCGGCGGCGCACCTACGCATCGCGCCATCTACGCCCAGCCCATCGGCGATTTTAACGGAGAAATTCGCATCACCGAACAAGGCGAAGTCCTGCACTGGAAATATTCTGACGTGGTGCTCGCGGAATGGAATCTGGAGCTGATGGTCGCCGCCTCGCTCGATGCGTTGGCGCGTCCAGAGGCGAATCGTCCCGGCGGTCACCGCACCGGAGAAATGATGCCGGGCTGGGAGGAAGTGTGCGACCAGCTTTCCACCACCGCCTACGTCTACTACCGCAAAAATATTCCTGAAGATGAAGAGGTCCTGCAATACTTCGCCGAAGCCACGCCGGTCAACGAGCTGGAATTCGCCCGCATCGGTTCCCGCCCCGTCCGCCGCAAGGCAAAAAGTAATTTCGCCGATCTTCGCGCCATTCCCTGGGTCTTTGGCTGGATGCAGAGCCGCCACGGCGTCCCCGGATGGTTCGGCGTTGGCCACGCGCTGGAACATTCCATCCAACAGGGAAATCTTCCCATCCTGCAGCACATGATGCGCGAGTTTCCCATGTTCATCGATCTCATCCGCAACGTGGAATTGTCCCTCGCCAAGGCCGACTTCCACATCGCGAAACAATATTCTCTTCTCACCAGCGATCGCGCCATGGGAGATCGCGTCTTCGCCCGCCTCGAGGCAGAATACGAGAGCACCCGCCGCGCCGTGCTCGCAGTCACCGGGCAAAAAGTTCTGCTGGAAACCAACCCTGTCCTCTCGCGTTCCATTCGCGTCAGAAATCCCTACGTCGATCCCATGAGCCTCATCCAGGTGGAACTGCTCCGCCGCAAGCGTGGCGGCGACACCAGCGAACCCCTGCAGCGCGCCATCGCCGCCACCATCAACGGCATCTCCGCCGGCCTCCGCAACACCGGATAGACCGGATTGACAGTATATGTAGCCAAAGAGAGTCATTCTGAACGAAGCGCAGCGGAGTGAAGAATCCAGACAATATTCGCATGGTTAAGAGCTGCCCTCACTCTCTGGATTCTTCGCGGAGTTCACCCTCGAGCGGAGCGAAGGGCTCAGAATGACTTCTATTGTTTTTGACTACAGAATCTGTAAATCTGCTCTAAAAAGCGAAGGCCCGAATCGCATCGCGCGGTCCAGGCCCCGTTTCATTCATCGACAAAGCGATTCGAGCATTTCTACAGAGGGTGGAATGTCACGGGTGCCCCATCCTAGCGTAGCTAGGGTGGGATAAAACGAAGCCCGCATTACAGGAATAGAGAAAATGCCCTAGTCGGTCTGTTCCTCGCGAGCTTTCTTGCAATTGCGGGTGCCCCAGGTCTCGATTTTGAGACCTGGGATTCACCGTCGTCACATACCAAATCATGCGGTCAGAAAACTGCGCAATTAGTCGGTCTGTTCCTTGCGGGCTTTCTTGCGATTGCGCTTGCGGGCCAACGCCTGCTTCATGCGCATCTTCTCGCCTGGCTTCATGTAGTACGAGTGCCGCTTCACTTCCTTGATGATGTCTTCCTGCTGCACCTTGCGCTTAAACCGGCGCAGTGCATTCTCCAGCGGTTCGCCTTCTTGAATCTTTACTTCTGCCAAATGAGATTCCACCCCCCAACGCTCCGGTTGGACACCCTCCAGAATACCGGATTTCCCCCATCTCCGATACCCGCCGCAACTCTTGGTAGTGTCCAAAATTGCTTTTTATGCCTGTTATTGATCAGCGGAATTGCGTCCCAGCATGTATTCGGGTTTATCTCTTTCAGGGTCTACCGCCCAATACCCTAAAGCAATGCGCTCGGCATCGGTCTGCTCACTTTGAAGACGGGCCAATTTACCGTAGGCGTGCCATCTATAACCAAAGTCTTTGCGGAACCTGAATCCTAGAGTTTCATATTCGATAAATCCATACAGACGGACGATGCCCCTCCCCTCGATGATGTCATCAATGGTTTTGGTGACAAGCTCAGCAGAGCCCCGAAAGGCGTGTGGGAAAGTACTCAAGTTAGGCTCCTTGACCTTGCCCGCGTAAAACGTATCCCTTAGCGAGCTGCTGTAATAGCGAAAGGGACGGGCAGATGAGGAACGGTAAACGAGGCAGGTACACGCTTGAGTTCAAGGAGGAAGCGGTGCGGCTGGTG
>JBAVOQ010000223.1:0-4037 GCA_049692235.1 Acidobacteriaceae bacterium | reverse complement strand
GGGAAAAGCCCGTTGTGAAGAGTGACCGATGCAAGTAGTTTCCATCCAGGTAGCTTTTGGTTTTCTCTTGGCGTCGCTGGGTCTTTTGGCCCCGCTCGTTCTGATAGCGAGCCGGACGAAGAGAGCTCGGGCGTTTGCGATCACACTGATTGTTGGTTCTAACGTTGTTGGCTGGTTTGTGGCTGCCCTTTGCTTCTGGGGAGAGTCTAAACTTGCCCTCACCTTCTCCGGCTTCACGCCTTTTCCCTTCGCGCTTGGGCTCGACAGGCTCAGCGCGTTTTTTCTTCTGTTGATCTGCACGGTGGCAGTTCCGGTCGCGATTTTTGCGGTTTCGTATTTCGACAAGCACTACGGCGAGCAGCGCCGGAACTGGATTTGGGCTTTCTTCTCCCTCTTCCTGCTATCGATGATCACGGTTGTAACAGCATCCACTGGTTTTGCATTTCTCGTCGGCTGGGAGTTGATGACACTTCTCTCCGCTGGGCTAATCCTAATGGAGGGGGACTCGGCTGAGCGCCGTCATAATGTCTTCATCTATTTGCTGATGATGCACGCAGGCGCCGCTGCAGTGGTGGCGAGTTTCTTTCTTTTTCTGCCCTATTCGCACAGCCTGGACTTTGCGGGGATTCGCGCGGCCAGCCCTGTTGTTCCAGCGGGAATCAGGGTCCTGATTTTCCTGCTGGCCTTCGTGGGATTTGGGACCAAAGCGGGCATCATTCCGCTCCACCTCTGGCTTCCTCGAGCCCATCCAATCGCTCCCAGCCCCGTGTCAGCGCTGATGTCCGGCGTGATGTTGAAGACGGCGGTGTACGGGTTTGTGCGCTTCGCTTTTGATTTTCTTGGCGGGGGGCCATCTTGGTTTGGATACGTGGTTCTTGTGGCCGGTGCGGTCTCGGGCCTTCTGGGTGTTCTCTACGCAATCGCCGAACACGATCTCAAGCGGTTGCTGGCCTACCACAGCGTGGAGAACATCGGGATTATCTATCTAGGACTGGGAACGTCATTAGTTTTTCTGGCCAATCACGCGCCGGTTCTGGCGGCGTTAGCGCTCATCGCAGCTCTCTTGCACACTCTCAATCATGCTCTGTTCAAAAGCCTGCTGTTTCTCGGGGCGGGTGCTATTTCGAACGCAACCCACACGGTGGATTTAGAGGAACTTGGCGGGCTACAGCGTCGGATGCCGGTCACCGGAACGGCTTTCCTCATCGCATGCTGCTCGATCGTCGGGTTGCCTCTGTTCAACGGTTTCATCAGCGAGTGGCTCACCTTTCGGAGTTTTCTGGCCGGCTCTGTTCTAATGAACACGAAAGCACAAATTGTACTGCCACTAATGGTAGGTGTCCTTGCCCTAATCGGAGGGTTGGCGGCAGCGTGCTTCGTAAAGGTCTTCGGCGTGGCCTTCTTGGGACGGCCGCGCAGCTCGGAGGCTGAACATGCAGTCGAAGCACCGCTACTGATGCGCGGCGGCATGACCATGCTCGCGGCAGCTTGCCTGCTGATTGGAATCTTGCCGGGCGTTCTCTTGCGTCCGCTGGCCTCGCTGACCCAGGTTCTGATTCCCGGCGCCGGCGTGCCAGACGAGACCGTGAGCATCGCTCGCATCATTCCGTGGATCGCCGCGATCATCCTGGGAGTGACTGCCATAACCGCACTGTTCAACCGGGTACAAAGAGTGGCTCCGACATGGGGTTGCGGTCTTTCGCAGTTGACGAGTCGTATGCAATACACTTCAACGGCTTTCTCGAAACCAATTCGCTTTGTCTTCTCGTCCGTCTACAAGCCCGACCGCAAGCTCGACAGACTTCCTACCGACAAGCCTTACTTCCCCGTATCAATCTCCTATCGTTCGGTCCGTACAACCTCTTACGAAAAAGCGCTCTACCGGCCATTTATTGACCTTATCGTTTCTGCGGCGCATCACTTGCGGCGCCTGCAGACGGGGAATATTCAGGTGTATCTGCTCTACATTTTTCTCACCTTGGTTGCGCTACTCACTTTCTTGAGGTTTCAGAAATGACCACGGCGATCAATGTGCTCCAAGCATTGCTTCTCATTCTGGGGGCCCCACTAGTCACCGGAATCGTCGGCAAGATCAAAGCTTGTATGCAGCGACGCCAAGGGGCGAGCATATGGCGCCCTTACTCGGATATTGCCAAGCTCTTGCGCAAAGAAGACCTGGTACCTCCATCCGCATCGTGGGTGTTTCGCTTCGCGCCCAAGGTATTGTTCGGAACTGCGGTATGTGCGGTCGCATTCGTTCCGGTGGTACAACCCTCGGCGTTACTTGGCTCCCGCGGTGATTTCTTTTTTCTTGTGTACCTGTTAGCACTGGGGCGATTCTTTTTGTCCTTGGGCGCGTTGGATGGGGGAAGCGCGTTTGGTGGCATGGGGGCCAGCCGTGATGCACTGGTTTCTACGCTCGCCGAAGCTCCGTTTTTGTTAGGCTTGGTCGCGATTTCGATTTTGGCAGCCCACGCCGACATCCCCGGAATAGTCATGTGGACGCTTCAGCGGAGCATTCTTGACATTTCGGCCGTGCATATTCTGGCCTTCACGTCTCTTGCCATGGTGGTGCTGGCCGAAACGGGGCGCATGCCGGTAGATAATCCCACCACCCATCTCGAGTTGACGATGATCCACGAGGGAATGGTGCTGGAGTATTCCGGACCCAGCCTGGCTCTGATCGAGTGGGAGAGCGCCATCAAGCTCCATGCCATGCTGGCTCTTTTGATTTCTCTCTTCGGGCCTTGGGGAATGGCGTCAACCGTTTCGGTTTGGGGTACGGCCGCCGCGCTGCTGTTGTATTTGGCAAAAGTCACAGCCCTGATGATTCTGCTGGCGTTGGTCGAGAGCGTAGTAGCCAAGCTCCGCATGTACCTTGTCCCGGATTTTCTGGGAGTCGCTTCTGCAGTTAGTGCACTCGCGGTGATCTTTACGACGTTGGTCAAGAGGTAGCGAAATGGGACTGGTGGCAATTGCAACGGCCAAGTTTCTGAGTTCATTCTCCGTTTTTCTCTTCCTGA
Source organism: Acidobacteriaceae bacterium (assembly GCA_049692235.1). Lineage (GTDB taxonomy): Bacteria > Acidobacteriota > Terriglobia > Terriglobales > Acidobacteriaceae > JAKAAZ01. Next base: position 1,014 of record JBAVOQ010000223.1, on the reverse strand, counting down.
CGGTTCTCCTCATGGTTGTGGCGCGCCGCATCTCGACGAGTGTTCTGCTCTTCAGCTTGCAATCCGCGATCATCACAGCGGAGGTTTTCGCCATGGGGGTTCGGGAAAAACTGGCGGCGGCCTACGTGGTTGGCGCGTTGGTTTTGCTGATTAAAGTCATCGCCATCCCGTATGCCTTTTTCCGATTGGTGGACCGGCTCAAAACACCGCGCGACGTGAAGGCTTCGACCACTCCGACGCAGTCCGTTTTTATTGCTGGGGCGATGATTTACCTGTCGTACGCGGCAGTTCATTCGTTTGGGCAGACGGTGCACGTTCCGGAGGATGCTCTCGCTGCGGCCGTGGCCCTGATTCTGACGGGTTCGTTTCTCATGGTTAGCCGGAAAAAGGCCCTGATGCAGATGCTGGGATTGCTCGTCCTGGAGAATGGGATCTTTCTGGCGGCCTTAATAACGACTTTCGGTATGCCCTTGGTCATCGAGATTGGAATCTTTTTCGATATTCTCGTCGGCCTGCTGCTCATGGGAATCTTTACATTTCGCATCCGCGACACGTTTGACCATTTGGACGTGTCCAAGCTGCGGCGGCTCCGGGGTTAGGCGGATGATACTCCTGCTTCCATTGATCTTCGCGTTGCTGGGCGCTGTGCTCGTTCTGGGTTTCCGAGACCGTCGCGTGGCCACTCGTGCCGCGCTCACAATCGGGGCCTTCGAAGTTGCCTCGCTCGGTGCGCTCGTCTGGCAGGTCCATCGGCAAGGACCGCAGCACTTCGGCCGCTATCTTCGCGCGGATGGACTGAGTTCGTTCTTCCTGATGAACATCGCCTTTATCTTTGCCTTGGTCCTGGTCTATGCCTCAGGCTACCTGCGTCACATACCAGAAGGACGGTTTTCATCGCCTCGGTGGTTTTATGCTCTGGTCTTCTTGTTCCTCTTCACGATGGTCAGCGTCTGTCTGTCGGCAAACCTCGGTCTTCTCTGGATCATGATGGAAGGAACGACGTTGGCATCCGCG
>JBAVOQ010000222.1:0-13935 GCA_049692235.1 Acidobacteriaceae bacterium | reverse complement strand
TGGCCTCGTGGCTTTCCGGCGACATGGATTTCACGGCTTATTCCCAGCAGGAGACCGTGCGCCATGTGATCGCAGAAATAAAGCAATGGACGCCTGCCCGTAGGCCAGCCTTTCTTTTTGTCGGAGTAAACAACTGGCTCCGGGAAATGGGAACGCTTACAGAGATCGTCAATGGCTTAGGGCCGGAGTATGCGGCCGTACGACCAGACCAGCTTGTGGACCTGTACAGACAGAAGTAAATCTCTTTTCATTCCGGCCTGATTATGCGGAGAGGTAACCTTTTCGCAACTCGTGCACCAGATCGAACTGACAGATTTTTATTGCTGGCACGAGCCACTGCGCAGACACCCTGACAGTCGACATTCGGTAGTCGTTTCTCGATTTCGAAGTCAACACCTGTCCGAAGCGACCCGGCGGAGTCCATTCAAGGAGGATCATCCATGATTCGCAGAGACTTTCTTCGCCGAACATCTGCAGGCCTTGCATCCGCACTGCTGCCGGCCGCCCGGTTTGCTCAACCCACCTGGACGGGCGCCGTGCGAGAGAACATTCAGGCACCTTCCAATTGAATGTGCGCCAATATGGCGCCAATGGCGATGGCGTAATCATCGACTCCCCAGTCATCAATCGCGCAATCGACGCGGCGGCTCCGTTGTCTTCCCCGCCGGCCAATATGCCTGCTACACCATCCGGCTTAAAAGCCATGTGATGCTCCAACTCCACCCTGGCGCGATCGTCATTGCAGCGGGCGTTCCGAAAGAAGGCACCACGGCCGGCGGCTATGATTCTGCCGGCCCTCTGCAACTGTGGCAAGCGTATCAGGACTTCGGTCACAACCACTGGGCAAACAGCCTCAACCGGTCAGCCAGCTTATCGTCCTGTATCTCATCCCACGGAATCGTGAACGCGGGTTCAGACTTCTTCCCATTCTGATGGTACGGGTAAAAAAGCACACGATCTTTCCATTCAACTCGCCAGCGAACAAGCTGCTTACTTTTGATGGCCTTCCGAACCAGCGCTTCCTCTAAGTTGAGCATCGTCGCCTTTTTGGTGTCCATCAGAAACACATCCAGACAGCCGCCGGGAGTTACGCCCTGGCGCATCTCCAGGAGTTCCGCAGCCGTAAACCAGCCCTTCGGGAAGTCTTCCTTGCCTTCACCCTCGCTCAGATCCCAGCGATCCTCCGCCGTGTCACGAAGCTCGCGACGAGATCCAGGACGAGATCCAGGACGAGATGTATGAGTTCATCTGGAGTGTAGAAACCGCCAAGGCGTTGCCGCTCATCCGCTGGCAGATAGTTCTCATAAATATTTCGCCATATGTCTACATCCACGGATTCGAATTGATAATGACTAAGACGGCGTAGCATCAACTTGTTCAGCCGCTCCAATTCATCATCAAACGGCCGCAGCCACGCAAGCTGCTTGGTATCCAACAGCGTCCGTTTTTCCGGCAGGACTGCCGCCCAGTCAAATTCTCCACGCAGATAAATGGTTGGCAGGAAATTCTGCATGTCGATGCGAATTGCCTCGAGCAGGTCGGTGGCAGGGAATTTGCGACCCGTGATGGTAGTCGAAGAAGTCTCAAACTGTTTGTTTAACGCCGATCCGGTCAGCCTTCTCGGAAAAACATTCTCGTCCTCGCCGACACGATACAAAAGCGTTCTGGCAAGCACAACGTGAGCGGTCTGAGCGCTGAGTTGGTCAATAGAAGGCGCGAATACAGGCCAAAGACAGTCTCGAAGCACGTCTCCATCCGTTTGACGGTTGGTGCAAGGCTTGTTATGGCGTCGACGACCTGCGGAGTGGCTGGACCGTCCAGCCCCAAAGCGGTGAGCGCTCGTGGAGCAGACGGCTGATGTCAGCAAAATACTAAGAGAGGCAGTTAAAAGCTTTTTAACTCCTGTCCTAAGTCAAGAAATCGTACAACTGCCGAGTGTCTCATCGGAATTATTGAAACTCATGGCGGCTCTGGGGGAAATCGTTGTTCGGGGAAGAGCTGACGTGCCCCGTGACAGTTACAGTCGGCAGATCGTAGGTGAACCGGTAATTGAAAGCAACACACGTTTTCCGCAACAAATCGCGCAGGTGGCCCGTGGATGGGCGGCTTTGTCGGGTCGTCGTGAAGCAAATGAAGAGGACTATTCACTCATATATCGTGTGGCGTTCGACAGTATCCCTCCTGTTCGCGCCAAAGTATTTCAGGCACTGATGAAGGGTGATTCGCCATCCAGAAGTGGCGCTCCAGGTAGCACGGTTAATCGCGCGTTGGAGGATCTAGCGTTTGGCAATGGTTGTAGGGATTCTCGGTAGGCGAAATCAGGCCAACTCACCCTTGAGCAGGAGTGAGGCGCCAGATCAAGTATTACTACCGGCCATTTGGGCAAGTGATGTTTCTTTTTTCAGTATCGGCCATTTCAGCGGAAGGTGCGACGAGAAAGAACTCAGGACTTGGACTCGTTCTTGCGCTTCAGGTTCTCGCACTTTGCCAGGACGGCCTGGTGCAACTGCGTGCGAATTGACTCCGGCAGTTCGAACAACTCATCGTTGCGATAGACCTCGATCGTCTGGCGGGTGGTGTCGACAGTCACGTGGCAATGGCTGCAGCCGGCCATGTGCTGTTCCAGCTCCGAGCGGAGAGCCGTCGCCGTTTTTGCGTCAAAGTAATCGGTTAAGTTGGCTAGAAATTCTGTGCAGTTCACGGTGCATGCTCTCCTGTGGGAACCCGGAAGTATCGGCTCAGCCGTTCGCGCAATTGCAGGCGAGCTCGCAGCAAACGGCTTTTCACCGCCGGCACGCTCAATCCCAGCGCCTTCGCGGTTTCTTCCGTCGATAATCCATCAATATCTCGTAGCGCGAACACGGTGCGAAACCCCGGAGGAAGCCCCTTGATGGTCTTGCGAAGAATGTCCGCCAGCTCCGCCTGGTTATAATTCTGTTCCGGATTCGGCATCCAGTCCGCGAAATCGCGTGGAATGGAACCTTCTTCCGTCTGGATGTCGTCGTCCATCGATACCGTCTTCTGCGAGCGGCGCTTCCGCAATCGCATCAACGACTCGTTCACCGCGATTCGCACCAGCCACGTATAAAACTTTGAATTGCCCTGAAACTGACCGATCTTTTGAAACGCCTTGAAAAACGTATCCTGCACAATGTCTTCGGCGTCTTCACGGTTCTGCGTAATGTGAAGCGCGATGCGAAAGATTTGGCGATCATATTGCCGCATCAGTTGCTCAAATGCGCTTAAATCCCCAGCCTTGACCCTTTCAACCAGCTGCAGGTCGGGGTGCAGCGCATTCGCTTCCTTTTCTTCCGGAGTCAACATGGTTGCCATGGTTCGAGGGCGGCCCTTTCGATCTTGCTGCTCGCCATCGCGCCCGGACGACCACTCCGAAGTCACAATGCCACTGCAGCTGATTAGATGGTAGACCGGGCCGACGGTTGCGGACAAATCTGTCATTGGCGCACAAGTATTTGCGCCGCCATTTTGATTTTGGTGTGTATCCCGCTAGATTCATAGATATATGCAGTTTTTGGGATTGGTTGTGTCATACCGGCGAGCCCCACGGCCGCTCGATGATTTTTGCTTTTTTCGAGAGCTTCCGCGTGCTTCGTGGGCTTTCTTCGTCCTGCTTGGTTTTGCTGTCGTTGCCACGGTTCCTGCTGTTGCCCAGGAAGCTGCGCCGCCGTCGCACCACACGTCGCATCGGACATCCAAGTCGCGCACAACTTCGAAGTCATCGAAACATCCGACGAAATCCACGCACCACGCCGGGCCATCCCACTCCAGCAGTCATCGCCCCACGCACCATCAGACGGCGACGCATTCCGGCAAAGAAAGCCACTCTGCACACAAGAGTTCCACCAGCAAGAAGGAATCCGCGCGTACGCGACGCCGTCGTCGCCATGTCACCGCCAAGGAACTGGCGCGGGCCCACCAACTCCACCATGCGTTTGTCGCATCCTCTGAACTGCGGCCCATGGCGCAGCAGTTGATTCAGCAGCGCACCCCGCAGGCCTACGCCGGCGTGCTGCGCTATGCGCGTTCTCATTCCGGAGAAGCCGCCGCCGCCGCTTACATGGCTCTCGGCCAGGCGTATGTGGAAGACGGCAAGTTCAAAGAAGCCGCCTCATCGTTTCAATTAGCGAACCGCTACGGTCAAGCCCTCGACGACTATGCTGACTACCTCGGCGCCAGAGCGAACTTTGCACAACAGCAGTATGCCGCCGCGGAACAGTTGCTCCAGGGATTTGCGGAGCGCCATCCAGACAGCATCCTCATCGATCGCGCCACGCTGCTGCTGGCCAACGTCAAGCTAGGCGAAGGCGATCCGCAGGCGGCGCTGCATCAACTGGCGAAGCTGGATGCCACCCGCCTTGCCAAGTCGTCAGAATATTTATTTGCCGCGGCCAAAGCCAACCAGCTTGCCGGCAATCGCAAGCTGGCGCAGGAAATGTATACCCGGCTCTACGTCGGTGATCCAACCAGCAGTGAGTCCACTCAGGTTTCAGCCCAGATGCAGCAGATGGGAGTCATTCCGCCGTTTACCATTGCCGAGCGCTCCCGTCACGCCGACGGCTTGTACATGGCAGGAAAGTACGGAGCCGCCGCCGCGGAATATCAGGCGCTGGCCCAGGACCCCGCGGTGATCGGCACCGCACAGGTGAACGGGCTGCTGGCGCGTGCCGCGGTCGCGACCTTGAAGCAGACCAAGCACGTCAACCCGTCGCAGTTGGTTCGCCTGTCGGATACAGACAATGAAGCCGGAGCGACGCGGCTCTACCTGATGATGGAGTCGGCTCGCGACGCAAAAGATGTTGCCCAGGTGAAAGCATTGATCGGCCAACTCGAACAGCGTTTCCCCACCAGTCGATGGACAGCGGAAGCCCTCTTTTCCGCTGGCAACATGGCTCTGGTTGCCAACGACATGCCGTCGGCGATTCAGTATTACGGCGGTCTGGCGCAGCGATTTCCCGACAGCTCCATGGCCTCCACCAGTCACTGGCACGCGGCCTGGCTGAACTACCGGCTCGGCGACAAGAAGACGGCAGCGCGATGGTTCGATGAACAGATCCAACGCTACCCCGACGACACGCATATCTCGGCGGCAATTTACTGGCGCGGGGTCGTCTATCAGGAGTACGAAAAAAATCCAGCGGCGGCAGCGGCCTGCTTCCAGAAATTGATCCGCTCCTTTCGGCAGTACTACTATGCGGACCTGGCCAAGCAGCGCCTGGACGCTCTCGGTGCGGTCGACCCCGCAACATTACCGCAACTGGCACAGCTCGGCGACCCGAAAGTTCCAGACCTGACCACGGAGATTCCAGAAGACGATGTCCACGTCGAGCGCGCCAAATTGCTCGCCAATGCCGGACTGAATCAATATATTGTTTCGGAAATCGGCGACAGCCCGGACAGCAGCACGTGGAGCGCGTACGCGGAAGCCCAGCTCTATAGCTCCTATGGTGAAAACTGGCGCGCCATGCGCGTGCTGAAGCAGAAACTTCAGTCGTATTTCGCGCTGCCGATGGATGCGATTCCGCGGCCCTATTGGGACCTGCTGTTTCCGCAGCCCTATTGGCCGGTGCTGCAAAGCGACGCGCAACAACAAGGGCTCGATCCGTTTCTCGTCGCCTCACTCATCCGTCAGGAGTCAGAATTTAATCCCACCGTCATCTCCTACGCGAACGCGTGGGGGTTGATGCAACTGCTGCCGCGCGTGGGCAGCGAACTGGCGCGTCAGCAACGTGTGCGTCCCTATCGAACGGAATTTTTACTCATCCCGCGGGTGAATTTGAAATTGGGCACCGTTTACTTTCGCCAGCTGATGGATGAGTTCAATGGTCAGCCGGAATATGCGCTGGCCGCCTATAACGCCGGTGATGACCGCGTGAAGGCCTGGCTTGCGAACGGTCCCTACGGCAGCCTGCCGGAGTTTGTCGAGTCGATTCCGTTTACGCAGACGCGTGAATACGTCGAAGCCATCATGCGCAATCGCGAAATGTATCGGCGGCTCTACGGCGCGCCTGTCGCCAGTCCCACCAAGGACGCGACAACGATGCCGACGGAGACTCACACCAGCAGTAGGTCCGGCCAGCGATAACCGCGTGGTTTGATGTTGCGCTGCGACGATTCGTTTCGTCGTGGCGGCCGTGATCGCGCCCGATATTCGATAGAATCGGATTGCACTACCCGCCCCATTGGCCCGGATGGCGAAATCGGCAGACGCAGCGGACTTAAAATCCGCAGGGAGCAATCCCATGGGGGTTCAAGTCCCCCTCCGGGCACCAATTAACTCAATACATTACGGCCTAAATCTCGATTCGTGGATACCGTTGCCCAAACTCTGGTGATACTTCTGGTGATACTTTTGGTGGTACCCTTCTCCTGGCCGATTATTGGAGGTTGCGATGGCGCGAAAAGAGGACGAACCAACGGTGAGAGGGCTTTGGGAGCGTGAGCCCGAAAGTGGTATCTGGTGGATTCGCTACCGAGGCGGGGATGGCAAGCTCCATCGAGAAAAGGTTGGACGCAAGGGCGATGCGAAGGATCTCCTCAACAAGCGTCGGAATGAGCGCCGCGTTGGCATAAAGATGCCCGAGAACCTTCGCACAGTTCCGATTCGATTTAGCGAAATTGCGGATCACATCACGGAGGAGTACACACAAGAGCATCACGAGGATTCGCGGAACATCAAACAGCGACTGGGCAAGTTGAAGGCATTCTTCGGGGAGCGATCAGCAGAGTCGATTAAACCCGAAGAAATTGACCGCTGGCTAGGTCAGAATACGAAGACCGGATCAACGGCAAACCGTTACCGCTCAGCTATGAGCCTTGCATTCCGGGAGGCCGTCCGTAATGGCAAACTTCAGAGTAATCCTGTGCGGCTCGTGCGTCAGAGGAAGGAAGGGAACGGGGTGATTCGTTTTCTCCGCGACGAGGAAGAAAAAGCTCTGCGCAAATTGATGGCGAAGCATTATCCACAGCAGATCTGCGAACTGGATGTTTCGCTTGGCACGGGCATGCGATTGACCGAGCAGTACGGCAAGCGACTGCTGTGGAAGCAGGTTAAATTTGAGAGAAAAGAAATTGAACTCAAGACCACAAAGAATGGCAAGGGCCGCATCATCCCGATGAACGCGTCTGTCCTGGCGGCGATGAAGACCAGGCGTTCCCGTGTGCCCAATGCAAAGCCTGATGAACCTGTATTTCCTATGCAGCCGAGATCATGGTGGGACGATGTGCGAAAAAATGCGAAGCTGCAGGATTACAGATGGCATGACAATCGGCACACTTTTTGTAGCCGGTTGGCAATGCGTGGTGTGAACCTCTTGGCCATTAGAGATCTCGCTGGACACAAAACCTTGGCGATTACAGCGCGCTATGCTCACTTAGACGATAGTGCAAAGCGGAATGCCGTGGACTTGTTGATGGTGCCACTAAGTGCTAAGTAGTTGTCGATAGCCGGACTTCCTAAGGATTATCCGGAAGAGGTGGCGAGGTCAATCCAGCTGGGGATCAATCGCAAATATCAAGGGGAAAACGCGTTCAAAATTTGCATGGATTACCGAAACAATTCATGGAATGACGCCGCGATTTGCGCTGGCATGGATGGGAATTGTCGCGGTCATCCTTGGCAGTGTCGGCTATTTTAATCACCGCTTCGGGCGGCCTCAATTGAACGCCGATCAACTTCTGAACCAATCCGTAAAGATGGAAACGGTTGGACTGAAGGGACTAACTGAACACCAAACCCTGCGACTCGACGAAGCCGGCGCTGATGGACGTGAGTTGTGGCATGGGACAATCGATGTCTGGAAAGAAAGCGACAGCGACAGGACCATGCGGCGGCTCTATGATGCGCAGCATCAACTTGTTGCTGCCGAGTGGCGCGGAAGGGATGGTCGAAGCGGCTCATACGTGGGATCGGACAACCCAACTTTATCCAAGGCGGATCGTGAGATTGAGACGAGTCAGGTCTGGCAACAGGATGTGTCGGCGCGCGGCTTCCAGGCGCTGGCAGGTCGGCAGGTGCAGGTTCGCGCCGTGGGATCGAATTACGAGTTGACAGGCGCCGGAATGGCGAGTGGGCCTTTGCACCTTACCTCGGCCACGCTGGTTCTTGACCGCCATCTTCATGTCATCGCTGAAACGGTCCGTGTAGGTGGCGGTTCCCCCATCAAGGCGGCCCGCTTTGTGCAACTGGATTACCAACGCCAGCGCAGCGCGTCGGTTCCTGATGCGGTTTTCCTTCCCGAGTATCTGGGAACCCGTTCGCGCGGCGATGTCGGAATTCCTCCTCCGGCGAATCGAATCGGAAACGACTTCTTTGGAACCAATGTGCAATTGGTTCGGATGCAGATTGCAGTTCTGTATGAACTGAACAAGCTTGGCGCAGACATAGGCGAACCCATTGAGGTGATAAGAACTCCAGAGGGGCGCATCCGCGTTACAGGGACAGTTGAAGACGCGAGCCGGAAAAATGAGATCGATGCTGGACTGGTGGCGCTACCCCATCATCAACTACTGGACATTCGATTGGCATTGCAGCGCGACCTGCGAGTACAGATCCCTGCTCTTCATCCAATCGTGCCCATGACGACGAACGTCTACAACGTCGCACAGTCTGAAGCCCCCGCGTACACGTTGCTCCGCCAATACTTCGCCAACAAGGGATGGACAGACGATCGGGTGAATACGGCAGTCGCTGAGTTTTCGCAGGATGCTCTCGGACATTCACAGCGAGCCCTGCAGCACGCATACGCGCTGGACAGGCTAGGCTCCGCTTTTTCGGCCGAGGAGTTACAGGCAGCGGGCCAGACTTCAGAACGGCAGTGGGCCGAAATGGCGGCTCGTCACGGCTTAGAGCTGGAAAGGGAATTACAGGAACTCCATCAGCAACTCACGCAGGTAGTGCCGGCCATCGGACAATCAGTGACTGTTGGGAGTGGTTCGTTTCAAATCGATACTGCAGCGAACTTTGCGCGCGCAGCCACTGAATTACTACATCAAACACAGGACCTTAATCGCAAGGTTGGAAGAGCCTTCACATCCGGCTCAGCAACCGATGTAACGCGGAACGCTGATTTTCTGGTAGCCGATGCCATGCACTCGATACCATTGCAAGACACGGCAAAGATAGCCAGCTTCGCTTCTCGGTTGGCGAACTCGGAGAATGCCGCAATCGATTCGGCGAGCCGCACGAGCAAGCGGTGACCTGTGCCGTCCCGGTGAGTCAAACAAATCAGATGTACCGATGGACTTCAACTGGCATTTTGCGGGGGATCGTTTGTCTCATCCTCTGGCCGGCGATGTGCATTCTTGCACAGGTGAGTACGGCCAATGTCGCGGGCGTGGTGGAGGATTCTACAGGTGCCCGCATTCCGAACGCCGCCGTCAAGCTCATCAACAACCAGACCGGAACCGAGAACGATTCAAAGACCGATCACTACGGAGTTTTTGTGCTTCCTGGCGTTATTCCGGGAGCCTACACTTTGCAGATTGAGCGCGACGGGTTCGCTACTGCCCAATTCACGGGACTGGTCCTCAATATCGGAGAGACGAAGAGGATTCTCGTTCGTATGCAGCTTGGTCCCGTCACGCAGACAGTGAATATCGATGCTTCGGGCCTCACCCCAAATAGCATCGACGCTTCAGTCAGCACTGTAGTTGACCGGCAATTCGTCGCAAATATTCCGCTCAATGGACGAAGCTTTCAAGACCTGATCTCCATGACTCCTGGAGTTTCTTCGCAAAGCCCGCAGGCCATTGGCGCCGGTTACCGCGTTCAGGGCGATTTCAGTGTGAACGGCCAATTACCAGATACAAATTCCTACACCATCGATGGCGTCTCAGCCGATATCGGTGTGGGCCTGCTGATGGGACACCAGAAGATTGCAAGCAGCGGAAGCGCTGCTGGAAGCACGGCGCTGGGAACTACGCAAAGTCTCGTCTCCATCGACGACCTTCAGGAGTTTAGGGTGCTTACTTCGAGCTACTCCGTTGAGTACGGCCGCACTTCCGGAGGTCAGTTCACACTGCTCACGCGCTCCGGAACGGACAAGTTCCACGGCAGCCTCTACGACTACTTGCGCAACAACGCAGCCGATGCTGCTGACTGGTTTACCAAATTCAATTCGGCAAATCGGCCGCTTCCCTACCAGCAAAACGACTTTGGCGGGTCCGTTGGCGGCCCGCTGCGCATTCCCCATGTCTACGACGGACGTAACAGGACGTTCTTCTTCCTCTCTTTCGAGGGACTTCGCGTGACCGAGCCGACTGCGCCTCTGGTGGAGTACACACCTACGTCTCAAATCGCGCATGCGGCTCCGGCACCTGTGCAACTCTTATTAAGCGCATTTCCGCCTCCGTACTCCGGCAATAATGTGAACCCTCCGCCAGCTTCCACTGGACTAGGCCCCTTTGTATCGATCTCGCTTTCGGAGCCGGGGCACGTCGAGTCAACCAGTATTCGTGTCGACCATTCGTTTTCGCCGAAGCTATCGGCGTTTTTTCGCTACAGCGACACGCCAAGCTGGGGTCAAAGCATTATCTTGTCAGCAGAGTCAACAAATCGTCTTGATACACAGACCTCCACCATGGGGATCGCATCCCAGATAACTCCGTCCAAAACCAATGAACTGCGGATTGGTTACGGAGCGAGCACGTCTCAGCTCGGCACGATTTTAACGGACAACCTTGGAGACCTCAGCTATGCACCTCCCGATTTGAATGCAGTGATTGGCATACCGGCATCGTTTTCATCGGCGGCAAGCGACGTCTTCATCCATTCCGCGGGCGCGGGAGATTCCGAGGTCAATACCGATGAGGCTTTCGGCTCCATTCACCAGTGGAACCTACGCGACACGTTTGCCGTTCAAACTGGTCATCATCTGCTGCAACTCGGAATCGATCAGCGTCATCTTTCCTCCACTGTGAAACCGCCCGCACTAAGCGTTGAAGCAGATTTCTTCAACCCGCAGGCGCTCTTGGCCAACCGCGCCTCAGACATCGCCATTACGAAGAATCTGCCGGCAACTCCCGTCTTCAACCAGTTCGCCGCGTTCCTTCAGGATGAGTGGCAGGTTTCGAAATCATTCACAGTCTCCTCTGGATTGCGATGGGAAGTGAATCCACCTCCACACGGCGAACACGGCGCTGACGCGTATACGGTGCGCGGTAACATCACGGCTCCGGCGGCGTTGACGCTGGCTCCTCGAGGCACGCCGCTGTGGAACACAGGGTGGTTTAATCTGGCGCCTCGCTTCGGCGTTGCATGGCTCGCCGATGGCCGGTCTGGCCACGAACTTGTGGTCCGTGCGGGTGGTGGAGTCTTTTTCGATACCGCAAACCGTGCCGCAGCTCCCGCGTTCAGCGCCCTCGGTTTTTCCGCAACTGAGCAAATCGTCAATGCGCCGGTGCCAATCAACGCTTCTCAGTTAAATTTTTCTGTCGCGCCTTCGCCGCCTTACACAACCTCGCTGGTGTTCAATTTTCCGCGGCACCTTCAGCTCCCTTACGCGATCCAGTGGAATGCCGCAATTGAGCAATCTCTTGGCAAGAGCCAGACTCTAACCGCATCCTATATTGGAGCCAGCGGCCGCAGTCTCCTACGCGAACAGCGCCGGGATTTTAATGACCAAAATCCGGAATTCGGTGAAATCGTGTGGTTCCCTCCAAATCTCACATCTTCCTATCAGGCATTGCAGTTGAAGTTCCAGAGTTCGGTGACGCATCAGATTCAGGCGCTCGCGTCCTACACCTGGTCTCATTCCCTGGACTATGGATCGCCTGACCCGGCCTGGCCTCTGACGCGCGCGGATTCCGATTTCGACCTCCGCCAGAACTTCGAGGCGGCGATTTCCTGGAACGAGCCCAAACTCTCCGGCACAGGGTTCCGTGAGCTAATTTTGGAAAACTGGGGCGCCGACGGACGGCTGACTGCGCGGACAGCTTTCCCTATGACTGCTCTGGGAAATATCTTTTCCGATCCTGCCACCGGAAATCGCTACTTCAGTGGTGTGGATCTCATCCCCAACAAGCCGTTATATGTTTACGGCTCGCAATATCCAGGTGGACGCGCGTTGAATGGTGGGCCGTACGCTAGCAATCCGGCCTTTGCGCTTCCCGATGTCACCTCCGCTGGCGACGCACCGCGGAATAAGGCCAGAGGATTTGGCGACAATCAGGTCAATATTGCATTGCAACGCGAGGTCCCCCTGGGTCACGACGTTGGACTTCAAATTCGAGGGGAAGCTTATAACCTCTTCAACCATCCGGATCTGGGATACATCGATCCATCGCTAAGCGACGCTCTCTTCGGACAGGCCACGCTGATGCTGAACCAAAGCTTCGGTCCAACAGGGTCTCTCTACGAGCCCGGTGGGCCCCGCTCGGTGCAAATCTCTCTCAGGCTTCATTTCTGACACATTCAAATTCTCTGTCGAGCCTGAGAAAGCAGCTTCCGTTGAGCGGAGATACCCAGGCCACCAAAAACGATCTCCTCTTTCCCGCATCCGATCCTACAGACTGATTCCCCCAAAAGCTTTTTTTCAATGCAGGGTAGATTTCCCTTGAAGATTCCTCTTTACAAGAGAAGCCGTCTATCTCAGAGCCGCTTTGAAGTGATCGTCGCAAGGTCTGAACGCTTGCAAGACGGCATTTTGTGAAGAGGAATCGTTGAGTGAAACTTGTGAAGGCTATTCGCCATACGCTCCAGTTCATTCGCTTTATCGCTTCAATGCTGCTTGTAATAGTCCGGTTCCGATGCTACGCCATGATCCCTTCGTTGGCTGAAGTGCGAGCGCGCCGTAGTGATTGGCCCTGGATACGGATGCACATCCTACGCAGAGACGAGTATTCCTGTCGCGTGTGCGGGCGAAAAGGCGACGAGATTACTCTCCAGGTGTACCCGGTTCAATCTGTTTTTTTCATTGCAAAGGAATTGATTACATTATGCGCGGGGTGCCATCACGCCACTGAAAGTGTGAGAATAACCGCCGACAACGTCCCTGAGTTTCTGCATTGTCTTTGGAACCAGCTTCGACCAACATACCAACCTGCGACATCACTGTGTTTGGAACGAGCACAGGTGGAACGTCTCTCACATATATGGCACGGCCAGAACTCGTGGTGACTTCGCGACCGTCATACGCCGCATTATCAACGAAAGCTCAAGACATTTCGTGCTCGGTCGCCTTGAAGACGAGCCAACCATGATTAGAGGAGATAAGTTTGAGCGCGAATTTAGATTTCTCGCATATTACTGAGCATTCACCAATCCCAGAGCTTGTCCCGTCGTACCCGATCAAACCTGATGTTATTGCAGAAAATACTTCAATAATTTTTAATCGAGCTGCGGCATCCGCCGATCAGACAATGTGCTTCGCTTCGCCACGGCTAAGTCGGTGGTCCTGCTCTGCGGGAAAGCGCATCTTCGATCTAGGCTGTGTCCTGGCAGCCGCACCGTTACTCGTTCCCGTATGTCTGCTGATCGGGCTTGCGGTGTGCCTCACTTCCCGCGGCCCAGTCCTCTTTCGCCAGCAAAGGGTGGGGCGCAACGGCCGGGCTTTCACCATCCTCAAGTTTCGTACCATGCCTCATCTTCGCGATCATGTGGACCGTCCCGTCGTTACTACTCATCTTAACCAGAGATTCACCTCTGTTGGTCAATTCCTGCGCCGCTGGAAACTTGATGAATTGCCCCAAATCCTCAACGTCCTTTGCGGAGAGATGAGCCTTGTTGGCCCGCGCCCAAAACTCCCCGAGCATCAAACGGCATATCTCAATTGCCGGCCCGGAATTACAGGCGCAGTGACCTTGCCCTCAGAATGCGTATCCCTTAGCCAGCTGGTTTAGGGGAAATATTCATCCCCGTCGTAGTCGTCGTGGCGGTGTGAATGTGGGAATCGGCCTTATCGATTTCCACATTCACAC
>JBAVOQ010000221.1:0-8973 GCA_049692235.1 Acidobacteriaceae bacterium | reverse complement strand
TCGACGGTCACAACCAGAATCCCAAGCCCTTCATCTGGACCGCCAAGGCCACCGACATCCTGGAAAAGGTGACTCGCGCTCAAACCGCTCTCAATAAAAGACGATCTGCTTGAGACACTACACTAGGAAGGATGAGTGTTCTTGGTGCCACAGCGCTGTTTTTGTCTGAAGCCGAGAAGAAGCAACTGGCGCGACTTAGCCGTCACCGCAGCACGCCCCGTGGAGTCCTGCTGCGTATCCAGATCGTGCAAGCTGCCGCTCAGGGAGTGGCCAATCGCGCCATCGCTCGCAGGTTGTCCACCTCGCTCCCGACGGTACTGCTGTGGCGGGAGCGGTATGAAGTCGATGGGCTGCCGGCCCTGCTGGAAGATCGCCCCCGCAGCGGTCGCCCGAAGCAGATCAGCCCCGAACGGGAAGCCGCCATCGTGGAGGCTACTCTCAGAACCACACCGGTTGATGCCACGCAGTGGAGCGTGCGCACGTTGGCGAGAGCACAGAAGGTGAGTCCCGCCACTGTGTACAAGATCTGGTCGAAGCATAAGCTGCAACCACACCGGGTGGAGAGCTTCAAGTTCAGTAACGATCCTCATTTTGCGCTCAAGGTCCGGGATATCGTAGGGCTCTATCTAAACCCACCGGACAAGGCACTTGTGTTGAGCGCTGACGAGAAGAGCCAGATTCAGGCGCTGGATCGCACCCAGCCCATCCTTCCTTTGCGCCCGGGGCTTCCCGAGCGGCAGACCCATGATTATCAGCGCCATGGCACCACCACGCTGTTTGCCGCTCTTAACGTGGTGGAGGGAACCGTGATCGCAGAGTGTCAGCCCCGCCATCGCCACCAGGAATTCCTGCGCTTCCTCGACCGCATCGACCAGAGTGTCGATCCGGCGCTGGATGTCCACATGGTCCTCGACAACTACGGAACCCATAAGCATCCCGCAGTGAAGAAATGGCTGGCGGCCAGGCCCCGCTACCATTTCCACTTCACGCCCACAGGTTCGTCTTGGCTGAATCAGATCGAACGCTGGTTTGCCGAAATCACTCGCAAACGCATCCGCCGGGGGACGTTCCGCAGCGTGCGCGATCTCATCCGCTCCATCCAGGACTATGTCCGGCACTACAACCGAAACCCGCAGCCCTTCCACTGGGTCGCCAGCGGCAGCCGCATCGTCCGCAAGGTCAACCGATATAAACAGGCTCTAGGTGAATAGGTCAGGGCCGGGGTGCCAGGTGCCGTCGGCGCTTCCATAAGGGCTGGCGACCACGACGGTGTAGCCGTCCGGATCGCGGACCCAGCACTCCCAGTGATTAGGGCCGCCGTCGCCATCTGGAGGATTGCGGTGGCGGGGAAGCACGATTTCGACACCCATTTCGGCGGCGCGCTGCATTACGGCGTCGAAGTCCTCCACCTCGAACCAGAGCAGCACACCATTGCCGTAGGGCCTGTCGGCGCGATTGCCGATGGGGCCATGATGGTGCTCAACTTCAAAGCTGTGTAACTGCAGAATGAGCAACCCATCCTTCACCAGTTGCTCATAGTGCCTGCCTCCGTGGGCCCCGCGGCAGCCCAACAGGCGCTGATACCACTGACTGCTAGCTTCGACATCCGTGACACAGATTAGAGGCTGGGGACGCATATCTTTGAGCCTAGCAGAACACCAGCTCTAGCAGCTGATATAAAGAAACTTCAGAAACAGCAGACTAGGGGGTTGAGATGTGGCCGTCGAACCTGCCGATACTTCACTTCAAGTAAGCACGCACCAGGTCAATCAGGTCTTCTGCAAGTCCGTGCGGCGGAGCGGACTTTTTCTCCGACGCAAGCAAGTGCAGCCGAATATGATCTTCGAGCACCTCGGCCATCAAGCTGTTGATGCCGCCGCGGACATTTGCCATCAGCATCAGGACGTCCGCACAGTCGTCGCCTGTGGTGAGAGATCGCTCGATCGAATCCACTTGTCCACGGATACGCTTGATGCGGGCCACCAGCTTTTGTTTTTCTTTGTCGATTTCCGGCATATTTCTCCTTGACGATACCCTAGGGGGATATGGTACAAAATCAATAGCGCGGATTTCGATCTGCGCAGGAGAACTACGCACCATATGACCAGAGAATCCGCACAAGAACCTCCGAGTATTCGGAGATCCTTCCTGTGTTGCGATGAGCGCTCAGACAATCGCCCCTAGCCTTGCTACAGGCGATTCTCTCACCGCTCGTCACATCATACGACCTGTGATTTGAGCGCGTGAGCCCGTCCCAACAGCCAGACTCACCCCTCCCGAACCGATGCTTCGTGCTGCCGTTGCGTTCCGTGTCCATGGCACTGGATACGCCTACGCCTGCACGGACCGCATAAGGAGGAATCATGTCCAACACCACCTTTTCCCCATTCTCCGCGGCCCATGAAACGGACCGCTTGATCTGCGTTTGGGTTCCGACCGGCAATCCAAGAATTCCGCTCACCTGTGTATGGCTTGAGGACAAGCATTACCCTGCGAATTGCATCGTGCGCTCCTCCTCGATTCAACAAGCTCCTATGCAGCAAGGCGAGAGGGTACAGCCGTGCCTGTAGTAGTGACAGAGAAGGTTGCGTCTCCGCGGACGGCCAACGGCATGGTCGTCCGCCGCAGCTGGCAAAAGCATCTGCTCACCTTCCTGATGGTCTTTGGTCCGGGATTGATCGTGATGGAGGCGGACAACGACGCCGGCGCTGTCTCCACCTATATGCAGGCGGGCGGCCAGTATGGATTGCATCTGCTCTGGATCCTGCTGCTGCTTCTGCCCATCTGCTACTTTGTGCAGGAAATGGTGGCGCGGCTGGGAATTGCGACCGGCAAAGGTCACGCCGCCATGATCTATCAGCGCTTCGGCAAGTGGTGGGGACGTTTTTCTCTCTTCGATCTTCTGCTGGTCAATTTCCTCACCCTGATCACCGAGTTCGCCGCCATCTCCCTCGCTCTCGGCGCCATGGGAGTCAGCTCCTTCATCGCCGTGCCGGTGTCGGCACTTGGATTGACGCTGATGGTCGTCACCGGCAGTTATCTCCGATGGGAACGCATCGTCATCGTCCTCTGTCTGCTCGACCTGACATGGTTCGCATTGGCGTTTCTGGTGCATCCTCAGTGGAGCTCGGTTGCGCGCAATACCGTTGTACCCACCCTGCCCCCCGGCGGCATCACCAGCAGTTTGATCTTCCTGGTCATCGCCATCGTGGGGACGACAATCGCACCCTGGCAGCTGTTCTTCCAGCAGAGCTGCGTGGCCGAAAAACGCCTGCGCTTCGCAGATTTGAAGTGGGCCCGTCTCGATACACTCATCGGCGCAATCTTCACTATCCTGGTGGCGGGCGCGATGATGCTGGTAGGAAACTACGGCTATCGCCACGGCATTGTCTTCCAGGACCCGGCCCAATTCGCCGGCGCCGTCATGCCAACCCTGGGACACTTCACGCGCAACGCCATTCTGCTGCTGATGGTCAACGCCGCCGTCCTGGGAACCACCGCCATCTCCCTCGCCAGCGCCTGGGCCTATGGCGAGGTCAAAGGTTGGGAGCACTCGCTGCATAAAAAATTGTGGGAAGCGCCTGGTTTCTATGCAACCTACATCGCCTGCGTCGGCGCAGCTGCCGCCTTCGTATTGATACCGCATGTCCCGCTGCAGTTGGTCATCATCAGCGTCCAGGTCTTTGCCGGACTGATCCTGCCCTCTGCCATCATCTTCCTTCAGCTCTTACTCAACGATCGCGATCTGCTCGGCGATCGCTGGGTCAACCGGCGATGGAACAACGTCATCAATTGGACGATCATCGCCGTCCTCTTCGCACTGTCGCTGCTGCTGGCCGCGCAGGTCATGCTTCCAAAACTATTCGCCTGACGGCGCCAGAGGTGTTTTATGGCAACCATGCACAATACGTTTGAACCGAAATATTTTACGGTGATTCATCCGCTGCACGATGTTCCCGAACAAAAGTGCTGCAGCGAAGGACTTGGCCACATCGGAATGACCCGCACTGTTCGCATCTCGTTAGGCGTTCTGCGGGCCTACCTGATCGCAATGACGCTGATGCTCGGCTATCACGTCCTCGACCTCGCCGGCGTATTCCGCGGATGGAGATAGAAACATCGAGCCCAACTTCATCATTCGCATCCTGGCTTCGGATGAGTAAAGACTTTCAGTACGTCTCGAGCGCCGCGTCTTATCAGGAAAACAAGGCTCCATCGATCCCGCGACACCCGCGTTCATGACACATTAAAATTCGTTAAATTGGATTGACTTTTCGATGTTAACTATAGTTAACTAGTTCTGCGCGGGCGAAGCCCTCAAGCAAGCTACACCCGGAGATGCATGCTGACTTGCAACCTATTACTCACGATTTGCTTATTGCAAGTCAGCCCGCCGACATCCGTTTCAATGGATCATGCGGCACTGCATCCAGCGACTGCACTCGACCCTGCGTATTTCTTCACCGCCAATCAAATCTCCATTGCCGAGGCCTCCGAATTCGCCGCCAAAGCCTGGCTACCGACTCCGCAGCAATCGCCGGTCACTACCGCTTCTCCAACCCTGCCGTTGAACACTCCACCGCCGGATGAAACTCAACTCACTTTTTTCCCGCACTCCGACACCGCCCGCTATTGGATCAGCGGCCAAGCCAACAGCATCTTCCAGCTCCACGGAAACTTTCATTCCCCGTATCAAGGGCCGAATAGTTTCACCGCGCCCTTGGAATACAAAGCCTCGGAAGTGGGCACGTTGTATCTGGCGTACCAACTCAACAAAAACCGTCGCTACGAAACAGATGCCATCTACGATGAGGAAAATGCCGGTGGTCGCGGCCTCAGTCAGGCCCTCGGTCTGGGCGGCTTCACCAATCTTGATGTGGTTCGCAATCCCAATCTCAGTTCCGTCCCCTACACCGCGCGTGTCCAGCTCCACCAGACCATCGGCCTCACCAATGAAGCCATCCCGCAGCCGCGTGGCCCGCTCGCTCTGGCAACCCAGGTTCCTGTGCGACGGTTCGATCTGCGAGTTGGAAAATTCACACTGCCGGACATGCTGGATGTGAACTCCGTCCTGACGGACAGCCATTTCCAATTCATGAACTGGACCGTCGACAACAACGGCGCATGGGACTACGCCGCCGACACTCGCGGCTACACCTACGGAGTTGCGCTGGAATATGACGATCGCAACTGGTCACTGCGCTATGCGCTGGGACTCATGCCAACCGTCGCCAACGGCATCACGCTGGATTGGGCCCTGCGGCGTGCCCATGGGCAAAACATGGAGCTGGAAATCCGCAAGAGTGTCTTGCCCGGTCGCGACGGACACATCCGCCTGCTCGCCTATGGCAATAACGCCCACATGGGCGACTACCGCGAAGCTGTGAATCATTACCTGCAGGGCCTGACGCCAACGCCAGAGATCACTTCCGTCGAAACATACGGCGCGCTGAAATATGGCTTCGGCGTCAACGTCGAGCAGGATGTCACGCCGAACCTTCGCGTCGCCGGTCGCTTCGGCTGGAATGAAGGCCAGCACGAATCCTTCGCCTACACAGAAGTGGATCAGACGTTTCTCTTCGGCGCGGATTACGCGGGATCACGGTGGCATCGAAAATTCGATAAGCTCGGCGTCGCCTTCGTGACCAACGCCATCAAAAAAGATCATCAGAACTATTTGCGTCTCGGCGGCCTGGGATTTTTACTTGGGGATGGAAATTTGAATTATGCAAGGGAAGATATTTTGGAGGCGTACTACAACGTCCACGCCTGGCGTGGCCTCTACTATGCGGTGGACTATCAGAACATTCTCCACCCCGGCTACAACCAGGATCGCGGGCCCATCGACGTGGAAGGCGTGCGCCTCCACGTCGAGTTTTAATGCATTGTAGAAATTTGATCGGGCGAGCTTCACTCCATCGCGGTGGCGCGTATAACAAACGGCTCGTGTTCAACAGGTCCAAGGCTGCGCTCAGTGCGCATTTCAACTTCCTGGGACCTGCCCTTGAAACTAATTGTTCGGATTGGTCGCCGATGCATTGGGACTTGTTGTCCTGCTGTGCGTCGTGGTGTCGGTCGTGGTCGTCGAACCGGACGGCTTAGCGTCTCCTCGGCTCTGCTGCGCCCCGTCCTGGCTCGCGGCATTGTCGCGTCGCGATTGCTCAGCAGCATTGGTCGCATTGTCCGCGTGTTTCGTGGCTTTCGCCCGTTCACTGGCGGCCTTGGCTGCCTCTTTCTGTGCCTTCTCGTGCGCCTTCTGCTGTTTGCGCTGCGCCTTCATCTCGCGCTTGGTCATCGGCTGAGTTGAAAAATCCTGGGTAGTTGTTGTCTGAACCGTCTGCTGCTGGCCATCCTGAACCGACGCGGTAGCTCGAAGAGCTCCGGCCGCGAAAAATGACGTGGCGACGATAAGAGCTGTGATGCCATATGTATTGCGCATAAATTCGTTTCTCAATTCCACTCACTCATGCAAGTTACTCGGTTAGATGCAGGGGCGGGGGGTTTTGGATGGATGACCAGCCTCCCCTATGCGCATCCATCGGCAACATGAAAGGCTCACCTGGCATCTGCGACAGTTTTGGCGGAACGGGTTTCTTATTTGTGCGTTGGGGCTTTTGCTGCAGGCGCCTGCGGCAACGTGTAGATCACTTCTCCCGGGCGGGTATAGTGCATCTGCTCGCGGGCCTCATACTCAATCGTGTCGCGGTCCGTCTTCAATCGCTGGTCGTGCAGCGCCAGCTGGTCATTCTGCTTTTTCAGCTCGAGAATCTGCTGCTGCAGCTGTTGTGCCTGGTGCTGCTTCTGTTGGTAGGCGACCAACCCATCGTGGCCAAAGATCGCGTAGACGCCCAGAAACACGGACAGCAAAATGACCAACACTGTCGCGGGTCGCCGCGGCGACCGGCGCATCCCAAGCGCGCTGGCAGAGAAGCGTGCCATTCGGCTGCCCTGGGAGGCAGACACGGGCGCGGGTTCATCGTGAGAGATCAACTGCCGTTGCAATTTCTTCCGCGAGCCAGGATTCATCGGCACATTCTCACGATCCACGCCTCATCCGCCATCGTAACCTACTCCAGCACCCACTGCTTCGCCGCTGCCGTCAATTTCGCGGAATCTTCCTTGGAGCGAGCCTCCGTATAGGCCCGCACCACAGGTTCCGTTCCAGATAGACGATAGCAAACCCACGATCCATCGTCGAAGACCAGCTTCAGTCCATCCGTTCGGACGATAGCGGAAACCTTGCGGCCGGCAAGTTCGCGCGGCTCTGTCTTCAACTTCTTAGTGAAGTTGTCTTTCGCCTCTTGCGTCAAGTGGAAATTCTCTCGAACCGGATAATAGGAACCCACTTTGCCAAAAAGGGTCTGCAACTGTTCGCCCAGCGTCTTGCCGCGCACCGCCACCATCTCCGCCACCAGCACCCCCGCTAGGATGCCGTCCTTCTCCGGAACATGTCCGCGAATCGTCAGGCCAGCGCTTTCTTCCCCGCCAATCGCAATCTTGTCCTGGTCGATCAGCTCGCCAATGTATTTGAATCCAACCGGCGTCTCGTACAGCGGAATCTTGTAGAGCTCTGCCAGCGCGTTGATGCAGTTTGTCGTGGCCACGCTTTTCGCCACACCGTTGCGCCAACCCCGCGTCTCCACCAGGTAGTCGAACAGCAGCGCAATAATGTAATTCGGCTGGATAAACGTGCCGTCCCGATCGACAATGCCGAAGCGGTCCGCATCGCCATCGGAAGCAATCCCCAGGTGCGCGTCGGTCTCGCGCATCTTGGCTTTGCAGTCGCCCAGCAAGGGATCGTCCGGCTCCGGCGCGTGGCCGCCAAACAAAACGTCTCTGTAATCGTGGACACTCACAGCGGAAACGCCGTTCTCCGTCAGCAACTGCTGCGCATACCCACGTCCCGCGCCCCAGAATGGATCGATCACAAGCCGCAGCTTCGCCTTCGCGATCGCCTGGATGTCGATCAGTTCCGCCAGCCGCTTCAGGTAGTCCGGCTTCACGTCGACGATTTCGAATTTCTCTTTGGAAGTGCCCGGGGGAATCTCGGCGTCTCCCAAGGCGGCGATCTCCGCCTCAATCTGCTTGGTCACCTCGGGCAATGCCGGCGCGCCATCGGGAGTGGAGAATTTGATGCCGTTATATTCCGGCGGATTGTGCGAGGCCGTAAAGTTGATCGCCCCGCTCGTCTTCCGCTGCCGCACAGCATACGCAATCGCCGGTGTGGGCGCAGGCTCTCCGATCACTTCCGGAACCACGCCGCCCTCGGCCAGCAACCGCGCCGCCTCGGCAACGAACATCTCTCCCATAAACCGCGGGTCGCGGCCTACCAGGATGCGATGCGTTCCCGGCTGCTTCGACACGTACCTGGCAATCCCAACAATCGCGCGCCGGATGTTCGGCAGCGTAAACTCGTCGGCTACAATCGCGCGCCAGCCCGAGGTCCCAAAATGAATTTGCGTCGGCATCTTCTCTCTCGACTTTCTTCCAAACAAGAATACCGAATCTTGGATGCCTCTGGTCCGGCGGTCGGCCAAGAATGCCGCATCATGAAGCGGCTTGGGTTCCCCACAGCCCACCCTTAGGTGAGTCGAAGGATCTCGTTTTTGGGTCACAATATCGCTGGGTCATCAAGGCATTGTGCGGGTGTATGATGTTCTCCATTCCGCACCCCAGCCAGAAGAGAGGACCAAAGTCCTATGCCTGTCGCCGCACTCCCGCTTACTTATCCAGCTATCAAGTCGTTGCTAGCTGGGCACGCCGTGAAGCAGCGCACCGAATCGCGACAGTTCCTAGCCTGGTTTTTGGAAAGTTATTACCGTCTCGAAGAAACTGAACTCGAAGACTGACCTTGCCCTCAGAATGCGTATCCCTTAGCCAGCTGGTTTAGGGGAAATATTCATCCCCGTCGTAGTCGTCGTGGCGGTGTGAATGTGGGAAGCGGCCTTATCGATTTGCACATTCACACCGCCT
>JBAVOQ010000220.1:0-12286 GCA_049692235.1 Acidobacteriaceae bacterium | reverse complement strand
TCGACGGTCACAACCAGAATCCCAAGCCCTTCATCTGGACCGCCAAGGCCACCGACATCCTGGAAAAGGTGACTCGCGCTCAAACCGCTCTCAATAAAAGACGATCTGCTTGAGACACTACACTAGTATCTTCGTCACACTCCCGATCCTTGTTTCACTGCGCCGCCGGAGTTCGGCTTCGTCGACATTGAAGTCCCAATATCCCTGCGTGTACAGGTCGAATTCGGATTCGGCGAGGTAAGAGGCGGTCGTCTGATACACGTCCACCGCGTTCCATCGATAAATGTAGTTGGGAATGCTGCTGTCGCGCACGCCACCAGTTTGAAAGCCACTTGCAATCACCGCCGGCAGTTCGTAGGGAAAGGAGAACCGCAATCTCAGGAGCACCTGCATGGCAAGCGAGTTGTTCGGCCCGAGCAGAATGACATGCCTGCGGCTGACCCGAAGCATCTCGAGAAGAGCTTTGTGTGGAGACCGGCAGTGATGTAGCATTTCGTGCGCCAGCACCAGATCATACGAGTTGTCGGCTAGTTCCATCGCTTCTGCATCCACCCTCACCGCGCGCATCTCTACGTCATCCAAGTCAGCCTGCTCGGAGGGCCTGGGATCCAGCAGATTGGACAGGGTAACCCGGGTAAAGCCAACCCTGTGGAGCGTCTTTCCATCCTCCGCGCTACCGCCCACAACCAGAACATCACTCAGGAGATCGATTCCCATGGAATGCACACACTTCTGCAGAACCGTTTCAAAGCGATCGCGATTTTTTGTCTTACTGACAGCTTGCTCAGGCGTGATCTTAACCGTGCTGGTCGCGTTCATCATCTGTATCCCCGCTCGTACATGCGCTTCCTGCTTATGAGTCTGTCCTGCATCCCACCCTGACCAGCAGACTCAAATGGGCGATATTTATCTCTTCAGTGCACCACCCTTCGGAAGAGCAGCAACAGAACGCCCCGTTCGGCCGAGCAGATGATCCGGTGATGCTGCGAAGTAGTCCCGCCTCAGTATACTTAGGATTCGACCAGCGGCTGTCACCGGCTTGTCACTCTGCGGTCATTCGAGTGTCGCCTGGCTCCGTAATTACCGCATATTTCTCAAGAGCCTCTTCTATCACTTCTGCAGCACGTTCCAATCCACGGGCAGATTGAATCTTGGCTTGTAACTCCCTGGCGGCATCGCGATAGCTCGCGTTATTGAGAAGCTTCGATAAGGCCAGATGAAGCTGTTTCGTGGAAAGCCTCTTTACTGGAAGCACCTCGGCAACTTTCAACCAGGCCAGACGAGCTGCTACCGCGGGCTGATCGTAAGCTATCGGAATGGCAATCATGGGCTTGCCATACATTAGTGTTTCCAATACGGTGTTAAGCCCTCCATGGGTGATTACTATGTCGGCCCTGTTCAAAAGCACAAGTTGAGGAGCATCCCTCACCACCAAAGGATGCCCCGGTAAGTCGTCAAACGTTTCAGGGACGCAACGACCGCCTAGCGAGATCACTAGTTGCAGGTCGAGCTCCTGACATGCCTCAGAAATCAAGTGGAAGACATCCGGCTGGTTGTTCTTTCTAGTTCCCAAAGATGCGTAAATTAAGGGACGGCCATCGAGGCGATTCCAGGGAAACTCCACAGGTGGTCTTGCTGCTTGATCCACAAAGGGTCCAGTGTAGTAGAAGTTACTGGGTAGCATCGAGCGTGGGAAATCCAGACACCGTGGCAATTGGGTGATATGTGCCAGTTCAGGAAATACTGTCTGAATCTCTCGAATTGGCCCTAAACCAGTTTGGCGCCTGTAGTCATCGAGTTTCCAGCGCACCGGACCGCGCATGCGAAGCACAGATACCTCTAGCAGCGCGTTCTGCAGCAGGGAAAAATAAGTGGTGGGGTAGTGAAACCCTGACAACCAATAGGGAGGGGTCCATCCGAAGTTATGAGGCACAGAGGTTGACACCAGAAAATAAGGCAAGTGCAGCATCTGGGCCAAAGTGGGACCGGACAGCGCAATCTCGTCGATGATGAGTGCATCAATCCCTGCTTGGGTGAGTGCGTCCGGAGTTTCCCGGAGAGACATTTCCATGTCGCCAACGATGTGTCTTATGCTGTAGCGCAGACTAGCAATACCTGACAGGGAACTGCGCTGACTGTCGGTCTGACTGTGGTCTTCAGAGGAACGAGCCGTGCCAATTGGAGAGAACTCGAGTCCACACTGACGCACTCGAGTTTCTAGCTCAGGTTTCTGAAAGAATGTAACTCTGTGCCCTCGAGCTGTTAACTGTCGAGACAGCGCGATGAGCGGGTTTAGGTGCCCAGTGCCCTTATATGACAGCACGCCAAAGTGTGACATTCGATCCTTCCTGAAGCTGTTACAACTCGGCCCCTGGGAGCACTGTCTTGCCTCCCAGCCGAACCTCACCTTTGCCCAGTGCTTCTTCGGTTTTCCGCAGTAGCTCTTTCACCGGTGCGCGTAGCCACCGGAGCGTTCCGTCGACCCACAAAGGTTCCAGTCCTTGTTTTGCTGGCGGCGGAAGCCGTTCCAAAACTGTTTCCGAGGCAAGCTGCACGCGGCCCCCAATCATCACGAACTCTACATCGTTCATTGAGAGCGTCAGCAACCTGTCTGCGGCATCATGATCTGTATCTCGAACAGCAATTAGGTCCGCCACACCGGATATTCTTATGGAACCCTCCGCATCTCCTAACCGGAGGATCGCAGCCGGAGCTTCTGTCACCATGCGATAGGCAACCTGAGGCGAAATATTGCAGTAACACATTGCAATCCGGATTTCATCCAGCAGATCGCCTTCCGCTGTTAACGGAGAGTCATTTCCCAGGGCCACATTGTCAATACTGCCAAGGAGAGGCATGTCCGGGAGCTTTCCAAAAAGAAAATTGTTGGAAGATGGGCAGACGATGAGCGAAGCCCGGCGCTCCCGCATGAGCGCAACGCCCTCATGATCCATTGCCAGTCCATGCACGAGTACAGCGCTGGCATCCAGGAGCTCCAGCCGGTCAAGCCCCCAAAGCTCCTCCCGTGCTTCTTCATCCACTCCTTCACATGCATGCACAATGAAAGCGCGCCCTTCGGGGGTGGCGGAACGTGCCGCGCGAAGATCGCCGCCAAGAGCTAAAGAATGCCCCCAGCCGTATTCCTTGACCACCCTTATCGGGAAATCTTCCCTTTGCAACTCAAGCCAAAGAGGATTGTGGTGACTCACTGTTGTTGCTCCACAGAGAAGGTTCCGTATGCCACCCCACCATAGACGTAAATATTTGGGTACAGCCCGATACTTTGCAATGACATCGGGAAATTTGTTGTGTATGTCTGTTCCCCAATCGATGTAATTTTGATAGGGCGGATTCGCCAGCCTGGGAAAAAGAGAGAACTCCAAATGGTCGTGCGCGTTAATAAGACCGGGCAGTATCAGGAAGCCACAGAGGTCAATCTCTGGGCCGTCCGATCTAGTGGTGGGCAATAAAGACGAGTCGCTCAGGATATGAGTGATGCGGCCGCCGGTGATCTGTATTGAGGCGCGTGTACTTTGCCGCGGCCCGATGGCGCAACGAGCTCCGTGAACTACCATCTGGTATTGCTGTCCTTCCGAGCTACATAAATGCGAAACCGAGAAGGCTCGCGCTTCCGACGCAGTTTCGCTACGAGAGGACGCATTGCCCACTTGAAGCCATACCACGGAGAATGAATGGTCCACTGGACCGACAGTTGTTCTTCCAGGATGCGCAGCCGCTCGTTGGTAAGATACTCAAGACTCTTGATGGAGTTCGAAGCCGTTCCGTAACTCCGAAGAAACGTGGCGCGGCGTTCGGATACCATTTGCCAGCCGCTTTCCTCATAGGAATACCAGGGAGTGTCGCTGAGTATCACCATGCCGCCGCTTCGGACGCATCGGAAGGCCTCGCGCAGAGTGACTGCGTAGTCTTCGGAATAA
Source organism: Acidobacteriaceae bacterium (assembly GCA_049692235.1). Taxonomy (GTDB): domain Bacteria; phylum Acidobacteriota; class Terriglobia; order Terriglobales; family Acidobacteriaceae; genus JAKAAZ01. Next base: position 8,348 of record JBAVOQ010000220.1, on the reverse strand, counting down.
TGGAAGGAGGCATTGAATATGATGGCGTCGAACTGCTCGCCTTGAAACGGCAGACGAGCAGCCTCCGCCTGGAATCGCGGGAAAAGCTCGGGCAGATGCTTTTGATAATGCCCGGCGGCCCCCAGACCGTCGCGATCGTTGGCGAGCAGGTCCACGGCCAAGGGCTGATATCCGGCGAGCGCCAGACGAAAGCTCATCCAGCAGTTTCCGGCGCCAAGGTCCAGAATCCGTCCACCATCATCCCGCGGATTTTGCTTCAGCACATGCTGAATCAGATAGTCGTAGCTGCGCGCCCTGATCTGCCACTGTTCGCTGTTCCTTCCAGAAGCGTCCTTGTAGGGAAGGCCTAGATAAAAATCTTCGTTTTCGCTGCCTCGACCCTCTGCCTCCCTTATGCGCTCGTAATCTTCCATGAAACGTGCGTAATGCACTACTCGCTCCGGCGGCAGGGCATGCACGATTCCACGGCTGATTCGCATTCGGAATCCGCATGACCTACAGTCCAGTCCGCTTGTGTCGGCTCTACAGCGAGGGCACTGCAGGCGGACATCTAAGTGGAGTGCAGCGTCACTGACAACGCTATTTTGTAACGCGCCCATCACTACGCTTTCTCCTGATGCAGCAACATCTATGCTTCCCTGACGGGCGCCAATTGCTCGACCGGTACGATCACGGATGAAGTAAAAGCGGCGATTCTGTCAGGAGACACCAAGGCCTCCGCATTTCGGCTCACTGGTTCCAGTTCATTGACTCCGCGCCACAGGGCGTCGATCTGAGCGTTTATTTTGCCCAACTCCTCTGACTCCCGCCAGGAATCGACCTCTGCATGCAGGGCGTTGCGTACAGCGCGATAAAAATCGGTGCTGTAGGCTCCCCGGAACATGATGCAGAGATCATCGCTGTCAGTCCAGTTGCGCTTTTCCCCGAGTTGCGTCCGCACACGCTCGTAAAACACAGTGCCTCGCAGCGGATACGAGAATGAGATTCCAATGTCGTCCGGGCGCGTCTCACGAACAAAAGCGATGGTTTTCTGCAATTCGGCCCAGGTTTCTCCGGGATAGCCAAATTGCAGAAAATAGCAGGCACGAATGTCGGCTTCTTTCAGGCGACGACGGGCGGCAATAACGGTAGTGAGACTTAGTCCTTTGTCCATCGCGTTGAGCACCGCTTGCGCACCGGATTCGACTCCCATCCATACTTCGGCGCATCCCGCGGCCTTCAGGTAGTGGACAGTCTGCTCGCTCATCAGGTCAGCACGAGACTGTATTTTGAACGGAATGGCTGCATCTCTTTTCGCAACTTCATCGGAAAATTGTTGTACCCAGTGCTGATTCAATGCGAAGACATCGTCGCCGAACCAGATATGGTGGACTCCGGCGGTTACCTTTAGCAGGTTCATTTCTTCGGCAACAGCCGCGGCGGGACGTAGATGGAATTTATTGCCGGAAATTGGTTTTGCGCACCAGTTGCAGTGGTAGGGACATCCGCGGCTGGATACCATATTCGTTGAAAAATATCCATGAGCCTTCATCCATGCTGCGCGGTACGGCTCCAGATCGATCAGATCGCGCGAGGGAAGGGAGAGATCCGCCCACGCGGGATTCTTTGAAAGCCGCTGTGGGCTCTGGATGGGACGGCCATGCTGATCGAGTCTCACCATGCCGTCTATTGTCGGTATTTCCTCGGCGTGCAGTATCGAAGTACATAGCTGCACAAGAGTCTCCTCTGCCTCTCCGCAAAGCACATAGTCGAAGCCGTTCTCCAGGAACAAAGCAGGATTATCTGTGGAATCGGAACCGTGTGCGATGGCGATAGCGCCCATTGCGCGGGCCGCTTTCGCCATCTCCCATGCCACCTCTCTCATGCGCGTGAGACACATCTTCGAAAGAAAATTGAAGTCATCCTCATAGACGGCCACGATCTTCGGCCGATGTTCCTCCAACATTGCAGCGAACTTTGCAGGTGGCTCCTCGAGCATCGAATCGAACGCTACAACGGAGATGCCATTTTTCCGTAGCGCCGTAGCCGCATAGAGCGTGCCGATCGGGGTGTATGGCTGCATCTTACGCAGTTGCTTGGGGTCGTATGGAAGGTGGTACGAATGTGTGAGCAGGACATGTGCCAAGGTTCACCTCGGATATCTGCGGCCCGGCAAGTTCAGCGCGCCGCCGGCGTGGGTGCAACAATCTGCGGATTCCGTTATGAAATGTAGCGTAGCCCCACCCATGCAGGCAGTTGTCTCAAAATTGTCAACTCAATGTCATCCCTTTGCGCGCGGGATCGTAGCGATACATGGGTGGGATACGAAGTGCAACGGGGCCGGATCAACAATTACCTGCGAGCCGGCTAGGAAAACATGGTTACCGGGTTGGAGAGATGACCGAGTCTCTCGCGTTTGGTCGCCAGATACTGAGCGGAATGAGGACTACACGGAACATCGGCGCTTAGTCTTTCGACAATTTCAATTCCTGCTGACAGCACGGCATCGATCTTCTCGGGGTTGTTGGTCATCAATCGGAGCGAACGAATCTTGAGGAACTGAAGAATGCCTACAGGAAGTGCGTAATCACGCAAATCGATTGAGTGACCCAGACGAAGATTCGCTTCGATCGTGTCGAGCCCTTGATCTTGAAGTTCATAGGCGCGCAGCTTCTCGATGAGGCCTATACCTCGCCCCTCCTGATGCTCATAGAGCAACATTCCTGCGCCTTCATTGGCGATTACACGCAGGGCCAGGTGAAGCTGATCGTGACAGTCACACCGCAACGATCGGAAAACATCCCCCGTCGTGCATTGAGAATGAATGCGAACGACTGGAGGGAAGCTGTGGATATCACCAAGAACCAAAGCGAGCGCAGTTTCTAGACGCTCTTCCTTTGTTTCATTGTCCGCATGCGTGCCCTTGAAGGCCAACAGGCGGAAGTCCGCCCAATGTGTTGGGAAACTTACGTCAGCGATTTGTTTTAGTTTCATCAACTCGGGATGATCTCTCGAAAACCTGCACGTTCCGTCTGAAGAGTATCGTGCCGCTTTCATATACGTGTCACCGGAATGTCTCGATATGGTCATCGCATTGTGGAAGGTGCGGTGCACAAATCGGCGCAGTAGTGCGGCGGAATTGATAAAGGACATGATCGCCGAAGCTCGCCAGCGGACGGGCAAGGATGTGGTCGAGCGTCTTCATCGCGGCGAGCAGGCGTGGCCGCCCCGAAATCCACGGTTCGGCGGCGCTAGGCGGCACCATGATGCCAATGCCTAGACGCCTCTCCAACACAAACCAGGGGGCGAAGGCGCGCAGGATCGCCGCATGGCGGTGGTAGACGATGTGGAATTCACGCTTGGCCAGCCGCGCCGGCACCTCACCGCGCGTACAACGTCGCAGCGCCAGATGCGGTCGACCGCGCAGCACTTCCGTCACCATCTCACCGGGACAGAAAGTGCCGAACAGCACCAGCATCACCGGCGCGCCGGGTTTGAGCAACCGCGCCAGACCACGTGCCACCGGCCCCAGATCGGCGACGCAATTCAGCGGCGCGAAATTCGAAAAGGCGCCGTCGAACATTGCTCCGCCTGCTGAAAGATGACTGGATGCGAAGTCCTCCATCTCTTCCCCAGCGACGATTTCGGCCCGTGCACCCAGCGGCACCAGCTTGGCCTTCGCCTGTGCCACCATGGCGGGTGAGGGATCGGTCAGAAGCATGTCGAATCCAAGCTTTGCAAGAAAGGTCGCGTCTTCGCCGGTGCCACCGCCCAGTTCGAGGATGTGGCCGCCTGTCGGAAATGCCCGCAGCAGCGCGGCGCGCACGGCGCTGCGCTGCGCCGTTACGCTGCGCCAGGCGCCAAAGCGTGAGTCAAAACCCGGTGCGACCGCGTCGAAGGCGACAACGGCGAGGCGCAAAGGGGGCATCATTGTAGTAACCGGTTCATGTGATGCCGCCAACGATAGGACTCCCATGTATAGCGAAGTCCTTCTGCGATGTGAAAGCGCAGACGGGAAATAATAACGTGGAGTTGCATGCAATAACGGCGAATCCGTACCAGCAAGGTCTCATCTGCGGACGCCTTTATAACAGCTGGTGGCAAACGCAAAGGTAACAATGCCTGCCGCAGCGAACGCTTCGCTGGAACACCTGCCGACTCAAGCTCCCGCTGCAGCAGCAGGTACAGCTTGCTGCCTGGAAAATTCTCGAAGACAGCGCGGCGCCCATACAGTTCTACCCAGATCCTCGCGGGCCGGGGAAGGCGACGGACAGTCCAGGTCGTAAACGCTTCCGGGGCGAAATCACCCATCACGCGCGTAATCAGAAGCGTAACCACGCCAAGCCCCAAGGCAGCACTTGGATTTTCCTTGGCTATTGATTGAAGCTCGTCCCAGAAGATATCGTCGTCGCAGAGAAGCAGCACATGACGACGAAACTCGACAAGGTGCGCCGTGCGTGAGAACTCGCTGCATATGTGTTTGTACGCGTGGAGCCCCTGGCCTAAAAATAAATCGACGGGTGAAAGCACCGGCATGTCTATGCCGTGGAACTCGCGCTTCTCTATACGTTCCAGCAATGAAGGGTGGCCCGAAATGTTGGCCTCAACATGCAATTCCACGGATCGACCCGGCAAATCCTTATACAGATCTTTTATAGGAACACCTGGCGTTTCGTTTATTTTGAACTCCCAACTTCTGCCGCTGATGGCGTAAAGGCGGTAGCCTCTGCGTTCAAGAATCCGCCGCGCCTCGGGAGCGCTTTTCTCCGCTATGAGGAAATCCAGGTCAAACTGGTGGCGCAGTTCCGCTTTCGGCACAGAAGATGGGCAGAGTGAAAATCCCTTCAGCGTGGCGTAGGAGAGGCAAGTGCTTTGAAACTCTTGTTGGATGGCGACCGATTCAGCAATCATGCCGCGTGTTCGGTCGATATTATCGCGCAGATTCTGTTTGAGACGCGCGAGGACACCAGGCGGCAACATATTGCACAGTTGCAACTCCCTCATTCGATCAAGGAAGTACAACGCAAGGCCACTGATATCCAGCCAGTTTAATAATTTCTTCCATTCCCTTTCAGAGAGATTCTGTAGTTGAGAGCATTGCTCGGGTAAAGGATCGCAAAAGGTCAGCAGCACGGCCTCGCGCATCAATTGTCCTCTGCTCAAAGGACTTGGCGCGACGTTGATATTCAGAATGGGCATCGAGGCTGGCGCGCATCCCCCTCTGGACATTCAATCTGCCGCGGGAAGAGGAACGATCTCTGTCGAGCCTACCTAACCTGCAACGAAGAATTGTCATGTTGTCGTAAAGAAATTGTCACTGCTTTGTTGAGTTCGCAAAGGACAATCAATTGACAAATAGCAGACAATCCGGAGACACCTCCACGCAATGCGGATCGCTATAGTGGCTGCTATGTCAGGGCCGACCGCAGTTTGGAGGAGAAGCCAGTGAAACCCTTTCGCGAAATTCAAGCAGGCGATCTCACATCGTGCTCCCTGCGAGATGAGATCGACTCCAGAGGCTATCTTCTGATTCGGGGGTTATTGCCCACCGACGCTCTCAGCCCGTTGCTCCGCGACATAACGCGACTACTTTACGCCGCGGGGTGGTTGTTGCCTGATCATGATCCTCTCGATCGCATTGCTGATACAAGCGCGGCTTGCGGCGATCCTGACCCGTTGTTCAAGCGAACGTATCAGCAAATCTTCAACCTGGAATTGTTTCACGCCTTGCCACATCATTCCGCCCTTCAACGCGTCATGAATATGCTCGTGGGCGAGCGAGTCTTGATTCACCCAAAACCAATCGGCCGCTTGATTTTTCCTCATTGCGAACGTCTCGTGGTCCATGCGCATCAGGATTACCGATTCATGGATGGAGACCCCGAGTGCTTTACCGTTTGGATTCCTCTTCACGATTGCCCAACAAATCTGGGCCCTTTACAAATTCTGGAAGGCTCTCACCGTTTCGGCTATCAGAGCCATGACCAAGCGAACATTCCAGCAATTCCCGAGGGCACGGCGCTGGGAGAAGATTGGGTTGGCGGCCAAATCAACGCGGGCGATGTGCTCATCTTTCACAGTCTTACTGTGCATGCGGCTTGTCCGAACCTCTCGAACCAACTGCGTATTTCGCTCGATTGCAGGTTTCAGGATTACGAGCGAGTCTTCAATCCTGCCAACCTGGTGTTTGGCGGGGAATCTGGAAAATCCTGGGAAAAGACATACGCCCATTGGCGCTCGAACGATTTGAAGTACTACTGGAAGAAAATGCCTCTGACGTTCAAGCCCGCCAAGTCTGAAATAGAACAGTTGTCAGAGACAGCGGATTCGCCATCCGTTCGAGCAAGGTATGCCAGAATTTTGAATCAACTCGAATGACTCTTCGATCACGCTACGAGAAAGAAAATCATCGTCGGCGTTTGTATACTCGAGCCTAGAACATGGCACAGTTCTCATGATTCATAAAGATTGGATATTGCCTTCATTATCAATACTCTGCTGATACTTGTTCTCTGGAAATCGCACACGGAAGCAAGCATTTTCCCCAGTGAAGCTGAGAACTTTTGGGCAAATGGACCAATAAGACCTGAAAAAGCGCTGGCCCCCGTAGACAATTTCACTCGCGCTTTGGTTACATGTGCCTTTTGGTGCGGGTAAATGTCCACCGCTCACGGGGCTCTGGACAGGTAAACGGAAACTGATCCTGCCAGAGAGGGCAACTGTGCGGAGCCCCTTGGGCAGTGGACGAATGCTCCGCTTATATCTCATGCAACTGGATAAGTGTCCGGAGTTCGACGATCTGTAGACAGTTGTCCCAGTGACTCGCGGAATTCCGCTCACTTTTGTTTGTAAGTGTCCATAGCAGTTCCAGCCGTAGACAGTTACAGGACGAATAGTGCAGTAACTCTTTGCTTTACCGGTGCTTGATGGGATGGTAAGCGATTAGAACGCGGCCCATAGAGACGAAGCGCTTGACACTGCGTGCACGCAGGTGGCTGGGGCCATTTCACAGTATGTGCGCCGGTGCAAAACTAGGCCACAGTGCGCCGCGTGAGGGGCGTTCTGCGGCGGAGTAAAAGTAGGCCACCCGCCGGATCTTGATTTCGTGAGCTATTGCTCTGATGGCATGGTTCATGGAACACCGGAGGGATGTTCCAGGTGGAGATATACGGGGGGTGTACGTCGTGCGGTTCGTGTTGAGGGCGGGAGTCAGCGAGCGGTAGCTAAAGAGTTTGGGTTATCGCGTGAGACGGTACGGAAGATGTTGCAGTACGCTGTGCCGCCGGGCTATCGGCGCGAGCAGCCGATCAAGCGTCCCAAGCTGGGACCTTGGCTGGGCGTGGTCGACGCGATTCTTAGCGACGACAAGCAGAGGCCAGCCAAGCAGCGGCACACGGCCAAGCGCATCTTCGATCGGCTAACGGAGGAGCATCAGTTCACCGGCGGCTACACCATCGTAAAGGACTACGTGCGCTCGGCGGCGCTGCGCGGTCAGGAAATGTTTGTGCCGCTGACGCATGCGCCGGGTGAGGCGCAAGCGGACTTTGGCGAGGCCGTAGTCGTGATCGCTGGTGTTGAGCAGAAGGCGCACTATCTGGCGATGGACTTGCCGCATTCGGACGATTGTTTCGTCGTGGCCTTTCCTGCCGAGACCACGGGGGCATTTCTGGAAGGGCATGTGCGAGCCTTCGCGTATTTCGGCGGCGTTCCGACACGGATTCTTTATGACAACACGAAGATCGCGGTAGCGAAGATTCTGGGCGGGGAGCAACGGCAGAAGACGAAGGCCTTCTCCGAGTTGCAGAGCTATTATCTCTTTGCAGAGAAGTTCGGACGACCGGCTACGGGCAACGATAAGGGCAAGGTGGAGGGCCTGGTCGGTTATGCACGGCGCAACTTCATGGTTCCGATACCACGCTTCAACAGTTGGGAGGAGTTCAACGCGCATCTTGGGGTGCAGTGCCGCAAGCGGCGCGAGCGGCGGCTGCGTGGTCACTCGGAGACGATTGGTGAGCGCTTCGAACGGGACCGCGCTCAGATGTTGCCGCTGCCCGCAACTCCTTACGAAGCGTGCGAGAAGATCACGATGCGAGTCACTTCGCTGTCGCTGGTTCGCTATCGTGGCAACGACTACTCGGTGCCAACTGAGTACGGACATCGCCAGGTATGGGTGAAGGGCTACGTGCATCAGGTGGTGATCGCGTGTGGCAGCGACGTGATCGCCCGGCACCAACGCAGCTATGAACGCGAGACGGTAGTCTTCGATCCGCTGCACTATCTGGCGCTGCTCGAACAGAAGACGCGGGCTCTGGACCAGGCGGCTCCACTCGCCGGTTGGAAGTTGCCGGAGTGCTTCGCCGAACTGCGCC
>JBAVOQ010000219.1:0-2923 GCA_049692235.1 Acidobacteriaceae bacterium | reverse complement strand
AACGCCCGCTATGCGGCGCTTCTTCAGTACTTCGAAGCGCTGGCCTCGAAGCGGATGAAACGGATGTCGGATCTCCGCCCATCCCAAATCCGTACTGCGGTCCGGTGCAGTTTGTACTGACCGTGGGAATCCCCAACTTTCTGAAGCCGCCGCTCCCTTTCGGAATCTGCACCTGCTTGACCGGAGGTGGGAAGTACGATCCCGAAGACATCCGGTTCCACAGTTTGTACAGATTCTTTGGCAGGTTCTGTTCAAACATGGCGATAGTTTCATCGTCGATGCCAGCAGAACCCCGGTTGGCTTTCACTTGCTGGTACGCTTCCCACACGGTGCGCTTCGCAATACTGTAAGGCTTTGCTGATGTCATATCATTCATCCCCGCATAGCAGGTTGGTAATATTCGTCAGCTGGATGACGCTGCCCCTTTGCTCCACCTTCATTACAAAGGCTTCATCGCTCCTACGAGCAGCTCCGCCCCTCATTCCAACATCGGTATTCTTCCTCATGGTGTCAGCCACTTGTCATTTCCCTTTGCAGTCGGAACAAGGTTCTCACGTTCCATACCAGAGCCTGTATTGAGCTCATGCCGCCTCTACACCGACTGCCACCGAGTCCATAAGCAGGTTCCGTCTCGGCTGATCCTGGGGATAGAGGGCAACCCCAGTTTTGACAGTGTCTTATGCATTTCACGATGCGTCATCGGACGGTTTGCTTTCGCTCATCTTCTCAATACGTACCTAACACCTTTACAGATGCCTTTTCCCAAGTCGTTCACCACCACGCCTTTTCAACGCAGCAGCACCTGGCGGTTTGAAGTCCTCTCCTGTAAGCCGACTTCGGGAGGCCTACTCCCATCTCTGATACAGCATCGCAAGCTCGCGCTTGCGTTCGTGACACACCCCTCAGAATGCGTACCCCATATGCGCTGGGGTTGAGGGGATAATCCCGTAGTCGTCGAGGTTGTGGGAGTGTGGGAATCGCGTTGTTTGCGATTTCCATACTTCCACAACCTGCTTTTCAGGCGGCTTCGCGCTGCAATTGCCAAGCCTGTTCGAACTCGACCGGGCTCTGGTAGCCGATCGTCGAGTGCATCCGTTTCTGGTTATACCAGAGGATCCAATGGATGACCGCATCTTTGGCCGCGCGTACCGTGATGAACTTCTCGCCGTGCAATCGTTCTACCTTGAGCGAGCCGAACAGGGTCTCTGTCACCGCGTTGTCCCAGCAGTTGGCCTTGCGGCTCATCGATGCGATCAAGCCGTACATCTTCAGGACCTCACGAAAATCATCCGAGGCATACTGGCTGCCACGATCGCTATGGAAGATCGCCTTACCCGCTTCCGGCCTTCGCCCGAGGCAGGCCATCTCCAGCGCATCGATCACCAGGCTGCGGTCGATCGTCGTCTTCATCGACCAGCCCACAATGCGGCGGCTGAATAGATCGATCACCACGGCCAGATACAGCCAGCCTTCTTCGCTGGCGAGTGGAGTAAGAGACAGAGCGTAGTCGAACTATTTCCCTGTCTCTCCTCCCCGAACCGGACATGCACCTCTCAGCGCATCCGGCTCTCTGTTCAAGTGTTGCTCATAGCAAAAGCAACATCAGCGTAACGCGATTTGATGGTTTTGCGTACTTCATCGCGCAGGATGTATGGGTTCGCTGATGGCGTGCGCCAAGTGAAACGCCCCTTGCGACTGGTGGCGAGACGCCCAAGCGCCAACTCTCTATAGAGACCCCGACTATTCTGTCCTGTCAGCACCCATGTCTTGGCTCGTCCCGCCTCTGGAGACCGGACATTGTCACGCATCAGCGAGCTGAAACCACGCCGATACTTGCGCGCAAGCCAATAACCAAGCTTCCAGAAGACCACACGGTCCACCTTTCTAAACACGGTTGCTGTGAAGTCGGCGTATTGATAGAAAGCCGCCCATCCGGCGAGTTGCCGGTTGAGACTCTCCAACAGGTCCATCCGATTCATGCTGTAATTGCCTGACAGTTGCTTGACCAGCCGCTCGGCGAAGCCGCGGTATTTCTCCCAAGGGATAGTTGTTACAGGCCGCATGCTGCCGCGTGGTCCGCGCTTGCGAATAATACGATGACCGAGGAACACGAAGCCATCGTTCACATGTGTGATATGGGTCTTCTCCATATTCAATGTGAGCTTCAGTTCGTCTTCAAGGAACTCTCTGCATGCCTCGCGCACTGCTTCCGCGTGCTTGCGAGTTCCTTTAACAACGATCACAAAATCATCCGCGTATCGGCAGTAGGAGATTGCAGGTTTCCATTGCCGTTGTTCTCGCACAGCAATCGGACGCTGTTTGAGAATCGCGAAGTTCCACGCCCACCGATCCTTACGCACCTTCTTGCTCAGGAAGTTCTTCTCCATCCAAGCATCGAATTCATGCAGCATGACGTTGGATAACAGTGGCGAAATCACACCACCTTGAGGAACACCCGCGCTTGCGGCGCGTAACAAACCACGATCAACACAACCCGCCTTGATGAACTTCCAGAGCAAGGCAAGAAAACGCTGATCGGCAACCCGCTTACGGATTCCTTTCATCAACAGGCGATGATGAACAGTGTCGAAGTAGCTGGCCAAGTCGCCTTCTATGATCCAGCGTCCGGCAGTACTGCGTTCATCTCCGTCCTGTAGTTGAAGCTTCACCATGCGAATCGCGTGGTGTACGCTACGCGCAGGCCGAAAGCCATAGGAAGCCGAGTGGAAATCACTCTCCCATATCGGTTCCATCGCCATCAGCATTGCACGTTCCACAACTCTATCCCGAAGAGTCGGGACGGTGGTTTCATAATGCACCTTCCTCTGTGAGGGTTGAGGATGCGGGGTGAATCCTGCTTGAATTATGCACCCAGTCTCGAAACTTCTGTTCGTCTGTTCCGTTGAGCGTGATCCAGTATGGA
>JBAVOQ010000218.1:0-14706 GCA_049692235.1 Acidobacteriaceae bacterium | reverse complement strand
GTCGCGACATTCACGACTTCGGCGTTGGTAGCCGGAACGCACTCCATCACCGCAGCCTATCAGGGCGATTCCAATTACCACTAGGAGCGAGGACCGTATGAAATTGAAATGGATTCCACTGACTCTTGCGTTGCTTCTGCCAGGCATCGCCGTCCAGGCGCAGCATACAACCGCCAGCTACACGCAAACAGTGGACAAGGCCGCTCCCACTGTCGGGCTCACTTCGTCCCTGAACCCCAGCACGTATACGGCAAGCGTGAGCTTTGAGGCGACCGTGCCTACCGATGCAACCGGCACCGTCCAGTTTCTCGATGGATCGACCCCAATCGGGCCAGCAGAAACGATCTCAAATGGAGTGGCCCAGTATTCGACGACGGCGCTCCCGGTGGGAGCAAACTCGATCGTTGCCTCTTACAGTGGGGACGCAAACAATACCGCGGAACTGTCCAGTCCGCTCGACCAGGTCGTCAACAAAGCAGCCAGCACGACGATGCTGGGCAGTTCCAATCCAAATTCTGTTTACTCTGCGCCAGTGACCTTTACCGCGACGGTGACCACGCCCGCGGCGGCAACCGGAACTGTGACGTTTTATGCAGGTACGCAGGCCCTTGGCAGCTCTCCCTTGTCCGGAGGAACAGCCAGTATCACGTCGAATTTGCCGGCAGGGTCCTATGAGATCACGGCAACATATTCAGGAGATGGAAATTTTCTGGGTTCCACGTCGGGCCCCATCGCGCAAGGCGTGGCAGCGGCCCCAGGAACTGTGACCTTGACCAGTTCGCCGAACCCTTCTGTGTATAGCTATCAGTTGACGCTGACGGTGGCATTGCCGCCGACCGCCACCGGTACGGTCACTTTCCTCGATGGCGCGACCACACTCGGAACTGCCCCTCTGGTCGGAAGTGCAGCCAGCTTCCAAACCTCAACTCTGGCAGCAGGCACACATACACTGACCGCGCAGTACAGCGGTGATGCAAACTTCCAGCCTGGCACTTCACAGCCTTTGTCGCAGGTCGTGAATCAGGATGGGACCGTTTCAGAGGTCTACGTCAACCCTGTGTCTGGCGGTGTGGTTGGAACGAATCTTGTTTTCACCGCGCTGGTCGATACGGCTAATATGACACCCACAGGAACCGTCCAGTTCCTCGACGGAGCGAGCGTACTTGGCACCAGCCCGGTCACGACTGTCAACAATACAAACCTACTTCCCTACTCGCTGAATTTCAGCCAGTGGACAACTGAGGCCAATGGAGTCGCAGTTCCTGCCTTGACAGGAAACACGGCGAATGGACCCGATGGAAGCACGAACTCCGCAACCCTTGTGGCTTTCGCGGACAGTTCAGCAACAGGCAACCAGGGCGCAGACTTTGCAGGCGTGGATCTAACTGGCAGCGGTTCGTTTGCCGGCAAACCCATCACCTTCTCGGTTTGGCTTGAATCTCAGAACCCTGGGACCGTCACGTTGCTTCTGTCGGACGGATCGGGCACAAATCAACTCGCGCAGACCTGCAATGTCTCGACTGTATGGCAGCGGTGCGCGGTCACACTCAATCTACCTGGTACCGCAAGCACGGGGTTTGTGGCCCATATTCGCAACTGGGGCGCAACTGCGGAATCTATCAACGTGTGGGGAGCTCAGGTCGAACAGGCTGCGGCGCCCGGCGTTTACATCCTGACGAACGGCGCAAGCGCCTCCGGCACGGGCGGGACGGCGACTTTCGCGATCTCCACCCTGCAGGCCGGGACGCACCCGATTACCACCGTATATTTGGGCGACGCAAATTACACAGCATCAACTTCCCCAGTCCTTCCAGTGGTCATTGGACAAGGGGCATCCGCACTGGCGTTGGCTTCGTCCGTCAACCCATCCAACTATGGACAATCCGTGACGTTCACTGCCACGGTCACTGGCCCTGGCATCACACCGACGGGGACTGTGACCTTCTATGACGGTGCCTCGCCGATCGGAACAGGAACGGTCAACGCAAGCGGCATTGCGACGTTCGCTACTTCCGCACTCGCGGGAGGATCCCACGCCATCACCGCCCAATATGGAGGCGATACTCAATACAGCCCAGTAACCTCGAGCGTGCTGACACAAATCGTCAACAAGGTCGGGGCGACACTCACCATCGTGGCTGTTCCCAATCCTTCCGTGTTCGGGCAGCAGGTGGTCTTCACCATGACGATCGTTGGCACCAATGGGGTCTTCCCAACCGGGAGCCTGACTCTGACGGACAACGGCAATCCTCTGTCTACGTTGACGCTCGACCCAACTGGAAAAGCAACGTTCACCATTTCGAACCTCACCGCCGGGTCCCACAATATCAAGGCTGTCTATAGCGGCGACCAAAACTATCAATAAAGCAGGATGAGCGCCTCTCGCAAAGAGGCGCCCATGGCGAGAGATTGAGATGAAAAAACAGACTTTACTACTCGGAATGTTGTTTCTGCTATCGGTGGGCGCGGCCCGCGCGCAGATCCATGCCAATGTGACAGAAAATGTTGCGAAGGCCACACCTGTGATCACTCTTCAGTCACCGCCTGTGAGGATCGTGAACGTAGGCCAGACGTTTACCTGGCAAGCAAGTGTGCAGGGAGTTCCTGCCGCCGCCCCATCCGGAGATATCCTGATCTCTGCGAATGCGGCGAACTCTGTGAATTCGATGTCCAGCGGCCCCATTCCACTGTCCGCGCAGTCCTCGAGTGGAGATGTTCTTCACCCGAATCCATGGGCGATGAAAACCACGACCAGTGGACTGTTGACCGTGCAAGCTCTGTACCAGGGAGACACGAATTACACCTCTGCCACGTCGGCCCCGCAACAGGTAGAGGTCCTTCCGCTCGCAGATTTCTCGATCGATGTTCCGGCAAGCGCCAATATCAAACAAGGGCAGTCCCTTTCCACCGTTGTGACAGTCCATTCGATCAACAATTTCACCGGCACCGTCAATCTGACTTGCGCTGGGCTGGGGCCGATGATGGGCTGCAATCCGTCCTTGAGGGCCCTGGTTTTGTCCTTGCCGGCCTCGGCCTACCAGCAGCTCACGGCAACGCCGGCCTCAGCCTCGTCGAACCTGGCGATCACAACGACCGCCACAACGGTCACTACTGTCTCGTCCGGCTTGTTTCTTTTTCTGTTTACTGGAGGTTTGCGGCGGAAGCGGAAAAGCAAGCGCCCCTCTGCGATTCTGCTTGCCTTGCTCGGAAGCATGCTGATGTTAGCTGGATGTGGAGGCCTGCGCTATCTTCAGTCGAATGGGACACCGCGCGGCACATACAGAATCTCGATCACTGGCACGTCGGGTAGTCTCACCCACACACAATTCATAGACGTCACGCTCGACTAAGAAAGGCCCTTCGCGATTTGTGGTATGCTTTCCTTGTTATACCCTAATAACCTGTGTATTCCTAATAACCCGTGTTGCAATGGAAGGCCACCCAAGGGTGGCCTTTCGCTATTCAGCTCCAGGTCCATTCGCCAGTTTCACAAGATCGGCAATTTGCAGTCCCAGGAAAGACTTGTCTTCCCCCTTGAACTGCAGGAAAGGACATGCGTCATGAAAAAGAAACCAAAAAAACTTACCAAGGAAATCATGGTTCGCTCTCTGGCGAGAGTGAACGTCGGCCAGCCAAAGCCGACGTGCGCGTTTCAGGACAAGCGGCGTAGATCCCTCGCACGAATTGCCGAGAAGGAACGCCTCTCCCAGAGTAGCCAATTTCGACCCGATCCGTGCAACAACGCCGAGCGTATCAGTGTCAAAACAAGATGTCAATACTTAACGTTGTAATACTAGGAGTGTGTCGGTCATAGCGTTTTCATGGGAGTGTTCCATGCATTGCCGAGTGTAGTGTGTGTCAGTGGCAGATACACGGAATAGTGTTCGGTGTTCGGCTTACATCTATGCGAGTGCCTGGTGAAAAACGGGCCTCCCTACTTGGATCGCTCATCCATATATCCTCCCAGCGGATCAGCAGTGAATTATGGTGCTTGAACTTCCCTTCCAGTAGCTTCTACAGACATGGATGGCGGTGCGTCCAGCGGCGCGCTGCCCCATTGCATATTCGGCTTGTCTCCCATCTCCAGAACTAGCGTGCGCCCGTTCGCTATATCGGAATGTGCAAACCACGGTTTGTCGAGCGGTTTGCCATTCAGGCGCGCCGACTGGATATATTTGTTCCGCGCCGAGACATGGTTGGCGAGAATGGTGAACACCTTCCCATTTCCCAACGTGATTCTGGTCTTTGCAAAGATGGGGCTGCCAATCTCATAGACCGGGCTTCCCGGACACACCGGATAAAAACCCATCGCACTTAACACATACCAAGAGGACGTTTCGCCGCCGTCATCGTCACCCGGCATGCCCCGCGGCCCGTCACCATACCACACATCCATCAATTGCCGCACTCGCCGTTGAGTCTTCCATGGCTGTCCGGAAAAATCGTAAAGATAGGGGATGTGAAAGCTGGGCTCATTGCCCTGAGCATAATTGCCTACCAAGCCTGTTGCATCGGGGAATTGATTCAGAAAGCGGTATTTCGATGTACCGTACTGTTCTACGAACAACTGGTCCAGTCTGGCGTTGAATTTGTCCCGGCCGCCAAACAGGTGAATAAGCCCCGCGACATCATGCTGGACGCTAAAGGTGTAGATCCACGAGTTTACTTCGGTGAAGTAATCCCGTCCGCCCTGTCCGCCGCCCAGTTTTAGATCGAAATGCGCGACCCATTTTCCGTCAGCACTTTTGGGCGCCATAAAATCGATGGCCGGATTGAAGACGTTCTCATAGTTGTGCGCCAGGTTCATGAAGTATGTGTAATCATCCTGCTTGCCCAGCGCCTTTGCCAATTGCGCGACACACCAGTCGTCATAGCTGTTTTCCAGAGTCACCGAAACGGCCTGCCGCCGCTCAAACGGGGTAACTTCCGGGACCGTTTCCTTTTCGCCCCAAGCCAGCGCCGGGAAGAACCCCTTGTCGAAATACACGTGGTCCAGGCTTGTAAGCGGGCCAAATGTCCAGGGAATCATGGTCGCTTCCGTAGCGTTTTTCCGCATTGCCGCATACGCTTCGTCAACATTAAAGTTGCGATGGCCCTTCATATACGTATCCAGAATGAATGCGTCCGCATGGTGGCCGATCATCACCGGTTCCGCACCTGCTACAAAAGGAAATGAAGGCAGCCAGCCGCTCTGCTCATACATGCGAAGATACGATCGAACCATGTCTTCCTGCTGGCTGGCGTCGAGCAGAAGCTGCAGCGGATGCATCGAACGATAGGTGTCCCAGATTCCGTCGTCGACGTAAAAGTCATGTCCGTACGATTCGTGGATCTTGTGATCGTATCCGCTGTAGTACCGGCCGTCTTCGGTAATATCGGTCATGCGGCTAAGCGAACGGTACAGCGCCGTGTAGAAGACGGTGCGCTGCTGCTCCGTGCCCGCTGTGACTTCAATCTGTTCCAGCGCCTTTTCCCAAACGGCGCGCGTTTGCGCCTTCACCTGCTCGAAGTTCCACGTGGAGATCTCGCGCTCCAGGTTGCGCCGCGCCTGATCCACGCTGATGTAGGACATTCCTACGCGGACCTCGACCTTCTCTCCGGCGTTAGTGGCGGAATCGGTGACAAATCCTATATGGCTTCCGATTTGTTTCGCGTCCCCCGAGAGTTCGTTGCCCTGCCAGGTCTGGTAGGAATTGAAAGGGACTGAAAACTCCGCATAGAAATATGCTCTGGTTTCTTTGCCGGAATCTGTAGCTTTCCTGCGCGGACCGCCAATCCGCTCGTTTCCCTCGACCACCCTGTTTCCAACTACGGAAAGTTCCGCGTCTCTCCTGAGGCTCAGCATCAAATGGCCATGAGCGCTGGCGGGAAACGTAAACCGGTAGAACGCCGCTGCCTGGGTCACCGTCGATTCCGCCTTGATGCCCCAGGTCTGCAAGTCCGCCTCGTAATAGTAAGTATCCTCCGGCAGAGCCGGAGGCTTTACGGTTGCTGGCCCCTCAAAGGGGCCTTTTCGCAACCGTTGAAAGCAAAGGCAACCGCAACAGCAAAAGCCATGTGATCCAAATGGCTCGGGCTATGCTCACAGTAATGCGGAAAAGCATACTCCCGGAACTGTCAAACTTCTACTGCCACCCCGGCAAAGCCGGGGGTTCTCCTTTTTGCAATAGGGCGTCGCAATTTCAAAGTCGTGATCGAAATCCGAG
The DNA here is from genome assembly GCA_049692235.1 of Acidobacteriaceae bacterium. Lineage (GTDB taxonomy): Bacteria > Acidobacteriota > Terriglobia > Terriglobales > Acidobacteriaceae > JAKAAZ01. The sequence goes on along the minus strand of JBAVOQ010000218.1, from coordinate 8,500 downwards.
GCATATGTCTCCGCGCGCGTGTCAGCGCCGCCCGTCGAGGCCATCAGAATCGCCGGGCCCGCCGAGAAGCCGTATATTTTGTCCGCAAGATAACGGTCAGTGATTCCCGGAGTTGTAATCGGAGCGATCTGCGCCATGCCATGTGGATACTGCACGTAGGGAACTGTCGCGGTCAGTAATTGACCGATGCCCCCGATATTCGGAGAAACATAATCGACAGGTTGCCTGGGTTGCTGCGCCGCAGCGGTAAGGATGCTGCCACCCAGAAAAGTCAGCAGTGCCAATGTAACTCTATTTTTCATGGCCATCTCTTCTTTTCTTCTTTCGTGCATTTTCGCCGAACTGTATCGGCGGCCATTGGTCTTTGGTCCCAGCTCAATTTTCTCAATCATAGTTGGGACCGCCGGATTGCTAGGACACCGCGGGACATAATTTGACCGGTTTTGTTGCGATAACGAGGCTTGCCGATTTCAGTCCCGGCGATACCGCCTTGATCGTCAGCGCGCCCGGTTTCTTTGTGGCCTGCAGGATGGCTTGAGCAAGGCCATTGAACAGGCTGCGTTGGTCGCCCTTATCGGATTCATGGCAGTTCGGGTCGCCATTGCCCACTCCAATGAGCGCGCCCTCTCCGCTGATCTCAAATTGAATCAAGTCGCCGGCTGTCGGCACGGAACGGCCTTCGTCGTCCACCGTCGCCACGCGGACGATCGCGATGTCCTGGCCGTCCGCCCGTATCTCCTTGCGGTCCGCGGTGAGCACGATCTGCGCTGCCGCGCCGGTAGTTTCGCGCTTTGCGCTCATCACTACTTTTCCATCTTTCGTTCCCCGTGCCTCCAGCACACCCGGCGCATAGTTGATTTTCCACTCCGCGGTATAGTGAGGCTCAATCTTCCTGAGTCCCAGGCTGCGTCCGTTCAAAAACAGTTCGACGCTGTCGAGGTTCGACTCTACCTGAACGAGTATCTCGTCGCCTTCCCTTCCCTCCCAGTTCCAGTGCGGATACAGGTGCAGCACCGGCTCGTTGCTCCACCATGCCTTGTAATAGAAATAACCGTCTTTGGGAAAGCCGCAGGTATCGGCGATACCGAATTGCGAGCTGATGCTTGGCCACGCATACGGCGACGGCTCCCCGCGATAGTCGAGGCCCGTCCAGGCAAAGCCGCCGGAAAGCCACGGCCGCGCGGCATAGAAATTCCACCACGCCCGGGGAAGGTCGACCGAGGAACCGGGATGAAACTGGTCATAGGAACTCATCCAATTTCTCTGCTTGTCTGTCACGTAAATTCCCCGCGTGCAGACCTCGCTGGCCGTTTCCGTGCCGATCAGTTGTTGTTTCAGGTTCCCCTTGCGATAGCTGTCGATCTTCGAAACGTTATAGTTGAAACCCATGACATCCAAGGAATGGGCGAGGTCGGTGTCGTAGTAGCCATTCACGGCTGCTGTACACAGACGCGTAGGATCAAGCTCATGAGCGCGCCGCTGCATGGCACGAATCACGCGCCCAGCTTCATCTGCGTGAGTGTGCCATGTTTCATTGTTCTTGGCCCCCGACATGTACCATTCTTCATTGCCCATGGACCAGAGAAAAATCGCCGGACTGTTGCGGTAGCGTTTGATCATCTTCTCAAGCTGCGCCAGGGACTCATCGTTGGAAGACATCGCGCGGTTTTCACAGAGCATCAGCACACCCAGCCGGTCGCATGCCTCGACATACTCCGGCGTGGGGTTGTTGTGAGATGTACGCACCGCGTTGCAACCCATCCCCTTCAGTACTTCCAGGCGAAACGACTGCAAACGGTCTGGCAGGGCCGCGCCCACGCCAGCATGGTCCTGGTGGTTGCAAGTTCCTTGAATGGGTATCTTCTTCCCATTCAGAAAAAACCCGCGGTCAACGTCCCAGGTCAATGTCCGCACGCCGAACATGACCTTGTCGCGATCGTGCGATTTGCCGCCTGCCTCGACCGAGGCCACGACGGTATACAGGTTCGGCTCCTCAAGCGACCATATCGCGGGCTTGGCAAGTCTGGTTGTGGCGCTGAAACCCTGTGTGCCGTTCGGGGAGATCTTCGCCGCAGGTGAATCGGCGGTCGCCACCACCCTGCCCGCGGCATCGAGGACCTTCCATCGAACGCCGCAGGTCTCGTCCGCGTCACCGGTGTTTTCAACCACTGTGCTTAGGTGGAGCGTCGCGGCGTTGTCCTGCGCCTCGGTCCGGACCACGGTCTCCCATTGTCCCAGATGAAGCGGATCGAGCTTTGTAAGCCACACATGGCGATAGATGCCCGCGCCCTCGTAGAACCAGCCGTCGCCAAAGGAAGTGTCCATGCGCACGGTGATTGCGTTCTTCTCGCCATAGTTCAGGAAATCGGTAAGGTCGAAACGGAACGGAGTGTAGCCACAATCGTTCCGTCCGATGAAGGCCCCATTGCAGAAGACCAGTGCGCTGCGGAAGGCCCCGTCGAAGTCCAAATAAATGCGGCGGCCCGCGTCGCTTTCCGGAACATCGAACACGCGGCGATACCAACCGACGCTGGTTCCAGGAAACCGGCGGCCCAATGGCTTGTATCCGTGGGACTCGAGCGACTCGTCATCCACGAACGGCAGCTCGACGGCCCAGTCGTGCGGCAGGTTGAGAGCGCGCCATCCAGAGTCGTCGTACTTCGGTTGGGCAAACTCAAAGGCCCCAGTCTTGGCAAAATCGTCCTGGCTGCTTCCGAAACCCAGGTCGCGTGTAGGATCGCTGCCGTGGCCCAGGACGAAGCGCCAGTTGAAGTCGAAAAGCAATCGTTCGCGGGGCGCCAGATCGATTTCTGGAACGCCTTGGATCATGCCGCCCTGCTCGGCATTGCTGATGGCCTTGACAAGTTCTTCCGCGCTGGCTAGGGGCGACCCCGACATCAGACTACCGGCGGAAACAAACAGAGCGGTGCGGAGAACATCGCGACGTGAGAACTCAGACATGGTTCAACCTCGTAGAACTGAATTTGTAAAAGCTTCCAGTATTTCCAATGAAGACTCTCTCGAGGACACGAGACGCACGTGTGAGCGTCCTCATCTTTCATGCAAGTCCGAGCTACCACTTCAGCTCCTGTCAATATCGGGATAGGTTCGCTCAATCCAGTTGGCTGCGGCGATCATGCTCGCCGCACTGGCCTGGCGGACGGTGACCCGCCTCAGCTCGTTCCCGAATACCGAATGAGATTTCTCGGGCGTGCAATTCACCGAATTCCAGCATGGACTTGAGACATTGCCAGTACCTTGATCGGTAACGATTTGCCTCGCCGTGCGGACGATCACTCCTCCATACCGCTTCGGGTTCAACGGGACAACGTATTTGCTCCACCAATAGCAGCCGAAGCCGTTTACATTGGAGTCGAAGATATCCATCACCACTGTGCCAGGCCCGTTGCCAGCCTGTTCCACATAGCCCTCCGGATATGTGCGCGTAAAGGCATCGGCCGCGCGAATGGCGCGGGTGCGAAAATCCCTGAATTGGGGGCCGACCTGGCTGACGTCGCCGCCCTGTTTGGCCGCCTGGTTAAACATCTCATACGCCGCGGTCATCATCATGTGTGTAGACGTGAACAATTCATGCAGCAGGGTTGATTTTGCGTTCGGCGGCGGCGTCTTGTCGCCAAAGCCAAAGGTGGCTTCCTCTTCAAACAGATCTTTAGCGACGCCAAATTTCGTCCCGGTGATATTGAGCCGACCCGGACCCGTGCTATGGAGGTAATTTTCAACAAAGTTACAGTACTTCGATGCCAGGACGAGACAATTTCTGGCCTCTTGAGGTTCGGAATCGTGCAGCGCATCGAACAGACCCAAAGCGCCGATGATCTGGGCGGACATGTAGATGGAATAACGGTCCTGATGATCGTAGTACATCAGGCCGCGCGAATTCCCTTGAAAATCTACTCCCCACCGCTTGTCCAGGTTCAGCAGGGTTTCATACGCGTACTTCAAAAACTCCTTTTTCCAATTGATTCTCTTTCCATGATTTTATCTTGAGACATTTAGAATTTCGAAGCAAACTCCACCCGCATCCAGCTCTGAAGGACCCCAAAGACCCACACTTATTTTTTCAGAAAATATTATGCGAATGTCCTATCACTACTTTCACTCTGATGCCAACCTCAGTAGAAAGTAGTAGAAGTAACCGGAGGCCACAACATGCGTAAATTCATTTCATTTGTCGCGTTGACGTCACTGTTCGTGATCTTAATTTGCACACCGATCTGCGCACAAACAACTGCAGGATCAATCGTCGGTTCGGTTGTTGACCCAAGTGGTGCGCCACTCGCGTCCGCACCGGTCACCATCACGAACCTTGGTACTGGCGAGGTTTTTAAGACGCGCACTGAAAGCTCAGGAGATTACGTCGTCACTCCTCTGGCCGTGGGCCAATATTCTGTTGCGGTGGCCGCGCCCGGATTCAAAGAGGCGGTCCGCACAAACATCACGCTCAATGTTCAGGATCGTCTCCGGCTGAACTTTAAGCTCGAAGTTGGGTCAGTTTCGCAATCAATCGTAGTTTCCAGTACAACGCCATTACTGCAAACTGACACGTCTGCTCTCGGCCAAGTCGTGGACAGCAGGACCGTCGACGCATTGCCGTTAAATGGACGCTTTGTGACCCAGTTGGCAGTCCTTACGGCGGGTGTCAATCCGACAACCCCGGCGGCTCCCGATTCGGCAACCGGCGGTTTTAGCGCCAATGGCGTACGCCCATACGAGAATAACTACATACTCGATGGAGTCGATGACAACAACATGCAATCGGGCCTAACGAGCGGATCCACTTATGTGATCATGCCTCCGCCCGACACGATCGGTGAGTTCAAACTTCAAATCAATTCGATGAGTGCGGAGTTTGGACGTTCGGCCGGGGGTGTTATGAATATTACCACCAAGTCCGGCACGAATAAATTACGGGGATCGCTATTTGAATTTTTCCGTAATAGTGCGCTGGATGCTAAGAACTACTTTGACCCTGCTACAAGCCCAATTCCTGCATACAAGCAAAACCAATTTGGCGGGACAATTGGCGGTCCAGTGGTGATTCCGAAAGTTTATGATGGAAGAAATAAGACTTTCTTTTCCTTTGACTATCAAGGCACGCGGATTCGGCTAGGCCAGACACTCTTCGCTACCGTACCTCCTATGGCATGGAGAACCGGCAATTTCTCTGGTTTTCAGTCCATCTTCGATCCGGCGACTACCAGTGTGGTTCATGGCGTCGCCACTCGACAGCAGTTTCCAGGCAACCAAATTCCTTTGAGCCGCTTTGACCCGGTCGCCGTCAAGCTTTTCAATATGCTTCCCGTGCCAAGCATGCCCGGCAATGTAAGTCCTTCGGGTGTTGCCAATAATCTTCTGACCAATCCATCTCAGAAGAACGATAGCAACGGATTCGATGTGCGCATCGACCAGCAGATTTCTAGTTCTAATTCGATCTTCTTCCGTTTCAGCTTCAGCGATCACACGCTCGTTAACCCGGGTGCGTTGCCACAGCCGCTTTATGACGGGAGTTACTTGACCGGCACTACGGTCACACAAGTACGTGCAGGTGTTCTGGGTTTTACGCACATATTTAATCCCCGGACGGTCAACGAGGTCCGCAGTGAGTATCTTTATAACAATTCGGCATTGAGGCCTTTCAACTCGAGCATTGATGGAGCGGCGGAGTTGGGTATTCCTGGTATCCCGTTTACCCCGGGTAACGGTGGCTATCCCGCTTTTGGCGTCGCGGGGATTAATGGATTCGGCGGGTCGACGTACTCCGCAACCGTTGAAGTTCAGAATGAGTTTCTGTTGCTTGACACGTTGAGTCTCGTACGCAGCGTTCACACGTTAAAGATAGGAGCGGAAGTTAGACCTCGAGTCGATTTCAGCTTTCTACAGCCGATCGCTCCGCGCGGCAATTTCAGTTTCTCAGGTAACTTTACGCGTGACCCGAATAATCTTTCCGGGACAGGTCTCGGCGTCGCTGATCTTGCACTTGGCATTCCAACTCAATCAGAGATCACTTCTTCGGAGAATGATCATTTTCAGGAGCCTGCCTACGCTGCCTTCGTGCAGGATGATGTTAAGGCGACCGATAAACTCACACTGAACCTGGGCCTGAGATACCAATTCGTTAGCAGCGCAACGGAAAAGAACAACGCACAGGCAAATTTCAATCTGGCTACTCGATCGCTCGACATCGTGAGAGGAAATAATACTCCACTCCCAAGTAATTTTGATTTTGCGGACATTCCAGTGAACCGCAATGCTTCTCGGACTCTCGTTCCCAATAACTATTTGGACTTCGCCCCCCGTGTTGGCTTCGCCTACAACGTTGTGCCGAAAACGGTGCTCAGCGGTGGCTACGGTATGTTTTTTTCGTCCTTTGAACCTGGCCCGCTTAGTGACCCGAATCCGGGTCTCAATCCCCCATTTCATAGCCAGTCCACATTCACTGCCCCAAGCCTGGTCGAACCGAATCCATCAGTCCCGCAGCTTTCCGGCGGGTTTCCTTCAGACGCCCTCGCCAACCCGGACACAGCCAGCTTTTTTGCTATAGGGGTTAATGCTCCTGGCTTCCCATTTTCTTTGCCCCTCAAAGACCCGTACGTAATGGATTGGATGACCTTGCCCCCGCAAAACGTACTCCATATAGCGCTCTGAGATACTCGCGAAGGAGCGATGAAGATGGAGCGTTTACCGAGGAAGGTCTACACGTACGAGTTCAAGCTGGAGGCGGTTCGGCTGGTGGAGTCGGGCCAGAGGGTGGCGGAGGCGGCGCGGTCACTTGGAGTGATCGAGCAGACATTGTCGAACTGGATCAAGGCACACAAGTCTGGCAAGCTGGTGGCCAACGGGCGGGGCTCGAAGTTGACGGCCGAGCAGATCGAGATTCGTCAGTTGCGGGCGGAGTTGGCACGAGTCAAGATGGAGCGCGACATACTGGGAAAAGCGGCGGCATACTTCTCGCGGGGCCAGAGATGAAGTATGCCCATATCTATCGCAGTCGCCATCTCTGGCCGGTTCGCATGCAATGCGAGGTTCTCGATGTCAGCTTCACGGGCTATCACCAGCATCAGTTGCGCCGCAAGCGGATTGCTGGTCGAAGGCACATGACGGAGGCGGCATTACTGGTGCATATCCGCGCCCTTCATGCCGAGCTTCGTGGCGCCTACGGCTGGCCGCGGATGTGGCGCGAGTTGCGTCGTCGTGGTGTGCGCGTGGGCAAGGAGCGGGTGCGCCTGCTGATGCAGCAACATGGCATACAGGCGCGTGGCAAGCGGCGATTTCGCGTTGCTACCACCGACAGTAACCACAAGTTGCCGATTGCGCCGAACCTTCTTGACCGCAACTTCACCGTCCCCCAGCCCAACACCACCTGGACCGGCGACGTGACCTATAGTACGCCCAGCCAACGGAGCCCGCCTTCATTGGGGTGACGTTGCTTGAGCATGTTTGGAATGCAGTGCTCGATGATGTTGCAGTTAGGAGCCTGCCTTTCCTCTGCTGCGAGAGGAAATGAGCCGAAGCGGCGGTAACTTGCCGACACTGGCAAGGTAACGAAGTCCGCGGGAAACGGGGTTTGCGGCGAAGCGATTACGCCAAGATGAACCTCCAGGCTGAGCATGGGACGGTTGAGGAACACGAATCTGTTGAAACGCATCTGAGGGTTGAAATGTCACCCCTGCCAACATCGCTTAACAGGCAGGACGCGAATTGCCGTCGAACATATGTAGGGTCCATCGACGACACGAATGCCGAGTGGATATGTAGGCCGGTCGGCAGGGAGCCATGGGGAGCGCGCAGCTAGACCATGGTGTTTGCGACGACTTGCGGTAAGCAAGGAGAAAGACTGCGACAGGCAACCTCGCCCATGTGTAGAGTCCAGCATGTGAACTGGGGAAGGCTTGCACAAATGATAAGGGAGTGAGCCCCCGATGATGTGCAGGCTGACGGAGCCTCCGTAGTAGTCCGAGGCCGGGAAATCCGGCCACATGGCGAAGGGAGGCCGTTGAAGTGGTTTGCTTGGTTAACTAACTGACTACAGTGAGGTGAAGACCTTTGATAATCAGTGAAATGCAAAGCAAGCTGGCGACATGGTCGACGGAGAACAGAGAACGCAAGTTCGATCGCCTCCTGAGACTGATAGCCGACAGGAACTGGCTGAGTGAAGCGGCGCGTATCACGCTGGCATCCAGCGGAGCACGCACGCCGGGCGTTGACGGCGTCGACAAACGCATGATGGAAGAAAACCTCCAGCATGAACTGGCGACTATACGCGAAGAGTTGTTGGCGGGTTCGTATCATCCGCTGCCGGCGCGTCGCGTTTATATACCGAAAACCAACGGAAAACTCAGGCCACTCGGTATCCCCACGGTCAGTACAAACTGCACCGGACCGCAGTACGGATTTGGGATGGGCGGAGATCCGACATCCGTTTCATCCGCTTCGAGGCCAGCGCTTCGAAGTACTGAAGAAGCGCCGCATAGCGGGCGTT
>JBAVOQ010000217.1:0-4889 GCA_049692235.1 Acidobacteriaceae bacterium | reverse complement strand
TCGACGGTCACAACCAGAATCCCAAGCCCTTCATCTGGACCGCCAAGGCCACCGACATCCTGGAAAAGGTGACTCGCGCTCAAACCGCTCTCAATAAAAGACGATCTGCTTGAGACACTACACTAGTGTGATGCATCAGTCTCCGGGTCGCCGACGAACCAGAAGTTTCGTGACGAAAACGTCGTTTGTCGAGACCAAATTGCCCGTTAATTAATTAGCAGCCTAAGTCTCTTTTCACTTCCAGGCCCCACGGCGCCAGCCGTGACTCGAAGTAGCTCCGAAGCAGGACATATCGCCCGATCAATTCAGGATCGCCTGTCGCAAGCGTTCGCTTCTGCTCGGCGAGCACAAAATTGTAGGCAGGCTGAATCAAGAGTTGCCCGTAGTCAGACCCAGCATTTTCAACCACGACGGGACCTAGATAGTCGAGGATTCTTTGCCCGTCAGTGTCCGTCGCAATTATCTGCAAAGTCTTCTTCACGATGGCCGTGATTGCTTTCGATACTGGTGTCGTATGGCTCTCGAAGTGAGCAAGCGCGGCATTCAAATATCTCCAAAGCTCATCACCGATAACGATTCGTGGATATTTAGCGACCCTGCATTCCAGAAGATATGCGCGCTCCAGCGCTGTTCCGTAGATTTCACCGGGACCGATCTCTGTTGCGAGGCCCACGTCAATCCCTCCTCGCAAAGGATGTTTGCTGGCAAGTGCGGTTAGCATGACGATGCAGGCTGCTGATAGGGCTGAAAACACGGTCACAACCGGCACCAACTCATGACACTCTTCCCGCAAGGGAACCGAAGTGACGAATGAATCGGAGAAGCCGGTGAAACTCGGACGCAACGGCTCTTTCGTGTGGCGCTTTATATTTGTTGCGCCGGCTTCGAAGACCTCGAATTGAGTTTGAAATACGGTGCGTAGCTCGGCGACAAAACCGGCCGTTTGCCTCAGCACCTCTTTGACCTCATCTTCCTCTTGTGCGTTCGTAGGTTTTTTAAGCCCTCTAAACTTATCGCGCTGTCCCAGCACGTCGAGGAACGCAACGAGGTGATGCCCGAGTTTGTACATTCTTTTTTCCATTCGAGGCCTTTTACGACACAGCTTGCGAAGAACTTTCCGAACTGCCCCGAACCACACCTTGATGACTGAGCCAAATCTCGCCACACCAGCAGTATCCATCAGGCTGGAGGACCGTCGCAATTTGCATATCACGTAAGCAGCGAACAGTCGGCGCACTTCCTTTACGGAACATAAGCAAGGCCCGGATCCTGCCGAATCATTCGACGCGGCACCCGTCATTCACTCAACTCCCGGTAACTAGGACTTGCTGGGAGTGATTGCGCTCCCGAGTGACGGGCTGGTCGGAAACTGATCCGTCGAAAATCCGCAAGCTGCGCCGAAGGAAAACCGCAGGTCCCTCCACTACGGTCGCCCGCCACGGCGGATCGACTTCCGGTCGGGATGACAAATTTAACTCAATCCCACTCAAGCCCAAAAACGGCTTGAATGGGGCACCCGGCTGCGTGAATCAACTTAAGGACGTTCCGCGCGTTGGTACCTGGGAGGGTTTTCTTTTTTGATGACAACTTGATCGCCCTATGGAAGCATATCTCATGCTTGAAACCCTCTATAGAACCCAATCCCCAGAGACCTCGCGTTTGGACGGAGAATGCTTCGAATTGATCCTGTGCAGCGAAGACGGTGCATATTTTGTTAGGGAGATTCACGGCTGGTGGGACGCTGAAGAAAACAGATTCATTCACAGTCAGGTCACGCTCTCACCGGAAGAAGGCCATTCTACATTCGAAAAAGCTCACGAAAGGTATATCCAGCAAAGGATCGCCAGAGCCAAAAGCGGATTCATTCACTCCTTTTCTCCGCACTACTACGGAAAACGAGCATATGAATACGAGCGCATTAACTGTCTTAACGAGGCTACCTGAGAGGTAAATCCATTATGCCGGAACAAACAACTGCGTGCATGCCAGATACGCGTCTGATTGGGATTGGAGGGTGGCTACTCATACTTGTTATCAAGCTTTGCAGCAGCACTATAACCCGTTTACTCGTGGGAGTAGCTGCGATGAATCACCTGATAGGAATCCTGAACATTTCTGTCGCGGCTTTGGCGGGCGCTGCGGCATATCTGCTCATCAGAAAGAACTCAACAGGTGTTGCGCTCGCAAAGCTCTATTTAATAATCGATATCCTGTGGTATGCCCTTGAGTTGATGACCGGATCGACGGAGAATTCGTTTAAAACTGGTGGTTTTTTGGCTGCTGCCGCCCTTTTCTTGATTTACCTCTACCGTTCCCAACGGATTAAAAACACCTATTTCGCTGCATAAGAACGCCCGAACAGGCGCTTCCGGCCCAGCTCGCTGGTAGCATCCAGAATGTGATCGCCCTCGACACTCCCATCCAATTTGTGAAAGGCGTCGGCCCGCGCGTGGCCGAAAAACTGAAAGAGAAGGGCATCCTTGTGGTTGAGGATCTGCTATATCACTTGCCGTTTCGCTATGAAGACCGGCTGAATCCGCGCGCGTTGAATGAATTGGTTCCGGGCGAAATGGCCAGCGTGATCGCCGAGGTGCGTGGGACGGTCCTGCTGCGGACGAAACGCATGCCGATTTTTGAAATGACGGTGGGGCAGGGCGTCTCCTCGATGAAGTGCATGTGGTTTCACGGGACCTATCTGAAGGACAAATTCCAGCCCGGCCAGATGCTGGCGCTCTACGGCAAGGTGGAACCGTCGCGCAGCCGCGCTGGCGCTTTCAAAATGATCCAGCCGCAGATTGAGATTCTGCCCGGAGAAAACGATCCGGAAGAGACGTTGCTGGAAGTGGGCCGCATTGTTCCGGTATATGAATCGCTGGGCGGCGCGCAGTTGAGTTCGCGATGGCTACGGCGTGTTATCTATCGCCTGCTGGAGGACATCGGCAACACGTTGCCGGAAACGCTGCCAGTGGAGTTGTGCGAGCGGATGCAGTTGCCCTCGCGAGCAGAGGCGCTGCGAGCGGCGCATTTTCCTCCAGCAGGGACAGGCTTGCGACTGTTGCAGGCCGCGGCCACGCCCGCCCATCAGCGGCTCATCTTCGAGGAATTGTTTTTCCTGGAGCTGGGGCTGGAGTTGAAACGCCGTCGTATGCGGGAACGAGTCGGACCGGCCTTCGCCGCCGATCTTCGCGTGCGCGAGGCACTCAAGCAGGTGCTGCCCTTCCATCCAACGGCGGCGCAAAAACGGGTGCTGTCGGAGATTGTCCAGGATCTGCGCCAACCGACGCCGATGCGCCGATTGCTGCAGGGGGATGTTGGCTCCGGCAAAACGATTGTGGCGCTGCAGGCCGCATTTATCGCGATTGAGAACGGCTACCAGGCGGCCCTGATGGCTCCGACGGAAATTCTGGCGACGCAGCATTTTCTGGCGGCGCGACGTCTGCTGGAACGTTCACAGCGCCAGCCGCCTTATAACGTGGTGCTGCTAACGGGCTCTCTGGACGAAGACCGAAAGCGCACGAATCGCGGCCGCATCGTGCGCGGTGAGGCGGACCTGGTGATCGGCACGCACGCGTTGATTGAGGAGAAGGTGGAGTTCGCGAACCTGGGCCTTGTCATCGTCGATGAGCAGCACCGCTTTGGCGTGATGCAGCGCTTTCGTCTGATGAAGAAACCGAATGCCGCCGAGCCGCACGTACTGGTGATGACCGCGACGCCGATTCCGCGCACGCTGGCTCTGACGCTCTACGGCGATCTGGATGTGAGCGTGTTGAACGAGCTGCCGCCGGGGCGTACGCCGATTGTGACGCGGCGCGTGGTGGATGAACGGGCGGAAGAAGTGTGGGGATTCGTTCGCAAGCAAGTGGAAGCGGGCCACCAGGCATACATTGTCTATCCAGTGATTGAAGGCAGCAAGGACGATCAACCCGAACTTGATTTCGCCCACGATCCAGAAGCGGAAGCAGGGTCGGACACGCGAGCCTCCGCAAAGACAGAAACAAAAGGGAAGTTCGCAGCCAAGAAAAAGACGGCTACAAAATCGCGGGCGAAAACCGAGTCTCTTTTCGAGAAGCCGGCCTTGAAATCCGCGGTGGCAATGTGCGAAGAATTGCGCGCCACGCATTTGGCGGGTTTGCGGCTTGGGTTGCTGCACGGGCGGCTGGGCGCGGAAGAAAAGGAAATTGTCATGCGCCGATTTCAGCGCGGCGAATTGGATGTTCTGGTGGCGACCACGGTGATTGAAGTCGGCGTGGATGTGCCCAATGCCACGGTGATGGCGATCGAGCATGCGGAGCGGTTCGGGTTGGCGCAACTGCATCAACTACGCGGTCGCGTCGGTCGCGGGGCGGCCCGTTCCTATTGCATTTTGATGACGGCCGGACGAGTGACGCCGCAAGCCGACGAGCGTCTGGACGCGATGGTGCGCACGCAGGATGGCTTTGAGCTGGCGGAGCTGGATCTGACGCTGCGCGGTCCGGGAGAATTTTTTGGTACGCGGCAGGCGGGGCTGCCTGACTTTCGCGTGGCCAATCTTTTGCGAGATCGAAAATTGCTGGAACTGGCTCGCCAGGAGGCCGCCCGGTTCGTCGAGAAAGGCGAAAAGGAAATGTCGCGGGCCTCGGTCGACATTGTTTGGGCACACTTGAAAGCCCACTGGCAGCGGCATTACGGGCTGGTGGAAGCGGGCTGACTTCCTGGTCTCTGACCGCGTGATGTTGTATTTGATGATTTGAGGGCCGGAGAATCCCAGGTCTCAGAAGCGAGACCTGGGGCTGGAGTTTCTACATTTGCCTGGGCGATTGTTCGCTGAGGCATCTGGGTAAATAGGTCTGGCAATAGATTATTATGTTGACCGACCGACGTAATTGGATTACAGTATTCCTGGGTTTATG
>JBAVOQ010000216.1:0-15841 GCA_049692235.1 Acidobacteriaceae bacterium | reverse complement strand
GCAGCAACAACGTTGCTGTCTGAGGATGGCGAGGATGCGACTCCCATATAGGAGACGATGCTACGGACGCCCGCGGACGACGTCAACACACAAAGGCTATGAATTCAATGCCGTGTCCATTCTGCTGGACAACAACATACGCTGCGATCTCTTTTTCGGTGATCGAGCATCAGTGCAATCGCGCATAGCCGTTCTAGGGGGAGCAGCCGGAGGCCGCTATTCTGTTGCCCATCTCTATGCGAACCGCTTCGAGAAGCTTCGGGCTCCGGGTCCAGTTCGCCCAGTCGCGGCCAACTCTTCTGGATTCTCGAAGCGCCCATTCCGCGTGGCCGCAGTTTTTCAGAATTTGAATATAGCCGTAGTCCTGTACACCGTCTCGCAAGTATTTCAGTCTCATGGAAGGGGCGACACCGTGGAGGCCAGCCGGTGCACCTGGGTAGACCAATATGCCTTCCCCGGGGTAATCGGGGTTCTGGTTTCCCTGGGGATTCTCCCACGGGTCAGTGGACCAGTCGTCCACGCTCCAATAGAGGAGCCCCGTTAGCCCCAGACTCTGGCTGATAAACCCTGGCTGGATTCGATAGTCGATCGGCGGAAAATCCAGTTCCCATTTAGGCGAATAGGAATCCTGGACGAGGTCGTTGTAGGACCATACTGCATCTCTCTTTTGCAGGATGTAAGTCACTCTTGGTGGCGTATAGGACTGCGCATCGTCGTAGGCGAGAGGAAGCATGGTCCAAATGTCTACCGCCGAACGCCCGGTTCCCAGTCCGTCATCGTAAAGTTGAGGGACCGGCTCCTGAGTCACCAAATTTTTGATTCCCGCCCGATGCAGGACCTGGGCCCACGCGATCACCGACTTGTAAAAGGCACGGTTCGTACAGGAGCTTTCTGGATCGGCAGTATCGTCGTACAAATAAAGCCGTGGCGCTTGCTCCGATTTCGCTCGTTCGACGGCAGCCGGGGTCGGCGGTGCCGTAGGAGTGCAGTAACCATAGTAGATCCCATCGTAAAATTGCAGGTCCGTTGCGAAATCTCCGTACCTGCGGATGAGTCTAGGCTCATCTGCCGGGTTCACGTAGTCGGGCATCAGCTTGTTTCGCAGAAGCTCCGCTTGTAATCCCGGTACATAAGTCCCGCCACCGTTGAAGCTTGATTTAAGATACGGCTCCCGCCTTAGTGTAAAGTTCCACACATTGACAACGATTTGACCACGAACGGATCCATGATCGGTTGTTACGGTGTAACTACCGAGGTATTGGCCTGCTTTCTGGTCGCGCGGTATAAGGACATCGACCCAAAATACTGCATTGTGACCACAGGCAAGACTCAGCGGCGCTGCAATATAGCTGCCGCCCCTGGGCAGTTTCCCTGTGGCCGGATCGATAAACGGAATCAGCGCATCGGGAAACGTGTCGATGTCAGTGATCGGGAGATTCGGAGGGCCATTCCAAGTCGCACTGTGCTCGAGAACAGTCATATATTTTTCCCGGTAGAGTGCCAGGTTCTCACGGGAAATTATGTCGTTGCGGGCGTCGCGATCCTCTCCCGGCAATCCATCTTTTCTGATTCGGTACAGGTTGGAAACCGAAAAATCCACGTCATTAAGGCCGTTACCGGGAGCATGGACCGCGACTTGAAAGGACTGGGTTTCTCCACGCGCAGCGTATATCACGGCCGCACGCGTCTTTCCGGGCTTTTCTGTTGGAGCTATTCTCACCAATGAGCTAGGCGCCACCCATACGATCGGCCCTTCGGCCAGCAAAATCTGCGACCCTGCAATTATCCCAACGGTAACTGAAACGCGGATCCAAGTCTTCTTCATGGCGTTACGCCTCCAAACGGAACTGCGATCCCCTAACAACCAGCGTAGGTACTCGCCATTCGCTGTCAATCATAAAGGTGCCCGGATAAGGGTCAATGTCCAATAGGCTGTACGGATTGTCAATAAGAGTTGTGATCCGTTCTTGCTTCAGTGCCTCGAGCGTTGTAATAGACACGTATGCTGCTTAGGGCTGCTTGCGGAGGCGGTGCGCAAGATGATAGCAGTGGAGTCCCACTGTGTCGGGAGATTTTCGAAACATGGCCTCTCATAACTATTTGGGCAGTGATTCCGCCAGCGGGTGGATGGCCGTCGTTTTTTGTTTTTTCGTGTTGGCGGTTGCCGCGCCCGGGCAGGTTTCGCGCGCTGTTGTTTCGCCGGCCATTGATATCAAGCCTTACCGGATTTTGCTTGTGGTTGAACACGGAGGCGATCCGTCCGGTCTGGTTGTTAGTGGCGAAGACGACAGCTTTCAACCTGTCGCGGCGCTCCTGAAGGCGTGGTCAGTCCCCTTCGACATTCTGCGATTGGATCAGCAACATTGTGATGCTTCCTATCTGTTTCGCCGTTCCGGAAAGATTCGCTATGGCACTGTCATCTGGCTCGCCGACCCTTCCTCGTATGGCACGCAGGATTTGACGGCCCTGGAGCAGGCGACGCGCGCCGGGACCAGTCTTATTGCCATCGACTCGCGGGTTCTTGATCCGACACTAAACAAATTACTGGGACTTAAGTTCACGCAGTTCTACACGTCGACGAATGCCTTCCATGTAAACAAGGAACATTACATCAGTCGCGAGATTGCGCCCGGGAAGAATGCTCTGCCAACGCACGGTCATGATTATGCAAATCGCCTGTGGATCCAACCGACGAACGCAGAAGTTTTGCTCGATCAAGACCGACACCCGATCGTAACCATAAATCAACTAGCGCCTGGAGCTTCGGCTGTATGGCTGGGAACTCCGAACTTGCCAACTTTATGTAATTCCTCTTTTTGGAGGACTGTTTTCTTCCGCTCACTGGTTTGGAGCCTTGGCTATGCAGTCGTCCCTAATGTGGATTATTCTCATCGGATCATTTTTGAGCTTGATGATTGGGGCACATCCGACAAGGGTTTCCTTTCGTATTGGCGTTATCTTGAACCGGATGAGGAGAGGATTCGACAGGACCTCATTTTGCCGTTGGAGCGTCATCACGCCGTAGCAGCTCTAGAAGTGGACACGGGATATGTCGACCGAAAATCCAAACGTGTTCTCTCCCCTTGGGCTCAGAACTTTACCGATCTCGATGGAATGCATCAGGATTATGGCTCCACAAGAAAAGGCATACTGGACGCGGCCGACGCAGGCGTAGTGGAAATCGAAAGCCACGGATGGACACACATGAATCCGGACTTGGACTCCCCTCCTGGGCCATGGTGGACGGCAGATATCGCGGGAGAAGCCTCGGTAGTCGGCTGGTACGCGGAGTTTGAAGACCAGCGAAGGAGCACCGAGATTCCGGCGGCCACTCAGATTTATCACATGGAGCGCTCGCTGGAGTATTTGCGTGAGGATTTTGGCAAGCAGGCACTGGAGTTGAAGCCCGGGAACAATGGCTGGTCGAAATCTCAGTTCAATGACACGGCGGCACTCGCTACCCGGGTCGGCTTTGGCCTGTTCCACGGTGACAACGCTACGTACTATCTTGACCACGAACTAGCCTTAGATATGGCGGATGTCATTCCCGACTTTAATACTGGCTATGACCTGCTGGATTCTCTTCATCCCGAACGGTGGCCGGACCATTCGGACGGACCGGTAATCCTCGGTTTCCATGACAGGGATATCGCTCTGGACCATAACTTCATGGAGCAGCTCTTCGCGACTTTGCCGCCCAACTACCGCACTTTGGACACGAATGAGTACATTGCAATCCTCCATACTCAGATCAGGTCGTCAACCGCTAACGATGGCATGCAACTCACTTTTACTCAAGACAACCCCTACTGCGCCTACTTCGCAAAGCATCCTTCTTCATGGCGGATTTGGATTGCCGACCCTTTGCGGAAACAGTTAGCAGCTTCTCATCTGAAGGTTTTGATAGACGACAATCCTGCCAACATCCCCGCGGCAGATCTCCGGCACGAAACACTGACGATCGACCTTCCTCCGGGAATGGGAAGTCACACCTGGATGTTGGAAACAGTGACCAACAACAAACAGCCCTGAGAGGAAGGCGTGGAAGATGCCCACCAATAGTTCACCTGTGGCCGAAAAAAGTATGGGCGACGCAATGCAAGAAGACATACGCCGGAAAGCGCCTGCTCACACGGGTACAGAACGGCTAGTTTCCCTCGACGTCTTTCGTGGATTCACTATGTTCTGGATCGTCGGCGGCGGTATGTTGATGGTTGGCTTGGCGGCCTGCGGTCACAATTTCGTCATCGATGGCATTGTCCGTCAACTTGAACACAGCCGGTGGTTTGGGTTGCATTTTTACGATTGCATCTGGCCATCTTTTATGTTGATGGTGGGAGTGTCGGTACCGCTTTCCCTCGCAAAGCGGTCACCCACGCAGAAGTACTCACTGCAGTTGACCCGCGCCATCCAGCGGGCCGTGGTCCTGTTCCTATTAGGTTCGGTAAGAGAATCGATCACCCTCGGCTCGCCCTATTGGGTTGAGTTGAGCAGCGCCCTTCAGCCAATTGCAGTTGCGTATCTGGTCGCGTTTCTGGTCGCGAGGAGATCCTGGCGGTTTCAAGCGTCGCTCGCAGGAATCATCTTGACGGTGTACGCGTTGGTACTGGCATTCGTCCCCGCAGTTGGGATTCCGGCGGGTTCATATGTGTTCAATCACAACCTGGTGCATTCCGTCGACATCGCGGTTCTGGGTCAGAAGCACTGGGACATCTGGCCTTATCGGGATGAGGGCTGGGGGACAGTTTTAGTTATTATTCCTGCCATTGCGACCACACTGTTCGGGCTGCTCATTGGGGAGTTACTAATGACCTCCCGATCGATGGCGAGCAAGGCAAAAATTATCGGATGTATGGGGGTAGGGTTTCTGGTTTTAGGATTCGCGCTCAGCCCGGTCATTCCGATCGAAATGAAGATGTGGACTACATCGTACGGTCTTGCCAGCGCCGGAGTCGCCTGCCTTGAGTTTCTATTCTTCTTTTGGCTGGTCGATATCGTCCGCTATCGAAGGTGGGGCATCCTCTTTCTACCGTTTGGAATGAACGCTATTTTTATTTACATGCTAACCAGCTTGGTTTCGATCAGCGCCGGTACGGATGTTTTCACGGGTCCAATTGCAGTGCATCTAGGCAGGGGTGGCCTCCTCTTTCAGGCAATCGGGACATTAGCTGTGGAATGGCTCATCCTATTTTGGATGATGAAGCGGAAGATTTTCGTCAAGGCCTAAGACCTACACCACTCGCGGGGAGCGCTGAACTGTGCCACCAACACATAAGCCTTTTTCGCTGACTTTTCTGATGCTCATCGTAGGCATGGCCAGCCTTTCGGCAATGGGAGAGCAGGCGTCGAAGTGCAATGCAGATGAAATTCACTGGACAATCGCGGGCCCTGGATCGGCCACGTTCGACTGGCGAGGTAAGGCGGCCGAAATCCGATACGGCACGACGATTCACTTCGGATCGGTCGTGACCGGAGAGACACCGAAACCGTTGCCCTTCTCGTCTCCCGGCCCATGTCGCCAGGCTGCCCTGACCGGCTTGCTGTCAAATAGGCTCTACCATTATTCGATCGGTTCTTGCCCGGACCATACTTTCAGGACTCCACCTCCTACAGGAAGCTCGAACTTTACCGTCGACGCCGAAGGCGATATCGGAGCCTCGAATAAATACGAGGATGTGGTACCCGATCAGCAGTTAATTGCTGCAAATCCGCCTGCATTGATGCTGGTTTTGGGGGATCTGACCTATGCAAATCCGAATGGGCAACCGGCCGTCGATCAACATTTCAATGACATGATGGTCTGGTCACAAGACATCGCCTACATGCCGGCGTGGGGAAATCACGAATGGGACGAACAACAATACGATGATCTGAGAAATTATAAAGGAAGGTTTAGATTGCCCCATGCGGCGAAGTCGCCAGGTGCGCCAGCTCTCGGATGCTGCGGCCAGGACTGGTCATGGTTTGACTACGGGAACGTGCGATTCATTGCTTATCCGGAGCCGTACACTCCAAAAACATGGGCCGACTGGTATGTGAAGGCCTATCGGTTGATGGATCAGGCCCAACATAATCCTAAGACCACCTTCATTGTGACCTTTGGTCACAGAGCGCCTTACACCTCTGGCTACCACCGCAGCGATATGGATCTGCGGCACTATATCGCCAGACTCGCAAAGGCTCACAGCAAGTATGTGCTGAACGTGAACGGTCATAGCCACGACTACGAACGCAGCTACCGGAACAACGGAGTTGTAAGCGTGACAGCGGGAATAGGTGGGTCCGAACTGGAAGAACGCGACACAGCCTGCCTGTTCCGCCTCTGTCCCAAGCCATCATGGTCCGCGTTCCGTGCCATGCACTTCGGCGTCGTTCAACTACACTTCACGCCGACAGAAATTCAGGGGTCATATATCTGTGGTCCCGCCGGCGGCGGCAAGAACGACATTACTTGCGCACCCGGCAGTGTGGCCGACCACTTTACAATCCAACGCGTGAGTAAGCGACAATAGTGCGCCTCTATGCGGGCCCACGCTATCGCCAAAGCCGCAGCATGACAACCCCACCTGGCGGTGGGACCACTGTATACGAGCCCTGAAGGATGCCGAGGTCTTTATGGGCCCACAGATCCCGTGCATGAACCGGACCGGCAAATCCTGCATCCGTTAGCTGGAGCGTTATCGGAATCGCCTGGTCGTCAAGAACAGTATTGAAAATCGCCACTGCCTTGGCGCCTCCACTCAAAGGCTTCATCCAGATTTGAAGAGGGGCGATTCGCTTTCCCTGAATTCCCGTCTTGTCCTGATCGACTGCAATCACTTCCTTATTCATCAGAATGCTCTTCGTCGTGGCGTCCATTTTGCTCAAGTCATTGCCCGCGAGCAGTGGCGCAGCCAATATCGCCCATAGGCTCATCTGCGTACGATATTGGTCAGGCGTCATGCCCCCATTGCCGATTTCCAGCATGTCCGGATCGTTCCAATGACCCGGCCCTGCGTATTTTTCCAAGCCCGCTTGAGAGAAGCCGATCAGCGACATGCTGCGATAGTTGTCCCGAATGTCATCGGTCGTTCGCCATAGATTTCCTCCCATCTCAGGTGCCCACTTCCAGACGGAGCCAATACCGTATTGACAGAAACTGTAGACAATTGGCCGATGAGTGCTTAGAAGCGACCGATGCATTTTCTCGTAAGCCTGCTGCATCATGGTCAAGGCCTTCTCCTGCCGCATAACAGTCACGGGTTTGTTGGGGTGATTCAGGTCCCACATATCCATGATGGATTCGTAACTGCATAGGTCGTACTTAAGATAATCGACGCCCCACTTAGCATAGGTGTTTGCGTCCTGCTGTTCATGACCATAGCTGCCTTCGTATCCCCCACAGGTCTTCGGACCCGGAGCAGAATAGATCCCAAACTTCAACCCTTTCGAGTGCACATAGTCGGCCAGGGCCCTCATATCCGGAAACTTGCTATTGGCGTGTATATTCCCTTGAGCGCCGCGCTTGCCTTCTCAGGTGTCATCGATATTCACATAGATGTATCCGGCATCTCGCATCCCGCTCGCAACCATAGCGTCTGCAGCTGCGCGGACATCAGCGTCATTTACCTTCTCTCCGAAATGATTCCAGCTGTTCCAGCCCATTGGAGGAGTGGGTGAAACGTTCGCAAATTGGGCACTCACCACGAGCCATGGAAAAAATATCAGGGCAACTGCATAGAGCACAATCCCAGTCCTACGGAGTGATACAAGGGCGCACATACAGATTTTCCTTTTTTTCGATTTCTAGCGGGAAAGTCACTCCGCCATAACAAGCGACTGCTGTCAATGAAATAGACATTTATTTCTTTTGCGGAGAAATGCGTGCAATAGCATCGATTTCGATCTTGATCCCATCTCCGAGACCAGCTTGCACCGTTGACCGGGCAGGCAAAACACCGGCAAAAAATTTGCGATACTCTCTATCGAACTCATCAAAGTCCTCGATACGCGCAAGATAGCAAGTGCACTTCACTACGTCGTCAAAGGAACATCCTGCTTCCTCGAGTACTTTTCCAATGGATGTGAGGGTGTGCTTGGTTTCTTCTTGAATCTTGCCTCGAATTACTTCTCCGGTCCTTAGGTTCAACGAGGCGTGACCACTCACATATACTCATCCATCACAAATCACTCCGGCGGAATATGAGCCGGTATTCGCCAACTTCTCAGGATGCTTCACTTCGGTTTTGCCCATCACTTTTTAGCCCCTCTGTCTTCCCCGACTATTTTCGATAAGCAGGAGTGGATCGTCGTCCGTACCATCTCATCCGAAGTGTCGCATGTCAATCTGTAGCCGTTATTGCGGCCAGAAATCGTCCAATATGCTGGAAGAAGAACCATATTCAGAACTTTAACAATACTTATACGAACCGGGCATGGTTGCCCATTTAAGCTGCCCTAGTT
The DNA here is from genome assembly GCA_049692235.1 of Acidobacteriaceae bacterium. Lineage (GTDB taxonomy): Bacteria > Acidobacteriota > Terriglobia > Terriglobales > Acidobacteriaceae > JAKAAZ01. The sequence goes on along the minus strand of JBAVOQ010000216.1, from coordinate 7,399 downwards.
ACAGTAAATCTGTATAGAGAAGGGCGTCCATTCTAATGAACAGCAAATAACGCTCACAGAGGATAGTCGTTGACAGTGAAATGAGGATTCTAAATTATTGCGCTACAGAGTCGGCCCCTGACTCAATCAGCTTGAAATTACATCAGGCTTGGCGCCTGTCTTTAGGCAGAAATGAGAGTCCATGAAAACGAAACTTATGCGAGGGGTTGTACTCGCACTCTCTTTGCTTGCGATGCCAAGGCCCGCTCATTCACAAATGAGCAAGGTCAAAACAGTCTTTGTCATTATGATGGAGAACAAGAACTGGACGGGGAACAATGCCGGCGCCTCATTCGGAGACCCTGATCTCAAAGACAACCCGCTGGCCCCATATATCAACAGAACGCTGTCGAAAAAAGCGGCGCAACCCTTGCAGTATTACAACCCACCAGGCAACCATCCCAGCCAACCGAATTATATGTGGATTGAATCAGGCTCTGCGCAGGGGGTGCTCTCTGACACCCAACCTGGACAACCACAATTTTTTACCACAAAGCACCTGGTAACGCTGCTGCAAAATGCGGGTATCTCCTGGAAGGTTTACGCGGAACCTGACTTTGGGAGTGCCGTGTTCCAGAACTGCCCGCTCGATTTCAACTCTCTCGATGTTGAACATCTGGCGCAGGTGTATTTCAACGACGTCAACGATGGCTTGAATCCGCAATCGTACGAATGCATCTCTCACGTCGTTCCTTATCACGATCTGGCGACGGATCTCGCCGATCACAAACAGGCCCGTTACAACCTCATCATTCCAAACCTGTGCCATGACGGCCATGAAGGTATTTCTGCGTGTGACAAGCAGGAACCAGCGGACAATACGGCGCGTAGTGACGCGTGGCTGAAGCAAAATGTACCAGTAATCCTCGAGTCAGCCGCATATAAAGATGGGGGTGCCTTGTTCATCCTCTGGGATGAAGCGGAAGATGATGGTCCCTATTCCGATGGCCCAATTCCTGTGTTCCTGCTTTCGCCGTTTGCAAAAGGAGAGGGGAAAAGCGGGTACCACAATTCCATTCACTATACACATAGCTCTGCGCTGAAAACCATCCAGGAGATCTTCGGCGTGAAGCCCCTTCTGGGAGGGGCTGCCAGCCCCCGTACAGCCGACCTCCACGACTTGTTCAAGTAAACCCAGCGGTTGCATCAGCGGGAGGGGGCCACGGTGGACGTCCTCTATCGTTGTACCGCCAAATCCGAATTGAGATCCGGTGGTCTGTTGTAACTAAGTGCCGGATTTCCTACAATCGGCCTCGAAAGCCCCGCGAAATGCGTCGCGACACGCCATCCTGGCAAGCACGTTTCACTGTGCCGCAATGGAGATGGACAGCTTGACGACTCGTCGTACATTTCTCCGCCAATCCGCGATGGCAGCCGCCGCGGCTACGGTTGCGCCCACCGCATATTCCTCAATGATGGGTCCACAAGCTACACGAGTCCCGATCCTAAACCCCGGGACTCTCGCCCGCTTCGTCGATCCTCTTCCGCTTCCCGTGATCGCGCGGCCGCTGGGAATGCGCGCGGTACCTGGCAGGCGCGAGGAACAGGCCCCCTTTTTTCGGATTTCAATGCGCGCGACCGCAAGCAAACTTCACCGCGATTTGCCACCAACCAATCAATGGTCCTACGGCGGCTTCGTCCCGGGCGTAATGTTCGATACGGAAAGCCATCAGGGGATGCTGGTGGAGTGGGTGAATGACTTGCCTACCCAACACTTTCTCCCGATTGACTATTCTGTGCATGGTGCCGGTCGAGACGTCCCGCGGGTTCGAAGCGTAGTCCATCTGCATGGTGGCAAGACGCCTTCGGAAAGCGACGGATATCCCGAAGAATGGTATGTCCCGGGCGAGTCGCGTACCTACTATTATCCTAACCAGCAAGACGCTGCCCTGCTGTGGTATCACGACCACGCCATGGGAATTACCCGGCTGAACATATACGCCGGTCTCATGGGGCTGCATGTTATACGAGATCAGACCGAGCGGAATTTGAATTTGCCGAACGGCGAATTCGAGATCCCACTGGTGCTGTTTGATAGGCATTTACAACTCGACGGCCAGCTCAGTTATCCGGTCTCCGGCAATTCCGAACATCCGTGGATCTCCGAGGTGAGGGGCGAAGTACCGCTAGTCAATGGCAAAATTTTTCCTTATCTGGACATCGAGCCGCGTAAGTATCGGTTCCGCGTTCTCAATGCCTCGAATGGTCGCTTGTATCGGCTTTCGTTCTCGCCCAACGTCGAGGTCCACCAGATTGGCACTGACCAGGGACTACTGCCGGTGCCGATTGCTCTGAACCATGTGGTGCTCGCTCCGGCGGAACGTGCAGACTTGGTCATTGACTTCGCCGCGCATCGAGGGACTCGTGTTTTACTCGCAGACGATGCATTCCCAGAACTGATGGAATTTCGAGTTGGCCAGTCGGAGGCATCCGATCCCAGCAGTTTGCCGTCCATCTTGCGTCCGGTGCATCGTATCACCGAGAGGTCTGCGGCAAAAACTCGATGGCTCACATTGGATGAGATCTTAAAGGGTGGAAGAGGCGCGTCCATGGGGATGTTGCTGAACCGGACGCCGTGGCACATGCCGATCAGCGAAAAACCCACACTGGGCACCACGGAAATCTGGGAACTCGCCAACATGACAGAAGACATCCACCCGATTCACCTACATCTAGTCCGATTTCAGATTCTCGATCGTCGCTCCTTCGATGCCGTGCACTACTCAACGACGGGAATCCTGCACTACACAAGTTCAGCCACGCCGCCTGATCCCGAAGAGATGGGCTGGAAAGATACAGTTCGGGTGAATGGTCGTACAGTAACACGAATCATCGTCCCATTCGTGGGCTACCCGGGAAATTATGTATGGCACTGTCATAATCTCGAACACGAAGACAACGAGATGATGCGCCCGTACGCAGTAGTGGCACCGGGGACCGGACCTCAGATATGAAGCCTAAGGGCGGTTGATCGGCTTCAATGAAGATGGCGATTCTGCTTCTGCCACCTTTCGTTTCTCAATCCCCTCGATGTCCAACCAGTTGAGCTCTCAATTCTACGAAATTGGAGGTTCCCGTGATGCCATCTTGGTCTCTGCACCCTCTGGAAGGGCCGGGCAGATGCAGACGAGTTCGCAGCCGATGTGAAAACGATGCAGGCCAAGATGGGCCGCGATCCGTTCGCGGGGTGATTCAAGGTCGGGCGTCGAACCGGCGACGGTTCTGGAAGGCCTTCGCCGGTCCAATGCCTTCTACATGAGAAGACCAGGCTTGCTGCCGCAGGCCTCTTCCTCCACCCAGCAGCCAACCGCTCCGCCAAACTGCCGTCCTGCGCGGAACTTGTGGAGTTCGGCCTCGATATCGGGCGACCAGCAAAGCTCCCACAAGTCATCACTTAGGTCTTGGAGACAACGCTCAATCTCGACCAGATCATGGAGATGATCGCATAGCTCCTGCTGGAGTTCGAATGCAGAGTCGAGGAACCAGAGGCTCTGCCGCTCGGCCATTCCCAGGACAAGCATGACGAACTTGACGGAAAACGTTGTCACACTGGCGATTGATTCGGCATCCCTCGTATCGCCCAAAATCGCGGCAAGGAGGACAACCCCGCACGACGCGTACATCGTGCCCAGCGTGTCCCCTTCGATCACCCGAGGCACTGCCTCGCAAAAAATTCCCAGCCATTCCTTCCAACAGGGGAATAAAGGGTGACTCGCCAAGGGAGTGGAGACATAATAGGTTTTGCCTCCGAGAACCTGCTGAATAGGGCCCAAAACTTCAAGGTTGATGATGCTCTCCTGCACGACTTCCATCGGCAGTCCTGTCACTAGTCCGAGACCGGTGCGCGAAATTCCTGATTCGTACCTCTCTACAGCGAGAAGCACCAGGCGTTCTTTACTACTGATTTCATTCATTGCGATAATCCATTCCGCGATTCTGCTAAGCAACTGCACAATCGTCCTAAGTGGTAATACCCTCTTCGAGCAAATCTCGCGGATTGTTTCGTCAAAATCGCAAAAAAAAATTGTCAGCCCCCGCGGGTCCGCAAACTGTACGTTTCTGACCGGCAAAATGCCGCGATTGGGCGCCCTGCAAACAAAGAGCTTAGGACGCTCCAATCTCGATGCTTTTTGGACCACGCGGCTTTCAAGCAATTGCGGCAGAACTGATGCTACCCGGATGATTAATCGTCCGCCGTACGAGCAGTTCCCTCTCCCGTATCAGCAGCGCGTTCAGTGCTTCGCGATTTCAGATCTTCGAATATCCCTTCTCTTGGCTTCGTTTCGCATTCGCATTTCGCGTCGAACGTTGGTAGCTTCGCGCTTATGTTGCTTCCCCTGTGCCGCAATTGTCAAGGGCGGAGTAAAACCAGGCCATTGTGGCGGAGTAAAAGTAGGCCAGTGGATGGAGATGAAGTTGTTGAGTATTTCGTGGGGAAGGGCCTCTGGAGCGTAGCGGAAGAGGCCCTTCCCCACGAGGCGCGTCAGGAGGCGGCGTGGTTTAGGCGCCGCGTTTTCGGCGGCTTTGCTTGAGGCGGTAGCTGTCGCCGTTCATCTCCAGGATGTGCACGTGATGGGTGAGGCGGTCGAGCAGGGCGCCGGTGAGGCGTTCCGAACCCAGGACCTCGGTCCACTCCTGGAACGGCAGGTTCGAGGTCACCATGGTTGAGCCGCGTTCGTAGCGTTGGCTGGGCGCGCATTGTGGTTCCGACCATGGTTTGAATTTTCTCCGGACCATAGGCATGCAAGCGCTTGACGGCAGTTAAATCGCGTGAAGCCGGCAGCAGTGATTTCAACTTTGATGTCACAAAATAGGACAACCAAGTTCAGCTCGAATTCCCGTGCGAGAGTAAGCTCGATGGGGAGAAAAAAGTTATGATCCGCGACGAAGATGCATTTGAGTATCACTCATCCAACCCGCCGGGAAAAATTTCGATCATCGCGACAAAACCCTGTCTCACACAGCGTGATTTAAGTCTGGCCTACACCCCAGGGGTGGCCGCTCCCTGTCTGGCCATCCACCGGGATCCGGATCTCGTCTACAAGTACACAGCGAAGTCGAATCTGGTTGCCGTGGTTTCCAATGGAACTGCCGTACTGGGGTTGGGGAACATTGGGCCGGCCGCGGGCAAGCCGGTGATGGAGGGAAAGGCGGTCCTCTTTAAACGTTTCGCGGATATCGATGTCTTCGATCTTGAGTTGGACGCGAACGAGCCTCAGGATGTCATCCGGGCTTGCCAGATGCTGGAGCCCACATTCGGCGGAATCAATCTGGAGGACATCAAGGCGCCTGAGTGCTTCATGATTGAAGAGGAACTGCGCCGAACCATGAAGATTCCGGTCTTCCACGATGATCAGCACGGCACAGCTATTATTTCCGGTGCCGCCTTGCTGAATGGACTGGAGGTGGCAGGCAAACAGATCGGTCAGGCCCGCATCGTTATCAACGGCGCGGGAGCAAGCGCGATTGCCTGCGCGGAGCACTTCATGCTGCTGGGCGCGCTTGCTGAAAATATTCTGATGTGCGACTCGAAGGGGGTCCTCTATGAAGGACGCGAGGAGGGCCTCAATCCTTACAAGGCGCGGTTCCTGCGAAAGACTCACCTCCGCACCCTTTCCGAGGCGCTGGTCGATGCCGATGCCTTCATCGGGCTATCCGCGGCAGGTTGTGTCACGGCGGAGATGCTGCGTCGAATGGGATCGAATCCCCTGGTCTTTGCCTTGGCAAACCCCGATCCGGAGATTCCCTATGCGGACGCGATTGCGGCAAGACCCGATGCCATTGTCGCCACAGGCAGGTCGGACTACCCGAATCAAGTGAACAATGTTCTTGGCTTTCCTGGAATCTTCCGAGGAGCGCTCGATGCGCGCGCAACTAGAATCAACGAAGAGATGATGCTCGCGGCGACCCGCACGCTTGCGGATCTGGCCAAGCAGGACGTTCCCGATTCCGTATGCAAAATCTATGGGCTGGATGACCTGAGATTTGGCGCAAACTACATTATTCCGAAGCCGTTCGATCCGCGGGTTGTGATTCGCGTCGCGGCCGCCGTAGTTGCAGCCGCCATGCAATCTGGAGTTGCCCACGTGAACCTCGACCTGGAAGACTACCACCAGAGCCTGGAAAAGCGTTTGGGGGGCGATCCTGGCGTCACCCGGGTTCTCATTCAAAAAGCCCGCGCAAAACCCTGTCGTCTTGTATTTCCGGAAGGTGAGAATCCCACCGTTCTGCGTGCTTGCCGCGTCCTGGTTGACGAGGGGATTGCTAGGCCTGTACTCCTGGGAAACGCGAAAGAAATTCGCAAACTGGCCACTGACCTGCACTTGGATCTGGCTGCCTTGGAGATCGTCGATGCTGTCAACCATCCTAGGCTATCGTTCTATGCCGATGAACTGTTTCGATTGCGACAGCGCAAGGGGGTCACTCGAACCGAAGCCAGTGGACTGGTTCGAAGTTGCAATATCCTCGGCGCTCTGATGGTGCAACTCGGTGAGGCGGACGCTCTTGTGACTGGTTTAACGACCCACTATCCAGACACCATTCGGCCCTTGTTGCAGATCATCCCGCTGCGGCCAGACGTCCGCCGAGCCTCCGGCTTGTACCTGACCATCACGCCTCGAGGCAAGCTATACTTTTTGGCCGACTGCACGGTCAACATCCAACCTTCCGCTGAGGACCTGGCGGAAATCGCCATCTGTGCCGCCAGTACCGCCCGCCGCTTCGATGTTGAGCCGCGGGTCGCCTTGCTGTCGTTCTCCAACTTTGGAAGCAGTCGCCATGAGTCCTCCGACAGAGTGCGCGTGGCCGTTGAGATGATCCATCGCAGGTGTCCGGACCTTCTGGTCGACGGTGAAATGCAGGCGGACACAGCCGTGCTGCCCGAACGGATTGAAACGACCTATCCTTTCAGTTCGCTGCGGGGCGGGGCGAACGTTCTCGTCTTCCCCAGCCTGGATGCGGGAAACATCGTCTACAAACTGCTCGCCTCACTCGGCGGAATGCAGATGATCGGCCCAATTTTGATGGGCCTTTCCCGGCCAGTTCATGTTCTGCAACGAGATTCCTCGGTCTCGGACGTTGTCCACCTGGCAGCACTGGCCGCCGTCGAGGCGCAGGAGACCTTGCGATCCAGCTAGAGTCCTGAGTCTGAAGTTCGTTCAACAGTTCAATTGATGGAAGCGATTCAAACAGCGACACTCAAGGGCTAAAGCCCATATGTTTTTCGCCATTTATGGCACGACTGAAGTCGTGCCCCTGGAGTTTCTACATTTTCTCAAGCGGCGGCGGCCTGCACCCATTGTGTGGAGCTGCATTTGAGTGCAAAGGGATTGATGATGGTGGTTTGTTGCGTCATCTCTAT
>JBAVOQ010000215.1:0-1501 GCA_049692235.1 Acidobacteriaceae bacterium | reverse complement strand
GTCGTGCGGGTCGCGTTGGAGCTTTCGATATCCCCAAAATGGGTTTTATGCTTTACCAAATCTCAAGGGCGACGATTGACGCTTGTGGCACCCATTCCTTCTTGATTGTCAGGCCGGGTCACCTGTCATTTAAGGGTTGATATTATCCAGCCACCCTTATCGAGACCTTCAATTCAACGTCTGTTGCACTCGCCCGCTCGACTTCAATCCTAAGGTTCTCGGGCTTGATTGAATTCAGCGTTGAGTAGAGGTCTCTTTGGTACGGCACGGACTTAGGCTTCGGTGCCCGACCGCTGTATGCACCAACGCCAAAAGGCACGCCGCGGTACGGAAGTTGAGTTGGCCACCTCATCAAAAGTCGTTCGATAGTGTACGGCTTAGGCGTCGTTCTTCCTGTCGTATACGAAGAAATCGCGGCTCGTGTAACCACCAACACCTTTGCCATCTCTCGACGACGCACGCCGGAGCTGAGAATGCCGAGGATGTGGTCACGGACTGCTTCACTGTAAGCGTCTCTATCTGGGTCAGGCTTCATCATTCGTTGATTGTTGATTTTAAGCTCTCAAATGTCAATACATGTAGTCAAAATCTGTCAACATTTGTTGACAAATTCTGCGAAAACTGCTAAAAACGGGTAGCTGAGGAGGCGCGTCAATTATGATGCCCCTTAACGCTTCGCGGGAGGATTCTGACATGGTCGCCGTAGGAGAGCGTGTTTATTACCTTTCGCTTGCCCTGGACGCCCGCCGGGCGCTGAACGCCATACGCGCGGCCAGCAAAGGAAACTTGCGTGCCGAAGAGTTGCAAGACTCCATACGTGCGGCCACTCAGTCGTTGGAGGCGTTGTCAACAAATGCTGATCTTTACGCAAATCTCTCTCCAAGCCACTACGTTCAGTACGAGGAGATCCAGACTTTGCGCGAGGTGAGCCCGATGGACCCGGCACCCTTGGTCCAAAGCCTGAAATCATTGCTTGCCGACAGCGTCGAAGCTCCCACCACAGAGGCTCTCGACTCGGCACGAAAGTTCTTTCGCGCGTTGGAGAGCAGAGCGATGCATCACTACAACGATCCTGCCTCAGGCGACGCCTTTATGGCCTAACTACGCAATGCCAGAAGAGCGCGACCATCCGCGGCATGACCTCACTGCGCTCTATGCATTCATTGAGAGCGTTGTCGGAGGGGCTGCCAGAAGGCCCTCCGCCGCGTACGGCCCCGCGGCGGATGATTTCTTCATCTTTGTGAACGAACTCGCGACAACCTGCAGGGATTACATTGCAGACTGGAAGGTCGCGGACGCTGATGAATTCGAGCATAAGCGTCCAGAACTCGAAGAAATCAGGGGACACTGGCGGGAGCTTCATAAGCTCATAAAGCCAGCGTTCGACGCAGATACGCTCCAGGTTCCTTCGGCAGTTGTAGACGGAATAGCTCGCCGATTCCAAGAACTACCGGACTTTGGAAAAACTAGATTTGCGCTCTTTCATACCGCTGAATTCACT
>JBAVOQ010000214.1:0-66880 GCA_049692235.1 Acidobacteriaceae bacterium | reverse complement strand
GGGTCCGCCGCTATCGGGAGGGAGGATTGGAGGCGCTCGGAGATCGCAGTTCCCGGCCTCATCGGCTGCATCGACCTACGGTTGCTGCGATGATCCAGCGCGTGGAAAACCTGCGCCGCCAGCGTTGCAAGTTTTCCCATTTGACGCGAAATGTATCTTGACAACTTTCGACAGATTGCCTTAGCGTGTGGGCTTGGCGAACCTGGAGCTGACTGTGTACGCGTCTTAAGAATCCGCCGGCAAGTTTTCCAACGCCATTTGCGATAGAAACTTGGAGATTGATCCCGCATGGTAACTCGCCGAAAGTTCTTAGCGACAAATATGACCGTTGCCGCCGCTTCCGTAATTGGACTTCCTCCGTCGGTCCTCGGTGACGCCGTGCCAAGCAGCTTAGTTCGAGAAAATCAGCTTCCACGTTCGCATCGAGAATTCTGGAATGACTGGCCCGATTCCATCACAAAGAACATGAACCGAGCCCGAGAGTCCCGCCGGGCGCTGCTGGCGCGGATTCAATCAAGGCAACAGATGGAGGCCCGCGCCGAAAATGTGCGCTCCCAGCTTTGGCAGCTTCTCGGGGGACGTCCGGAAGAGACACCCCTGAATCCCCGCATCACCGGCACCCTGGAACGAAATGGATATCGCATCGAGAAACTCATCTTTGAAAGCATGCCGCAAATTTATGTGACGGCGAATCTCTACGTACCCACAACAGGCCAGCCTCCCTTCCCGGCAATTCTTGCGCCCATCGGACATACTGCCAACGGCAAAGCTGCCATGCGATACCAGTACACGTATCAGAATCTTGCCAGAAAGGGCTATGTCGTTCTGACCTGGGATCCCTTCGGACAAGGGGAAAGAATCCAGTACCTTCAGCCGGGAACGAACCATACGCGCTTCCGTGCAATCTCAATGGAACACACGCAGGCTGGCAGGCCGATGATTTTATTCGGCGATGGTCTGGCCATGTATCTCGCCTGGGACGGCATTCGCGGCCTTGACTATCTCTTGACGCGATCCGAAGTCGACTCGCAGCGTATCGGGTGCACCGGTCAGTCTGGCGGCGGCACCATGACGATGTTTCTCGGAGCGCTCGAGCCGCGCATCCATGCGGCGGTTGCGATCGAGGGCAACTTCGCGAATGTAGCCGGCCCGTTCTACGATCCACCCGGCTCCATCTCCGATGCCGAGACCGATATTGTGGGCAGTCTGCCGTTGCGCATGGACCGTGGAGATTTGCTGGCCGCGTTTGCCCCCAAGCCGTTGTTGGTTTGTTATACCAAGAACGACGAAGGAGAAACCTACGGGCCGCTCAATACAGAAGCCGTCATTGAAAACTACGATGAGCTGACCCGTATCTACGGAATTCTTGGCGCTAAGGAGAAAGTAAGCCTATTTGCCGGCGACTTACCCCACGGAATGGATTTCTTTTCGCGTCGCGCCATCTATGGATGGTTCAATCGATGGTTTGGCAAGATGGAAGCGGGCGTGGAGGAAGCGGAATACGATGCCGCTCCTGACAGCGCGCTGAACGCGACTTCGACCGGCCAGGTTTTGACCTCTTTTCACGGCAGGTCTGTAGTTCAACTCAATACCGATCGCGCGAAAAATCTTTTACCAGTTAGCTATTTCAAGACAGAAGCCGATCCTTCGAACGCCAGAGAGAAAGTTCGCACGCAGTTGGCGAAATTACTGGCGCTACCGTCACAAAAGATCGCGCTGCAGGCTCAGGTGCTTTCTTCGAACATCCGAAAAAAGGAGCGAATTGAAGAGATTCAATTTGAATCTGAACCTGGGGTTCGCATCGTCGGCTGGTTTGTTGCGCCGCAAAATGGCGCGGCAAAACATCCTTGCGTCCTGTATATAAGCAACGGATATGCGGACGAAGCGGTTGGCGAGCCGAGTCCATTCGATGACGTTCTCCGCCAGGGCCGCGCTGTCTGCGCCATCGCGTTACGAGGGACTGGACTTTCCACGCCACGGCCACCTCGCGGCGGACCTGTCTTCTATCAGCAAATGAATCTCGGAGAAAGATTCGCCTGGGCCAACCTGGTGCTGGGGAATTCCGTCATTGGTCAAAGAGTCTGGGACATTGTGCGAACTCTCGATTATCTTTCTTCTCGACCGGATGTCGACACGTCGCAAATTCGCATGGTTGGGCAAGAAGAAGCAGGGCTGGCGGCGCTGATGGCTACTGTACTCGATCAACGCGTTCGGTCCATTCTTGTCACGCGAATGCTTGTCAGCTACATGTCTGTCGTGCAGTCCACGGACTATTCGCTGCCGCTGGATTGGTTTGTCCCTGGAATTTTGCGGCACTTCGATGTGCCCGACCTTTCCGCTGCCGTCTATCCGCGCCCCGTGTGGATTGTCGACGCAGTCGATGCTCCGGGCACGACACTTACCGAGCAGGACGTGCGCCAATACTATGCAGAACGTATACCAGACACCTGCGTTGCTATGAGAAAACTAAAAATTGTCGACACATTGGGGCAAGACGTTGAAGTTTATCGGGCTTGGCTTCGCGATAGTTGAAGCGATTGCATTTGGTCATGCGGCCTGAATTCGAAGTCGAACTCGCCTCATTTCCCAACATTTCTACGACTACCGGTAAGTGTACCTTTTCGCGATGAGGGAGATACCTACGAAACCACTCTGCCTGTAAGCGCCAACGCTTACCAGAAGGTGCCAGTGAAAGACAAGGACGGCGGCCTCAACACCGGGTACATCGTGAAACTCAATGGCCAGGGAACCGCTGTTTTGGCTGCCACCTATCTTGACGGGACCACCCCGTCCCTGAACAACGGCACATCGTTCGCAGGTCTCGCCCTCGACAGTCTTGGGAATGTCTTCGTGGGCGGTTCTACCGGTTCCTCTGATTTTCCTCTGCTCGATCCCTTCACCTCGCGGTTTGAAATTGGAAGCTCAATCTGGGAAATGGTGCTCGCGGAGATGAGCCCTGACCTCAGCAAACTTGAGTTTGGCAGCTTCCTGAGCTCGACGGACGGCGTCACTCCGGGCTCGTCGTTTTCCGGCCCGGCGGTCGATTCCAGCAACAACCTGATCGTTGCGGGCACAACCTACGCCTCCACTTTTCCAACCACGAACGGGAGCCTTCAGACAGAGCCCCCTCCCTCTCCCACCCCACGGACCAGTTTCATCCACAGCTTCGTGTCCAAGCTGAACATGAGCACGGCGGAGGACTCGATCAGGAGCTGCCGGATCATGCGGAATCGGCTGGCCCCGATAGCGTTCCGAATCGCCAGTTCGTGATGACGCGCTTCGCCACGAGCAAGACGAAGAACAGAGCAATTTGCGCAACCGATCAGCAGAAGGATAACAACAGAAGTGAAGAGCAACGCCAGAGTTGGTCCCGTACGATGCACGTATGGCTAAATGATCGACCCGAGCCTGAAAACTCCGTACTCGATCATGATCCACTTCGGCATGCAGCATCAGTTCGCCGGAGCCTACATTCTAAAGTTGAACTATGTCGGACGTATGGGCCGCCGTCTTCTGGCTCAGGCCGATGCCAACCATCTGATCGACTTCCCGGATCGGTCTCCGGACAAATGATGTCGCAGGCCATGGGAACATTACGACAGAGATACGGACCGGTCGGTCTCAAGATCGGGAATCGAAATATTTTGCGTGGCCCGACCTTCTTCAATTTCGACGCCGGTCTCGCCAAGAACTTTGTGCTGTACGCACCGAAGAATGTGACGCTCCAGTTCCGGGCGGACGCCTTCAACGTGCTCAATCATCCTAATTTCGACTCGCTCGACTATGCGAACTATTCCGGCTACATCGACATCACCCAACCCAGCAACTTCGGCCAGCTTACGTCACTTGTGACGACACAAGCAGGCACTCCACGCGTTGTGCAGCTATCCGGACGCATCCAGTTCTAAAACTTCAACAGCAAAAAAGGCCTGTCGCAGTTGCGGCGGGCCTTTTCTTTTGGATCAACACGAACTTTTCCACCTTCGAAAGCGGCATGCGGCAATCGCCCGACGCAAGCGACTACGGCCGATCGTAGAAACGGAAGAACAGCGATGGCTTCGAGACCGGCTCGGCGCGGGCGACAAGTTCCTTTTCCTGGCCTTCGCTCAGCGGCGTGAACTCGCGGGCCAGAGTCACATTCTCTTCCAGCTGTGGAATCGTGTCGCACCCGATGATGACCGTGCTGACAGGTCGCGACAACGTATAGTACATGGCCTCGCGCATGGTGATGGTTCCCGGTGTTGGCGCCAGCACCATTCCTTCCCAGGAATGCTTCTGCTGTTCGAGCGGGGGCGGGGTCCAGGTGGAAAGAATTCGGCCGCGTGCCGGCACCTTCATGCCGATGATGCCCATCTGTTTTTCGACCGCGAGCGGCAACAGAGCCTCATTGAAGCTGTAATGATGCGGGTCGGCCGCGTTCATGGCCATCAAAACGGTATCGAATGGATAGCGATGGATGCCTTCCATCAGCGCGTCTGGCCGGTAGTGACCTGTCAGACCGAGGTAGCGCACTACCTTCTGCTGCTGCATCTCGACCAGGGCTTCCATCGCGCCGCCCTTGGCGAACACTTCGTTGACATCCGTCATAGTGCCGATGTCGTGCAACTGCCACAAGTCGACATGATCGGTCTGGAGCAGTTGAAGCGACTTCTCGATCATGCGCATGGAGCCGTCACGCGTGCGCTCCTTGGTCTTGGTCGCGAGAAAGGCCTCATTGCGCCGATGCGCCATCACCTTGCCGACATACTGTTCGCTCCAGCGTTCCGGGGCGCCGTAAATGGACGAAGTATCGAGATAGTTGACTCCGAGATCGAGAGCGCGCTCGATGATCGGCACCGCGACATCGAAATTATTCGGCCGTTCGAGTGAGGCCTGCCCACCGAGCGAAAAGACACCCACTTTGTAGCCGGTCTTTCCAAGGTTACGCGTCGGCATCGCGGCAATGGTTCGCGGATTCGACGGAAGAGCAGGCAACGCCCTGGTGGTTGTGGCAGCCAGTGCCGAGGGAGCCAGCAACGCAGCTGTCACCGCGCCTCCGGCCTTTAGAAACTCGCGACGACCTTGCTTGCGGGCTGATAGAGGATTCATTTCACTCATAAGGTCCCCTCCCGGACGAGCGTGATGTGCACGGACCATCATACGCCGCAAAAAAACTACGCAAGGGGAAACCCAGCCTGCGCGCGGCTTCGCCTTTACGCTACGCTTTCCATGATGGCTTCGCTCCTGACAGCGGGTGTTCGAAGACATCTTCTATCGTCGCTACCACGCTCGCAGGTAGACCATCCCCATGGGTTCTACTTGCGCCACGCCGCACTCACAAGCCGCTGGCACTCTTCGCCGGAGACACGACACTGTTCACACCCTCGAAACACATTGACACAGCGTACTCAGAAATCCTACGATCAGGCACCATGCGCCTTTGCATTCTCTGCGCCCTGCTGTTCGCTGTTTTGCCTGCAGCCGGCTACGCCCAGGTTCCCGAATACGCCATCACGCTGCAACAAAGCATGATCCAGTTCCACGTCAAATCCTCCATCGATCTCGTCGGCAAGTTTGAGCAGTGGGACGCCACGCTCAAGTTTTCTTCTCCCCATGTCGAATCCGGCGTGCTTGATATCAGGATTCAGGCCGCCAGCGTCGAGACCGGCAGCCGCATGAAAAACGAAAAGCTGAAAAGCAAAGATTTCTTCGACGTCGCCCACGATCCGTGGATCACGTTCAAGTCGACAAAGATTGTTCAGACCAGTCCAACGACCTTTGACGTGCCCGGCATCTTCACTATCCGCGGAGTTTCAAAGCCCGAAACTCTGCTGCTGACGGTCGACCGAACCGGGGTTGGCTCAGGCCGGATTCAGGGAATGATGGCCTTCGACCGAAAGGATTACGAAATGAACAGCAATATCCCCTTCATCAGAATTGCCAACCGTGTGGAGGTGTACGTCGATTTGACCGCCAGGAGGACCAGCGGACCGGCGATGGTTTTCAAATATTAATCGACGCGGCATCACGACGCTCGTCGCCGCGCATCTAGCCGGGTTTCTCTTATAGTTGTCTTGTACGTGGAGCCACTCCCGCGAGACCCTGCAATCGGCAGAAGGCAGACATGAAACTCGACGAATTCAAAGCATCGGTTGCGCACCAGGAACCGCCCTCCGGCCTGTCAATTCCACTGGTGGCATTGTGGTGGGACATGAAAGACGACTGGACGCAGGCGCACTCCCTGGTCGATGAACTGGAAACAAAAGATGGCATGGCGGTGCACGCCTATCTGCACCGCAAAGAGGGACAGACCGCAAACTCCGATTACTGGTATCAACGAGCCGGGCGCGAATTCTATCGGCCGGTTCTGGCGGACGAGTGGCAGACGCTGGCCGCAACGCTGCTATCCTCCGCCAAATAAACCTGGAGCATTATCGCTACCCAGAAAAGCAAGAGCACCGCGTGCGACGATTGTCGTCTGCGCGCCGTCGGCTTCACGCAGCGTAATCTTGTCCTCGCCCACCGTGACATTCTGAACTTCGCGCCACGTCTTCGGCACATCGGCAAGAAACATCAGCCACGACCCGTTCAGCTTTCCATGAGGCGGCGCCGTGCGATCGATCGAGCCGTCGAAGTTCGACCGCAGTCGCGCCATTTCCTCTTTGCCCACCGGCAACGGAGTGGTGCCAAACTCCAGGCCGAGCGCACGCGTTCTACCGTTCCACGGAGCGTAATCTCTGGCGCGGTTTTCATGCCATATCGTCAGCCAGGGAAAGTCCGCGGAGCGAAAGCAGTATCCGAACACCAGCCCCAATTCCCAGTTCAACGCGGAGATAAATCCGATTTCGCGATCAGGATCCTGCCGCAACGCAACAACAAAACCTCCATTCGGCGGTGTAAACGGACGCCGCAAGTCTCGCCTTCCATGGGCCTGCGTGTCGAGAAATGGCCACTCAAACGGCTGGTCCGAGGGAAGCAGGCACGGCCCCTCGTATCCAAACGGCCATGTCCTGCCTTTGCCAACCGACGCGGCAATGCTGCATGACTCCGCATTCACCAGCGGCTCACCTAAGGTCGCGTGCTGTTGCCACTGAATTTCGCGCGGAGTATCACGCAGATTGCGCACCTGCTCTTGCACGCGCACCACGGATTCGCCCGGCGTGATCTGAATTTTTCGCAGCGCCTGCAGGCCCGTGATCGGCAACTCCGCACGCACCGCCAGACCCGCGTCTAACGGCCCATCGCTCTCGCAAATCCAGTTGGCAATTCCCGCCTCTCCGTGCAGCGTCACTCCAAGGCTGGCCTCCAGGTCCGACGGAGGTCCGAAGCAATCGAGGCACAGCGAATGACCGGAATAGGACGCGAGAAAAGTTCCGGTCGGCCTGCCGCCATATTGCTTTGCAAGGTCATCATGCTCGGGAGTCAGCGGATCAGCCGTAGTCCATGGAGATTCCCAAATCACATTTTCTGTTGCGTGCCCGCTGGTGGATGTAAACGAGAACGACACGATATGCCCGCCTCCCGCCAGCATCGTCATTTCCACCCGCTCGTTACCGATATGAAGCGCGCTTCGGCCCTTCCATTCCGTTTTCATGCCGTCAGTCCTGACTGATTCACAGTTGTCCTTTCATGCAACTCATCTTCATTTCTGCGGCTCCGTGCGCGTACGCAATCGCGGCGTAAAACGCTCGAACGCAGCACCCTCCAACGCAACAGGGCGCGGGTCAGCTAAATATTCCCCACACAGTCCTCCCTAAGTTACACCTCTGCGCCTCTATCGCCTGAAGTCGAGATGGCTGCATTGCGATCTGTACTGTCCGGCAGCCTCCATGGATCAGCCGCTGCTGCTTCCTTCAACGCGTTGCAGGCACATCTTTACGGGGGGTGATCCTCATCGCAAAGTTGCGCCGTGTCACAATCAATGCTGGATAAGAAGTCTGCGAAAGCCAGCCTTTTTCAAGGCTCATTCATCTCATGGTTTGATCGCTTCCAGCCAATGCCACCGCACCTGCCGACGAATCCATGGAGACAGCAAAGACGGTATCGAGGGCTTTCCGTCATCGGCGGCCACCCAGCGCCTTATCGCTCGGCGGTCTTTCTGTGGCCGCCCTTACACGCCGCGTATGGTCTTCGCTGATTCAGGATGAGATCGTCGATCGATCAGCGGAGCTTGCATATTATTTTCTCTTCGCCATGTTTCCTGCACTGATCCTTCTCTCTGCAATGTTCAGTCTGTTTGCCAGTACCAGCGCACGAGCCAACCTGGAGCTGATGTTGTATCTCGCGAAAGTTATTCCCCCGGCGGCCTTTGTGTCGGTCGAAGTAGCCTTCAGCCACACCACCCACGAAAGTAACACCGGGCATATTTTGTTTGGCGCGATTGCAGCCTTGTGGGCGGCCACGTGCGGTATGTCCTCGGCGCAAACAATTCTAAATGCGATTTATCGAACCAAAGAGACCCGCCCTTACTGGAAAGCGAAAGCGATCGCCATGATCTCCACCATGGCCATCTTTGTTTTGGTATGCAGCGCCATGCTGCTCCTGATTCTGGGTGATGACCTGGCAAAGTTTCTCAGCAGCGACCTGATGTTCAACCCCGCCCTGCTGGCCCTATGGAAGAGTGTGAAATTTGTGGCGGCCATGTTCTTCATGTCGCTGGTCTTTTCGATTACCTATCGATGGGGACCGGCTGGCGACCATCGCCGCTGGCGGTGGATCTCCCCGGGAGCGATCGTCGGCATCGTCGGCTGGCTGGCAGTATCGATGGGCTTCCGCATCTATCTCCACTTTTACGATCCCTACGCCACTACGTACGGATCGTTCGGCGCCGTCATAATCTTGTTGACCTGGTTTTATGTCAGCGGATTCATGCTGCTGCTGGGCGCGGAGATTAACTCGACAATCGAGCGGGCAGCGGACAATCCGGCGTGAGCGATCAAGAAGTCGGACTCGGATGAGCCCCTCCGCTCGCGCTTACGATTTTGCGTCGTACGGCCACCAAATAAAACGCGCCAGCAGCGGATAATACAATCCCAATCGCACATTGCGAGTTTCCGGATATACGATGCGCGCGATATCGCCGTATAACTGCATCTGTTCCGCGTATTGTTCGCGCTCTTTTGCCAAAAACTCCTCCACCTGCCCCGCGCCATGGGAAGCAGTCTTGAAATCTACAATCCAGAGCGTATTTGTAGTGGAGCTTGTGGGATCCGCGCCGGCAACAAACATGCGATCGACGCGGATGGATCGCAGAACATTGCGATGCATCGCTGTCAACGGAATCTCAAAACCGCGACTGACAACAGCTGCCGGCTCCGCCGGAAATGGAACGGAATGCTCGCTCAGAATCCACCGCCCGTTTTCATCTGCCGCAACCTTGTGCAGCACGGCGACAATGCGAGTCGCGTCCCTTGCCGCCTCCTTTGGCGGATGCCCGCTGCTGAGCAACTGCAACCGGATCGGCTGGCTCAGCGCGTCGATGTCTCGTGTGTGCAGTGACGCTTCTGAATTTTGCTGGAGGATGTTGGCCAGCGGTTCAAGAAAAGCGTGCAGCACGGTGCCAAAGACTCGTGCTCGCCACGAACCCTGCGGCCGCTGAAATGCCGGTGACTCTTCTTCGTAGACAGAATCGCCCACTCCTTCCTGCCACGCCGATACTGCCGGCATTGGAATGTCTGCAAGCGCGTCGGGCGCCTTCCAGTCCGAACGCAGCCGCTGAAAGTTCGACAGAGGCACCACTCGACTCGAGTCCGGTGAATCCCCCGCGGCCGCAATCGATTCCACCTGTGGCGCGGCACCGCTCGAAGGCCATGCCGTAGAAAAATCCGTCCGGACCGGCATCTCCACAACCTCCCCACCACTTCCATCGCGATCCCGTTGTGCGTGCCAGTGCTGGATAAAATTCGCCTCCGCCACCGGCCACGCCGTGTGCAGCAACGTCTGCCGGCGCACGTTGCCCAGTTCATTTTTCCCTTCCTGGCATTGGCCAAACAGATGCACCTCGACTCGAGCACGCGTGCAGCCCACATACAACAACCGCTTCAATTCTTCCCGATCGCGTTCCGCGCCGGCCTCGCGAATCCACTTGTTGATCGCTTCTTCTTCCTCGGACGCATGCTTGATCGGCGCCAGCAGAACCCGGCTAATGGCATCCACACCTTCTTCATCCGCCCCCGGCAATATCTGCTCCATCCATTCCGCCAGACGCGAATCATTGTTTTTCGCAAAACGATGGAGTCCGGGTAGCAGCACCACATCCCATTCCAACCCCTTCGCCTTGTACAGCGTCAACACTTCAACCGGAACATCCTCCGCCCCACTGGCTGGCGCATACAGCTTTGAAAGTTGTTCTTCTATTTGGGAGACCGCCGGCCAACCGCTTTCACTTTCTAATTTTTCGAGCATTCGAAAACATTCCTGCACCGTCGGCCATTCGCCTGCAGCAATACAGTGTGGTCCTCCCAGCGTGTGCCATGTCCGCTCCACCAACATCGAGAGGCGTTCCTTGCCGGATTGCAATTGCGCGGCATGCAGCGCTTGCAACACTCGTGCGGCGCGCTCCTGCCCCTCCGCACTCAGGTGTGCCGAACGTTCCCGGAACAATTCCGCGACTGTCTTTGCGCTCCCTTGCAGATGGTCACCGCCGCACAGCGCCAACAGGTCCGTCAGCGTCAGCCCGCACCACGGCGCCCGCAGTACTGCCAGCCACGCCACGCGATCCGCCGGATGCAGCAGACAACGCGCAATCGTCATCACATCCAGAATCGGTTGCCGGTCCAGCAGAGAATCCATCTCGATCGCGCGATAAGGAATTCTGCGCGCCCGCATTTCTTGCAGAATGGAGACAACGTGTGTCCTGGCTCGCACCAGGATGGCGATGCTCAGCGACCGTTCGCCGGAATTTCGATTCCGGGCTCGCTCAATCACATCGCAAATCTTCCGCGCCTCGATCGCACAGGGGTCTTCTTCATCTCCGTTGTCCCCGCTCTGCGACTGTGCGCGCCGCACATGCGGATGCCAAAACAGACGCTCCGTTTCTTCTTCGAGATGCGCGGCTTCCGAGGCCTCAAACTCGACGGCATCGATATCGTCCTGCGCCTCGTATGCAAATATCTCCGCGAAGGCTTCATTCGTCTGCTGCACCAGGCTTTGATGCGAGCGAAAATTTGAGCGCAGTCGGATCGGCTTCAGCAGCACTCCGCCGACGCCATCGCGACGCGCACGCGCGAACAGCTCCACAGCGACATGACGAAACCGATAAATCGACTGCTTTGGATCGCCGACCAGAAATACTGTCTGGCTGTACCCATCCCATCCCTCAACCAACCGGCTAAACAATTGGAATTGCGTCAGCGAAGTATCCTGCATTTCGTCCACCAGCAAATGCTGCATCTCCATTCCAAAAGCCAGCGCCAGCGAATCCGGTTCGTCGTCAAGCGCATGGCCTGCCGCAAGCGCAATCTCGACAAAGTCCGTGCGCCCCGACTGCGCGAACACCACTTTCAGTTCAGCCACAGCGCGCCGCAATAGCAGAAAGATCGACCGCAGGATCACGCGCTGCTGTTCTGTATAACCAGCAGGCGGCAATTTGGCGACCTTGCCCAACGCACGAACCAGGTCGTCCTCACCCGCCAGTGAATCCAGCAACGTTTTGAAGATTTGCGTGTGCGGCTGTCGCGCTGGAAAGCCGATCTTGACGTTGACGCCGCCCGATTTTCTCAGCGTGCATTCGCCAGTCAGCAGCAATCGGGTCACCGATTTCCATGTCGCAAGATACTCAGGGGTGCAGGATGGAACCCCGCTGGTACCCGCGAGTTCGCTAAAAATACTTTTATGTTGGCTACCTTCAAGCTGGTCCGCCGCGTACCGCCCCAGCTCGAAAATCTGCTTCCAATTCTTCTCGGGCAGCAGCGCTGCCGCGCGCTGCAACGCTTCCTCGCATGCCTGGCGCAGTGGTTTCTCAAACTTCTCGCGAACGATTGCGTCCAATTCGTCGTCGGAGTACTCCCGTTCAATCGGAAACACCCGGCGCCACTGGTCGCGGCTCCGCAACATATCCGCCAGCAGCTTCACCCCATTTTCCATGCGATTGTCCAGGTGCAACAGCAGTTCGCGAGCCGCGCCACTGAGGCGAGCATCGCTCCCACCCATTTCCTTTAGGGTCGACTGCGCCGCCAGCAGGTAATGATCGCTTGCATCGTCCACCGGCCGCATCTCTGCGCCCAGTCGCGACAGCACGGGAAGACGGCTGGTGATTTTGCTGCACAAGGAGTCAATGGTCCCGATGTTGAATCGCTGCGGCTGGCTCACCAGGTTCCACCCGAATTTCACGTCGGCTTGCAACGCCTCCAGCGCGAAGGCGCGAGTCTGCAGGTGATGCGTGGCGGCAGGATCGATCGGAACATTCTGCTCGGCATCCCGCAGGGATTGCAGAATTCGGTCACGCATCTCCGCCGCGGCCTTGCGCGTAAATGTAATCGCCAGTACTTGCTCGGGCTGCTCCACACGGCTCAGCAGCCGCAAAAAACGCTGCATCAATAATTCTGTTTTACCGGAACCTGCCGGCGCTTCCACAATCCACGATTGCTCCACCTTCCACGCATCTTCGCGCGTAAAGACCTCCGCCGACTCAACCGGTAACGTGGCGTCTGTACTCGACGGAAATCTGCGAAGGTTGCTCATCAATCGAAACTCCCCGATTCGCTGGCCGATGCAATCTCGTCGGAACTGTCGCCGACGCCTTCGGCCTCACGAACCCTGCACAACAAGCCCTGCGCGCAATAGCGACAGGTCTCACGCCCCTTTTTCGGATCAACGACAGCTACGCCCGCAACAAAATCTTCCGCGAGTCGCGTCAGCGTCGTTCGCCACTCCTCTTGCTGCTGCCGCAATCCCTCGGGCGACAGGTTTCCGCGAGGATGGCTCCTGGCTCCCGGGGTCACCGGAAAGACTCCCGCAAGCGAACCGACCACAGACAGGTCAACGTTTCTTGGATGAAGCCCGGCGAAGGCAATTCCGGCCAGCGGCCTATCATCGCTCGCAGAATCCTGCCGCAGCACGGCGTAGGCGGGCAACTGCGGTTCGTCCGGACGCTCCCCGTCGCAGGCTTTGCTGTCGACCTTGCCGGCCTTGTAATCCAGCAACACAATCCCCTGTTCCACCTGGTCGATGCGGTCGATACGGCAGCGAAGTTCCACACCTCCCAGATGCATCTGCTCCAGCGTGTCTTCCGTTTTCACGACGGTGAAATCGGGCCGACGCCTTTCAACTTCCAGCCACTGCATGAGCCGGCTCTCGATACGGTCCGTCTCAATGTCCAGCAAAGCTCGCTGCCACGATTCCTCGGCGTGCTCCCGGAACCGCCGCAACGCTTGATGGATATGCGCGCGCAACATCTCGCGGCACTCGACCTCTGTAGTTTCGAGCAGCCTTTTCTGCGACTTCATTTCGTCCCAAAAACGCTGCAACACTTCGTGCAGAATGATTCCCTGCGCTTTCGCGGGAAGGCCGCCATCAGCCTCTTCGATCGGTTCCGCCGCGAGTCGCATCTCCGCAAAGGCTTGAAATGGACATGCGGCTTGATCCTTCAGAAATGTGACGCCGCTGCGCACCTGTGTTCCCTGAAATGGAATCGCAGTTTCTTCGCCGACAACTTCCAGCGCGGAAGACTCCGCGTCGGCTTCGGATTGGCTCGGCGATTGAATCTGGCCCGACAAAAACTCTCCAATTGCAATCAGCGGAACCTCGGGCAAAGCGCTACGAACTGCAGGCGAGATGGCTATCTCCGGGCTGGGAGCATGCGCGCTCGCAGTCGTGGGATCGCTTTCTTGCAGCGCAAAACTCACAATCGCAGCCAGGGCAGAGTTAAGAATTCGCCGCGTCACGCGTCCCACGAAAACAGCGTCCGCTGCCGCGTCTGCATACGGCATGTGCGCCGCTCGCTGCACACTCCATGGGAGAAATGGCTGTGCATAGCCACGGGGTGGCCAACTGGCCGCCTGCGCATTCATCCACCAAATTCGGTCGAAGGTGAGTCCGGCCGCCTCAGAGACTCCGAGGATTTGTACGGGCGCGTTTCTCGTTTCCAGCGTGAACAGCATTACAGCCGACAGGGATTTCAATCGCTCGATCGCATCGGAAAATGACACCGAACCTGTCACAGAGCTCAACGACGACAACTCATTCAACAGCGCATTCCATCGCCGCAGCAGTTGATATTCAGCGCTGTCCGCTGCCGTTAGCAGACCCCAGTCGGCAGCGGCGAGCAGTTCTTCGACGCTCTCCCGCCAGTCGGCGAACGAGCGATTCTTTCCGATGTCCTGGCGCTTGGCCGCCACGACAAAGCGCTCCAAGGTTCGGCGCAGTGGGGAGCCAACCTCCTCGCTCCCAGAGCCTGTCATCCATTCTCGAAAGGAAGAAAACGAGACGTGGCCACCCAACTGGAAGTCTCGCTCGCGAAATTTTTTATCGATCATGGCGCGCGCATCGGAAGACTCTGAACTGAATCTACCGTGCACCACCAGCCACGACACGTCTTCCGGCGGCAACGACTTGTCCAGCCATGCAAGCAACGTCAGTGCCGTGCGAATCGATTGCATGCGGTGCATCGGCGTCCCCAAAGAGAACTCATAGGGCAGCCTCGGGTCCGATACATGAACATCCATGGAAGAAGGCGCAAGCACTCGACGAAAGGTCGCGTCCATCCGGTCGCGCATCTCTGCCAGCACCGGAATGACGACACCGATTCGCAGGCTTGGATTTTCAAGAAGCGTGGCTCGCACCCATTGCGCCGCGCTCTCGATCTCTTCCTCCAGCGTGCGTGCGAACGTGAGGACCGAACTTGATCCGTGCTCATCGCTGGATGACGCCAGCTCAGTCAACTCGACTTGGCATCCCGCCGCGCGCAGAGCATCGATCAGGAGTTCTTGTGCAGGCGTTGTGCGATCAAAGCCAACCAGAAAAATTGTTTCCGGCAGCGGCACTTTTGTGGCCCGAACCACGTTCGTCAGTTCGCTTTCGACTTGCGAAGACGACAGAAGCTGCGTCCGCCGACAGACTTTTTCCAACTCCGCCGCCCACCGCGAAAATGCCTGCGCATCGATGCTGCCGTCATTGCGCACATGGCGCAATTCGATCCGATACTGTTGCATGGCGCGCCACGCCTGCTGCGCCTGCCTGGCCAAACCGTTGATGGACATAGTCTGCGCGCCGGCTTCATCCTGCTGCAGCACCTGCGACCAAAGTTCGGTTTCCTGTGCGTCATTCAGTAGGATTCTGGATTCGGCCCCGCGCAGGATTGCGGTATCCCACAGCATTTTCAGCCATGGTTCCCAGGCCAGAATCTGCGGCGTTCTCCATCCATGGTTACCGGCGGCCTGCTGCTGCCAGTTGTACCGTTGGCGCAATGCGCGAGCTGCGCGCACAGTACTGGCGATGACCGCCACGCCGTCGATCTTCCGCTGCAACTCCAGCAACAATTCCTGTTCGGTCCGCATCTCTCTCCGGGTGGCCGCCTTGTTGAACGGAGACAGTTCCACGTTATACGACGACGCAGTGAAGCACCAGCCAGTGGCGTGGTCACGATGGTATGCTTTGGCCATGAGGCGATGGTTTGCGTCGATATTGCTGCTGTTGACGGCTTTGTTGCCGCTGCAGCCGCTGGTCGCCAGCGCCCAGGCGGACGCCAGCCTGCCCGCCTGCTGCCGCCGCAACGGCGCTCATCACTGCATGATGATGCAGTCGATGATGCTGACCGACTCAGGAACTCAGACGTCGGTGCGAGCTGCCCGGTGCCCGCTGTGGAAGATTACAGTCAGTCCCGCGGTGGTCGCTGTCGCCGCTGCTCCTCTGTCACTCTCTTCGAAACCTGCGGTTGCGGAAGACGTCGTCGCCATCGCCCCGTCTTTGCTCTTCATACGCCTCGCGCGGTCCCGCTCCGCACGCGCACCTCCTGCTGCAGGTTTCTCAATGGCCATCTTCCAGGCCTAGACGTATCCAGGTCCCGATCCATCGCAAATAGGATGACGTGCGCGAACTTCCGCCCACGACCATTCCTTGTCTTCGTCGGCCTGACTACGCTGGGCATCGAGTCCGCAGTGTCGAACTGCGGCCGCCCCTAAACAGTGGAATGACCGAAAGGGAAAAGTATGCAGCACACATACAAGCTGGCAATTCTGGCGGCTTTTCTGATTTTGATTGGCGTCAGGCCATCGCATGCCACTGTGTTTGGCGAAGTACAGGGCATCGTGCATGATTCTCAGCATCGCCCCATCGCGAACGCACAAGTTACAATCCGCGCGACAGATTCTCAGGTCGCCCAAACCGCGCACACCGATCGCAATGGCTATTTCTCGTTTCCTACGCTGCCGCTGGGCACATACAACATTACGATTGAGAGCCCCGGATTCAATGTTCTGCGACAGTCTCTCACCGTGTTTTCAGACAACTCGCCGATTCTCCACTTTCCGCTCCAGGTTGGAACCATTCAGCAGTCCGTGCAGATCACTGCGAACGCGAATGTGGTGAATGGAAACTCTGCCACACCGACAACGTTGATCAATCGTGCTGAAATTGCGCGCACTCCAGGAGCGGACCTGACGAACAGCCTCAGCATGATTACCGACTATGTGCCGGGCGCGTACATGGTGCATGACATGTTGCACATGCGCGGCGGACACCAGGTCAGCTGGGAAATCGATGGTGTCGAGATTCCAAACACCAACATCGCCGACAACCTGGGTCCGCAGATCGATCCTAAGGACATTGGCACCCTGGAAGTTCTGCGTGGCAGCTACAACGCAGATGTGGGCGACCGCACGTACGGTGTCTTCGATGTTTCCCCGCGAACCGGGTTTGAACGCAACAACGAGGCCGAGCTTCTTCTCAGCGCCGGGAACTACTATCAGACGAACGATCAATTCAACTTCGGCAGCCACACAGAAAAGTTTGCTTACTACGCCAGTCTCAATGGGAACCGCACGAATTACGGTCTGATGCCGCCAATCCCGCCGCCCTACCACGATGCAGCCAACGGATTCGGAGGATTTGCTTCCCTGGTCGACAATCGCACACCTCGGGACCAATTACGGCTGGTGTCGCAACTTCGCACGGACTATTTTCAAGTCCCCTACGATCCCAATCCCAACGATTATGAAAATCAGCAGTACGATTCAAGCGGATTGCGTGACAGCCAGAGTGAGGTAGACGGGTTTTCTGTTTTCTCCTGGATTCACACCTTCAACTCCGCCACATTTCTCCAGCTCTCTCCCTATTACCACTACACCAGCGGCAACTACACTCCCAACCCAAACGATCTTCCGGTTGCCACCACCGCCGACCGCGCTTCTAACTACGCCGGCCTGCAGGCCTCCCTAACTACGCAAGTCGCGAAAAATACGATCGCCGGCGGATTTTATTCCTTCGGCCAGCATGATAGCTACGTCTTCGGCGCACAGTTCAACGACGGTAGTTATCAGAATTTTCTGCTTCACGATGGCGCCGCTGCCGGCTTGACGGAGGAGTACGTCTCCGACAATTTCAAAGCGACGAGATGGCTGACTCTCATCGCCGGCCTGCGTGCCTCGCAGTTCATGTCCAGCATCACCGAAATCGAAACCGACCCGCGCTTCGGGGTCGCGGTTCAAATTCCGAAAATCAATTGGGTCTTCCGCGCCTTCTATGGCCGTTACTACCAGCCGCCACCGCTGCTCACTGCATCCGGCCCGCTGATCGACTATGCGAACAGCAACAACACGACCTTTCTTCCACTTCACGGAGAACGCGATGAGGAACATCAGTTCGGCGTCCAGATTCCTTTGCGCGGATGGCTGCTGGATGCCGACAACTTTGAAACTCGCGCCAACAATTTTCTCGATCATTCCAACGTCGGCGAGTCCAATATTTTCTTCCCCATTACTGTCGATGGGGCGCTGATTCAGGGTTGGGAGCTGACCCTGCAATCACCCACTCTCTGGCACGTTGGGCAGGCCCATCTGGCCTACTCCAACCAGTTGGCACAGCAGCGCGGTCCCATTACCGGCGGCCTGGTTTGCGTTCCCATCACCGCTCCCCAGTGCGATTCTGGATTCAACTATGTTCCACTCGATCATGATCAGAGAAACACGCTCAACTTTGGAATGAATGCGAACCTGCCCGGCAACGGTTTTGGTTCCTTCAATTTCTATTACGGTTCGGGCTTCAGCAATGGAGAGTATGGCGATCCCAATTCGCCGTACCAGGGAGAATACTTGCCGCACGATACCAACCTGAGCGTGTCCCTGGGAAAAACATTTCGTCAAAAACTCACCCTCACCGCCAACGTGACCAATGTGACCAACCATCGCGTGCTATTGGACAATAGCCTCACCTTTGGCGGATTCCACTACAACGCTCCGCGTCAGTATTATGGCGAGCTCCGTTACCATTTCAGCTATGACCGACTGTTCCACAAGTAAGGAGTTTCAATGCAGCTTTTGAATATGCGCTCCTCTGCCGTGATGGTTAGTCGATTCCGCAGGCAGGGGTCGGCCGCGGTGGGCATCGCATTGCTCGGTGCATCCCTCGGTGTCTTCGGTTGTCATTCCGGTTCGCAGTCTTCCACTGCCGGCACAAGCGCCTCGTCACAAAAACAATATTCCATTCGCGGGAAAGTGGTCTCCGTTGATCAGAAGGACGGCGTCATTGCGCTCGACACGGAAGCCATTCCCGGCGTCATGGAAGCCATGACCATGGCCTACACGCTGCAGAATCCTTCCGTAGCCTCCGAACTGCATCCCGGCGACACGCTCACAGCGCAGTTGCAGTTGGCTGCCCAAGGTGCGGTGCTCAGCAACATCGTCATCCTGCAGCAGGCGAACCTGAACGTGCTGCCCCCGGCTCAATACCATGTGCCGCAACCCGGCGACGCCGTCCCGGATTTTCATTTTCTCAATCAGAGCAATCGCGAAATTTCACTCAAGCAATTTCGCGGCAAGGTGTTGGTGCTTACTTTTATCTACACGCGATGCGCCTCCTCCCAATTCTGTCCGCTGATGAGCCGCAACTTCGCCCACCTGGATCAACTGCTGGCCGCCGACCCCGGCCTCTACGCCAAAACTCATCTGCTCAGCATCAGTTTCGATCCCAAATACGACACGCCTGCGGTTTTGCGCAGTTACGGCGGCGCATATACGGGCCGATACACGAAAGAAACCTTTCAGCATTGGGATTTTGCTGCACCTTCGCCGGCCAGGCTTGCATCTCTACTGCAGTGGTTTGATGTGGCCGTGAGCTCTTCCAACGGGAAGATCGTCACACATTCCGTTTCCACCGCGGTGATCGGACCGGACGGAAAGATCCGCGCCTGGTATCCCTCCAATGCGTGGACGCCGCAGCAGGCGCTCAAAGAAATTCAGCGGATTTTGCAGAAGGAAAAATAGCCGATGGTGGTTGTATTGATGGGCGTCACTGGAACGGGGAAGACCACGGTCGGCGAGGCTTTGTCAGCGGGCACCGGCTGGCCGTTCGCCGATGCCGATGATTTCCATTCCGCAGCCAACCGCGCCAAAATGCATGCCGGCATTCCGCTCACCGATGAAGATCGTGAACCCTGGCTGCGAAGCCTGCACCAGCAAATTGTCACCTGGCTGAACAGCGGAGTGAACGGCATCCTCGCCTGCTCTGCGTTGAGGGAGTCGTACAGAACTGAGTTGACGGCAGGAACCGCTCCGGGCTCCGTCCGGTTTGTGTTCCTGACCGGGCCGCCCGAACTGATTCGCCAGCGCATGGAGGCTCGCCATGGCCACTACATGCCGGAATCTCTCCTTCCCAGTCAGTTGGCAACCCTGGAGCCACCGCAAGACGCCATTCAAATTTCCATCGACCAGACGGTTCCAGTCATGGTGGATCAAATCCTGAGTGCGCTCGCCAAGGAAGGTTATGCTGGAGTGAGCGAGCAGAATCACTAGAGGAGATTGAACCTGTCATGGCGAAATTTACACTTGTCACCGCTTTGGTGCTCATCATCTTAGGAGTTGCGTTCTTCGTCGCAACCGGCAGCCACGCGCCTACGGCCCTCATTCCAGCCTACTTCGGCATTGTTCTCGGCATTCTCGGCCTGCTGGCGAATACTGAAGACAGCAAGCGCCGTATGATTTTAATGCATATCGCTGTCACAGTCGGCTTGCTGGGCGTAATCATCCCCGGCTGGCGCGCTGCCTCGGCTTTCATTGCCTCCAACCACGGAACGGCCATGGTGCGTCCGCTTGCTGTGAAAGAAGAATTCGCGATGGCGGTCATCTGCCTCATCTTTGTGCTGATGTGCATTCGCTCCTTCATTACGGCTCGTCGCACGCGGGCGTGAAAGAGAATTATGGCAATTAAACCGGCATGGATCGACGCGGGCACACGCGGCGGACGAAAGTCAGAGTCAGCCGCTGGACGCATGTCTCCGGACACGCCGCAAAGTAAGAAGAAACCGGAGCTGCGTAAAGTCCTGCCGGAAATCTGGACGCTGGTACGTCCGCGCCGCTGGCTGCTTGCCTTTGGCTTGCTGCTCATGGTCATCAGCCGGGTCTCCAGCTTCGTTCTGCCACTCTCCGCCAAGTTTCTGATCGATCGCGTCATGGGTCACCACCAGGTGAGCCTCTTGCCCTGGATCGTTGGCGCGGTACTGCTCGCCACCACCATTCAGGGCGCGGCATCGTACGGCTTGACGCAACTGCTTTCCATCGCCGCGCAACGCCTCATCGCCGATCTTCGCGTCCAGGTACAGCAGCACATCGGCCGCTTGCCCGTTGCATTTTACGACGCCAACCGCACCGGCACGCTGGTCGCGCGCATCATGAGCGACGTTGAGGGAATCCGCAACCTGATCGGCACCGGCATGGTCAACTTTGTCGGCGGATTACTCGCTGCAGGAATCGCATTCGCACTGCTATTGCGCATCAGCGTGGAGATGACGCTGCTCGCTGTGGTGGTTCTCGCTGTCTTTTCGCTGATTCTGATGACCGCATTCAAGACCATCCGCCCCATTTTCCGCGAGCGAGCCCGCATCAATGCCGACGTCACCGGCAGGCTGACAGAATCGCTGGGGGGCGTCCGCGTGGTGAAGGGCTATCACGCTGAGGAACGCGAAGCCCAGGTGTTCGCCGGCGGCGTGCAGCGGCTGCTGGAAAATGTCATCCGCACTCTGACGGCTCAATCCGTGATGAGTCTGGCCTCCACCGTTGTGCTCGGGGTGGTCGGCGCGTTGGTCATGTACATGGGCGGCCGTCTGGTCGTTTCGCACGCGCTCACCGTTGGCGACTACGTTACCTACACCATGGTGCTGGCGTATCTAATCGCTCCGGTGATCCAGATTGTCGCGGTCGGAACTCAACTGACCGAAGCGGTTGCTGGACTTGATCGCACCAGCGAAATTCTCGCCGAATCCAGCGAAGACAGTGATCCCCAACGCAACATACCGCTCGGGCCCATTCGCGGCGAAGTCGAATTCCACGACGTCGTGTTTGCCTATGAGCCTTCAAAGCCCGTCCTGCACGGCATCTCTCTTCAAGCCGCTCCTGGTACCGTCACTGCGCTGGTCGGACCTTCCGGCTCGGGCAAATCCACCATCATTAGTCTCCTCTGCGCCTTCCACAAGCCGGGCTCGGGCCAGGTGCTCGTCGATGGCGTCGATCTCGCCGCCGTGCGCCTCAGCGACTACCGCACTCAGCTCGGCGTGGTGCTGCAGGAATCCTTCCTGTTCGATGGCACCATTCGCGAAAACGTGCAATTTTCCCGGCCGCTGGCAACCGAGGCTGAAGTGCTGGAAGCCTGCCGCATTGCCCGCGTCGACGAGTTTGCCGAGCGTTTTCCTGAAACCTACGAGACTGTCGTCGGCGAACGCGGCGTTAAGCTTTCCGGCGGCCAGCGTCAACGCATTTCCATCGCGCGCGCGATTCTGGCTAACCCGCGAATTTTGATTCTCGACGAAGCCACGTCCAGCCTCGACTCAGAAAGCGAAGCAATGATTCAGGAAGGTCTTTCTTACCTGATGCGCGGTCGCACCACTTTTGTCATCGCGCACAGGCTTTCGACCATTCGACGTGCCGATCAGATTCTCGTTGTCGAAGAAGGAAGAATTATCGAACGCGGTACCCACGACGAACTCTACGCCGCGCACGGCCGCTATTGGGATCTGTACACTCGCCAGCATGGCCTGGTGTCAAATCTTTTTCTCGCCCCGGGCGAAGGCGACATCGTTCCCGAGGACGACAACAAGAAAGAAGCGAAGAATGGCGACCTCACCTTCAGTCAGGCCCTGCGCGAAGTTCGCTGACCTATCCTTCCATCTGCACCACACCCAGTTGCCATAGCAAAAACGCATAATCGAAGGCGATTTCCTTTAAATAGTCGTACCGTCCCGACGCCCCGCCATGACCCGCCTGCATATTGGTATGCAACAGCAACAGGTTGTCATCCGTCTTCAGGCTGCGCAGCTTGGCCACATATTTCGCAGGTTCCCAATACATCACCTGGCTGTCGTTCAGCGAGGTCTTTACCAGCATGGTTGGATACGCCTTGGCAACAACGTTGTCATACGGCGAATACGCCCGCATATACTCGAAGGCCGCGGCCTCGTTGGGGTTCCCCCACTCCTCGTATTCCGCCACAGTCAGCGGCAGAGAAGCGTCCAGCATGGTATTCATCACGTCGACAAAAGGAACATGCGATAGCACTACCCGAAAAAGATCGGGCCGCATGTTCGCAACCGCTCCCATCAACAGACCGCCGGCACTGCCGCCTTCAATGGCGACGCGATTCTTTGCGCCGTAGCCATTCGCCACCAGATATTCGGTTACAGAAATGAAGTCGGTGAAAGTA
This sequence comes from Acidobacteriaceae bacterium, assembly GCA_049692235.1. Taxonomy (GTDB): domain Bacteria; phylum Acidobacteriota; class Terriglobia; order Terriglobales; family Acidobacteriaceae; genus JAKAAZ01. Next base: position 44,059 of record JBAVOQ010000214.1, on the reverse strand, counting down.
TTCAGCTTTTGCATCATGCGGCCGGCGTCGTGCCAGGGTTTACCCATTTCGCCGCCGCCGCGAATATGCGCGTAGGCCAATACCACGCCGCGATCGAGCAAACTCAGCCGATTGGAACTGAACCCAATCGGCAGCGAATATCCGTACGATCCATAGGCATACACGTAGAGAGGATTTTTCCCGCGCTCCAGTCGATCCCTGCGATACACCAGTGAAATCGGCACCCGCACTCCATCCGACGCGGTCGCAAAAATGCGCTCTGATGCATACAGGCTCCGGTCGAAACCACCGGGAACTTCCAGCTGCTTCAGCAGCGTGCTCTCATGCGGCGCCAGCTCGTATTGAAATACAGAACTGGGCGTCACCAGCGACGTGTAGCCATATCGATAACTCATCACGTCGAACTCGCGATTGGTGCCCGGCGTGGCCGTATAGGTCGGCTCTGGAAATAGAATTTCGGACGGAGTTTTTCGCGCCTGCTCCGTTAGGCTCCCGTCGCCCGTCAAATTATGAATGCGCAGGCGAGGCAAGCCATGGTATCGCTCACACGCCACGAAAAAATGCTGGAACAGATCGGCATCTTCCAGCATCACGTCGTCGCGATGCGGCAGGATCTCCTGCCAATGCTCACGCGCCGGCTGCTCGACCTTCGCTGTGACCAATCGAAAATTTCGCCCGGTATCATTCACGCGGATAAAGAAAACTCCGTCGCGATGGTCTGCATAATACTCAATGTCATCGCGTCGCGGTTCCACGCAACGCAGGGTTCCCATCGGATCGTTCGCGGCCAGATACCACTGCTCGCTGGTGGTGTGGCTCGCTGCCTCCACAAACAAATATTTCCCGTCGCGCGTGCGCCCAACCCCTACGTTGAAGCGTTCATCGGCATCTTCCCAGGCGATCTCGCCGATGGAAAAAGTTTGCGTCGCTGCATCCAGTGCCCGTCGAACAATCTGATATGGCCGCTTGGTCTCCTCATCCTCCACGCTATAGAACAGCATGCGATCGTCCGCTGCCCATGTCACAGACCCGACCCGCTCCGCCAGCGACGCCAGCGTTTCTCCTGTCAGCAGATTTTTTACATGCAGCGTGTATTGCCGAAAGCCAGTGTTGTCGGTGGTGTAGGCCAGCAGGCTTCCATCGTCGCTCACCACCGACGCGCCCACCGACATGAAGGCCTCGCCCTCGGCCAACCGATTCACATCCAGCAGCACTTCTTCATCCGCAAAACCTTCCACTGGAGGAACCGGTCGCGGCGCCGAACCCTTCTCCGCCGGGACGCGGCAATAGATGGAATATTGTTTGCCTTCCACCGTCCGCGCGTAATAGTCGAACCGCCCATCGCGATACGGTACCGAGACATCCGTCTGCTGAATGTGGCTCAGCATCTCCGCGTACAGCGTGTCGATCAGCGGCTGCAACGGCTCCATGGCGGCGGCGGTGTAGGTATTCTCCGCGGTAAGATAAGCCAGCGTTTCGGGGCTTTCTTTTTCACGCAGCCACGCATAGTCGTCTTGCAACACCTGGCCATGGAGTGGGAGATTGTGTGGGTCTTTGCGGGCAACTGGAGGTTTCAATTTCGTGATCGGTCGCATGCATCTCCACTATAGGATGTGATGGCAAAAACGGAAAGGTATTGAAGCTAACCACTGACGAACTCTTCGAAGCTTCGCCGAGATGGAACAAATGAAGCGAAGAAAGCTCGCCATCTCTGGATATTCTGGGAAGTTTATTTATAGGGCTCCGAAGCGCGCCGGTTCTTCTTGAATCCGACAAGGATCGCGAACATCCCAAACGAGAACATGATGTACGGAGGCCATGAATCGGTGCCATTAAAAACCGCTTCCTGGGTGCCAGATGATGAAAGGAATTGAGCCTTAACTATTGACCCCGTCACTGCCTTATATTTCACAATTACATGCTCACCAAATCGAAAGTACTCACTCCTACCGGAAGCGTTTAGGTCCACAAGTTCTCCCGTTTGAAGACGGATCTGCAAATTCGTGCGATGACCCCTACCTTCGACATGAACTTGCGCACCCTCAATGATCCCATCGGCTTGAATGACCGGTAGACTCCACTGGAAGAAGGCAATTGCTGAAGCGCCAATGCAGATTCCCGAACCTAGCAGAACGTAGGCCAAAAACTCCAGCCTTCTCTTTCTGATCGATGAACTAAGTCTGTATCCCATGACGGCTGGCACGACGGCTGCGCAGCAAAGAAAAGCCGCTCCAATCAAGAGTTCTGAAAGAGTGTTGGATTGCACTGGAGAATTATAGGACCAGCCGCCGTTCCCGTCGCGATACAAAACTCTCAGAAGAGGAGCCGACGGCCTACACTGAAGGCGCACTGCGATCGCAGCACAAGGCTGATCGAAAAAATGAAACCTACTCCGACCAAGAAGGACACAACATTGCGATCTTTTCTGACCCGTGTATCTTCGGTCGTTTTGCTGGCGTGCGCAGCGTCGGTTGCGCAATCCGCTTCGCCCTCGACGTCAAACTGGTCCGCACCGCAGACAATCACCCGGCCGGCACGGCCTACGCCGCCGACTCGCGATCCGCATTCGCCGGGGTTCGTCGCGGCCACAGAACTAGCTGACGGCGCCGTTCCTCCTGCAAATGTCGACGGAAATTTCATCCTCGGCCCGACGCACCCGCCTGCCCCGCAGATAACGGCTGCTCTTGGCGTCTCGCAGGGGAACATCATTCAGTTCACCATGAATTCCGCGGACAGCAAGTTCTATCCCGGCATCGCGCGCGATCCCGGAACCTTCGGCACTCCCGATCCGACCAACCCAGCCAAGTTGATTGTCACCACCAGCCATCCTGCGCCCTACACTCGTCGCGTTACCGTTTACGTTCCCAAACAATATGTCCCGGGCACCGTCGCTCCCTTCATTGTCGGCGCGGACGGACCGGACAACGCGCTGTTCACCGCGCTCGATAATTTGATTGCAGAACATAAAGTGCCCGGAATGGTTGCGATTTCCATCAGCAACGGGGGCGGTGACGCCCAGGGCAGCGAGCGCGGCCTGGAGTACGACACCATGTCTGGGAAGTATGCGGAGTTTGTTGAGCATGAAGTGCTGCCGCTGGTCGCGTCGAAAGCCCATGTCAAACTGACCAAAGATCCCGACGGTCGAGCCACCATGGGCGGCAGTTCCGGCGGTTCCGGCGCGTTGATCATGGCGTGGTATCACCCGGAGCTATATCACCGCGTCCTGACCTACTCCGGCACCTACGTGAACCAGCAGTGGCCCTACAATCCGCAAACTCCGCAGGGTGCGTGGAAGTTTCACGAGCACCTTATCCCGAACAGTCCAGCCAAGCCGCTGCGGATCTGGATGGAAGTTGGCGATCGCGATCTTTTCAATCCGAACATCATCCGCGACAACATGCATGACTGGGTCGTCGCCAATGAGCAAATGGCCAAGGTCCTCGCCGCCAAGGGCTATCACTATCAGTTTGTCTTCGCCCGTAACGCCGGACACGTCGATCGCGCCGTGAAGCTGCAAGCGCTGCCGGAGGCACTGGAATATGTCTGGCAGGGCTATCCCATCGCGTCGAAGAATAACCATCGCAATTGAAACGGCTTTGGTGACCGCCCCCACGCGCGCATAGCCAAATCAAACCGGGAAATTTTTGTGGCGCGGTCGAAACAATCCCGCCCCAATCACAAAATCGCTTCATGCCGGTTACTCCTTTCTGCTGATCCAATCGTCCAACTACAGAAGAGTCGGCCTACACTGGAAGGTCGGGCAACCCACCTACTTTGGGAGTGATTTGTGACAAGAAACGATCGCCAGCCTTGCGTTGCGCGCTTTGCATTGTGTCTCGGAATATTGATTGTCGGGGGATTGACTTGTGCGGCTGTTTTTGCCCAGGCTCCGCCCCGCCCCGCCCCGCTTTCGCCGGCGGCCTCGCAACTGGTGCAGCAGGCGCAGACGGCCTCCATTCCCATCCACGCCTTCAGCCTGACGGATGTCGCGCCCGTCAAGGATTTGCAGCCGACCGACCTCACGCTCGACGTCGATGGCAAACCCGCCAACTTTCAACTTTCTCGCCCGTGGAGCAAGACCATCAACCCGAAGACCGGTGAAGCCGACGACCAGCCTAATATGCTGATCATCCTTCCTGCTGGCGGAGCGCTCGACCGCAACGACATTGTCAATGAAACCGTCGCCGCCCTGAAGACCGCGCCCATTTCCGGCTGGAATATTTCCATCCTCGACGACAGCGGCAACCAGTCCGCGTATACCCGCCAGCTTCCGCTGGTTATTTCTGAAATAGAAAAGATCGGCGTCGAACGCCCGCAGTCGATCAACCTTGCCGATTGGCGCCACGCCGCCGCCGTCGCCATTGCCAGCATGCGCGATCTGCCCGGCCGCCGCGTCGTTCTCTCGCTCGGCGATCTCTTCCATGAGGTTGTCAATCAGGGGTATGGTCAGGTCTACGACGCGTTTGAAGTTGTCGACGTTACCACCGCCGCTCGCGCCGCCGGCGTCATTCTCTACTCCGCCGAAGCGTCCAAGGAGATCGATTCGCTGCGCAGATTCCCTCCACCGTACTCGCTGGTTGGCACCGGCCCCTGGATGCTGCTCTCCGACAACAATTTCCTGGATGGCTGGATGTGCGGCCCAATCGCCGGCACGCTGCAGCAGATTCGCAATGACGGCATGGCTGCGTATGATATGGACCTTCACGTGACGCTCAAGCAAATGGATGGGCTGCCCCATACCGTCTCCGTGACACCGAACCGCAAGCAAATCATTCTGAACGCGCCCACCTTCTACATGGCGCCGAGTCTGCTACAACTGCAGGAACTCTCCCGCGTCTCTGCCCCGTTACGCCAGGCACTCAAGAACCCGCCTTCCAACCCGGATGCACCGCTCCAGCTTGGCACCCAGATGGAATACTTTCCCCACCCAGACGGTAAAACCGGAACCCAGCTGGTCAGTACGGGACTGTTCTGGACCGGCACCACCCCGCCTCCGTCTCCAATGGAATTGGCGGAGCAATTCCAACAAAGCACCACAGGATTCAAACTGGCTACAACGATAAACCAAATGGATTGGTATGCACGCGAACCCATCTGGAACACGGCGATCGACGTCGGTCCCGGAGACTACCGTCTGAACGTCGCAGCCGCAGACTCGACCGGAAAAATTACCGCCGGACTGTCCAAGGATTTCAGCGTCGCTCCGACGGATCCCGACGAAACCGTTCGCATCAGTTCGCTCGTCATCGGCCGGTCATGCCTGTTCGCGCCGCCCCCTGCGCAAATTGACGGCCAGCCAGCCCAGTCCCGGCCAATCGACTACCTGCGAGCCGGCAATTGCACCATCCAGCTGGAACCAAGCCATTCCTATTCGCCGCAGGACGTGATCTGGACACTGGTTCGCATCACGCCCGTCGGCAAGCTGGCGAATCGCCCTGCGAAGGATTGGAAAGGGGATTTCATCCTGGTCGACGCAAAGGGTTCTAGCCTTGCGAAACAGCCGGTTCATTGGTTGCAAGGGGAGGATGGCAGCTTCGTTGGTACATCGGCCTTTCAGCTGGGCGATCCTAAGTTGAAGCTGGAGGATGGAGAGTATGCCGTCGTGCTCGCACTGAAGGGTCCTGGAATTGAAGAGGATTACTCCGAGGACGCACCCTTTCTGGTGTTCGGCGCAGGGAGTGCCGACTCCGCCGAGTCCCATGGTCACCGCTAAATACACGTCCGGATGGCGTCGCACCGGTCGATACAAAAGCGGGCGATCCGCTCGCGGCGGCTCCTGAACTAAAAGGAGATCACAAGGGTGGGTACGGCTGCACGCTCAAGCGATTGCGTCAGACCACTGCTCCCGCTGCAGACGCTGCTCTCGCAGCAAACTGCGCATGCGCAGCCTGGCAGAAAAGACGGTGCGCTGAACTTCATGTTCTGAAGTTTGCAGCAGCCCCGCGATCCGCGCATTGTCGTAGCCTTCCACATCGCGCAGCAGGAAACATAGCCGTTCTCTTTCCGGCATCTGCCAAACAGCCTCTTCCAGATCCGTCCGGCGCACGTTTCTGTTCCCCAGTCCCTCCACCTCTGACGTCACAGCCGGCACCGGATGCAGAGAAAAGCGCCGACGGAACTGCGACAACAGCGCTTTGTCCAATGTCGCGATGGTCGGCGCCGTTTCCTGCGCAAACGCTTCGATAAACGTGGATTGCAAGATGGCTTCGGCTTCTCTCTCATCGCCCGTCATGTAGTACGCGACAGAGAAAACGTGATGGCGATGGCTCTCGAAAACATCGCGCTGCTCTGCCTGCGTGTTATAGCGATGTGTAACCCTGACGATAATTGACTGTGAAACAGTCGCTGCTCGCGGTAACATCATTCCGGCGGAATGTCCCATGTTGGAGTCAGAAAAGAACGGCATGACTTGCAATTGTTATAAGCACGCCGTGGGCCACTCCCTTGTTTCACTCGGTTCCCGCAGAGTCTGCGCCCTTACGTAACGATTTTCATCTTGGAATTGAATTTCCCATGCCTTTAGGATAGAAAGGGCAGCCGTGCACGGGAAGAACGCATCTAAGGACGGTTTTGGCGAAAAGTGGCACACAAATACCACCTATATGCACCTCTTTGCCATATAGGAACCAGACGGGTTTTCCGTCAAAAGCATCTCTGGCATTTTTACCTTGAGTGTTGAACACTTTACCATGTTGCCCTTAACTGAGTTATTCGAGATGGGATGACTGAGCAATCAACAGCGATCGCGATGGAAAGCCCCGCCCGACCCTCCTCGGCCGTGGGCCAGATTCTATTGATTACTGGGGATAGCGCACAGGCGACCGCCATTGGCCAAATACTTCAAAACCAAAATCTTCCCTTGCTCTCCTGCATCTCGCCGGAACATGCCATTGAGTCCCTGGCTTCGGATTCTGCCAATAATCCGCGCATCAACCTGGTACTGCTGGATGCTGGCCCAGGTGGGAAACACCTTTTCCCGTGGCTGCGGGAAGTCACCGATAACCTTTTAGTCCCCCTGGTGCTCGTGTGGAACTCCGATCGTGTCCAGATTCCGATCGTGCTGATCACAGATTCCCACCATGTGCCGCAAGCCGTTCAAGCGCTGCAGATGGGTGCGTACGACTATATTTTGAAACCTTTTTCTGCGGATCAATTGCTGGCCACGGTGCGCAGAACATTGCTGTATCGCCGCCTGCAAACCCAGAACGACCTTTTTCGCCACCATTTGGAGCAGTTGATCACCGCGCGCACTGAAATGCTGCAGCACAGCATGCGACAGCTGGAAAACTCCTACGACGTCACGCTGGAAGCGCTCGGGAACGCGCTCGACTTGAAAGACGCTGAGACAGAAGGCCATTCCAAGCGCGTGACTGCCTATACCTTGGCTCTGGGTCGCGCCGTCGGCCTGCCGGAGCCGCAGCTACGCGTCGTAGGACGAGGCGCTTTCCTGCACGACATTGGCAAAATGGCCATTCCCGATGCCATCCTGCGCAAGCCCGCCAAGCTGACCCCGGAGGAACGCGCTGTCATGCGCACCCACACTGAGCTGGGATATCAGATGATCCGCAAAATTCCTTACCTGCAGGAAGCGGCCGAGATCGTCTACTCCCACCAGGAACACTTCGACGGCTCCGGCTATCCACGCGGACTACGTGGCGAAGAAATTCACATTGGCGCTCGCATCTTTGCTGTCGCCGACACCTTCGACGCCATCACCTCAAACCGTCCCTATCGCAAAGCCAATACCATGGAGGCGGCGCGAAAAGAAATCCTTCGTTGCGCCGGAACCCAGTTCGACCCATCCATCGTCGACGTCTTCGTCGCCACCCCAGACTCCATCTGGCTCGACCTGCGCGAAGGCATTATGCGCGACGGGTTTGCCTTCTCTCCCTTCGGCTACACCTTCGGCAATATCCCCTAGATCGTTCGCGCCCATCGCTTCCTTTCCCTTTGCCAACTTTGTGCGGGAAGGTCGAGAATGACTGCACGAGCGTTTCTCTTCCTCGAACCGAGATGGAGTTCAACCATGGGCAAGCTTACCGACAAAGAAATCCAGGAGAAACTGCCGGCACTCGATGGCTGGAAGTATGAGGCCGGCGCGCTGGTCCACAACTATGCCTTTGCGGATTTTGCGGCGGCCTTCGCGTTTGTGGTGCGACTGGCCCTGCTCGCGGAAAAAGCGAACCACCATCCCGACATCGATATTCGCTACAACAAACTGCGCGTCGCGCTGGTCTCGCACGACTCCGGAGGCGTAACCGCTCGCGATATCTCCATGGCCGCGGAAATCGGCAAGCTCCCCCAACAGTGAAATTTGCAGACGCACCACCACTGAGGACACCGTATGCCAATCACAAAGTATGAAGGAATAACACTCACCAAAAAGGTGATCGTGCTGGAAGAAACCTGGCTGGTGAACTGCGTTTTGCGCGAGTGCGTGATTTTCTACTCGGGCGGATCCTTCGATGTGGTGAATGCGACCTTCGATAGCTGCGAATGGAAGTTCCAGGGGGCGGCACAACTCACCTTCTCTTTAATGTCGATGATTGGGCTCATTCCGCCGCCGCAACTGGCCGCTCCGGTACAACCGTCCACCGGTTCGGTCAACTAACGAGCCAGAAATCCGGGTTGAATTTTGCCATCGTCGTATCCGTCGGCGACACTTGCGGTCGCGCCTCGTCTGACAACAAAGATTCTTCTTGCAGCAACTAGGCTTGGAGTATGATTGGCGACAAAATCTTCCATCTCATGTGCTGAAAATCCATGACCACTCGGCCTCAAAAGTTGCTCGAAATCCGCGATCGACAAGCTTCAGCCATTACGGGACATAAGTTTTTTCTCTTGTTCGTTTTCCTGCTGCTGTATCTGATCGTCTATCCCTACACGCAAAACAAGGGTGTTGCCTACTACACTCTCCGTGTCCTGGGGATCGGCATTACGCTGTTGAGCGTCTATGCCGTCAGTTTCCGCCGCAGTCTGGTCTTCGTCGGCATGGCGCTGGCGATTCCGGCCTTGGTGGAACACCTACGCATCGCGCAATTGGACGCAAGTGCCACTTCGCTGCTGACCACCGCGTTCACGCTCGCCTTCGATACCTTCATCATTGTCGTGATTTTTCGCCGCGTGCTTATTCACAAGCAGGCGACCGCGGAAACCATCTACGGCGCGTTGTGCATTTATCTGTTGGTCGGACTCGGCTTCGCCAGCCTCTATTCATTGCTGGCCGCGGTGCAACCGCATGCCTTCTATCTGGATCCGGCAATGACTCTCAACACCACGCTGAACCGCTTCGATCTGATCTACTACAGCTTCGGAACCATGACGTGCCTGGGAGCCACCGGAATCGCCGCCGTTTCGAATCAGGCAAGGTCGCTGTCGCTGATCGAAGCTATCCTCGGCGTGCTGTATCTCGCCGTGCTGATCTCAAGACTTGTGGGTGCTCGCTCCAAAACCTCGGACGAGGGATAGCTGTCGCAAGGCGCGCCGAATCTGCGCTCCTTCCATCCATCGAATCCCCACCGCTACATCAAGTCGGAGACGAATCCGAACGAGTGTTCGCGCAGCAATTGTCCCGCGTGCCGCAAATCGCCTGCCCGCAAAGCATCGATGATAGGCTGATGCGAAAGAATCGCTTCCGGCAACCGGTCTACACGTCGCTGCACATTCAAACGCGCGCGCATGCATATCCCCAGCGATTTCCAGGCTCGCACCACTTCCTGATTCTGACAGCGCTCGACAATGCAACGATGAAAGTTACGATTGTGGCACGCCACTGCCTGCAGATCCCCCGCTTGTGCCGCCGTCCGCATCGAAGCGTATTCCATTTCCAAGGTGCGCACCGATTCTTCTGGAAAATCGCTGATGAATTCCGTGGCCGCCTGCTCCAGAATGCCGCGCAACTGATACGCATCCCGCAACTCAGTCGGAGACAGCTCGCGCACCCGCGCGCCGCGATACGGCTCCGACTTCACCACTCCGATGGCTTCCAGTTTGCGCAGCGCTTCGCGCACTGGCGCCTGGCTCACCTGGAATTCGCGCGCCAACGTCAACTCCTTCAACCGCTCTCCCGGCTGATAGGTGCCGTCCATGATGCGTTCCAGGATGGCCCATCGCACGCGATCATGAGCGCAATTGCGGTCAGAAGCGGCGTTAGGAGTTGAATTTCTTTCTCCCTCTTCGGCCATCATCGACGCGATCACACACTTGATTTCCTCGGTGGAAGCGCGAGTCGTGATGCGCCCAGAACTTGCATCCTCACCAGGCAGTCGAATTGTCTCAGGTCCGTTCATGGTTCGTTTCCATTCCAAAATTGACTTGAAGCTATCTCCTACACTCGAAATCGCTCGGTACGTCGGGTGTGAGGCCGCAATCAAACCGGGGCTCAGGTCGTTCGCCGAAGTCGCCACGCCATAGATGAGACAGCTTCTTGGATCATCTCTTGATCTCTACTGCACGATTGCAATCTCTGTTCCCGACAGCCCTCGCAACGGAAAGGCTCCGCGACCATCTTTGTTACACCGCTATCTGAACCCACTGCGTTCATTCCTTCGGCAACTGGCTGCGATTCCATCCACCGCCCAGCGCCTTCACTAGCAGAACGCTGGCGGTCATCCGCCGAGTGACCAGATTTGCAGACGTCAATTCGCTCGATAGAACGACACTCTGCGCCTGGATTACGTTCAGATAGGGATCCAGTCCGCGCGTGTACAGCTTCATGGCAATATCCATCTGTTGTTGTGCAGACGCCACCGCCAGATTCTGCGTCTGGGTTTCGCGTTCCAGAATGTGCAGCGCGACCAGGTTGTCTTCCACCTCCTGGTACGCGGTCAATACGGTTTCGCGATAGTTGGCCACCGTGCCGTCATAATTTGCCTGGGCCATGGTGTTCAACGCATGTCGTTGTCCCCAGTCCACCAATGTATCGGCGGCGGACAAGCCTATTGACCAGAATGTGCTGGGTCCTGTGAACCAGTTCCCCGGCCGGCCGCTATCGAATCCGCCCGTACCCGAAAGTGAAAAGTTCGGATAATAGGCGGAGCGGGCAATACCGATCTGCTCATTCGCCGAAGCCATCTGCCGCTCTGCAATCGCGATATCCGGACGCCGCTCCAGCAACTGCGACGGTAGGCCCGGCGGAATCGAGGGCGGCGTGTACAGAACGATGCGTGCTGGAATCGTGAGCGACGCGGGCGGTTCCCCAATCAGGATGGCAATCGCATGTTCATCCTGGGCCCGCGCAATGGCGACATCCTGATCCTGCGCGCGCGTTGTCTCCAGTTGTGTTTGCGCCTGCTGCACGTCCAGCTGAGAATCCAGGCCGGCGTGGAACAACTGGTTGGTCAGCAGCAGCGCCTTCTCGTCTGCCGCAACGGTCGCGTCCAGGATGGACTGTTGCGCATCCAGGCCTCGCATCTGGAAATAGTCGAGTGCCAACTCGGCCTGCAGAATCAACTGCACGTTCACCACATCGGCGGCGCTGGCCTGCGCATTCTCGCGCGCCGCGTGCACGGTTCGCCGCACCCGGCCCCAGACATCCGGCTCCCAACTCACATTCAGCGGCAACGAAAAGTCGTTGTACTGATTGTTGATCCCGCTGAAATAATTGGCGCGGTTCTCTGAATTGCGCAGCCGGGTCGCACCCACCCCCGCACTCAAAAATGGAAAATAATTGGCCCGCTGGTACTGCACCATGGCGCGTGCCTGCGTGTATTGCGTCTCCGCAACCTTCAGCGACTGGTTGGAGACGCTTACCTTCTCCTCCAGCGAATTCAGTTCCGAATCTCCGTAGACTTCCCACCAGTGCCCGCGAATCTGCTGGTCCGCCGGTTGCGCAGGCTGCCATCCGGCCACCGATTTAAATTCCGGCGTCGTCGGCGCAGAGGGCTGATGATAATTTGGCCCAACCGTGCATCCGGTCACGCAGAACATCAGCGCCATCGCCCCCCACGTACTCGCCCTGGAAAAGCTCCGCGTCATGAAGCGTTCCCTGAATTCGACGAGTTCGTCGGCGCGCCACCGTCTGCCGACGAACCTTTCTGTTCCGGCTTGCCATCGACGTCGACCACATGCACCGCTTCGTTTTCCGTAATCGAATCCGGCGGATTATTGATGACGCGATCCTGCGGCGTTAGCCCGCTCAGCACCTCGATTCTTGTCCCCCAGTCACGGCCCACCGTAATCACCTGGAGATGGGCATGGTTGGTCGCATCGACCGTAACAACGCGCAATCCTTCAGAACGGAACAGCATCGTGTCGACAGGAATAATCAGCGCCGGATGCGTGATCGGGAGTTGCAGATGTACCTGCCCATACGCACCCGGCAGCAACTCGTGTTTGGTGTTGGGAATATCCACTTCGACCATCAGCGTGCGCGTGTTCAGGTCGATCGCGTTCGCCGTCCGCACGATCGTCCCTTTGAAAACCCGGCCCGGATATCCCGGGACATCGATGTTCGTCTTTACGCCCGGTCGAGCTTGGGAGACATACACGCCGGGAACATTCACAAAAATACGCACCGTACTCATGCTGGAAATATGGAACAGTTCCTGCGGACCGTTCATGCTGGTGCCAGTCGTGCTGACGTTTCCGCCAAAGTTGCTGGCGCTCCCCGTTCCGCCGTTGCTTCCGGAGTCCACCAGCTGGCCAACGTCGACATTGCGCGCCGTGATCACTCCATCAAACGGCGCATAGACGCGTTCGAACGACTGCATTTCCAGCAGCTGATTCAGACTTTGCTGCGCCACTGCAACCGACGCCACCGAGGCGCTCTCCGTCTGCGTCGCCGTGTCGATCGATTGTTTTGAGACCGCTTCTGTTCCGCTTAACCCTTGGTAGCGCTGCGCGGTCACGTGCGCCAATCCCAGGTTGGCCTTGGCCGTGATCAGACTGGCTCGAGCTTCATCCACCTGCCGGTCCAGCTCCGGAGTTTCAATCACTGCCAGCAGCTCGCCCTTGTGCACGTGCGTGCCAATGTCGTGGTACCAAGCCTTTACGTAACCATTGGTTCGGGCATAAATCGGCGCATCAGAATAGGCCTGGATGGTTCCCGGCAGCAGCACCTCCTGCATCGGCTGGCCCATCTGCGGAGTGATAACGGCAACCTCCGGCACGGACATGCTGTCTGTTTGTTGGCGCAACGCGGCGCGAGCACGCATACGCGGAAGTATCCCAGTGATCGCCACCACGACGGCGACAATGAACAGCACGATCACAATCGTCACTGTGCGCCGAGTCGCCTGTCGAGTGGGCTCCAGCGAGTGTCTCTGCCGCGCGCCCGACGACCCACTCCACGCGCTGGCTGCTTGCTTTTCTGTTTCACTCATGACTCTTGCTCCTCAGAAGACTCCGCCAGCGGCTTCGATCTTCCATGCACCAGGCTGAAAAAGACTGGCACGAAAAACAATGTGGCGGCTGTCGCAAACAACAGGCCCCCGATGACAGAACGGCCCAGCGGCGCATTCTGTTCTCCACTAGCTCCTATTCCCAACGCCATCGGAAACATGCCGATAATCATGGCCAGGGCCGTCATCAAGACCGGACGAAAGCGGGTGAACCCGGCAATCATGGCGGCTTCTACAGCACTGGCGCCGCGTACCATTTCTTCTCGCGCAAAGCTGACCACCAGAATGCTGTTCGCCGTCGCCACGCCCATGCACATAATTGAACCCGTCAGTGCAGGAACACTGATGTGCGTGTGCGTCAGGAAGAGAAACCACACAATTCCCGTCAGCGCCGCCGGCAGTCCCGCGATGATGACGAATGGATCCAGCCACGACTGAAAATTCACCACGATCAGCAGATAAACCAGGACAATGGCAAATAGCAGGCCACCGATCAATCCCCTTGTCGAGGAACGCATGGTCAACACTTGACCGCGGACAACGATGCGGGAGCCACGCGGCAGATTTTTGTTGGCGCTCGCCACAACCTGGTCCACGCGGTTCGCTACCGAACGCAGGTCCGTCCCATCCACCGAGCCATAGATATCAATGACCGGTATCACGTTGTAGTGACTGATGGAGCCGGGCTCAACCCCGCGATGAACACTGGCCAGGTTGGAAAGAATCTGCAATGGCGCGCCGCTGGTACCGGTAATGGGAATATTCTTCAGATCCTGCAGCGTATCCATGCGGTATTGCGGAGTTTGCACGGCGATAGCGTAACTGACGCCGCTCTGCCAGTTGAGCCAGAACTGTGGCGACGTCTGAAAGCTGCCGCTCAATGAGGTCAGCACACTATTCGTCACGTCAGACTGGGTTAAACCGACCTGCTGCGCCTTCGTCCGGTCCACATCCACCGTCATCTCTGGGGAATCGAGAGATTGCTGAATGTGCAGATCGACAGCTCCCGGAATTCTACGCAGCTGCGACATCATCGATTCCGCCACGGCATGGTTCGCATCGATATCCGCGCCGATAATCTGGACATCCAGCGGCGCCGGCAGGCCGAAGTTCAAAATCTGATTCACGATGTCGGTCGGCAGAAAATAAAATGTCACGCCGGGATAGTCGTGCGCCAGCTTCGTGCGCAACGCGCGAATGTATTCTTCGGTGGGACGATGTTTCTTGTCCAGCGCCACCGTAATGTCCGCATCCCACGAACCGCTGGTTCCGGAATTGTTGTAGGAAAGATTGATGCCGCTGTAGGGCAGCCCGATGTTGTCGATGATAGTGCCCAACTCGTCCTTGGGAATGGTCTCGCGAATCGTTTGATCGACCCGATCGCAGAGCGCCGCCGTATCCTCAATGCGTGTCCCGGTATGCGCGCGCACATGCAGTTTGAACTGCCCAGCATCCCCCTGCGGGAAAAAGTCCTGCCCTAGCCAGGGAAACAAGACCGCGATGGAAATCGCGCACACCAGGAAGAATCCCGCGAGAAATATGCCGCGATGATGCAGACACACCACCAGGATTTCGCGGTACCCTAGCCGAATCCGCTCAAACCGGTCTTCGAACTTCATCTGCAGGTTGACCAGCGGATTCCGGCTGTGGCGGCGGCGATCCAGATCGCCCTCCTCATGCGGTTGCAGCAGGTATTTCGCCATGGTCGGCACAATGGTGCGCGACAAAAAATATGACGCCAGCATGGCAAAAACCACGGCCTCGCCCAGCGGTACAAAAAGAAATTTTGCCACTCCTCCCAGAAAAAACATGGGGACAAACACGATGCAAATGGAAAGAGTAGATACGAATGCCGGAACGGCAATTTCCGCCGCGCCATCCAGAATCGCCTGCTCCACTTCTTTGCCCATTTCCAGGTTGCGATTGATGTTCTCAATTTCGACCGTGGCATCGTCGACCAGAATGCCGACCGCCAGCGCCAGTCCGCCGAGGGTCATGATGTTGATGGTCTGGCCCAGACTGCTGAGTACGATCAGCGAGACCAGCACCGACAAAGGAATTGAAACCGCGATGATGACCGTGCTGCGCCAGCTGCCCAGAAATACGAGGATCATGATGGCCGTCAGGCAGGCCGCAATGATCGCCTCTACCACCACGTCGTTGATGGCGGCGCGCACAAAGATGGACTGATCGTCCACCGGGCGAATCACAAGTTGCGGAGGCAGCGTGGCTTTGATCCGCGGAAGAATCCGACGCACATGGGCAACCAGGTCCAGTGTTGAAACATCCCCTGTTTTTTCAATGGTCATCAACGCCGCGCGCTGGCTGTTCACACGCAGGATATTTGTCTGCGGAGGAAATCCGTTGCGGACGTGGGCGACATCGCGAACATAAACCGTCGCGCCATTCACCGTTTTAATCGGGATATTGTTCAGGCCTTCAATGGTGCGCGGGGCACTGTTGGTTTCAATCTGGTATTCGAATTGCCCGATCTTTTCGGTTCCGGCCGGCAAAATCAAATTCTGCTTGGTGAATGCCTGCACCACATCGGCCGGCGACAGGTGCATCGCCTGCAGCTTCGCGCTGTCGATATCCACCTGCACCTGCGGCTGTTTGCCGCCATAGGGCCACGGGCTGGATGCCCCTGGCACTGTGGCCAGCTGCGGACGCAGAAAGTTACTGGCCAGGTCGAAGAGCCGTTGTTGGCTCAGGCCGTTGCCGGAAAGAGCCAGATCCAGCACCGGTACTGAGGATGCGTTATAGGTGATGATCAGCGGAGGCAGCGTGCCCGGCGGAAGAGCCCGCAGCATTGTTTGCGAGATGGCTGTCACCTGCGCAACCCCGGCCTCCACATTCACTCCCGGATGAAAATAGATTTTCGTGACGGAGGTGCCGGTGACCGCCTGGGTCTCAAGGTGTTCGATGTTGTCGACCGTGGTGGTGACGGCGCGCTCGAAGACGCTGTCGATTCTGTCAGCCATCTGCTCCGGGGAAAGGCCGTTGTAGCCCCAGATCACGGTCACAACCGGAATATTGACGTTGGGAAAAATGTCCGTCGGCGTGCGCAGGATCACCGTGATCCCAAGAATAAGGATGAGCAGGGAAAGGACAACGAAGGTGTACGGCCTGCGTAATGCCAGGCGAACTATCCACATACAAGTTTCCCAATCAGGGTGGAAGGTTGAAGTTGGTCGACGTACGCAGGTTCGAGCAGCGAATTATCGATAATCCTACGATACACCCGATTGCCGCGCTCCGCAGCCCCAAACCGGCGAAAACCGCCCCCCTGTCATAGCAATTACAAGCCTAAATAGCTGCAGATAAGCCGAATTCGCAAGGAGCATCCATTTGCATCTGACCAAATGAGGGGGCGCGGGATGTCGATCATTATTCGCGGTTTGGAGTCAAAGTGAAGCACGCCTAGGATCATTCCCGCATCAAGGACTACGCCCTGATCGGAGATTGCGAAACAGCGGCGCTGGTTCCATCGACTGGCTTTGCTGGCTAGATTTTTCCTCGCCCGCGTGTTTTGCCGCGCTCCTCGGCACCCCCTCGAATGGACGCTGGCAGCTGGCTCCGACCCAGCGGTTCCGCTCCCAACGACGCTATCGAAATCACACCCTGATTCTCGAGACCACGTTTTCTGCTCGCACCGGCAAGGTGAAAGTCATAGACTCAGCTGTTCAGGAAATTGCTGCGGCTCAGAAATGATGTCGGCCTGCTGTCGGAGGGATACGATACTCGCGCACGCGAACTGACCGGGAACTTTCCACGAGCCCTGCCGCATATCGCCTTGGTGAATACCGCCTTCCATCTGGATCCCCAGCCACAACATCAGCGTCGCGGATAAATAGACCGGCCGGGGATTCCTATTCGACGGGTCGAACTTTCTTTAGCTGGAGGATTTCTTCTTCGGCACCTTCGCGCCGGATTTTCTGGCTTCCGATAATCCAATTGCGATCGCCTGTTTCGGGTTCGTGACCTTCCGGCCCGATCCACTCTTCAGCTTTCCCTGCTTAAATGCCTTCATCTCCCGCTCGACACTCTTGCCTGCCTTGGGACTATATTTTCTGGTGCTCGATTTCTTCTTGCTGGTAGTTTTCCTCGCTGCCGATTTTTGGGTACGGCTGGATTTCTTGGTTGGCATGGATGTTCTCCCTTTTACTCCGGTTGGAAGCCGCCCGCGGACGCAGGGTTGCAGGTGGTAACCCATCGCAGCATCGCGTGACGCCAAGGCCTGCCCAGGAGCCGCAACCGTCCCGGGCTGCCCATGCCTTGCCCAACAAAATAGAATGGAGAAATTCAACCGGCGAGTTTGCTCTGTAGTTCGCGCGTTCGCGCTCTCAATGTATCTTGTCCCTTGGAGTACGACGGCGCGTTTCAGCGCGTATTGTAAGCGTTTGGAAATAGAAAGAGGTCTCAGAATATGCGTGAAAATAGCCGGCTCGTCGCGAGCTGCACATCCGCTGCTTTGCTTTCCCTGTTGGCCTGCGCCGTTCTGGGCTGCGGGCAACAACAGGTTCGACCGGCTCCCCTCATCGGCCACGCTCCGGACGCCGTGCAACCAGGCAGAGTCGACTCGACCCAGAATCCGCAGGTCGCCCGCTACACCATCCTTCCGCAATCGGCAGCGCAGGTCACCGTCGAGTTTGGACCCACCACGAACTACGGTAAGCAAACATGGACGGTCGCAGCCCGTGCGGGTCAGACGGCAAAGATTTTTGTTGCGGGCATGCGCGCCGACACGACCTACCACATGCGCGCCAGGGTCCGCTTCCGGGATGGCACTACGCTGAACGATGTCGACCACACCTTCACCACGGGACACTATCCGGCGGACTGGATTCCGCCGATCACGGTTCAAACCACAGGAACTCCGCAGCCTGGAGTCGAGTTGCTGAACCCCACCATTGGCCGATACGCGCAGGCGACTGTGACAGACCTGAGTGGAAACGTTTTGTGGTCCTACGACTATCCAGATCGCGAATCCTCGTCGTGGGTGCAATTTCATCGCTATGTGCACTCCATATATTTGACGCTTATCGGCTGGCGCAATTGGGTAGGTCAAAAGCTGGGGTTGCATCCAAGCGGCAAGCCGATGCTGTGGAATGCGTCGCTTTGGAAGACGCCTCCCCCCGACCGCCGCTTCGCCACCATCATTAATCCCATCAAGCTGCTTCCCAATGGCGACTTCATCATGGTGATCGGACTGGCTTCGCACGCGCTGGTGGATAGCCCCGATGGCAACCCGCCGCCCCATACCCCGAGCCTGGTGCGCGAGATCAATCTCGCCGGCCAGACTGTACGCCAGCTATCCGTCGCCGAGCTGAACAGGAAGCTTCGCGCGACTGGATATACCGGTCCGACGCTGGAAATTCTGCATCACGACGTGGCAGTGCTGCCCAACGGCCACTGGATCGTGATCGCAAATGGCACCCGCGAATATTCCAATCTTCCCGGCTACCCGGGCACAACCCGCGTCATTGGCGATGTCCTGGTCGATCTGGACACCAACCTCAATCCCGTGTGGACATGGAGCGAATTCGATCACCTCGACGTGCGTCGTCATCCCATGGATTTCCCGGACTGGACCCACACCAACGCCGTTGTCTACACCGGAGACGACGGCAACCTGATCGTTTCCACGCGCGCGCAACACTGGGTCATCAAGATCGACTACGACAATGGGCACGGCACTGGCAAGATACTGTGGCGGCTGGGAGCCGGTGGCGACTTCAAACTCATCGACGGAAATTCCCCGACCGACTGGAACTATGGGCAGCATAATCCCACAATTTTCGGCGATCGCGATGCGGGTGTCTTTGACTTAGGCATGATGGATAACGGCAACAACCGGGTCATGCCGGGCGGAAAGGTCTGTGTCGAGAAGGGCGAGCCCCACTGCTACACCACCGTTCCCATCTTCCACATCGACGAGCAGGCAAAGACGGCCAGACTGATTTTTCACGATGTCTTTCCCCCCACCCAGTACTCCATGTGGGGCGGCGGAGTGGAGTCTTTAGAGAACGGAGATTTGCAGATTGATTTGTGCCACCAGGGGAAGGCTTCCAATATTTATGAGGTCACCCAGAGCGCCAAGCCGAACGTGGTGTGGCACATGCACGTGGCGCGCAACAATGTATACCGCGCACTCCGCTTGCCCAGCCTCTATCCCGGGGTGCAATGGTAGAGACATCGGCAGCCGCCAGTTCGTGACGCGAACATTGATCCTCAGCCAGCGACCAATGCCGTCTTTCCATTCTCTGCATGGAGAAAGGCCTCTTCATGCTGCGCAGGAACCACCACCAGCTCGCCCATTCGCCAGCCGTGCGGATAATTCGTGCGGCTGACGATCTTCCAATCCGGAGCGGCAAACTCCACCAGCACCGTGTTGTCGACATCATTCAATACGATGTTGCCGTTTGGAAGGCGAGTGCAATCCTGAATCCAACCACCATCGTAAAAAATATTTCCGGTGACCTTCAGGTCGTCATCCAGCAGCACCAGCTCCTTGGAAAGGCTGTTGCAGAAAATCCATCCGCCGGGAATTTTCTCGAGACTGTGCGGTCGCGCCAGGCCTTCCAAAATCACATCGCCCTTTTGCTGCTCCGGCGGAAGACTGCGATCGATCTGAATCAAAACCCCCTGGTGAAACAGCAGGGCCAGGATGAAGCGCTCTTCCTCTGGATCGCGCACCACGGCACAGTTCACATGCGTGCTCTGGTAGCGCGTGTGGTAATAAAGATTGCGATGTTCGCCGTTGCGTCCGCTGGGACGCGTATCGCCGGAGGGAGTGACTTCATAGCCATGTTCCGCCGCCCACCATTCCCAAATCACGTTGCCTTGCAGATCCACTTCGACGACCAGATCGGTGCCGCACGCCGCTGCCAGCAATCCGCGCCGGGTTCTCTCCAGGCTGTGCAAATCGTTGAAGTGCGGGTGTGAGATGCGCTGCAGCAGTTTGCCGGGTTCGTCCGGCTCCAACCCGATGCGGAAAATGTTCCCAGCCTCAAAATCGTTCATATAGAGTTGGCCGTCGGCGAAACAATACCCGGCCGGATTTCCCAGCAGTTTCTCCCATTTGGACTGCCAGATGATCTTGCGTGTGTCCCAGTCGTAGACTACGAACGTTCCCGCGTAATCGGAGGGCGCATCCATCGTCGGGCCCAGGTCCTCCGGGGGAAGAAATCGGTATTCTTCCTTCACCCATTTCAAGGGGATTTCCGACGGTGGTGCGGCTGCGATGCGTGTGGTCGCGACCTTCTGGCCAGGTACCGGAGGCAAACCGCCTTCAATTTTCCAGCGCGCGCGGAGTCGCTCATTTTGCGTGGTGTAGACAGAAGCTGCCAATAACATTCAATCAGAATACACGAACAAAATCGGCCATACGGAACGCTGCCTGTCTCCCGCGCTCCGTTTTCTGTTCAAAGAATGTTCGTTCATTTTTCAGCCAGGACTTGTTGCGGAGCAGGTGTTGTGTCGCAAATCATACACATAAAAAATCTAGATACCTAAAGTACTTTCTGCCTTACTTAAGTAATGTTTTCATGATAAATTTAGCCCATCATTCACTGTCGTTCTGCCTGCAGTCTTCCGGAAATCATAAGAAATCAATCGAGTCCATAGCCTTAAGGAGATTTTTAAGATGGCCAGAAATTGCGCTCGTTATGGTGCATGCACGCTACTACTTGCAGCCGCAGGAATCTTGTCAGGATGCGCAACCGGGTCCCGCAGCATGGTCAATGCGGTCTCGCCCACCACCACTGCCAGCATCAGCGCTACATCGTATGACTTCGGCCAGAATATCGTTGGCAATCCTGAGACTCAGACCGTCGTCGAGGTCACCAATACCGGCACCAATCCGCTCACGCTGAATCCCACGATTGTCGGCTCCGCCGCCGGCTTCACCGTGGTCACCTCCCAGTCCTGCGGAGCCACTCTGGCTGCGGCGTCGACCTGTGCGGTCGTCATTACGTATGATCCGACTACGGCCGGATCGCAAACCGCAACCCTGAATCTTGGTCTGGCCAATGTGCCTCTGCCGCTGGCCCCAGGATTGGTCACCCTGACAGGCAGCTCCGCGGTGATGACCGCCGGCACCGTGACCGCCACCAATAACCCGCAGGTTGCGCTGTATACCATTACGCCTCCGTTCGCAGGTAACGTCACGGTCAACTTTGGCGCCACCACCAGCTACGGCAAGCAAACCTGGTCGGTCGCCACCCCCAGCGGCGGCGGTCCGGTCAGCATTGAAGTCGCCGGCATGCTCGCCAACACCGCCTACCACCTGCAGGCGGCTGTCACTCTGGCCGATGGCGTCACCGCCTCCGATGTCGACCACACCTTTACCACCACAAGCTACCCCGCGAATCTGATTCCGCATTTTACGGCTACAACCACTGCTGGACAGACACCGCAGCCTGGAATCGAAATGCTGAATCCCATCATCGGGCCTGCGGCGGAGATTGCAGCAACCGATCTGTCCGGCGATGTTATCTGGCAATATATCCCGCCCGATAACATCGCCGGAGCCACAATTTATTCGCCAAAACAACTCCTCAATAGTGACATTCTTATGCTGATCGCTGCCTCCGGGTCCACGGTATTGAACAATCCGCCGGCGCCCGGAACGCCGAACCTGGTGCGCGAAGTCGACCTAGTTGGAAACACGGTGAAGCAAATCACTATGGCGCAACTCAACGCCAGATTGGCTGCGGCCAACTACAACATCACCCTGCAAGTGTTCCACCATAACGTGACCGCGCTGCCCAATGGCCATTGGCTGGTGCAGGCAAACACCTTCAAACAATTCACAAACCTCCCCGGCTATCCTGGAACCACAAACGTGCTGGGCGATGTCGTTGTCGATCTGGACGCGAACCTGAACCCCGTCTGGGTGTGGAATGAATTTGATCACCTGGATGTGAACCGTCATCCGACTGCCTTCCCGGACTGGACGCATACAAATGATGTCATCTATTCCAAAGATGACGGCAATATCATCGTCTCTATCCGCCATCAAAGCTGGGTAGTGAAAGTCGATTACAACAATGGGGCGGGCACCGGAAATGTCATTTGGCGCCTTGGCGAAGGTGGAGACTTCAAACTGATCGGTGGCACCGATCCAACCGATTGGTTTTACGGACAACATGGATTGGCTTTTACCACCAAGAACACCACCGGAATCTTTGGCCTGACTCTGATGGACAACGGCAACTTTCGCCTCTTCCCTGCAGGCGTGACCTGTGGAGCCGGAAGCGCGCCGCCGTGCCTGTACAGTACCGTTCCAGTATTGCAAATCAACGAGACGGAAATGACCGCAACCCTGGAGACGCATCAGATTTTGCCTACCAGCCTGTACAACTTCTTCGGGGGAAATGCCGAGATGCTTCCCAACGGCAACCTGGAATACGATCTCTCCGGCTTGCCGGGCGCTCCAAATTCACAAATTTTTGAGACTCCAAACCAGAACACACCGCAAACGGTTTGGAATTTGAAAGCGAGCGGCGACTACCTCTATCGCGGGTATCGATTGCCGAGCCTGTACCCCGGAGTGCAGTGGTAGCGTGAGCCATTTTACCGGCGGGAGGGAAGTCTCCCAGGCTTTCCTTCCCGTCGATTCTTTTTCACACGCTCGTTACAGAAAAGTCATCTTCGTAACAATCAGACAACTCCCCGTCGCCGTCTTCAACCCAGGAACATCGCATCCACGTCTTGCCAGTTGTTGACTCGACGATATCCGGTCGTGTTCACATTGTGGGGCGCGGTGAAAAGAATGCCTTCTCCCTGGAAGGACGCCAGGTTGCGCGGCATGTCGTCGATCAGAAAATCTGCATGCAGAATGCTTTTGTCACCGCAGAAAATGAAATTCTGCGGAGAAAGAAAATCGTAATGACGCCGCAGCCAGCGATATTTTGAACTGAACGAACTTGGAAATGCCATGGCCGCTGTCGCGATAAAAATCTGGTAACGGCGGCTTAACCGCAACAACACTTCCTGGCTTCCTTCGATGACTGGAATGTCCTCAAAAAAACCGTCGCTCAGCAGATAAGAATCAATCAACTCCTGCCCGGCGGGCGGCAGCACCTGCCAAAGCCATTTGCCTTGAATGTCCTGTTTGGTCAGCGAGGTATTTTTTTCGCGGCTGTAGCGGGCCAGCAATTCGCCCAGCGTATCCGCCATCACCTCATCCATGTCCACGGCGATTCGCTGCATACGGATCAGCCGTTACTCCTCTCGCTGGGGACGGTCAGAGCCAGTGGGCTGGGGATGTGTCGCATCCTTCGCCAGGCCAGCCGGTTTTTTCAGTGCCGACGGCAGATGCATGGCATCGCTCAGATCAATCGCAGGATTGAAGTAGAGAAATCTTCCGCAGGATTCGCAAAAGTGCACTGTTCCCTGGCGAATTTCGTTCCACCGCTGCGGCCGAATCATCATCTGGCAGGTAGAACAGCGTTGTTGCTCGACGGTCGCAATCGGAGTCTTGTGCGCCGAGGCCATTCGATCGTATTCCGCCAGCAACTCCGGGTCCGCCGACTGCCGCGCCGCATCGCGTTGCCGGTAAAGTTCCGCCAGTTTCACCTTGTCCCGATCGCGTCCCAGCTGCGACGCCGCCTTCTCTGTCTCCAACAATTGCATTTGATTGGCGCGCGTTTCATGCAGCAGTCGCTGCTTCACTTCCAGCGATTCGGTTTCCATCAGGCTTGCAAATTCCAGCTCGTCAATGCGATCGATCTCTTTCTTGCAGAACTTCAGCTGATGTTCCAGCGCCTTTACCTGGCCGTCGCTTCGGGCATCGTCCAGCTGAATGCGATAGCGGACGCTTTTCTCTCGCATATCTTCCGCGTCCAGCTCCAGGCGGCGTCGCAATGACGCTTCTTTGGCAAGCGCCGTCGCAAGTTGTTCCAGCAGGCGCCCGGTATCGTAGAGGGCCGCTTCACGTACCTCAACCCGCCCGGTATACTGCGCGATCTGCAGGCTCAACGCCTGTGCTTGCTGCTCCAGCTCCTGCAAGTGGACGAGTTTTTCCAGCTTTTCTTGCATACAAGGAAGGGTAAAAACGCAGTCTAGCACGGAGCCAGTCGCTGGCGCAGCCCTGCACCGCGTGCCAGGACGCAAAACGGCCGCCGAATTCCACCGACACTGGGCTCGAAGGCAAGCGCCCGCTGCCGCAAAGCACGGGAATTGCCTGGCTCTATACAATAGACGCTGGAGTTTCGACCCGCATGCGAAAATCGCTTCTGCTGGTGGCCTTGTGTTGTACCGCATTCAGCGCCATTGCCCAAATAACAACCCAGGGGCAAGGCAAGGCGTGGACCAACGCCAACATCTGGCAACCCGGTGGCCCTCTCGGACGCCCTCCGCAAGAGTTTCTCTGGCGCCCCGACAGCGACACCGTCACCTATCTCTCCAGCGATTCCGAGCACGGCCAGCCCGATGACGTGATCACCGTCAACGCGGCCAACGGCTCGGCCTCCGTGTTGGTGCCCGAAACTCGGCTGGCTGCGATCTATGGCGCAAAAAACGACGAGCGCGATCGCGACCATCGCTCCCGTTACCATGTCTCCAGCTATCTGTGGTCGCCAGACTCGAAGCATCTGCTCTTCGACAACACCGGCACCCTGTGGATCTACGACATGGGGAAAGATACCGCGGTAAACGTCGGCAGCACCGGCACAGGCAGCGGCGACGATCCCAAATTTTCTCCCGACGGTAAATCCGTTTCCTTCGTCCGCGATCACAATCTGCATGTGCTGTCGCTGGATAGCAAGCACGACGTCGCGTTGACCAACACCACCGAAGCAACCCTGCTGAATGGTGAAGTCGATTGGGTCTACGAGGAAGAGCTTGACGTGCGCAGCAATTACTTCTGGTCGCCGGACTCGAAGCACATCGCCTATCTGCAGATGGATGAGGCCACCGTGCCCACCTATCCCATCACAGATTGGATCCCGACCCACAGCACGGTCGACCAGCAACGCTATCCCCAGCCGGGTGATCCCAACCCTGGCGTGCGCGTCGGCATTGTTGGGGCCAACGGCGGCGATACACTGTGGCTGCGCGTGCCGGTCAGTCAGCATAACGACTATGTTCCTCGCTTCGGCTGGCTCGACAGCCACCATGTGTGGATTGAGGTTCTGCGTCGCGACCATCGTCATCTGGAGCTGTTTTTTGCCAACACAGAAACAGGTGCCATTCGCAGCGTGCTGCAGGAAACTGCGAATAAATTCTTCGATGAGGCCTACGACGTCTGGTTTTTGAAGAAGGGTCAATTCTTGTGGAGCAGTTGGCGCGACGGCAACACCCACCTCTACCTCTATCGTTACGACGCTGCCCATCCGACCGCATCCGATGCGACCCTGGTGCGACAACTGACGCACGGCGATTGGGAAGTGCTGAGCGTCGCCGGCATCGACCAGCAAAAAGGAATCGTCTACTACACCTCCAACGAAACCGATCCGCGAGAAGAAATGCTGTGGCAAATCGGCCTCGACGGCACCGGGAAAAAACTGATCAGCACCATGCATGGCGTTCATCACATTACGCTGTCACCCGACGCAACCCGCTACATTGACTCTGCCTCCAGCACGATGCAGCCTCCCGTGGTCAGCGCCTGCAGTGTGACAGGTTCCTGCACTCCGTTCTGGAATTCGCGTCCGCTGGACGGATACAACCTGGTCGCCCCGGTCATGCTCACCGGCAAAGCCGTCGATGGCACCACCTTATTTGGAGAACTGCTGTTGCCTCCCAATCTGCACGCAGCCGCCAGCGTTCCACTGATTGTGAATCCTTACGGCGGTCCGCATGCCCAGGTTGTCCGCAACGAGTTCGGCGGCCAGGGATTCTTGTTCGATCAGTTATTGCTGCAGCACGGTTTCGCGGTACTGCATGTCGATAACCGCGGCATGGGCAACCGGGATCGAACCTTTCAGGAAGCCGCGTATCGCGACTTCGGTCCGGTACAGCTGCAGGATCAGCTAACCATGATCGATCGGGTGTTGCAGCAATATCCGCAGCTGGATGCCAAGCGAATGGGATGGTGGGGTTGGAGCTGGGGTGGCACCTTCACCCTCTACGCCATGACGCATTCCGATCGATTTGTCACCGGCGTTTGCGTCGCCCCGGTCACCAACTGGCGCCTCTACGACTCCATCTATACCGAGCGCTATCTTGGCCTGCCGGATGAAAATCAGAAAATCTATCAGGATGATTCGGTCATCACCAACGCGGCCCATCTGCATGGAAACCTGCTGATGGTGCAGGGAACCGGCGATGACAATGTCCACATGCAGAACACCATTCAGATGATTCAGCAATTTGTAACTGCAAATGTTCCATATAGGTTGTTGCTCTATCCGCGCAAGACTCACTCGATTGCAGGATCCCCTGCGCGGACCCATTTGTTCGATGCAATTCTGCAGCAATTTGAAACCGGCCTGCGGCCCACTGCAGCCGGTCAGTAGATAGGAGCTACCTGCATATGCCTCATCCAGCCGAAGGCCCGCACACCCATGATTTAGTGCGCGGTCGCACCACCGTCGGCGACTTTGAACTGACCATCTGCACAGACGGAACCTACGTATTGGACGGCGGCGCCATGTTCGGCGTAGTCCCCAAGCCGTTGTGGGAGAAGCGCGCTCCCGCCGACGAGAAGAACCGAATCCTGCTAGGCGCGAACACCGTGATTGTGCGAACCGGCCGGCATACCGTAGCCATTGAGACTGGCCTGGGAAATAAGCTGTCCCCCAAGCTGCGAGACATCTACAAGTCCAGCCAGTTGCTGCCCAAAAGCCTGGAGGCGGCAGGCATACGGCCAGAAGAAGTCAGCATCGTCATCAATTCCCACCTGCACTTCGATCACTGCGGATGGAATACGGTGCGCAGTGAGTCCGGCCAGATTGTCCCCATGTTCCCCAACGCCCATTACTTTGCCCATCAAGGCGAGGTGGAGCATGGCCATCGTCAATTGGATCGCGACCGCATCAGCTACATCAGCGACAATTACGATCCACTGATCGCATCGGGGCAGATGACGCTTATGGAAGGCCACACTCCCGGCAAGATCTTTGAAATTGTTCCCGGAATTACGTGTGAATTATTTCCTGGCCACACCGCGCAGTTAATGGCGGTCCATATTGATTCCGCCGGCAAGCACGCCACCTACATCTCGGATTTGATTCCGACCAGCGCGCACCTGGATAGCACTTGGGTGATGGGCTACGATCTATATCCGCTGACCTGCATTGAAGAGCGCAAGCGCTTTTATCGCCGCGCAATTCCGGAGAAGTGGCTGGTCCTGTTTACCCACGACCACGACCACCCCATGGGCAGAATTCACATCAACGAAAAAGGAAAACCCATTCTGCAGCCGGTTGAAACCAACATGTGACTATTACAGTTACATTTTCCGCTTAAAGCTTCGCTTGCAGAGAAGTTCCCACCGGCGAACCCAGCCCGGTGCATGCATCCCAGCCGACGCCTGCTTTGTATGTGCCATTGGTGCCCTGCGTGACGTCGCGAAACGCTGCGCTTCCCAGCAGCGGATAGATCTGCGGATTCAAAAATCCCACCGACTTGCCCAGCTTCTGATTCAACAACGCGATCAGCCCGGCCCACAGCGGCGCAACCGCGCTTGTCCCGCCGACCACCTCGGTCTGTCCGTCCACCTCGATCGAGTAGCCGGTCGCCGGCGCTGCATCTCCCGCAACGTCCGGTACACCGCGTCCGTTGCCGCCATTGGTCGCGCCCGATACGTTGGCATTCTTTTGCCAGCTGGGCAGCGCAAACACAGTGCTGACACCGCCGCCAGTGGCGCCGCCGCTCTGTGCTTCGTCATTCCACACTACTTCGTTGGTCAACTTGGTCCCGCTCACGGTAATCTTGGTCCCGCCGCAGGCCAGCACGTGCGGGCTTGATGCAGGAAAATCCACATGGTTCGCGCCACCGCTCACGCCATCGGTTGAGCCACTGTCTCCGCACGCGACCGTGATGCTGATTCCCAGCGCCGCGGCCGACTGGCACGCATCGTCCAGCGCCGTCATCGCCTGCTGCGTCCAACTCGATTCCGGCCCTCCCCAGCTAATCGAAATCACAGACGGATGATGGGTTGTGTCGTGGATCGCCGTCGTCAGCGCATCGATAAATCCCTGGTCCGTATTCGGTGTGAAATAGACAGCAATCTTCGCCGCCGGGGCAACGCTCGCGGCCACTTCAATGTCGAGCATCACCTCACTGTCTGCGCCGTTGGGATTGGTCGGGGAGTTTGTGCCTCCATCCACCGAAACCGCAACCACCTGCGGCGGTGTTATGTTCTGATTCTTAAAATATTGCTGAATGTCTGCCGTTGTGAAGCCGCCTCCCAGCTCCAGAATGCCGATAGTTTCGCCGCTTCCGTCGACGTCTGTTGGAAAGCTGTAAATCTCCGCCACCTGTCGCGGCAAATAGCTTTGCGCGACTGCCACCGCCGGTCGCAAATCTTTCAGCTTTCGAAGATGCGATTGCGCCTGCGGCCGCGTGTCCAGCCCCAGCACCGCATCCACCACGGCAGCGCATTCCTGCGGCATAGTCGCCGGCTGCTGATGGATTCGATAGTGCCGGCCGTCATGTTCCACCTGCTGCAACTGCACTCCAAAAGCCTGCTGCATCTGCGCTGCCGTACCCGTCAGCATCAGCGTGCGGCGTTCAAGGCTCGACGCAGCTTCATCCACTGTCAGGCCATGTTGTTGCGCGAAAGAACGTAGCTGATCGAACGCCTCCGCGCTGGCCGCATACTTACTGTTGAATTCCGCGCGCGACAGGTGTCGACCCTGCAGGTCAGCCAGATCGAGCGGATGTTTGCGCTTTACGATGATGGACACGCGCATCTCGTCGTCTGGTGGTGTCGCACCGATGACGCGGGCGGCGGCTGGAAGTTTGCGATCAGTAAAGGGAAGCGAAACGCGCGGCGAGGAAGAGGAATAGGGCTGCATCGGGGGAGTGCCTCCAGTCTTGATTCTTATCTTAAAGAGATGCAGTTCTCGCGCGATAGGGTTGATGGCGATTGCATGCCTGTCAGGCGGGAAGCAGGTTTATTTTGAGATGACCGTGGTTCTCCTATCTTCTCGTATTCGCGAGTGCTAGACTTGGGCGACTTTTAAAACAATTCCCAGGTGCTGTGCATTTCGAATCGAGGGATTCCTTATGAAGCAATTTCTTGCTCTTTTCTTGTGTTTGATGATTCCGGGTTTGGCTTTTGCAGACAGTGGTTACAAAGTTATGTATGACGGCGGCTCTATACAGGGGGTTAAAGCAGGAAACAAAGTAAAGCTATACATTGATGCAAATCAAGTTCGCATAGTTGATGGAAAAAATGAAATAGAAACCATACCCGCCTCCTCGATCACAGAGATCAGTTACGGCCAAGATGTTCATCGGCGAATCGGCGCTGCAATTGGAATTGGGATTTTCACACTCGGTGTCGGGGCGTTAATGGCTCTGACGAAGTCGAAGAAACATTTCGTCGGCCTCACCTGGGCCACCGGCCCTCAAAAGGGTGGCTTTGCGATGCAGTGCGACAAAAATGAATATCGCGGCATCTTGGCTGGATTAGAAGGTATATCAGGAAAGAAAGCTGTCGATTCCGAAGCCATGACTGTCAAGAATTAGAAATTAGCTTAACGCAGTTTCTTCCAGATTGATTTTTGGGGGCTTCCGATGAAGTTGGCTGGGCGGCTACTTCTGCTGATTCTGTTGCTGTTGTTTAGTACCCATAACCTGCTCTCTGCCGCTGATTCGGCTTCGATTACAACCAAGTCCGATGATGGGTCGTATTTGGCGCTCGATGATGGAACAAAATGGATCATATCGCCAGCCGATAGAAACACGGCGAGCAATTGGGTTGTTGGCGACGACGTGGTCTACATTGACGATTCGAACAACTGCAAAAATATGGAGATCATCAACAAAGATGAGGATGGTGATGAGGTCTGCGCAACTCAGATCACGGACTGACCAATGGTTTGTTGCTTAATCTCGCTGTGCAAGTTAGCGGACAGATAATCGCGGAGAAATAGGAAGCGCACTGCCTCCTGCCTGCTGTGTCTGCGAATGGCGCTGCCCTTACAGCGGGATGTTGCCGTGTTTTTTGGGAGGATTTTTTTCGCGCTTGGTATCCAGCATTTCCAGGGCGCGAATCAGACGTAATCGCGTTTCGCTGGGACGAATCACGGCATCCACATAACCGCGCTCGGCCGCTACGTACGGATTGGCAAATCGCTCGCGAAACTCATGCACTTTTTCCTGACGCGTATCGGCAAGAATTTTCGCCTTATCTTTTTCAGTGAACGCGCGGCCAGAGGGCCACACCGCCTGCGCCTGCCGAACGCTCTCTTCCATTTCTCGCCGATATACGACGTTGACGGCCGCTTCCGCACCCATCACGGCAATCTCCGCCGTCGGCCATGCCAGGTTCAGGTCGGTGCGCAGATGCTTTGAGCTCATCACGCAATAGGCCCCGCCATAGGCTTTGCGCATAATTACGGTCAGCTTGGGAACCGTCGCCTCCGCATAGGCATACAGCAATTTCGCTCCATGGCGAATGATTCCGCCGTGCTCCTGTTGCGTGCCGGGAAGAAAGCCAGGAACATCTTCCAGCGTAATGAGCGGGATATTGAACG
Organism: Acidobacteriaceae bacterium; assembly: GCA_049692235.1. GTDB lineage: Bacteria > Acidobacteriota > Terriglobia > Terriglobales > Acidobacteriaceae > JAKAAZ01. Next base: position 13,065 of record JBAVOQ010000214.1, on the reverse strand, counting down.
CATCGCAGAAACGCACGAAGCGCGCCGCCTTGCCGCTGGCATTAATGTCGAGAACACCCGCAAGAACCGAGGGCTGATTGGCCACAATGCCGACCGGACGACCGTTCATCCGTGCAAATCCAACGACGACATTCCGCGCATAGCGCTCGTGGATCTCGAAAAAATATCCATCATCGACAATGTGTTGAATGGCCAGCTTTGCGTCATATGCTTGCGTAGGCTTGTCCGGAATCAGCGTATCGAGCTCCGCATCCGCGCGATCGATGGGATCGTCGGTCGGCTTGCGCGGCGGGTCTTCCAGGTTGTTCTGCGGCAGGAACGTCAGCAGCTCGCGAATCATCGCCAGGCATTCCGCGTCGTCGTGCGCCATCATGTGTGCGACCCCTGAAATCTCGTTATGCGTGGTCGCACCCCCCAGCGCATCTTTCGTCACTTCTTCATGCGTGACGGTTTTTATCACGTCCGGGCCGGTCACAAACATGTAGGCGGTCTTGTCGACCATCAGGATAAAGTCGGTGATGGCGGGCGAATATACAGCCCCGCCTGCGCATGGCCCCATGATGGCGGAAATCTGCGGCACCACACCGGAGGCTTGCGTGTTGCGCAGAAAAATCTCTGCATAGCCAGCCAGCGAGACGACGCCTTCCTGGATGCGCGCGCCCCCGGAATCGTTCAGCCCAATGATGGGCGCGCCGACGCGCATCGCCATTTCCATCAGCTTGATGATTTTGGCGGCATTGGTTTCCGAGAGCGATCCCCCGAAGACGGTAAAGTCCTGCGCCGAGACAAACACGATGCGCCCATGGATGCGGCCATGTCCGGTGATGAATCCGTCTCCGGGAATCTTCTGCTCATCCATGCCGAAGTCGGTGCAACGGTGCGTGACCAGGCGGTCCATCTCTTCAAACGTTCCCTGGTCCAGCAGCAGTTCGATGCGTTCCCGAGCCGACAACTTGCCCTCGCGATGTTGACGCTCGCGTCGAGCCGCGCCTCCACCCTCTTCGGCCAGGGCGTTGCGGCGTTCCAGTTCCTGAAGTTTCGCTTGTACGGTCACGACTGGATTATAGAGAGATTGGCACGACGGAACATGCGCCGACAGGAAAGAGGCAGAAGAAATCGGAAGTTGACAGGGATCAGATCAGGAAATGTACGGCAGGCGATGCTGTTTGTGCGAAGTCACGGCAGCCAGCAAGGGCGTGGACTACATCACGTGGCGACGAAACAGGCAATCTTCTTTTCTGGAGGGACATATCCAGCTGGCTACAGCACAGCCCAGCAGGATCAGGATACTGGCCCCAGCCATCACTAGCGGCAACGCCGGTTCGAGGTGTTGCCATCCTTCGCGAAACGCTGCCAAGTTTTCCCATGCCATAGCGTTGCACCCCATGTCGAAGTTGGTACCTTTGTCTCGATAGATTCCATCATACGAACTTGGGTTGACTTTGGATTGAAAAAAATGAATCTAAAACTAATTTTGTGTAAAACGCCCTGACAACCATGCAATGCGAAGAATGAATTGCACTCCTGCGTGCCGCTAGCGCACAATAAGGCGAAGGATTGGCGAATCCAATGCTGCTATTGAGCGGAAGCATGGCCGGATCAAGCACCCGCGGCTCCGAACCGCGCGTGCGCTGGCTGTTTCTCGACTTGAACTCCTACTTCGCCTCCGTCGAACAGGAAATGCAGCCGGAACTGCGCAACCGGCCCGTGGCGGTCGTACCGCTGATGGCCGACACTACCTGTTGCATCGCCGCCAGTTATGAGGCGAAAGCCTTTGGCGTGAAAACCGGTACGCAGGTGGGCGAAGCCAAGCGTATGTGTCCGGAATTGATCCTGGTCGAGGCTCGGCACGAGCTCTACGTGGACTACCATCGCCGCGTCGTCGAGGCAGTCGAAAGCTGCGTGCCGGTGTCCTCGGTTCGATCGATTGACGAGATGGCGTGCGCGTTGATCGGTCGCGAGCAGCCGTTACTGGCCGCCATGGATCTGGCGCGGCGTATTAAATCCTCGATTCGCGAGCAAGTCGGATCCACACTCTGCTGTTCGATTGGCCTGGCGCCGAATCGTTATCTGGCCAAGATTGCCTCCGACATGGAGAAGCCGGACGGCCTGATTGCCTTGACGCAGGACCTGCTGCCGCACGCGTTGCTGCGGCTGAAGCTGCGCGAACTGGTCGGCATTGGCGGCCGAATGGAGCGACGCCTGAACAAGCACGGCGTAAAAACCATGGACGACTTGCTGGCCTTGAATGCGGAGCAACTCGGACAGGCCTGGGGTGAAGTGCAAGGAGAGCGCCTGTGGCACTGGCTGCGCGGAGAGGACTTCCACGATGCCGACCTGGAGCACCCGAAATCCATCGGCCACGAACACGTCCTTGGGCCGGAGCTGCGCAGCCTGGAAGGCACCTATGCCACTGCGCATAAGCTGTTGCACAAGGCCGGGATGCGTTTGCGCATGCAGAAATTATGGGCCGGCGGCATGTCACTTTCGTTGCGGTTTACCGTGCCGAAAGACGCTGCCACCGGCAAACATGGCTCCGGAATTCCGCAGCAGACCTGGACCGAGCAATTGCGGCTGGTGGAGTGCCAGGACTCGCAGACGCTGATTGAAGGGCTGCGAAAATTATGGTCGATGCGCCCCATGGGCCCGCTCTACGAAAAGCCGTTCCTGGTCAGCGTCACGCTGATCCACCTGGTGCCGGAAGAACTGCACACCCTGAGCCTGTTCAGTGCGCTCGACCGGGAAGCCAGCCGCGATCAGCTGGCTGCGACCATGGACCAACTGAATCGGAAATACGGAATCGAGACACTCTACTTCGCCAGCATGCATTTGGCGAAAGCCGCTGCACCAACCCGCATCGCGTTCCACACCATTCCGGACTTTTTTTAGGTCAGACCGTCAGTTTGGCCCGCGATTGTCCTGCTGGCGCTGCGGCGCAGGCCGAGTTTCCGGCTTGGCTTGAGGATCTGGCCTAGGCTGCGGCGCGGGTCTCGATTCAGGATGGGTCTGCTGCGCAGGTCGATATTGCTGCGGCGCGGGTCGTGATTCTGGGCGAGGCTGCGGCGCCGGTCGCGACTCGGGACGAGGTTGTGGTGCGGGTCGAGTCTCCGGTCTCGGTTGTGCGGGTCGCGTTTCCGGTCGAGGTTGCGCCGGTCGAGTCTCCGGCCTCGGTTGCGCCGGGTGGGTGACGGGCCGTTCCGGTGTGGGATTGCCGTTCGCAGGATGTCCGGTACTGGGCGCGGGGCGAGTTGTATTGACCGGACGTCCACCATTTACGGGTTTTCCGCCGTTGGTGGGATGCGTTCCGGTTGCAGGTCGTGCATTGTTTACCGGACGTGTACCGACAGCCGGACGAAAATCCTGAGGACGCGCAGCTGGGGCCTTTCGACCGCCGTTGACGGGACGCGTATACGCTACTTGTGCCGGCTTCCCGTTATTCGTCTTGGCAAACTGCGCCCGATTTCCCTGGGCCTGATGGACCAGCTGACGCTGCGCCGGTATCGCGCCAAAGCGACGTGCCTTTGCCGCATTCAGTTGTGATTGATTTGGCCGAACATTGAGTCCTCCGCGCCCTCCGTTGTAGCTAACGCGGGTGCGGTTGTTGTAGCTGACATTGCGCGTATAGACGTAGCGAACGTTGTTATTGACGCGCGTAATGGAGCGGTTGTAATAGAATGTCCTGCGGTTCCAGTAGCCGCCTTGATAGCCGTTTCCGAAATAGCCGTAGCCATAGTTGATGCCGCCATAGAACCCGATGTAGGGTCCCCAATACCCGTAATGCCATCCATAGCGACCGCCCGCGAATCCCCAGTATCCCGGTGTCCACAGCGCTCCAATATACGGCGCCAGCACCCACGCCCCTGGCACCCAGTAATAACCGGCCGGCGACCAGAACCAATATCCCGGCGTCCAGATATAGTCGTTGCCCGGGCAATAGGGCTGCTCATACTCCGGCATCGTCGGCGGCGGCTCGGGAGCATACACTTCCTGCTGGTCCTGAGCATCGTCATAGCCCTGGGCGTACGGAGATTGATCGTATCCTCCCTGAGCGTAGCCAGCCTGGTCCGGCGGCGGTAGTGGTGGCTCATTCTGGCTGTACTGCTGCGGTGGGGCCGGCTGCGACGAGTAAGACTGGTTCGATGGAGCCTGTGTCACGGTGGGCGCGGCGCCGTTGTCATAGGCAGACGCGGGTCCGTTGACCGGCGCGTTGTTCGCGTCGGCGGGATCGCCTGGATCGTTCTGGCTGGCTGAGGTTTGCGTAGCAGTGCTGGGGCTCGGTTTTCCATGGCAAGCCGCAACGCCGAAAAGAAGGACAACGGAAAGCGCGGCTCCGAAAGCCGACTTTGTGTGGGTGGTCATCCGATATAGCCTCCCGGCATTAAGATGCATATTTTCTCATGCTCGCAACCGGATGCAGCACATTTACCGGCTCGAAGCTGCCAGATCTCCTATGCCGTCCAGATTGTCGCGCAACATCCCGCGTTTGTCATGCCGGGCGATGCACAGTAGATTGATAGACGCCTGTTTGATAGCGATTTTCTCGACGTGAAAGAAGGAGAAAGATTATGTCTAAATCGTTTTTGGTCGCTGGTGCTCATGGCCGACTGAAATTCTGGTTCTCTGCAACGATGGCTGCCGCGGGTGCGTTGCTGATCCTCGTGCCCGGCTGTTTTGCGCAGGCGAACGCCAATAAAACCGCCCCATATTTAAACCCGGCGGTACCGATCCAGAAACGCGTGGACGATCTGGTATCGAAGATGACGCTGGAAGAAAAAGTTTCGCAGATGCAGAATCACGCGGCGGCGATTCCGCGGCTCGGTGTGGCCGAATACGACTGGTGGAGTGAGGCACTGCACGGCGTCGCGCGATCCGGGTATGCCACCGTGTTTCCGCAGGCCATTGGCATGGCGGCGACATGGGACGCTCCGCTGATCCACGAAGAAGCGCACTTGATCGGCATTGAAGCGCGAGGACGATACAACTCGGCGGTAAGGGAAGACAACCACGCCATCTTTTATGGAATGGATTTCTGGTCGCCGAACGTCAACATCTTTCGTGATCCACGCTGGGGTCGCGGACAGGAAACGTATGGTGAAGATCCATTTCTGACCGGACAATTGGCTATCCAGTTTGTAGACGGCCTGCAAGGCAATGATCCCGATACATATCTGGCCATCGCCACGCCAAAGCACTTCGACGTGCACAGCGGTCCAGAATCGGAGCGGCATCGCTTCAATGTGGATGTCTCGGCGCACGATCTGGAAGACACCTATCTCCCCGCTTTTCGCTCCGCCATTGTCGACGCTCACGCCGACTCCATCATGTGCGCCTATAACGCGATCGATGGTGCACCGGCGTGCGCCAACACCATGCTGCTGCAGAAAACATTGCGCGACGACTGGAAGTTCAACGGCTACGTAGTCTCTGACTGCGGCGCGATTGGCGACATCGCCGACGGGCACAAGTATGCGCCGTCAATCGAGCAAGCCTCTGTTGACGCGGTGCGCGCCGGAACCGACCTGAGCTGCGGCGATGAATATGCCACGCTGGTCAAAGCGGTTCATGACGGGCTGATCAAGGAAAGCGAAATCGACACTGCTGTAAAGCGCCTGATGACCGCGCGCATTCGCATGGGAATTCTTGCGCCGATGGCGGACCAGCCCATGCAATCGCTGAATCGCTCTGTCGTATTTGCGCCCACGCATGCGCGGCTCGATTTGAAAGCCGCCGATGAGTCCATGGTGCTGCTGAAGAATGATGGTGCATTGCCGCTCGGACCCAACGTGAAGACCATCGCAGTGATCGGGCCGAACGCGGCTTCGATTGCGGCGCTCGAAGGCAATTACAACGGAACGCCCATCGATCCCGAAACGCCTCTGACTGCCTTCAAAACGCTGGCCGCGCAAAAACGATTTCGCATTCTCGATGTGCAGGGCGCGCCCTACGTGGAGCAACTATCGTTGCCGGTTCCGCCAAATGTCTTCCACACTGCCGACGGCGCGGAAGGTCTGACGGAGACTGCCTTTCCGAATGCCAAGTTTTCCGGACCCGGCATCACCTCGACCTCAGACAACATCGACAGCAACTGGGATGGCGCGAGTCCGTATCCCAACCGCATTCCGCGCAAAGCGTTTTCTGTCCGCTGGACCGGCACATTGACGCCACCCGCCGCCGGCGACATCACCTTCCAGGTCAAGCTGGCCGATTGCTATCCCTGCGACAACATTGAAAGCTACAGTGTCTGGGTGGATGGCAAGCAAGTATCGTCTGCCACCTCTCAGGACAAAAAAGGGCATGAGAATCCGGCAGAATTCAAAGTGCATTTTGCCGATACCAAGCCGCACGAATTCCGCCTCGAATATTCGCATCAGTCTCCACTGTTTGGCGCAGGGGTCAGCTTCAATTGGCAACCGCCGGTGGACACGCTGCGTCAGCAGGCCGTCGACGTCGCGAAGCAGGCGGATGCTGTGGTGGCATTCGTAGGAATTTCTCCGCGGTTGGAAGGGGAAGAGATGCCGATTCACATTCCAGGATTTTCTGGCGGCGATCGCACTTCCATCGACCTGCCGAATGTGCAGGTAAAAATGCTGCAGGCCGTCGCCGCTACCGGCAAGCCGCTGATTGTGGTCTTGATGAACGGCTCCGCATTGGCCGTGAACTGGTCCGCGCAGCATGCCAACGCCATACTGGAAGCCTGGTATCCCGGCGCTCGCGGAGGCCAGGCGATTGTCGACACGCTGCTCGGCAAAAACAATCCAGCGGGCAGATTGCCGGTCACGTTCTATAGCTCAACCAATGAACTGCCGCCGTTTACGGACTACTCGATGGCTGACCGCACCTATCGCTACTTCCATGGCGCAACGTTGTATGGCTTTGGATTTGGCTTGAGCTATTCACAGTTCAAATTCGACAAGCTGCATGTCTCGACTGAGAAACTGAAGGCCGGTGAACCTCTCACCGTGGATGTCGACGTCACCAACACCTCGAAGGTCGATGGCGATGAAGTGGCGGAGTTGTATCTCACCTACCCGAAAACCAGGACCAGCCCGATTCATGCGCTCGACGGATTTTCGCGCGTGCATGTGGCCGCCGGGGCGACCGTGCCCGTGCAAATCAAAGTGGAAGCACGGCAATGGAGCCAGGTGCTGGGGAACGGCGATCGCGTGATTCTGCCCGGAAACTATATGCTGTTCGTCGGCGGCAGCCAGCCCGGAACCGATGCCAACGGAGTGTCGACCACGGTGAGCGTCGCGGGGAAGAAATCCCTGCCACGATAATCTTCACGCGGCAGCAACGCGCAAAAGGGCGGCCTCAAGATATTCGAGGCCGCCCTTGCAACATCGTGTTGCACCGCCGTATAAGTTCAGCCTATCGGAAGGCGTAGTTCCAGTTCTTAATCAGGTTGCCGACATTCAGCGTGCCGATTCCGGTCGCAAAATCCCAGCCCTCTTGGCTGCCGTAGGCCTTGGAGTATGCCTTGCTCGTTGTCGACAATACGCCGTTCGCTCCGGAAGGCGTATAGCAGTTAAACTTGCCGAGGCAGTTCACGTCTATGTCGCCTTGGGCGACGTCGTGAAATATGCAGGAAGGCTCACTCTCCTTACCAAGGGTTGCGATACAAGAGTTTTTCCCGGTTCCACCAAACTCCGATTTCGCCAACGCGTAGTACACGTAGTTTGGATTGCCCTGGGGAGCGCCTTGTGACTCGTTCACCAGCGCCTGCACACCAGCCACAATGGGAGCGGCGAACGATGTGCCGCCGGCCCCCGACCAGTTTGCAGGATTGCCGGTGCATGGCGCACCACCCGCGCCCGTCGCCGGATCGGTATAGCAGAACACAAAATAGTGCCCCCACACTCCATTGGCAGCGAACAGAGAAACGTCTGGCAAATCCCGTACGTGATCATTTGGTACGCCGAAGACGCCAGCTTGGTAGGCCGGCTTTGCGTAGCCTCGGCAACTGCCGCTGACCGCCGGAGTGTTTGCCTTGGGAGAAGTCTCTCCATACGCGCAGCCACTCGGACCACCGCTTCCGCTTCCCGTCGTCAAAAAGTACTTTTCACCCGTTGCGGAATTGCAGAAGCCGTCCTTTCCGTACGGCACGTTGTAGCCCTCAATGTTTGTGATCAACGTGCTGGCGCAGGAATCGTTCCACGGAATCTCCGGTACGTATCCCTTCGCGGAGCCATAGGCGGCGTTATTGGCCGCTTTCCAATACTGCGCATTGGTCCCGGCATAGCTGTCGCCGAAATCGGTGCCCCCGACAGCCACGTTGTACGGTGTGGAAGCAAACCCGCTCACCGCGATGCCGTATTGCGCCGCCGGCTGGTTGGCGTCGCAACTGGCAGCCCCTTCATCGCCAGAGGAAATAAACACCGAGACGCCTTCCGCTGCGGCCTGTTCATAGGCGTAGCGGTAGGTCGCATTGCCTGCCGCGCCCAGCGCCGCTTCACACTCACCGTAGCTGATGCTGACAATTGCCGGTGGAACTCTTTCGTCGATCAATGACTGTAGCGCCAACAAACCACCGAATGTCGTTTGCGTGTCCGCGCAGGAAGCCAGCACGATGGCAGCATTCGGCGCTGCGGCGCTGGCATACTCGGCATCGAGAATCGCCTCACCATCGTTACCGACAAGCACCCCAGGATCGGTGCACCCGCCAGGATGAATCTGTGTAAACGACCCCTTCTTGTATTTGCTCAGGCCGAAGATGCTGCGAAACGTATACCAGTCGCTGGTCGCGTACACGTCGCTGTCTTCGATCACGACGATTTCCTGCTTGTTGCCGGTAATTCCTTTCTTGTACACACTGTCGAAGTTGTAAATCGTGTGCAGATCGTCCGGAACAACCAACTGATAGGAGGAGTTGACGGTGAAGCCCGGCGTCGCGCCCGACGAGGTCGCTGCGCCAATTGTTGCCGCCGTGGCGTGCGGCACAACCGCTCTCGAGATGGGATCGATCCTCCCCGCACTGATCGCGGTGTGCGCCGGTCTGGGGCGAAAATCGTTCAGGGACGACACCCCGACAATCAAGTTGGCAAACTCGGCCGGAACCTGCGGATTCTGCACATTCGCGAAATGGTGTTTACCGTTGACAACCACCTTGCGTAAGGCAACGTGCATTGCGGAGGTCACCTGCGCGGCCGTCCCGGAAAAATCGATTACCAGGCCGCTTTTGGAAACTCCGTTCACCTGCAAGCCGTAACTCTGCAGCCACTCGGTGACCCTCTGAATATCCGCTGGGTTCGGGCCATACTGTTGCCCTAATTCTTTGGCGGTCAGCCAGTGATGAAAATCCGGGCTGCCGGGTTGGTACATCGCTTCGATTCTTTCTTCCAGCGCGGTTTCCCGCGCCGCGGGGCGCTGCAACTGCAGCAGCATATCGTCTAGTTGCATGTTGCCATCGACCGCGCCTTTGTCGATCGCCGCCTTCACGTCAGGACGGACATTGCCGGGCAGAGTAACCTGGGGAGGGGCCGCCTTCTGGGCCGAAATACCCATGGCAGGCAGGGGAAGAGCGAGCAGGGTCACTGCGGCGGTGATACCAAGACTGCGCACAGCCATACGGATGAACAATGGATTCGTCACTTAGAGTGGCCTCGAAAAACTGTTGGAATGTACAAACCTGGGGATTGTCCGACGCTCTACAGGCGCCTGTCAAACTTGTTACCTGAGCGTAGTATTCGTTGCAGACTTCCGTCAATCAGCTTTTTCATCGGCGTGTCCATGACACGAAAATCGTACGATGAATGCACACATAGATGCCGCGCCTAGTGGCTCCGTTGCACGCCGCGTCCCCGATTCCGCGAGTGCGGAGGATGATGGCCCGAAAAAACTCACCCTACATTGCGCTGGCGATTTCATCCAGGATGGCTTGCGCCGTCTTTGCTGGATCGGCTGCCTGCGTAATCGGTCGGCCAACAACGAGTTGACTGGCGCCCGCTCGAATTGCATCCGCGGGAGTGGCTATGCGTTTCTGGTCGCCGACTGCAGCCCCCACCGGACGGATGCCAGGAACCACCAGCCTCGGTTCGGTGCCCAGTTCCCGGCGCAGAATCGCAACTTCTTCCGGCGAGCAAACCAGTCCGCGAATCTCCGAATCGATCGCCATGCGTGCCAGGCGAAGCACCTGGTCGGCTGCCGTAGTTTCGATGCCGATGGCGGCCAGCTGCTCTCGATTCATGCTGGTCAACACCGTGACGGCGAGCAATCGCGGGGCATTCTTCGTTGCGGCCGCTGCCTCTGCCGCTGCTTGGAGCATCGCGGGTCCCCCTGCGGCGTGAATCGTCAACAACGCTGCGCCCATCGATGCCGCGGAACGAACCGCGCCCGCAACTGTATTGGGAATGTCGTGAAATTTCAGATCGAGAAATACGGAGAAGCCCTGCGTGGTCAGTTCTTCCACCATCGCCGTTCCTGCGGCGAGATACAACTCCAGGCCAACTTTTACCCAGCGACAGATCCCGTGAAGTTGCGCCGCGAGTTCTCTTGCCTGCGCTGCCGATGGAACATCGAGGGCAACGATCAAACGATCTGTTGCAATTGAGGCTGCCCCGTGTGCGTCGACGCTCATCGCTGCGCCTGCCAGCCGTGGTGGGCCTGCTCCACCGCGCGCGCGACGCGAAGCACCGTGGCTTCATCGAAATGCTTGCCGAGAATTTGCGCGCCAATCGGCAGGCCCGCAGAGGAGTTGCCAGAGGGAACTGAGATGCCGCAAATACCCGCCAGATTCGCGGTCACAGTGTAGATATCCGCCAAATACATCTCCAGCGGATTGTCGGTTTTTTCGCCCAGTCGGAACGCCGGCGTGGGAGCCGTCGGTGTCAGAATCGCATCGACCTGCGTGAAGGCCTCAAGAAAATCGCGAGTCAGCAGCGTGCGCACCTGCTGCGCCTTGCGATAGTAGGCATCGTAATACCCCGCGCTCAACACGTAGGTCCCCAGCAGGATTCGACGCTTCACTTCTTTGCCAAATCCCTGGTCGCGGGTGCGGCGATACATGCTGCTCAGCGAATTCGCGTCTTGCGCGCGCAGCCCATAGCGCACGCCATCAAAGCGCGCTAGGTTGGAACTGGCCTCGGCCGTGGCCAGCACGTAATACGTGGCGACAGCATAGCGCGTGTGCGGCAGCGAAACTTTGTGCAGCATGCATCCGGCGGCACGCAACGCGTCCGCGGTTTTTTCCACGGCGGCGCGTACTTCTTCATCGAGGCCCTCGGCAAAATACTCATCCGGAATGCCGATCCGCAGACCTTTCACCGGCGCGTCTAGTGCTGCCGCATAATTCGGTACCGGCTGGTGCGCGCTGGTCGCATCCATTGGATCCGGACCTGCGAGCACACCCAGAAGAATGGCGGCGTCCTCCACCGTGTGTGTGAACGGTCCCACGCGGTCCAACGAGGAAGCGAAGGCGATCAATCCGTAGCGGGACACACGGCCATACGTTGGCAACAGACCCACCACTCCGCAGAATGACGCGGGCTGGCGAATGGAGCCGCCGGTATCTGTGCCCAGCGTGGCCACCGCCATGTTGGCAGCGACGGCGGCTGCTGATCCTCCGCTGGAACCGCCAGGTACGCGATCGAGAGCGCGTGGATTGTGCACCGGCCCGTACGCGGAATTTTCATTCGACGAGCCCATCGCGAATTCGTCGCAGTTCAATTTGCCCAGCAGCACCGCGCCTGCCGCCGCCAGCTTGGCTACCGTGGTGGCATCGTAGGGCGGACGATAGTTTTCTAAAATTTTCGAGCCTGCGGTCGCGGGCGCGCCCTGCATCACCAGCACATCTTTAATGCCGATCGGAACGCCGGCCAGCGGCAACGCTTCTTCGTTCGCGAGTTCTCCAGCCTTAGCCAGATCGTCGATGCGATGCGCTTGCGCCGTGGCGCGCTCGCGGCTCAGCGACAGCCAAGCGTTGATCTTCGAATCTTCCGCCGCAATGGTGTCGTAATATGAATCGGCCAGCGCCACCGCACTTGTTTCGCCGCTAACAATCGCGTGACGCGCGGAGCGAATGGTGCGTGGCGCATCCTGCGAAGCGCGGCTGGAAGTGGATTTCAGTTCTGCCATTCTCATCCCTTACGAAATTTTGTCGATGCGCGATGCCAGCGCGCCCAGTCAAGCTTCACCGTTCGATCACCTTGGGAACTTTAAAGTAGGCGCCATCGGTTTCCGGCGCCGTCGCCATCACTTTCGCGCGATCGAGCGAGGGACGAACTGCATCCTCGCGCAGCACGTTGCCGGCATCCACCGCGCCTGCATCGCTGGCGTCGCCTTGCATCACAGCATTCACCTGCGTCATGGGCGGAACGTCGCGGGTGTCCAGTTCATTCAACTGCGCGACATGGCCCAGAATAGCGTTCAGGTCGCGCAGCATCTCCTGCTGCTCGTCTTCGCGGAGCTCCAGCTGCGCCAATTCCGCGACGCGCAGGACCTGCTCCAACGGCACTGGCTGCGGCTTCGCGGCCTTCGCAACCTGCTCCGGCGTCTGCGATGTGGACTGCATTTTTCTCTGTTCCTTTTGGTTGATCTCGCTTCCGCTAGTATAGCGAGAACCCTGTCTGACACTGTTTTGCACGCGAGAATGGCGTTGCCTGCACAACAAAACGCGGTAGAATTTGTCTACTCTCAAAACGCAATGAAAGCGCGCATTCAAGCGGGCTTCAGGAGCCCACTTAGGGGAAAACCGGAGAAAAGCAGCCAATTTCCGAAGAAAACCGAGAAAAACCGAAGAAAACCTGTGGAAATGCGTTGTTTTCCGTTGACAAATCCTGCGGAAAGCCGCAAGGTAAACGGCGGAAGGGTTTCTTTAGACCCGCATCAATGCTTGCGATCCTCGCATTTCCGCGAGGCATCCACAGCGGCGACGCGGTCGATAGAAGTCAAAAACAAAACCGCGGTGGCACACCCACTGCTGGTATCAGGAGGAAGACAAATTATGGCAGCAGGTATGACCAAAACAGCACTCGTTCGGCATCTGGCCGAGAAACTCGAATTGACGAACAAGCAGGTAGCAGGATTTCTGGATCTGCTGGCGGAAACCGCCGTCAAGGAAACCAAGAAAGT
>JBAVOQ010000213.1:0-5229 GCA_049692235.1 Acidobacteriaceae bacterium | reverse complement strand
AACCAGGAGCTTCGCTCCTGGTTGCACGCATACAACTGGCATCGCCCGCACAGTAGTCTGGGCCTTGCTCCACCCATTACCCGTTCCGGCTTAAATCGGAACAACCTGTTGATACACCACATCTAGTCCACTTAGCTAGTGATCATGATCCTTGGCGCGCCCCACCCGGCACTTCGTCTCCTGGTCGCAACTTCTCGATCTGTTGCTGAACCTGGCTCCGAAATTCGAGTGGATGTGCCATTTTATGGAAAGGCTCGGAGGTACCGCCCGTACCAATCATGACAATCGAGCCGTAACCCAGCATTCTGCCGAATGCTGGTTCACTAACCTCCACGCTCTCGACTTTGCTAAGCAGCATTTCGATCGTTGTTCGGCTTGCCAGGCCTGTTTTTATGATCACGCGTCGGCTCGTCACCGCCATTTCCGTTGCGCTTCGCCTCAGGTTCCCCACGAGAATGAGGACGAAGCCGCCCACGATCAACACGATGGCCGCGATTTCCATGGTGTAAAGATTGTTGACTCCACTTTCGACGTGTGTCCGCGCGTAATAGAGCAGAAAACCCCCTAGAGCAAGTAGCAGACATCCAAAAAGGATGTTCCACAGCATTACGCTCCAATGGAGCGTGGTTTTGTAGATCACCCGTTCCCCTGGGACCAGATTCGCTTCGACGTAGCTCATGTACGCTCCCTGATGTTTTGCGTCGGCCAAGAAACTTACTGAGTGCAAGTCTCCCACATATGGGAAGCAGCAGCGGATGTTTTTCTCGAAAGCGAACCGAGCATTTGTCCGCGGGTTCGAACTCTTGCTATGCTCCGATAAAGATGGTTGGGCAATGACTGCAGCGGTGATTCGCAGCGACTGGACAGGACGCGTAATCGATGGGAAATTTACCCTTCTCAAATGGTTAGGAGGCTCTGACAGGAGTGGGGTCTTCCTCACGGAACTTTCAGGTCCTGGGTCGCAAGTGGCCGCCATCAAGCTGATTCCAGTTGACCCTCTCGAGGCGGAAGCAATTCTCGCCGGGTGGGCGTTGACAGCGACCCTCTCTCATCCTCACTTAATGCCCTTGCTTCATACCGGACGTTGTCAGACAGAGACCAACTGGCTCGTCTACTCCGTGGCAGAGCTTGCGGAGGAAGTTCTTTCCGAGATTATTCCGGAACGACCCCTCTCGCACCGTGAGACCCAGGAGATGCTCACCCCGGTCCTCGACGCGCTTTTCTATCTTCACGGAAAAGGTTTCGTGCATGGTCATCTGAAACCGTCGAACATCATGGTCGTCGGCAATCAGTTGAAAATTTCCGGGGACGGCCTTGAGGTCATCGGCGAGGTTCACAAACAGTTTGGACCTCTCAGTATTTATGACGCGCCCGAGGTCGCCAGCAACGGGATTTCTTCGCCTGCGGACGTCTGGTCGCTCGGCGTCACCTTGGTCGAAGCGTTGACCCAGCATCCACCCGTATGGGATCGATCAGCAAATCGAGAACCGATTGTGCCAGAATCCATCGCACAACCCCTTGCCGGACTTGCGCAGTGCTGTCTCCAGGTTGACCCAGCGCTCCGCTGCACGCTCGACGATGTCAACCAGGCTCGGTCCGAACCTGCCCGATCGCTGCCGAACCAGGCCGGTAACTCCCACAAAACGGGAACCGTACCTGCCAGGTTCCGCGGGTCGGCGTTCATTGCCACAGTGGTCGCGTTGTTTGCGGCTATCGCCGTTCTGTACTTGCGATCTCACCGAACCCCTCCATCGTTGCGTGACGTAAGGCAGCACCCTGTGACCACCGCAATACCGACACCCAAGCCCGCGACCCCTGAAACGCCGCCTCCGTCTGCAGTTCAGTCTCCAGTTCAGGGGACGCAAACCGAAGGGGCGGTGAATCGTGAAGTCGCGAAGCGAGTTCTGCCCGACGTACCCCGAAGTGCGAGTAGGACCATTCGGGGCACAGTCAGAGTGAGGGTACGGATCACCGTCGATCCGAACGGCGATGTTTCGAATGCCACCCTCGACTCACTCGGGCCAAGTAGATATTTCGCCAACTTGGCACTGCAAGCAGCGTGGGACTGGAAGTTCAAGCCCGCGCAAGTTGACGGTCAGTTCGTCGGCAGAGTTTGGATATTGCAATTCGACTTTCGACAAACCGGAACCGAGATCACTCAAGTCCAAACATCTCCTTGAGGTCCGTGTTCCTAAGCTCGCACGGTGATCCGTTTCGCGATCGCCCTCGGTATGAGTGAAATCGTTCGACTCAATAGAGGAGGAAGCCGGATGAGCGTCCGGCGCTTTGCGGATCGCACCAAAAGATTCGGACCTTGCCGAAGAATCGAATCTCGCCTCATTGTCCGCATCACCTGAAATGGGACATTGGATCAGTTGGGATCCAGGATTGGGTTTGTCGGCGCGTTTCGGCGGTGGAGAATGGTTCGCTCACGACTTGGTCCACCATACAGTCTTGAGTCTTCAAAAATCTGCAAATTAAAGTCAACAATCTCCGAATATCCCCGCAAAATGAGTGCCACTTGCTCCGGAAGGACACAGGAGAGGATTCTCCGCGTATTGAAATCTGCTCCTAAACAGAGCCATTCTCTGATCGGGAAATGCCGAGTGTCCTCCGGAGGTAGGAATGTCGGGAACGCGCAGATTTGAACCGCCTCCCAAGCAGTCTGACATGAGATGAATAAATGGCTCGCTAAGCGAACGTCGAATGATCCAAAGCTTTTCGACAATCCAGACAACATGGCTCAGATGGGAAAACGGTTTCTGATCCATTAAGGTCCAGCGGATACGCTGACCTCTGCTGACCCTCGGCGCATGGGCAAAAATCTCCGATTAGCCTATAAAACGGTAGCAACGCTTCAATGAGTGCGTTGCCCTGATATCACCGATTGAGACCCCACAGCCTGGGCGCTGGGTATCACCCCGGAGACTAGGCGGAAATTCACATTTGAAAGTGCCGTGTTAGTTCCATCGTGGCACAACTCGACTTCGTCACCATAATAGAAAATCCCGCAATCGAAGCTGCTGCTGCGGTTATCATTTACGCCGCGCACCTCTGTCAACAGCAGATTGGCAGTGCTTTTCCTCTGCGGGAAGCACCACGCCGTCAAAGAGGCAACTGCAATCGGACAGATCTTGCGTTTTCTTGTAAATAATGCAATCGGCCTTAATGGCCGCTGCCACTGTTGAACGGAAGGCGGATCGAGAAACCGAAAGACGGCTTGACGGACCACACCCCTTTTGTTGCCGGAGCGGTTGCAGCCCCTGGTAGCGGCTGGTTCTTTGTGAATCCGCTGGCAAGCGCTGTGTCACGCCCCACATCGGCGAGGAAGCTGAACACCATCGACTTCAGAGTCAGGCTTGGGCCGACCCCGAACTCCACCATGGTCGTGGCCGGGTTGTAGCCCACGGCGACGGTTCCCAACCACCCATAGCGCTTGTTGCCCGCAAACTTGTCGTTTCCCAGCCGGAAATTCAGATCCACAGCGGGAACGATGGTGAAGGTGTGGGTCTCCTGTACTACGAGGGTTGCCGAACCCGCGCTTTGCGGCGCCGCCGTATAGCTCTTGTATGGCAGGAACGGCACAAGGACGCCCGCGGTTACCTCCATCTCCGGTTGAGTCACATACTGCACGGTCGCCTGCATCACAGCAGTCTTCGTCGGCGCCGTTGCGACGATCGAATCCGCAAGCGTCTGGCTGTAAGGGTCGGTTGCCGCGGAAGCAATGAAGATCTTCAGCGGATCGGTGAGATAGTTAACCGCATTCAAAGTGAACACTTCCTGTTGGTCGTTTTTGTCTTTGTTGAGCAGATCGTTAATCGTGAATGGTCCCGCAAAGACGTCTGGCTTTTTTATTGCGGTGATCAATGTCTGGAGTTTGGTGTCAGCCGGGAACAGGACCGTTTTGACGAGCGTCTGAGCCTTGGTCAGCTTGTCGGCCAGAACGCCCTGACCGGCCTTCAGTTGGTCTAACTGCACCTGCCAAACGGCCGCGGCCTGGTTGGCATCCTCCTTATTCCTCTTAATGTCACTCTGCTTGGCCGCGACCTGGTCATTTAGCTTCTTGATCAGCCCGGCATCCGGATGCCGCTTTTTCTGTTCTTCCTCGATTTTTTTCTGGAGATTGGCGATCGATGTTTTCAGGTCGGCGATCTGATTGTCGAATTCCTTCTGCGCCGCGGCATGCCGCTCGCGAACATGTCGATATCCGCTTGAATCGCAGCGAGCTGCTGAGAGTCGGCGTCCAGCATGTCGCCGCCGCCGCCCGCAGTCGTTTTCCCGTCACCTACCAGATTTTGGATGGTGTCATGTACGGCGGTGAGTTCGGGCACGACGTTAGGAAATTTGGCGAATGCGGCACTCCAGGCGGAGGTTGCGTGGCAGGCATCCAGCGGCGGGACCAGAAGTGCACGCAACGTGACCAGCGCATCCTCCAGTTGATCGAGTGTCGCCTGGTCGACTTTCGTATGGGCATCGACGGCACCCGCGAGCGCCTTTTGCTCTCCTGCAATAACGCCGAACGATTTTGAGTAGGGAGGGTTGGTCGAAATGAAATGCCCAACATTCTCGGTGACTATGGTTCCGGTCGGCTGGGGCAAGCTTAGACAAGTAGAGCGGAAAAGTCTGCCCGCTTATTCTCTACGTCCGACATCAACTGATTGAGGCTCTCGCGGCCAGCAATGTTCAACCCGCTTCGTCCGTGATCCGAGTACTCCCGAACAACTTCCATGCTGTGCGCTCCGGCGTATTGACGGATCACGTCCAACTGGTTTTCGGGGGAGTACTGCTGATGTTCGGTGGACATGCGCACGTATTGCGCTGCTCGGGAGTGAAGATGCAGGTTCGGCGACGCCACAGACACGTTCTCCATTCGTGTGCCACCAACTCTTTCAGAATCGAGAATCCGGCAGACTATTCGCATCTGGCGAGTACGCAGGAGACTCTATCTAATTAGTGGCAAAACCACGTTCTTTTCACCACAAGCTCAACGAATTTAGCTGTGGAAATCTCGCCGAGGATTTGACAGCATCGCAGGTTGACGAGGGCATGGAATCTAGCTTCTAATGCCAGAACCGTAGTCGGAAACATCAGGGAGCCAGGGTTCTAGTTGTGAAGTTTCAATAGGTTGTCCATTCGAACCGGAACGTAGAAGCTGATAGTGACGAAACCCCAGCGACTGCGGAGGAACGAATGGACTACCACCAGAATGCCAGATTGATGGTTCATCAG